>NZ_JBIYCW010000006.1:0-291725 GCF_044908115.1 Bacillus sp. RC51 | reverse complement strand
TCTTTCTTCACTTGCGGCGACACTATATTCCCTACATTTTCTTTTTTCACTTGCGGCGACACTATATTCCCTACATTCTCTTTCTTCACTTGCGGTGACACTATGTTTCCTATATTGTCTTTTTTCGTTTGCGGAGAAATGACATTGTTAGGTTTCATTTTATTAATTTGAGGAGCAATTAACTCGCTTCCCTTTTTTATTACATCTGAAATTTTATATTCTTTTTTCGCTTTAATTGGTGGTTGCGGTGGCTGTGGTAACACATTGATAGAAAATTTAGTGTTTTCTTTCGTAGTAGGTTTTAGTTTTTCTACTTTCTCTACAACAGGTGGTTTTTGAATGACAGGCGGCTTTTCAACTGGCTTCTCTTTTTGAATCGGAATTTCTTTTTGCACTTCTTTTTGTGGCTTCACTTGCACTTCCTTTTGCGGCTTCACCTGTATTTCCTTTTGCGGTTTTATCTGCATTTCTTTTTGCGTTTGTTGCATAGCTGGTTGTTGTGTAATAGGTGTTGATTGATACGTGATCTCATCTTCATCTTCTATTCCAAGTGGCGTTGGTGTTGATGCAAACTCTTTTTGCTGCACCTCTTTTACATATTGTTTCGGGGGCGCTGAACCCGATCCAGTTTGTTGTTTCACATGAACGCTATGAGATGGCACTTTAATTTTCATCCCTGGCATAATTAGGTCTGGATTGCTAAGCTGTGTATTTGTTTTTTTTAGCGTTTCAAAATCCACTCCGTACTTTTTTGCAATTTTCCAAAGGGTCTCCCCTTTTTGCACGATATGAATTTTCAAATTTTCCCCCTCCTGTATAACTTATCTATAAGTAAAAACACTTTGAAGTAACACTTTCTAAACAACATTAACTTCTTTTACTTTTATCACTTCTTCTATTTTCAATATGATTCGAAGTGGAATAAGCATAGAAAAACCGCAATGATTTCCTCAACACAATGTATGCCTATTTCATCCTTGTTATGATTATATGTACGAAAAAAAGCAACGGAAATCCCGCTGCTTTAAACGCGCTCTAACATACGATTTAATGCAAGAACTGCCTCTTCTGTTACTTGTTTCTCTACACGAATAACGTTAATTTGTTCTCCTCTTTCTATGTTCTCAAGTGCCCATAACAGGTGAGGTAAGTCAATTCGGTTCATCGTTAAGCAAGGACACATAAACGGATTTAGCGAAATAATTTCTTTATCTGGATGTTGCTGAATAATTCGGTTCACTAAATTCATCTCTGTACCAATCGCCCACTTACTTCCCGCCGGAGCTGCTTCAATCATATCAATAATATATTTCGTTGATCCTGCATAATCAGAAGCAGCAACCACTTCATAACAACATTCAGGGTGAACAATAATATTCATATCCGGATGATTTTTTCGCACATTTTCAATATTTTTCACAGTGAAGTTTTGATGAACAGAACAATGGCCTTTCCATAAAATCACTTGAATTTCTTCTATATCTCCATCGTACTCTAATGAATCTGTATGCGGGTTCCACACTGCCATTTTTTCTAACGGAATACCTAAATCATACGCTGTATTTCTTCCTAAATGTTGGTCTGGTAAAAAGACGAGACGCTCTTTTTGTGTAAACGCCCAAGACACCATTTGTTTTGCATTAGAAGAGGTTACTGTTGCCCCTCCATTACGACCACAAAACGCTTTGATTGCAGCTGTTGAATTTACATACGTTAATGGAATCATCGTATCCCCAAATAATTTCGCGAGCTCTTTCCACGCTCTTTCTGTTTGTTCAATATCTGCCATATCTGCCATAGAACAGCCGGCACGCATATCTGGTAAGATGACAATTTGATCATCTGTCGTTAACATATCTGCCGTTTCTGCCATAAAGTGCACACCACAAAACACAATATATTTTGCCTCTTTATTATTCGCTGCAACTTGCGCGAGTTGCAGTGAGTCCCCTGCTGCATCTGAAAATTGCACCACTTCATCTTTTTGATAATGATGTCCTGGAATAAATAGCAATTCACCCATTTTTTCTTTAATTTCGCGAACACGCTCTTCCATCTCTAATGTAGACATCATTTGATAACGCTCTGGTAACATTACTTCGATTGGCTGAACTTTCTCTAAAATACCCATTTATGATTCTCCCCCTCTAAACCACTCTCATTAGGCCTCAATATTAAAACTAATATCAAGTGCTTTCACTGAATGTGTTAACGCTCCAAGTGAAATATAATCTACCCCTGTTTTTCCGTATTTTGATAAATCTTCAATTGTAATACCACCTGAAGCCTCCGTAACGATGGCACTTGGTACAATTTTTGAAAACTCACGAATCTCTTCTGGCGTACGATTATCGAACATAATAACATCTGCGCCGGCCTCTACTGCTTCTCTCACTTGCGCCTCTGTCTCTGTTTCGACTTCTACTTTCACCATATGTCCCAATCTTTCTTTCACCGATGTAACAGCTTTTGTAATCGAGCCAGCAAAAGCAATATGATTGTCTTTAATCATGACACCATCATATAAACCGAATCTGTGGTTAAATCCGCCCCCGCATACTACAGCATATTTATCAAACATACGTAGTCCTGGCATCGTTTTTCTCGTATCACAAATGCGTGTATGACTGCTATCTAAAGCAAAAACCGCCTTACGTGTCATCGTCGCTATCCCGCTCATACGCTGAATAACGTTTAATATAACGCGCTCTGCCGTTAATAATGATGCGATTGGGCCTTGCACGGTTGCAATTATTTCGCCTTTTTCTACAAGATCCCCATCTTTTTTATGAAGTTCAACTTCAATTCTCTGATCAATTAATTTAAATCCTTCTTCAATTACTAAGCACCCTGCAAATACCCCTGTATCCTTTACAAGAAACGTTCCTTTCGCAAGTGCATTATCGGGAAAGATAAGCTGAGATGTTACATCTCTTTCTCCTATATCTTCTAGAAAAAATCGATTTAATGCTTCCTTAACTTTTAACGTATTCATAAAATCCCTCTTCCCCTTATTAAACAAGTTGTAGTTTTCTTCTCACTCGGATAATCTCTTTTTTCACGCTATTTCTTTCTGGATAATCAATGCGATAATGACCACCAACACTGTCTTCTCTTTGCAAAGCTGATACTGTTATAAGCTCACAAACTGTTAACATATTAATAAGCGTTATCTCTTCATTTGTAAGTGCATCATATTGTAAAATCATATTTCGCACACCGTACCTACTAAACCATCTCTGAGCATATGATAAATTTTTCTCAGTTCGCACAATCCCAACATATTTCATCATGTATTCTTGTATTTCTTCTTTCAACGGTAAATCATTAAGAGCTATAAAACTTTTCCCTCTCTCTTCCGGCACATTTTTTCTTTCCTCTGCTGGCTTAGCTAAAATGTGTTTTCCTATTCGTCTTCCAAACACAAGACCTTCTAATAATGAATTACTCGCCAATCTATTCGCACCATGAACCCCATTACAAGCCACTTCACCGACCGCATATAAGTTTGAAATGGACGTCTCTCCGTCACAATTCGTCTTCACGCCGCCCATATGAAAATGAGCGCCCGGTACGACCGGAATAGAATTTTCTTTTAAATCAATACCATTCTTTTTACATAATGATGAGACGGTCGGAAAACGTTGTTCAAAGTTTTGAATGGTTTCGATGTTTAAGTACACTTTTTCACCTGCAAGAAGTTGTTCATGAATAGCCCTTGCCACTACATCACGCGGTGCGAGATCTTTCCCAGGATGTATATCCATCATAAAACGCTGTCCTTTTCCATTTATAAGGACAGCTCCTTCACCACGGACTGCTTCAGAAACGAGACCACAACATCGCCCGTCCACGTATAACATCGTCGGATGAAATTGTACAAATTCTAAATCAACAAGTTCTCCCCCAGCTCGATATATCATCGCAAGTCCATCGCCTGTAATTGTCTCATCATTCGATGTAAAGGCGTACAAACCACCTATTCCTCCTGATGCTAACACCGTATTATCAGCATAGTAACGCTTCAGCTTCCCTTCACTATTTCGCGTTAAAGCTCCTATGCATTTATTATTTTCTATAATAAAATCGAGTACCATTTCATGCTCAACGACAGTAACGTTCGGAACTACTTCTTGTATTAAATGCTCTAATAGATTTTTACCAGTTGCATCTCCTCCGGCATGTAAAATGCGCCGTTTTCGATGCGCCCCTTCTTTACCAAGGTGGATCCCTTTTTCATCCCCATCAAATTTCATTCCATTCGTAATAAGCTTACTTATTTCTTTCGGTCCCTCTTCAACTAAATAACGAACTGCTTCTTCGTTGTTATAATGGCAACCTGCCACTAATGTATCTTCAAAATGCCCACTCGGATCGTCATATGTAGCAACAGCTGCTGCAATTCCTCCTTGAGCTAAATGTGTATTGTTATTACGTCCTGTTTTTTTTGTGATAATTATCACATTCTTTTCGTGACAAAGCTCTTTCGCAACACGAAGCGCTGCAACGCCGCTTCCGATAATCAAGACATCTGCACTTGGCATAATTGTTGCCTCCTACTTTACACTTTTCAACTGTCTTGACACCTATATTTACATAGTTTTAAAATAATGACAAGAGTTTTTTTACAATTCTTATTTTCACTACCATTCTAAAAACGAAAACAAATGTCACTCTTACTGAAGAGAGGAAATTACATGATGATATATCTAGATTATGCAGCGACAACACCTATGAGCGAAGAAGCCTTAGAAACATATATAGCAGCGGCAAAAACATATTTCGGAAATGAACAAAGTTTACACGATATCGGCGGAAGTGCATCATCTTTATTACAAGTTTGTAGAGAAACATTTGCAGAAATGATTGGGGGTAAGGAACAAGGTGTATTCTTTACAAGCGGCGGTTCAGAATCTAACTACCTTGCGATTCAATCCCTTCTAAATGCTAGAAATGGAAAGCACATTATTACGACACCTATGGAACACGCATCGATTCGAAGTTATTTCCAATCCTTACAATCGCAAGGTTATACTATTACTGAGATTCCTGTGGATAAAAGTGGGATAATTCATTTAGTAGATTTAGAAGCAGCTATTACAGAAGATACTGCTCTAGCAAGTATACAGCACGGAAACTCTGAAATCGGGACCGTTCAAAACATTGCAGAGATCGGAGCACTTTTAAAAAAATATAATGTTTTATTTCATTCGGATTGTGTTCAAACGTTTGGTAAACTTCCAATAGACGTTAAAGCGATGGAGATTGATAGTCTCTCTGTTTCAGCTCATAAAATATACGGACCAAAAGGAGTTGGAGCTTGCTATATAAATCCGCAAGTTCGCTGGGAACAAGTATTTCCGGGAACTTCTCATGAAAAAGGCTTTCGCCCTGGTACAGTGAACGTTCCTGGAATTGCTGCTTTTTTAACAGCCGCAGAGCATATATTAAAGAATCAAAAGGAAGAGAGCTTCCGTTTTAAACAATTACGATCTTATTTTTTAGAGCAATTACAAACACTTCCTCTAGAAATTGAAGTGAAAGGACATTCTACTTCTTGTTTACCACATATTATTGGGGTTACAATAAAAGGAATAGAAGGTCAGTATACAATGTTAGAATGTAACCGTCATGGTATAGCCATTTCAACTGGAAGTGCTTGCCAAGTCGGTAAACAAGACCCTTCAAAAACAATGCTTGCAATTGGAAAAACGTATGAAGAGGCAAAACAATATGTCCGCTTTTCTTTCGGACATCACACAACGAAAGAACAAATTGATACAACTATTCATGCACTACACACAATTGGAAATCAATTTTATAGAGGTGTTAAATCATAATGAAACAAAATGATCAAAAAAAGATTTTAGGCGAAGAAAGACGACAACTCATCCTTGAGTGGCTTCTTGCTGCAAATGAACCGTTATCGGGGAATGAGCTATCTAAAAAGACAAACGTAAGTAGGCAAGTTATCGTTCAAGACATTTCCTTACTAAAAGCACGAAATGAACCAATTATTGCGACTGCACAAGGGTATTTATATTTAAAACCACAAACAAGACAACAAGCTTTTGAACGCGTAATCGTATGCCAACATAAACCGGCAGAAGTACGTCAAGAACTTACTATGTTAGTTGACCACGGCATTACGATTAAAGACGTAAAAGTTGAGCATCCTGTATACGGCGATTTAACAGCATCAATTATGGTAAGTAATCGCTTTGATGTAGAGCAATATTTACAAAAAATCGAAAACACAAACGCTTCCTATCTTTCGCAACTAACAGATGGTATTCACTTACATACAATTGAAGCAGATTCTAAAGAGAAATTAGATGCCGCTTGCGAGGCACTAGACCGCGCTGGATTTCTCGTTTATTAATGTAAAGCACAGAGTTTTTTATCATTCTCTGTGCTTTTTTAGTGATATAATATTGTAATCAATTGTAAAGGGGGTCAAATATGGGAATTGAACTCGTTCACTTTAGCACCGGTAAACCGAAACAAATGAAATATGGCGAAGATAAAGAAATGATAACAGGTATATGTAAAGATCCTACAGAAGAGGCCTTCCTCTCAAAAGACGGATTCCGTGGTGATGATGTAGCAGATTTAAAACATCACGGGGGACCTGACCGCGCAGTTTGTGTGTACCCACACGAGCATTACGCACTATGGGAAGAAGAATTTCAAACTACGCTTCCAGCTTCCACATTTGGCGAAAACATTACGGTAACAAATATGTTAGAGCGTGATGTTTGCATCGGAGATACATATCAACTAGGTGAAGCAATCATTCAAGTAACACAAGCGAGAGTACCTTGTAGTACAATTTCAAAACGCCTTGGTATTCCTGGCATTTTGCCACGCATTGTAGCAACTGGATATACTGGTTATTTATGCCGCGTTCTTCAAGAAGGTACTGTACGTCAAGATTCTAAAATTACATTATTAGAGCGTCCATCAAACAATGTATCTGTTTTGTTCTCTAACGAAATTTATTTTCATAATAGGAAAGATAAAGATGGCATTGAGAAGGTTCTTGCTGTTCCAGAACTAGCCGAGATTTGGCGTGGTCAGTTAGAGGATCGTCTTGCGAAGTTAAAATAATAAATCCCACCTTTTATAGGTGGGACTCTATTTATCTATCATACGGTATACTAGTGACCGAAATTATATCGACTTAACTACAAAATAAGACAAACACTCCCCTTACAACCAATAAGAAGAATAACTCCCCAGCACAGTAACAGAAAACCCGAGTGCTTCAAGTTCCATCATTACGCCTGGCAATAATACGTCATCATATGCTTTATCTACGTCGATTAAGAAAAAGTAATTTCCAAGACCTGTTTTCATCGGGCGAGATTCGATTTTTGATAAGTTTAATTTTCTCCATGCGAAAGCTGATAACACTTGATATAGTGCCCCTGCGTAATCAGCAGGTAACGTTATCATAAGCGTCGTTTTCTCTCCTCGGTTTTCTCCGTTATTTGGGAGTACTGCTTTCTTTTTCTTATGGAGAACAAGGAAACGTGTATGATTGTTTTTATGCGTATGAATATCACGCCTTACAATTGTTAATCCGTATTTTTCTGCCGCTGCTTCATTTGCAATAGCTGCAATTTTTTCTTCAGGATGTTCTTTCACATATTGCGCAGCAGCGCTTGTTGATGTCATATCGCGAACGGTTACCCCTTTTAATTCCTCATTTAAAAATTTATGGCACTGTGCAATGGCATGCGGATGAGAATGTACAGCGTATACTTCTTTCCACACTTCTTCGTACTGCGGGTGTACGAGTAAATGCTGCTGAATTGGCACTGTAATTTCTCCTACAATGGAAAGTGGCTGCTCATGTACGAGATAATCAACCGTTATATTAACTGAACCTTCTATGGCATTCTCTAACGGTACGACCGCATAATCTACATTTTCATTTGCAGCTGCATCAATACAATCCGGAATCGTTCGATACGGTACATGCTCTGCTTCCGGAAAAAAACGACTCACCGCCATATTTGTAAATGTCGCTTCTGGTCCTAAATATCCTACTCGAATCATCGTCTTTTCCCTCTTTTTCGTTTTCTTACTGTTATACCATACTTTTTAATATTCTTCTATGAGAATTTCGAATATTAAAAAAAGACTAGCATTCGCTAGTCTAAATGTTTCTTGTATTCTCTTTGAGCGAAGAAGAAATAGATGATACATGCAGCAATGTAAAACAGAATAAACAATCCCACTTTTCTTAATGATCCGTCCATAAAAAGAGTATTATGAAACGTATATAACGCAACTGCACTATGCATACTCCCTACTATAATTGGCGCAAAAAATAGCATACACAATTGCCAACGAGAAATCTTCCACACTTCTTCCTTCGTCATTCCAAGTTTAGAGAGCGCCCCGTACTGCTTTCGATCGGATGCAATATTATGAAACCATTTAAAATATACGATGCTACATGACGTAAGGAAGAATAATATGCTAATGAATGAGCCTATAAATAGAGTAATATCACCACCTTCTTTCATATTCACATATAATTCCATATTACTTCGAAACGCATCATTTGTATCATGTTTCATATGTTTCCGTAAAGCTTCGTTTAATTCCTTCGTATTTTCGATATTTGGTAATGTATACCCTCTATATATCATTTTTTCAGAATCCGGAATTGTATTTGCTATACTGTTAAAATCTTCATCATTCATGACAAAAAACAGACCATTAATGTATGAAGGGTGATAGTTAAATTGTACCCCTTCTTTCTGACCGTTAAATGCGAATGGATACGCTTGATTCATTACTTGCAATTGAATCTCTTTTTGATTATATACATTTGGATAATTGCGTTTATTATAATAGACAAGTGTAACTGTTCCTTTTTTAGGATAATACATTTTCTGTTTTTGTTTTCTTGCCTCTTGATTGTATTCACTTTCCTTTATAAGCGGTGCTACCTCTGTTTCTCCCTTATTGGACTGAAAGGATGCATACACTCCAACAAAACTCATAGATTGAAAATCATCATATCCATATTGATGTAATAAGTTTTCAACCTTGTCTTTCTCGAAAACTTCATGAGCAGAAGTGCCTTTTTCTATGTATGAAAATGAGTGTACTCCTCCGCCACGCCACATATCTTGCATGCTAGAAAAATATAAGAACACCGTACCTGTCGCCGTAACGACAAACGTTGTTGCCATAGACAATAGAAAGAAAAAGCGACTATTTTCCTTCATTCGATGTGACAATTGATTCACTATAAATAAATACGGATATGTATACATAATCCTTTTATTTCTTTTTATCACTTCTAATATTTGTGTAGCGCCATGTGTAAATGAGAAATACGTCCCAAAAGAAATGAGTATAACAACCGGAAAAAAGTATAATGCTATCGTTGTCATCGTCACTTGTAGCGCTAACGCATATCCCGTCCCTAAACAAGCAAAACCGAATAAACAAAGCCACTTTGATGTTTTCCTCTCTCGTTTATCTGTTCGAAATTCTTTTAATAACCGTATGATTTTTATATTCCATATACGTAAAGCACTTATAAAAGATAACAGAACAAAGACAAGCATATATGTAACAAACGTTACACCAATCGCTCTCATGTCAAATATGACAGGGAGTTCTTTCGGAAGATGAAGTAACATACTAAATACCATAAAAAAGAGTTTTAAAGAAATCATGCCCAGCCCAATACCGAAAATATTAGCGAAAATTCCGATCAATATTTGCTCGGTCATAATCACTCCTATTACGTTAGACTTCGTCGCTCCCATTAACATATATAACCCTAATTCTTTCTTACGTGCTTCTATGAAAATAGAAGTAGAGTACAAAATAAATATGACGAAAAAAGAAATAATTATAACGTTACATATGATAAGTCCCCAGCGTACATTTTGATACCACATCGTCTCTTGCATATACGGATGTACAATGACAGACATGTATGCATAAGAAGCAAATATTGCAAAACAACTACTTAAGAAAAACACTTTATAATTACGCCAATTTCCCTTTATATTTTGTAGCGCTAGTTGCCGAATGTTCATCTATCGTCCTCCTGTACCTTACTACATAGGCAAAAAGCTAGAGGTTTCCCTAGCTTTTCACGTGTTTTAAATATCCTCTTTGCGCGATCATAAAGTAAATGGCAGAAGCTAAAATATAAGCCCCTATTACAATCGCACCTGATTTCCATAAATCGATATAAAGCATTTTCCCTAACGTATGAAGAGCAAACCCACTATGAATTGTACCGATTAAAATTGGGATAAAGAAGATAACACCCATCTGACGAATTGCAATTTTACGAATTTCTTTATCTGTCATACCAATTCTTTTTAATGACTTAAATTGAATACGATCTTGTTCTTTATCATTAAACCATTTAAAGTATGTCATGCTACAAGCAAAGAAGAAGAACAGTACTGCTACGAAGAAGCCGATGAACATTGTAATTGCTCCTGCTTCTCTTATATTTTTATAAGCAAGCACTGAGCTTTTCAATTCTCCTTGTTTTTCTGGTGCAATTCCCTTTTTCAAATCTAGCACAAGTTCTTCTGTACTTTTCCAATCTTCAATATAATAGCCGTAATATTTCGTCTTTTCTTCATCTGGTACGAGCTTTGCATATTTCTCAAAATCTTGATCATTCACAATGAGATAATCGTCATCATTAAACACCGAATATGAAGTTGGTTCATTTAGCTGAACAAACTGTTTTTGGCCATTCATTGTAACTTCATATGGCTTCGTACGATCTATCTTCACCATATCATTTGTCATATCACTCATGATCATCGTCGCACTACCTGGTGCATTATGAACTTCTCTAATTTCTTCCCTTTTTTGTTTACTCACTTCCGCATTATATACTTTCTCTGAAATAATTGCAGTTGGTACTTCATGCTCACTGTTAAAAAACGTTACCTTCTGCGTTGCAGGTAGTTTTACAAAAGTTAATTCTCGTGCATCTTCAAATCCATGTTTTTTTATAATTTCTTGTACTGTATCTTCATTAATAATGTTATGTGTATTTAGTCCCTTTTCCTCATATGAAATAGCATGAGGCGTAATATCTATCGTTTTCGCACTCATATTTTCAAAATATACGTACAGTGTACCAACTGCTGAAGATACAACCGCCGTAATGATAGAAATTACAAATAGAAAACGAGCATTATCTTTCATTTTATAAATAAGATTGCTAAGGACTAACATGTTTGGATATGTATAAAATGATTGTTTTCTTTTTTGCAACGCTTTTAATATGACTGTACTACCTTGTGTAAATAGTAAATATGTTCCGCCAATTGTCAGTCCTACAATCGGTAAGAAATACATCATAAAATTCATAATTGTTACTTGGAAACAAAGAACATATGCAGCAATAATACAGCCTATACCAACTACACATAACGATGTAAATGCAAAAGGCTCTACTTTTTGCTTTCTTGCCTCTCTTAATAAGTCAATAATTTGCAAGCGTCCTACTGTCCAAACGCTAAACAATGATAGGATTATAAAGAGGATAAAGTATATGCCAGCTGTAATCAAAACTGCTTTACTATTCCACACAAGCGGAAGTGTTTTATCTATTTTCAATAATACGCTTAATGCTTGGAAAAATAGTTTTGAACAAAGCATTCCAATCCCAATACCTACTACAATGGCAATGCTCCCTAACATCAATTGCTCTAATATAATCATTCGGCCAAGTTGAGACTTCGTTCCGCCTATTAATGTTAATAAACCGAATTCTTTTTTTCTTGCTCGTAAAAATGTTGAATTCGCATATAAAATAAAGAGTGCTGAGAAGATGACCACAATATAATTCATCGATTCTAATCCTTTTGTAATCATCGTCTTCATACTAATATTACCGCTTACGACATCTGGATGATAAATGAAGGAAGCATACATGAAAAATACGACAATCGATAAACAACTACTAATAAGAAACGCTTTATAATTATGCCAATTTCCTTTTACGTTATTAAGCGCGAGCTGGCGAAAGTTCATGATATTCTCCTCCTAGCATCGCAAGTACGTCTAAAATTTCTTGGAAAAAGGCTTGCTTCGTTCTTCCTTTATGTATTTCTGAAAAAATCTCTCCATCACGTATGAAAAGGATACGTTCGCAATAACTAGCGGCTACTGGATCATGTGTTACCATTGCAATCGTTACTTTCTTTTGCTCATGCAAATCTTGAAGTGCTCCCATTAATGATTTCGCTGACTTAGAATCTAAGTTTCCTGTTGGCTCATCCGCTAAAATTAATGTTGGTTCATGAATAATCGCCCTTGCAGCTGCTGCACGTTGTTGTTGTCCACCTGATACTTCGTATACTTTTTTATTTAAAATTTCTTCGATGTTTAAAAACCTCGCAATTTCAAGTACTTTCGCATCAATTTCTTTTACAGATTTCTTCGCCATTACAAGCGGCAAAATAATATTTTCTTTAATCGATAATGTATCAAGTAAGTTGAAATCTTGGAAAATGAATCCTAGATGTGTACGGCGAAACTCCGCTAATTTTGCAGCACGCATTTGATTAATTTCTTCACCATTTACAAGCACATGACCTGAAGTTTGCTTATCAATTGTTGCTAATAAATTTAAAAGCGTTGTTTTCCCGCTCCCTGAAGGCCCCATAATTCCTACAAATTCGCCTTCTTCTATTTTAAAATTTATATCGTTTAAAGCAGTCGTCGCTACTGAACCTTTTGATTGGTACACTTTTGTTAATCCTTTTACTTCAAGAACACTCATTTCTAATCCCCCTATGTGTTTTCTTCTTACATTTACTATAAGAAAAATAAGAAAAAGAAACGAGTGATTTCCCTTACAAAACGTTTTGTTATCTTACAGTTTTGTCATTTTTCTCATTAATGTATGATATTCTTCATCTTTTGCAAATTGGAACGTGAATGTTGTTCCTTCCCCTTCACCCGATTGCACATACATACCGTGATGTAAATTATCACAAATTTCCTTCGTAATATATAAGCCCATTCCAGTTGCTTCTCTCGTTTTACGGCCATTTATTCCCGTAAAGAATGGGTCAAATATACGCTTTACATCTTGCTCTGGAATACCAATTCCATTGTCCTTAATATGTAGTAACACCTTTTGGTCTTTCTCTTCAATTTGAAATTGAATTTCCTTTTTCTCTGCTTCTGAAATTTTCGTATACTTAATTGCATTTACAACAATTTGCCCTATAGCAATACTTAGCCATTTTCTATCAGATGCAACCATACAAGTATCTTCATCAAACATTACTTTCGGAAATACCGACGATTGAATGAAAGATTTTCGATTTTCATTAATAATACCCCTGATGATATCTATCACATTTACTACTTCTACTTTATAATCTTTCGAAAATTGATCTAACCTTGCCATATGTAACGCTAAATCTAACCCATTTAAAATACGGTTATTTTCTTCACGAATACTTTCAATCGTTCCCCTTGCTTCACGATGCTCCTTACCATATTTCTGTAACAATAATTCAATAACGGATACTGGTGTTTTCATTTGATGGATCCACTGGTTCATAAAAATCATTTGCTGTTGCTCTTTTGCATGCTGCTTATGAACTTCATTCATATATTGCTGCCTTAATAGCGTAAACGCTTCAACAACCATTTCTTGCTCTGACGTATAAGAAGTATCAATAAGTAAAGAGTCGTGTAATGTATTTCCGCTAGCAACATATTTTTCGATTCTTTTTAAAAATACACTTCGTTTTCGATAATCGTAAATGAGGTATACAGTAAATACAACTGTCCCTAATAAAAGCCCATATAACCACGTACTCCAATCAATGGATCTTTTTTCTAAAAGACTTTGCAACTGCAAAACGAGCCCAAATAAACAAAGGCTAATAATATAAGAAAGAAGTAAAGAAAAACGGTCCATGAGGTAATTTTTAACCTTCATGCCCTTCGCCCCACTCTGTAAGAAGTGCATAACCATATCCGCGTTTCGTTACAATTGCATTTTTAATGCCTAACTCCTCAAGTTTCTTCCTTACACGCTTTACATTCACGGTTAATGTATTATCATCAACAAAAGCTACTTCATCCCATAAAGCCTCTAACAGCTCTTCACGTGTCACGTATTGATTTGCTTGTTTCATTAAACATTCTAATAAATAAAACTCATTTTTTGTAAGTTCCGTTTGTTGACCTTTCCACTCTACTGTGTGCTGTGATGGGAATAATAACAATCCATTAACACCTAAGCAGTCACTTTCTGCGGCCAAAGCATACTCACCATACCCGCGGCGGAGTGCACTTTTCACCTTTGCCATTACGATATCTAAATGGAATGGCTTCGTAATGTAATCATCTCCGCCATTTTCAATCGCCATTACTTGATCCATTTCCCCTGTTCTTGCAGAAACAAAAATAATCGGCGCATTCGATACAGTGCGGATTTGGCGGCACCAGTAGAAGCCATCAAAGTATGGTAAATTAATATCAAGTAACACAAGATGAGGACTTACTTTTACAAACTCATCTTTTATATGCCGTAAATCGCTCACTCTGAAAGATTGATATCCATACCTTTCTAAATGCTCCTCTAATATCTCTGCAATTTTTTCATCATCTTCTACAATTAATATTTTATACATATTCCTTTTCTCCCCATAAAATATTCTTCTAAAATCACTCCTTTTTCTATTATAAATTGAAACTTTAATCAATGGGGATTTTTTCCTATATCGACTTATGGTTCACCTATATGAATTGGGTTTTTACTGGACTCAAATAACGAAAAAAAAAGACCGCCATATTTCGGCAGTCTTAATCGATAAATTCAAATTGATATTCAAGAATTTTTACAATATCTCCGTCTGTTGCACCACGTGCACGAAGGGCTTCATCAATACCCATTCCACGCATTTGACGAGCAAATCGGCGTACAGATTCATCACGTGAGAAGTCTGTCATCTTGAATGTTTTCTCAATGTCATAACCAGAAATAACAAATGTGCCATCACTTTCGCGTGTAATTTCAAAATTAGATTCAGATTCAAATTTGTACATTACACTTGCTTCAGATTCTTCTACATCATCGTACATTGGGAATTCTGGTGTTGTTTCTAATAAGTTCGCTACTTCAAATAGTAAGTCACGAACACCTTGTTTCGTTACAGCTGAGATTGGGAAAATTTTCACTTCGTCTCCCAATTTCTCTTTAAATGCTTGTAAGTTTTCTTCTGCATCTGGCATATCCATTTTGTTTGCAACAACAACTTGTGGACGCTCAGTTAAACGCATATTGTATTCTTTTAGTTCATTATTGATTGTGACATAATCTTCATATGGCTCACGTCCTTCTAAACCAGACATATCGATAACGTGCACAATTACACGTGTACGTTCGATATGACGTAAGAATTGGTGTCCAAGTCCAACGCCGGAGTGTGCGCCTTCAATTAGTCCAGGAAGGTCAGCCATAACGAAGCTGCGGTTATCACCAGTTTCAACAACACCAAGATTCGGAACGATTGTTGTAAAGTGATATTCTGCAATTTTCGGACGCGCTGATGATACAACAGATAATAATGTAGATTTACCTACACTTGGGAATCCAACAAGTCCAACATCTGCTAGCACTTTAAGTTCTAGCGTGACATCACGTTCTTGACCTGGTTCCCCGTTCTCAGCGATTTCTGGCGCTGGGTTCGTCGCTGTTGCGAAACGTGAATTACCACGGCCACCACGGCCACCTCTTGCGATTACAGCTGTTTGTTCATGCGTTACTAAATCGGCAAGAATTTCACCTGTTTTTTCATCTTTCACTATTGTTCCTGGTGGAACCTTTACGATTAAATCTTCAGATTTACGACCGTGCTGACCTTTACTCATTCCGTGCTGACCGCGATCAGCTTTGAAATGACGTTGGTAGCGGAAGTCCATTAATGTACGTAAGCCTTCCTCAACAACAAAAACAACATCTGCACCTTTACCACCGTCGCCACCTGCTGGGCCACCTTTAGGTACATACTTCTCACGACGATACGCAACCATTCCGTTACCACCGTCGCCGCCTTTTACATATATCTTGACCTGATCTACAAACATTATTTCACCACACTTTTTTCGATTAGTTGTAATATAACTGAGACTTCTTCGTCTCGTACTGTATAAGAAATGGAATACCATTTATCATTTTCGTTCGCAAGCCACGTTTGTAGTTCTTCTACATTCGTTAGCTTTCCACGAAAATCAAAAAAGAAACGAGCATTCTCCGCGTCACTTTCAATTGTGATACAAACATAATTTTCAACATATACGTCTAAACTATGCTGAAGCATTAAGAAAAACTGATTCGTCCATGTACATACAGTCTCATCTAGATGAGATAAGTTATGTAATTTCCCTAATACTTCGTACTCCAATAAGCACGGCTGCTGTTTCCAATTATATGTTAAAATCCACTCTGAAAATAAAGGCATTGATAGCCCCATCAGATTGGATTCTTGTCTCGCTTCTTGGACAAAACGATCGATGAGCCTATGAATCTCTTCCACTTTTCCAAGGGAAAGATTTCCTTTAACCATCTGCAAACGATTGAGCCAATCATGTCTCGAGTGGCTCAACGCATCTATAATTGTCCATTTTTCATTCATTTAGATACCCCTTAATATAGAAAAACTCTAACCTGCACTCAGGTTAGAGTTTTCCGTGAGTTCTTATGCTTCTTGAGCAACAGGATATACGCTCACTTGTTTGCGGTCACGACCAAGACGCTCAAAGCGTACTACGCCGTCAACTTTCGCGTATAAAGTGTCATCGCCACCACGACCAACGTTAACACCTGGATAAATTTTTGTACCGCGTTGACGGTAAAGAATTGAACCACCTGAAACCGTTTGACCATCTGCGCGTTTAGCACCAAGACGTTTTGACTGAGAGTCACGACCGTTCTTTGTACTACCTACACCTTTCTTAGATGCGAAAAACTGAAGATCTAATCTTAACATACGTTACACCTCCTGCACTTTTTCTATTAAACGGATATACTTTCCGTAATCAAGTTCAATCGTCTTAAGTGAAACAACCAATCCTTCTAAAAGTATTTGTGCTTTTTCTGCTGTATGAACATCTAAATCATTAGGCAATTCATACGTCAAGAATCCGCCATCACTTCCGAGTTCAATAGTTGCCTGCACATTACAAAGTTCTTCCACTGCATTTATAGAACCAAACACAACCGCTGTAGTTCCAGCACAGACAAGATCTTGTCCATGTGGCGCATAATTGGCATGTCCAGTCATTTTAAATGATCGGATACTTCCTAGTTTCGTGCGACTTATCGTAATCTTAATCATCTTAACCAGAATTAAGCGTTGATAGCTTCAACTACTAGCTTAGTGTAAGGTTGACGATGACCTTGTTTCTTACGATTGTTCTTTTTCGCTTTGTATTTGAAAACGATGATTTTCTTAGCGCGACCTTGTTTTTCAACTTTCGCAGTAACTGTTGCACCCTCTACAACTGGGCTACCAACTTTCACGTTTTCGCCACCAACGAAAAGAACTTTGTCAAAAGTAACAGTTTCACCAGCTTCAACATCTAATTTTTCAATGTAGATTGCTTGACCAGCTTCAACTTTAATTTGTTTTCCACCTGTTTCGATAATTGCGTACATACTTGCACCTCCTCTTAATTACTAAGACTCGCCAAAAACGAGGTAGACATAAAATGTCTTTAGGGAACCTGTCTTGTGCGGTTGTAGCATATAGCAGTTTAGGTGCTATAAACTATAACATAAAAATATTACCATGACTCATTGACTGTTGTCAATGAATGTTCTGCTAACTATTTTTTCCGTTCTACAATTTCTTTCTTACTTCCAAAACGGATAATAGCGTACTTTTCGATAATATCATCTTTGAAATAAATTTCAAATGGAATATTTTTTTGTAATTCTTTTTGTGAAAAATGTTTTTGTACTTTTTTTGAAGCACCAATCAATACAGCTTCATCCTCTATATTACCATAAGTAATAAGCTCTCTCTCTAGCTCATACGCAATTGTTTCATTAGATATAACGTAACCTGTCGCTTTACAAGGCGCACACTCTTCTAATAATACGTCACGTAACGAATGTTTCTTGCGCTTACGCGTCATCTCTAAAATACCTAACTCTGTAAACCCAAGCACTCTTGTATATGTGCGATCATCTTGTAAAGCTATCATTAAACGCTCTCTTACCTTCTCTTTATCTTCCCGTCTTTTCATATTAATAAAATCAATTAATATCATCCCGCCAATATCACGAAGTCTTAATTGGCGAGCAATCTCTTCAGCAGCCATTTCATTTGTGCGAAATACGGTATCTTGTAAATTTTGTTTTCCAGTAAATTTACCTGTATTCACATCAATTACAGTCATCGTCTCCATTTGTTCTACAATTAGATAGGCACCATTTGGTAGCCACACAATTTTTTGAAGTGCTTTCTCGATTTCACGATCTATTCCAAAATGGTTAAACATCGAAGATTTTTCATTATAAAAGGATACTCTTTCTTTCCCTACTTTTTCTTCTAATTCTTTTACTATACTTCTCGTATCTACAACTATTTTTTCAATTGTTTCAATTGGGTTCTCCTGAAATACACGATCTAAAAACGTCGCTGGTTGATGAAGTAGTAAGGGCGCCTTCCCTTGATCTTCTTTTCTTTTTAACTCTTCATATAACTGCTGCAACCTTTGCATTTCAGCTTGTATTTCATCGATTGTTCCTTTTTCAGAAGCAGAACGGAAAATGTATCCACCTGTTCCTTCTACTTCAATTCCCAGTAACTGTTGTCTTCTTTTATTATTTTTTATTTTTCGAGAAACAGCGCGCATGTCATCATAGGGCATGTAAACGACATATTTTCCGGTAAATTCTATCTTCGCCGTTAATTTTGGCCCCTTCGTATCAATTGCCTCTTTCACAACTTGTACAAGTATCGCCTGTCCTTCATGTATGCGATATGAAGATGGTACATCATCAAATGAAAGATATGCATGTTTTTCTAATCCGATATTTACAAAGGCTGCGTTCATTCCAGCAATTGTTCTTACGATACGCCCAACATAAATATGTCCGACAATCTCCTGCTCTTCATTCCGTTTCCATAAAAGCTCTACAATTTTTTGTTTCTCTTCTATCGCAACACGCTTTTCCGAACCAGTGTAGTTAATATATAACGTCTTCAAAATTCTTTCCTCACTTTTCATTTCTTTTCCTTACAATATAAAGTGAAACTTTAATCAGTGGGGGTTTTGTTCATCCCCCACTGATTATTAGTTGAACCAATCGGGCGTTTACGGGCAGTTAATCTCCCACCTAACTTCTTTGCTCCAGCCACATTTTGAGGTGGGAGTTTTACTGCCCGTTAATGCGCGGTAAAAGGTTAGTGTCGTCGTCAACACTAACCAATTAATTCTTCAACAGATGAAGTTGTTCGTTTTTCAGCAAAATACGCATACAACAATTCATTTTCGTCCAATGTGTAATGCTCTTTATATTTTCCATGGACGATAATAGAGTGTTTATATCCTCTGCGAAATTTTGTGAAAATCGTATATAAATGATCTTCCGTTTTCACCTCAATAGGTGCTATTTTTTCAATATCTCTTTTATTCCCATAATAACGCTCTAATAAAAAACGCATAAATGCGTACCGTCTTTGTTTCCATTCTTGATATAAAGAAATCGCTAGAAAAACGAGTAATACCCACATCATAATGTTATTACTATTCCAAAGTAACTGCCATCCTAATATTACACTAAAAAAAACACATGACAATTTCATCATCTTTTCATGTGCTTGTAAATAGGGAAAACGATATGATAATACATTAAATAATACTTTTCCACCATCAAGTGGCCAAATAGGCAATAAATTAAACCCTAAAATAATGACATTATTCCATACAAAGAAATGGTACAAATCGTCAGTTACCCAGCCTGCTTTATACAAAATGTAAGCGACCGCAATCATCCATATATGCTGAATTGGCCCCGCCATAACGACAATTAATTCTTCTTTTAACGATTTGTTCCCATGTTCTTCCATCTCAACTACGCCACCAAACGGCAAAAGCTGAATTTGTTTAATACGCCAATTATAATACGCTGCGGCGAATGCATGCCCAAGTTCATGAACTAAAACGATACAAAATAGTAATAGTAACTCTTTAAAACGTGCTGTAAAAATACCAATGACAATAATAACCCAAAACAACGGATGCACAGAAATTTTCGTGAAAACATCCCTATATTTAATCAAATGAAATCACCTGAATTGGATCAATAAATTTTTCATTCTTTTTTATTGCAAAATAAAATTTGCCATTTTTATTATTTTCATCATTACTCACTATCCCAATTTTTTGTTTCTTTGAAACGTAATCATATAATTTTACTGACATATCATTTAAATTTGCATACCATGACTCCGTGCCATCAGCGTGCTGAATTTGAACTGTATTTCCAAGTTCCTCTTTCTTGCCCGCAAAAACAACTATACCTTCATTTACTGACTCCACCGTTGCATTTGTAGCCGTTTGAACAAATACACCCTGGCCGTTTTTTTGAAATCCTTGCATCACCTTTCCAGAGGCAGGAATCGCATAATCCTTTTGCTGAATAGCCTCTTCTTTTTTCTCATTTGGAGAAAAAAACACGAGAGGTTTTCCAAACTGATTTTCATACCATTTCGATATAGTAGCAAATTGAAATTCTTCTTGCATAACTTTTTCTGTAACAGCTCTAGTACCATCAAAAGAAGAAGGTGCGTTCTTAAATAAAATAGCAACCGAAAGAACTAATATTGCTGATAGCAAAACTTTGAAGAGAAAAACTTCTTTTCGAAATAGAGGATGAATTTCCTTCTCCCCCTCTTCAATAAAGACCGTTTCGCTATCAAAATCTCCTCCCGCAAAATACCGCTCTTCTTCTAGCAATTCTTGCTCTGCTTTCCTTTTCGCAATCCGCTTTTTAATTTCTTCCACACGTCTATTCTTCATACTGTCTCCTTTCTTTCGTTAGCCTTATTCAAATAGAAACAGTTATATACAGTTTGTACATATGTATGAGTTATAGAAGGAAGATATTCATGCGAAGAAAAAAGAAAGCACTCCGCATTTATGCGAAGTGCTTTTAACGGATTCCAAAGAAATTTTTCATCTTTGTAAATACCGATACTTTTTCTTGTTCAAATGCTTGTAATGGTACATTCTCACCTAACAAGCGTCTTGCAATATTACGATAAGCTATTGCTGCTTTCCCACTAGGTTGCAGCGCTACAGGTTCACCTGTATTCGTAGCACGAATAACTTCATCATCATCCTCGACAACTCCAAGAAGCTCGATTGACAGTGTACGTACGATTTCATCAACGTCTAACATATCCTGTTCATGAAGCATATGACTACGCACACGGTTAATGACAAGTTTCGGTGGTTCAATATCCTCTTTCTCTAAAAGCCCGATAATACGATCCGCATCACGCATTGAGGATACTTCTGGTGTTGTTACAACGATTGCTTTATCCGCACCTGCTACTGCATTTTTAAACCCCTGCTCAATCCCCGCAGGACAATCAATTAATATGTAATCATAATCTTGACGTAATACTTGTATTAATTCATCCATTTGTTCAGGTGTTACCGCCGATTTATCGCTCGTTTGTGCTGCAGGTAATAAATAAAGATCATCAAAACGCTTATCTTTAATAAGAGCCTGAGGTAAACGACAACGCCCTTCAACGACATCAACAAGATCAAATACAATACGATTTTCTAGCCCCATTACTACGTCTAAATTGCGTAAACCGATATCTGTATCAATTAAACACACTTTTTTTCCAGATAACGCAAGGGCTGTACCAATGTTCGCAGACGTTGTAGTTTTACCTACTCCGCCTTTTCCAGATGTAATTACTATTGCCTCTCCCACAGCTATACAATTCCCCTTTCTAACTTTGTTAAATTAGGTCTAAGATGAGTGAGAAGTTGCAGGCGATCGACAACAATGTGATTATTCTCATTAATGTACGCACATTCTGCCGCCTCTGCTCCGTCTTCTTTCTCTTCCGGAGCCCGCATTGTCACATCACTAATTCGGAGTTGCATAGGGTTCATAATAGATGCAGCAATAACAGCTTCTGAATCTCCATCATACCCCGCATGTGCAATTCCTCTTAATGATCCCAAGACAAAAATATTCCCCCCAGCGATAACCGTTCCGCCTGGATTAACATCTCCAATTAATAATAAATTGCCTTTTACATGTAACACTTGTCCAGAGCGAACAATTTTGGAAATAGGGACAATTTCTGTTTCTTCTTTCCAAGCTATTGCTTCTGCTTTTGTTATAACATCACTTTCGATTGATTCTACAACAAGGTTTTTCTTATTGCGAATTAACGTACGAATCTCTTCTTGTTGTACTTCTGTTAAATAGCGATTTCCTACTTTAACACGCACTTCAATTAAAGAACGTCCGTCACTCTCATAGTAATGTGTAGAAAGCTTTTCATCCAATTCTTTTAATAGCTCAGAGAATGAACAGCAATCATCTAAATGAAGTGTTATTCCATCTTTTGTCCCTTTTATCGTTACATTTTGTTGCTTTTTTTCTTCCACTAAAGTTCACCCCACCGATTCAATTCGACATAAAATTAGAAAATCCTTTTTTCTTTTTCTTCTATCGCTTTTGAAAGACGCACTAAATATCGTCTCAGTGGGAAACAAACTATTAATAAGAAAATTCCATTTAGCAATAAAGTAGCAAGGAGACGATCTGTGAAAAAGACAGATGCTGACATGTGAGTACGTCCTAACAAAGTTAAAAACCCATACACATAATACTCTAATGCTGCAATGCCAGCCAGTACGATAGAAGCGACAATAAATAAATTCAATTGTAATACTTTCATCACACTATAAACTAAATAAGCTAAAATCGGATAAGCAAATATATATATACCGACAAGTTCCGTGTATACGGTATCAAATAAGAAACCAAATAATAGTCCGTAGTAAATCCCTTGAACCGGACTATAGTACACTGTAATAAAACATAACACAATTATAAAGAAATGCGGTGCTGCTATACTGCCTTTCCAAAAGACGTCTGTTGGAACAACAGTAGAGAACATATTTTCAAATAAAAAAACAAAAAGGAGCAAAAGAGGAAGAGCTGCTCTTTTTAAAATCGTCATCATCTCTTCTCTCCCTCCTATTCTAACGGCGCTGTAGGCATATCACGTTTTGCAACTATAATATGCTCTACATCATTCAAATCAGCGGATGGTTTTACATAAGCTGTTTTTGTTAAACCGTATGGATCTGGCTGAACATCAACAATTTTCCCAATCGCAAGACCTTTTGGGAAGATATCACCAAGTCCAGATGTTACAACTAGTTGATCTTTTTCTACTTTTGCATCAGAGCTAATCTTTGTGAAAAGAAGTAGTTGTTTTTCTTTATCGTAACCTTCAATTAATCCAAAGATATTTTCTTGTCCTTGTACAATAGCAGAAACACGGTTTGTTCGGCTCATCGAACTTAACAACTCTACTGAAGATGTAAACTGAGATACACTTTTTACGCGTCCAACTAAACCTTTCGGAGTTACAACAGCCATATCTTTTTTGATTCCCTGCTGTGCTCCTTTATCAATTCCAACTAAATCGTACCATTTATCGGGATTACGAGAAACGACACTAGCTTGTACTTCCGTATAATCACCACGGGACTTTTCTTTACCAGTTAATTCTCGTAGTTTTTTATTCTCATCGTCTAAATTTTTCACTACTGCAGATAAATCTGCGGTAGAATCTAATTTTGCTTTCAGCTTTTTATTCTCTTCATACGTGCGCTTTACATCTTCTACGTTCTCGAAGAATCCGGCAACATAATTCGCTGGCTTTTGGAATACACGTTCTACAACACCGACAGTATCTTTTATAAACTGCTCTGGCCATGATAAACTGTTCCGTTCTTTCAATGAGATTCCAATCAATGCCACGAGAAGAATAATACTAACTAACAAAACAATTAATCTTTTGTTTAAGAAAAACTGTGGCACGTTCACACCCTCTTAATTTCATTGATTTTTATTTTGCAATATTATCGAGCAGCAGTTTTGAAAAGGTCGATATTGTCTAATGCTTTACCCGTTCCAATTGCTACGCAATCTAATGGATCCTCTGCAACAAGAACTGGCATATTTGTTTCTTCACTAATAACTTTATCTAAGTTACGTAGTAATGCCCCGCCACCCGTTAATACGATACCGCGGTCCATAATATCCGCTGCTAATTCAGGTGGAGTTTTTTCTAACGTATTTTTAACTGATTCTACAATTGCATCTACTGTATCTTTTAATGCATCTGCAATTTCTTCTGGTTGAATTAGTACTGTTTTAGGTAAACCACTTACTAAATCACGACCGCGAATTTCCATAGGCTCAATACCTTCTGGCTCGCCTGCAGAACCGATTTCTAATTTTAGTGCTTCTGCTGTTCTTTCACCAATCATTAAGTTGTAGCTTTTCTTAATGTACTGAATGATTGAATCGTCCATATCATCACCAGCAACACGAACTGATTGACTTGTTACGATACCACCTAAAGAAATAATTGCAACTTCTGTTGTACCACCACCGATATCAACAACCATACTACCAGTCGGCTCCCAAACAGGTAAGTTTGCACCAATTGCTGCTGCAAATGGCTCTTCGATTGGATAAGCATCACGAGCACCAGCTTGACGAGTCGCATCGATTACTGCACGTCTTTCTACAGCTGTAATACCAGATGGTACACATACCATTACATATGGTTTACGTGAGAAGAATCCATTTGATTTTTGAGCTTGTTGAATGTAGTATTTCATCATTATTGCTGTTGTTTCGTAATCAGCAATTACACCATCTTTCATAGGGCGAAGTGCCACTACGTTTCCTGGTGTACGACCAATCATTTGTTTTGCATCGCTACCTACCGCAACGATTTGTTTCGTATCAGTTTGTAATGCTACTACTGAAGGTTCACGTAAAACTACACCTTTCCCTTTCACATATACAAGCGTGTTCGCCGTTCCTAAGTCTATTCCAAGATCGCGAGTAAATCCACCAAATCCAAACATATCATTTATCTTCCCTTCTTATTTTCACGGACTCATTTTTCTTACTTTATATTTATAAAAACAGTACGTTTTTTTATATCTGCATCCTTTTTGTAGATAATTTTCTACAAAAAACTCATAAATCACATTATAAAACAAAATAAGTAAAAAGAATAGTCTTAAATATGACCTTTTTCCTTTAAACTCACGAATTTATGGTCACCTATTATGATATGATCAAGTACTTCAATTCCGATAATCTGGCCACATTCTACTAATCGTTTTGTAACTTCAATATCTTCACGGCTCGGCGCCGGATCTCCTGAGGGATGGTTATGAAGACATATAGGTACAGTTTTGGCCAAAATAAATTTTATCCCTACCTTTATTATATAACTCCCTATTTACCAAGGGTTTATAGGTAAAACCATTTCGACCATCCATTTATCCCCAAGGGCAAAATAGTTTACTACGTAGTATTTTATAACCGGTTCAATTAATGTAATATATTTTTAAGGGGGTATTCAGATGAACAGCAATTTAACAAATTACCGATTTGTCGTCAAAGAAATACCTATAAAGGAAACGATACGAGACATAATTGTTACAAATAGAATTATTGCTATTGGAATCCAGGATAAACAAACGGGCATTACAATACCTCATCCACTAACAGATTTTATAAGAATTAAATATGCATACATGGGAAAATCATTAAACTCACAAACAATACCAGCCTATATCGTTTGTCGTTTTCTGAATTTTATATACAATGAGATAAAAGAGCAGAACGACATTTTCCCATCACTTCAAAGTGATGGGATTAGGGGCCTCACCCTTAGTCATGGAAGTAAATATATTTCACACTTAACATTATGTGGACTTAAACGTGCTACAGTACTACAGCACGAAGGGATATTAACTAAGTTTTATCTATATTTACAAGAACTAGATTTAATTGACCAACACTTTGAAGTAAAATCAAGAACGAATGCTAATGGTAATCCTATAATTGAATCGTTATTTAGACATGCGAGCCTCCAAACTAGATTCCCTTCAAAAGATACCATGAAGAAAAGAACTGCAAAGTTAAAAGATTTCGGTGTAAACAGATACTCTCTTACTGCGCACTTTATTCAAGTAGCACGAAAAGTAGCGCCTGACATTGCCTTTGGTGTTTGCTTACAGTTCTATGGCGGCCTACGAAAAGGAGAAGTTGTAAACATCACTAGAGGAGATATCTTTGCTTCTACAAGAGAAAGTCTATCTGTACAAATTCAGGATAACCGAAATAAATTATTCTCACACTTAAAAGATACAAAAAATGAGTATCCAAAACGATTAAATTACCTTAAAACCCATTTAACTAGACAAAGCATATTAGATAATGATCTGGTATGGGAAGTGTATGAAGAACATAGAAAGATGCTCGAAATAAAACAAAAGGAAATAAAAAATCCTTTTGCTTTCTTCATTAATAAAGATGGGAACGCCATGTCTGGAAAAGTATACGAAAAAAGATTCAAAAAGATAAAAAAGCATTTTCTTAAATCTTTATTAACAGCCGAACGATATGATGATTACAGGCTATTTAGCGACTCTTACTGGGGGACACATATAGGAAGAGGTATTTTCACAAATTTTTTGATGGATATGGGATTAAGCATTACTCAAATTGCTATCGGGCGTGGTGATAGAAGTATCCACTCCGCAATGGACTATGTAGATGAAAAACTAACAATAGAATCTATAAAAGAAGCAATGGACGAAATTAAAAACATCCCTATTGAACGTATTGGATTTATTGAAGATAATCTTGTTAAAAAAATCTGGAAAGATGGTGTGCTCAAACGTGAAAAAAGATTTGGTTCCTATTAACTCAGTAGCAATTGATCCTGAATTTAAATGCTTGAACATGAGTCGATTCAAATTACAACAACTTGAAAAAGAAGGGTTTATTACTATAAAGAACGAGAACAATACCTCTTTCGTATCAATATTAGAGATAAAAGAATATATAAAAATTGAAAGTGAAATACACGAAAACTACTTATCCATTCGTTCATTTATTGAACAAGTATTTCACGTAAAAAAAAATGCGAAAATTACCCACTATAAAGAAGGACTTATTAAAAATAAAGAGCAATTGTTAATTGATTTTAAAGTATTTAGAAACAAAGAGTATATAAAAAAAATTGACATGCTACGTTTTTTAAAAGAATTTATACACAGAGATGATATATTAAAACAACTTAATCTATCACTACACGATTATCATATGATTTTAAGAAAAACAGATATAAACGAGGTAAAGATAACTATTAAAAACCCATTCATTTCAATCAGTGATTTCAACACACTCAAACAAGCTACTGTAAAATACAATACCAACTCAAATGAATCTACATGGTTGATTGGGGCTAGGCTAGTAAAGGATGTTAAGTATAGTCATGTAGCAAAAAAAGTAGAGACCTTAATCAAGATAGCGCAATTGGGGCATTTTAAGTACTTCTTTGATACCGATAATAAGTTCTTCGTTGAAGAGAAATCCTTCATAAAGTACGCTAAATTAGTAGGTGAACTACAACAACATTATTATAAACTCACCAAAGTTACTAGATTATTTGGTATAAAACAATTTAAAATTTCTCAGCTACAAGTTAATTTCATCCCAAATCTTCTTCATATATGTAAATCTATAGGAATTAAATACAAAAAATTCGAAATACCAATTGAGAGGGAGTTTATATTTATTGAACGTACCGGGTTGGATCTATTCTTTGAAAAATATATTTCAAACAATGACGTAATACAGGAGTATCAAATAACTCACAGAGACCTTAACCATTGGATTGGAAAAAACAATATAAAAAAATTAACATTTCACTACACATTATCCTATTATTTCAAACAAGATATTGAACACCTATTCGTTCATACTCCCCAGCTTTCACTTAGCAGCACCGAACCCAGAGCGCCCTTTAAGATTAATAGCTATTATACATTAAAAGAAGTCAAAGACATTTTAAATGCGAATGATACAGAACTCCAACAAATTCGAAAGGAAGAAAATCTAGATTTCCTTTATTATAAAGACACCACAATATATCTAAAAACAGATATTAACCAATTAAAGCTACTTCAAGAAGAAGCAAAAATAAAATATTGCACTCCACAATACCTTCGAAATAAAGGCTATTCTCAGCATGTTGATAAGTATTTCACTAGGTATAAAACATCTTATTTAATTAAAGTAGCTTTAAATAGCAAAAATCGTCGTAGCTTTGTTTATTTAAAATCCGAAGTAGACGCCTTTATTAAAGAAGATACAATTAAGCAACAAATCGCTCAATTAAACTATAGTAAACCAACTGATTCCTTCTTAACTCAACTAGATATATATGAGCTCACATTCCCTACAAATTGTTGGTATACAAAGAATCAGTGGATGAGCTATTGTATCAATAAATTGAAACTATCTAAGGCACACAAACTAACAGTTGAAGCAAATGTATCTCAACTAGTAAAGTGTACAAAGCACCTCATTAATTCGCTAGGAAATCAAGAACTCTATCTCAAATCTTCTAAAGAAATTAACCTTTTATTATTTAATGAGCAAATCCCTATTACACATCAGTTTGTTTTATATGCATTTATAAATAGCTATTATCATGAATTAAAAGTTAACAGCTTACCAACGTTCAACTTAAAAATGATAAAAAATCCATATGCCACAAAATCAACAAAGAAAGATAAAGATATTTATGAATATGAACAATACCAACTTTTATTCCATTATACAAATAACATAACATTACACAAAACTAAGGCGATCAATGACGCTATTAATAAAATCCATGACTATAAATACCAAAGGAAGCACAACACATTAAGTAAACATTACGCCTCTTCATGGTTATATATACTAATTCACTTAAACAATGCTTGGCGACACAAAGATGTATGTGAAATCCCCAGTGTTGATTTAAAACTAATTCATATAACATCTCTAGAACAATTCAAAGATCAAGAATTGAGCATCGAAGATGCTCAAAAGGTTATCAACCAACTTATTACAAAAGATTTAACCGTCTCAAAAACACAAGTGACTAACCGTTTTTTTTGCTCAAGAGATCTTACAATTTCTTTAGCAACGGCAGTAATTATATGTCAACTTGTAGCAAATGAGTGTTTTCCAATACGTAATCATATTATTGATTTCGGAAATAAACATCAATACTTTACTGAGACGGCTCAAAAAGCTTTCTTTAAAAATTTTAGTGATTCACAGTTTATTTTTGAAAATAGGAAAATGAATAGAACCTTATTATCATTTATGTATATTTTACTTCTTCAAAAAGGACATGGAGGAGCTGCACTTGAAGTCGCTCAAAGACTACGTGCACATGCAGACTTTGAAACTACTAATATTTATATACACATCCCAGAAAAAGAATTAGATTACTTATCTCGTCAGCTGTTTCAAAGAAAACACTTTGGATATATTACTAACCTTTTTGCCGAAGTACTTTTAGGAGAATCAAATAATCGCGAACAGAGAACACATGAAATTACTGTATTAAATAAAAAATTTAAGGATATTTACCAGATAGAAGCTACATCTGAATTTATTAATAGTGTTCTATCAGAAAAAAAATTAATTGGTGACATGATTTTAAACATGGGAAAGGAAGCTGTCATAGATTATTTATTCAAACTAAATTCTAATGTACTTCCTAGCCGAGAGGAACATATCCAATGCTTAGTATCAGAAACAGGCTGTATCTACCCAGCAAAGAGCTGCAAACAATGTGTATATGCCATCCCTAATTTTTATGCACTTTCCGCAATTACAGAAAGTATTAGTTCCCATTTAAAAAGATTTAAAGAACAATTTGAAAACACTCCCTATAATACTGAGCGGATAAAGTTAGCTAATCTTTTATACATGGAGATGGATATATTACACGATGCTTGTGCTTCATTTGGAAAAGAAGAAGTATTTCAGTTTTTCGAAAAAAAACAAGAAGGCTATTTTGAGTTATTGGCTTTATTAGATAATCTAGAACTCGAAAAAGACATCGAAGAATATCTCACCTATGTCCCTACAACACAGTACGAATTATAGGAGGATATATGAATATTATTAAACTAGAAATAAATGAAGAGATAATAGAAGCTCTATCAGAATCATCATTTTCTCTACTGACCACCATTGAAGAATCCAAAAGCACGTTAAAGCAATTAAAGAAATTAGATTTATTGATATCTGGTGAATTCGATGATGATTTATGGTTATTGGCAAATCCTAACTCTAAAGGCAGAACACATAAAATTGACTTCAACGAGTTAAACACACATATGTTTAGTACTGATTTACCAAATGAGTTTAAACTCATAGTTAAGTGTTGGATTTCAGAGTTATTAAATAAATTCAAGATCGCAACCGTAGTAAACCAATATTATCACTTCTTACTAGCATTTAAAGAAACCCATGGCTTCCAAAAAGAAACTGTTAATCAATTCATAGAATGGTTACATAAACCAAACATTGAAAACAACACTAAAATCTACTTAATAACTTCAATGTTAAATTTTTTTGACTATAGTGACCTTGAGGTTGGAGAGATTTTCATCCCTAAACTTCATGAAGTAAACTCTAAACTTAATTTTATTCACAGTGTTAGGCAACTTCCTCCCTCAAAGGAAATACTGAAATTTTCTTATTACCTAGAAAGACATTTTGAAACAATTAAACAGCTAGAAGCAAAAGGCAGTTTAGATATAACAGTACAAAAAGAAAAGATTTTGTATTACCCCCTTTTAATCTGGTGGAAGCTTACCAATGTTATACCTATAAGAAGCGTAGAATTTGCTGCCATAAAAAGAAATTGTTTATCAGTCAAAAATAATGAGTACTACATACATCTTCCAAGAAGAAAGATACAATCAAACAATAAACGCAACATCCAAATACTTGATACTGTCGCTATATCAAAAGATATATATGATCTCATAAATAATTATATTAACGATACTCAATCATATGGTTATTCTAATACCCTAGTTTCGTATCCTTCTTTAATATGGACAGATTCATCTAATCGAAGAAAACGACAGAAAAGGGTTAGTACTGATTTTAATCGTGAGAATCTGCAAAGATTAATTACAAAATTTTACAAAGATATACTTAATAAAACGTATAATTGTGATATTCCTAAAGAATATCATCTCAGCCCTAATGATACTAGACACCTTGCTTTCGTTTCTCTCATGATGCAAGGAATTTCTCCAGTTGAAATCGCAAGACTCGGTGGACATCAAACAATTAATGCACAATACCACTATTCATCTCATATAGAATATTGGATTGATAGTGAAGTATTCAAATTATTCTCCAAGTTTAAATACTTGCAAGAAAATCAACATAAAGGACAGCCTTCAGATACTATAAATGATTCTTTTATCCCTAAAGAAATTCAACTAAAAGCATTCGCTCCTCCTACCTCTTCTTTTCAAGGAAAATTAAAAGTAGGTTATTGTACAGACGCCTTACAAAAATGCGAGTCTGAAGAATGTATGCTTTGTTCTCATTGGAGAATTAACACAAAAGAGCTTCTGGAAAAAGAGGAACTAATTAAAGAAATATTGTTAAAAAAAAGAAAGCATATTCATGAACTCTTTGCTTTTGTAAAAAATTTACATTCGAATATTTTAAAAGACGAATTGACAAGAATAAATCCTAATATATTAGGACGGCTAAAAACTACCTCAAAACAAATTCAAGCTGAGATAAGTAATTTAACAACGCTACAAACTCTAAATTCAAAAGGGGGTATTTTTGATGAATAAAGTGGGGCGTAAAGTAAAATTAACAGAGACTCAAGTGAAAGAAATAATCTATTTGTATAAAACGGAAAAAAACGTATCAGGTCAGATTAAATATTCCGACATCCATTGTTTTTCTAATTATTTAGTCGAACAAGGTCGTTTAGGTACAACTACTTCAGAATCCTTTTGGAGAAAACAAGGTCGCTTAGGAAGAGAATTGGTAGATGAAGCAAATACTTTATTTACTCATCGACTCTCTAGTTCAAATGATACAAAGAAAGCAATTCCAAACATAGTAGATTTAATTGACAAAAAACATACCAATAAAGAGGATTTAATTAATAGTTTACTCCCCTTAGAAAAACTACTTATTAACGGACAAAAAAAAGAAAACGAGCTAAAACAAAAAAATGAAGACTATAAAAAACAGCTCTCTATCCAAAAACACGAATATAACAAATTACAAAAAAAGCAAGATCAGTTTCAATTACTTTTATTCGAGTTATTCCATTACATATTGATGGAATCGACCAATAAAACAAAAGAAACAGCTATAAAAGCTATGGAAGAATTATTTACTAATCCGACTAACTTTTTTCAAGAATTCAAAAAAATCAGTCTTATAAATAATTCATCTGAAAATGTAGTTTCGATTGACAATCATAAAACAGAACAGAAATTATCAAATCGATTTAGAGATAAGTTTAATTAAGTTTTTTGTATACTAAATTCCCTTTAAATATAATATTATATTTAAAGGCTACATGAAAGCATAGGGAAAACATACTATGTGACAACTAATGAATCCTATGTATACATAAAGAAAAAAAGAACCGTCAAATGACGGCTCTTTTTCAAATTAATTTATTAATTATTTGTTTTCGTATCAAAACAACTACGATACCTATACATATACAAACTGCATATATAATACCGATAATTATACCAAAACATTTCAGTCCAAAAGGTAGTAGCAATAGCTATTATGTAAAAGGATATACCAAATCGCTTAGCTGGTTTATCTTTATCATCAATAAAATCATCTTCTTGATACCCCACAATGAGCCACATTTTCTTTTTTATATGACTTTGATAACCCATAGTAATAATAATTAAAACAACAACTATACAAGTAATAAATTTCATCACTCTAGGGTCATTCTATATATGCTTAGCATACGAAATTCGCATTTTGTTAACGCTACCAAATCACCATCAAACTAAGCTTATAAAATGTCATTTATAGTAGGGAACGTTCCTTTTTTCTAAAAACTACATATAGTAAAAAAGATTTGTATACCAAATAAACCCTATCGAGTTTCATTTTTTGGATTTAAGCCGCTAAATAAAGACTATCTTGATACCATACATATAACTTTCATTTAGGCTGAACTTAAAAATCGTAGCTTCATGGTAACGTATAGTGCCCCCTATTAGTAAGATACAGGCTTATCGACAATTACAAAAAGCCGGAGATTTTGCAATTGTAGAATCCAGTGGTACACCCACATCATGCACAAAATCTTCGGCTATTGGTTCTCTATAAACAAAAAATGTAGCTATGTTACAAGAAATATTAAATTACAGCACACCACAAATTACCCTAAAATACATTGGGATTAACAAAGAAGAAAAAGATAATATTCTCGACAACTCCCAAATTTAAAAACTATTTTAGAGGAAGTATATATTTCTTCACCTTATTACCTTTTTTTTCTATCCATACTAATTCAACTTCACCATTATTATTAGAAACTCTTTCTTTTGGTAATGTCATTTCTACAACACCATCATAGACTTTTAAAGGAATCAAATTAGAAACAGGCTTTTGAAACTCTGTCGTTTTTATTCCATCCGTTTGATTTGCTCCTTGAAGATGTGGATTTATATATAAATAATAAAAGAAATCATCATCTCCACGGGTTAATTTTTCAATTTTCATTTTAACATCATATGCATATTCTTCAGATTTTTCCCTTTTAACAAATGATTTCACCGTAAACTTAAATTTATCTGTTTTTACTTCTTGATTAAAATGTATTTTTTCTACCACAACTTCAAAATCTTTAAATTTATTATTCACATGATTATATTGAAATACAATCATAAATATCAAAGGAAATAATAATAGTAACCAATATTTTTTTTTCACGAAAAAACCTTCTTTCAAAACTTAAATGACAATCTGTCCTTGGTTGATCTTTATTATTTGATCTGAAATTCTATTCAAAAAGTCCTTGTCATGACTTGATACTAAAATTGTTTTACCTTCTAATTTATATTTAAGTAATAAATCACATATTTTTTTTACACTTTCTTCATCTAAAGCATTAGTAGGTTCATCTAAAATTAACAATTCAGGAGATCCTAATATAGCTTGAGCAATTCCTAGTTTTTGTTTCATTCCTAATGAATATTTTTTTACTTTTCGTTCATCATTAGGATTTAAACCAACTATTTCCAAAACAGCATTAATACTCTCTTTATTGGAAATCCCTTGAATAGATGCTAATAATTTTAAATTCTTAAATGCAGAAAATTCTTCAATAAACCCTGGATTTTCAATTAATACTCCAGCAGATACAGGGAAAATCTCATCAGTCTGCAATTTTTTTTGATTTATATGGATTTCACCTTTATCCAACTTTATTAAACCTAATATAGCTCTAAACAACATTGTTTTCCCTGAACCATTAATTCCCTGGAACCCATAAATATTCCCTTCATCTAAAGATAAAGAAATATCATTTAATACAATATTTTTTTTCAAACATTTAGTAATATGACTAATTTCTATATATTTCATAATTAAGTACCTTCTTTCGAATCCAAAAATTCCAAATGATTAAAGATATAATAACTAATACCTAAGAAAATAATTATTATAATAAAAACTCCTAAAATTGGTTCCCAAATCAATAAATTAGATGATAAATTAATTCTACTTACCATACTATAATTCAATGGGTTCAATGGTATATAAACCATCATAATAAATACAAGCAATGATATATTTACTAAAAACGAATAAATCGCCGGTAATATTAAATTACATAAAAAATAAATCATATTTAACAAAACAGTTACTAAAAATTGAATGATAAACAAATACATATAAAGAAAACTAAGAGAACCATTAAACATATCAGGTAAAAATACCATATCATTAATATTCCCTATACATTTAGTAATGATTGAAATAGATATTGTTGATATCCCAAAAAATAAAAGATTAAAAAATAAAGAAAAGACTAGTAAAACAACTACTTTACTAATCCATATTTTTTTCCTAGAAACTCTTTTTATTAATATATACGGAGAGAAATTAAAAATATCATTCTTTAAAACATCACTTAAAATAAAAGAACTAGATAAATGAAATACTAACCAACAAATTGGAAAAATAAAAATTTTATTATCCAATTGTTCTTTCGATATACCTTTAAAAAAATACAACATAATATCTAGTGAAGATAATTTATCAAATTGATAATGCAAAATAAAAACTAGCAAAAATAATATAGATATAACAATCAAAAATCTTTTATATATATGACTAACAATAAATTGAATATCTCTTTTTATTAAATTCAGAAATGTCATGATAAATATTCCTTTTTCATAGAAAATAAATAAAATCCACTAACTAATATTAAAACTACTCCAATTAAAGAAAAAATCCCAAGATAATGAGATAATATAGACTGATCCATATTCACTTCAAAAGATTTACCCCAAAATAAAGATAAATTAAATTTACTACTTAAATAATTTTCAATAAATGAAATAAATAATGTAATTATGAAAGCTACAAAACGATTATTTGTTAATACTTTTACAATTAACCATATTAAACATATACATACTAATCCTAAAAAGATAGATATATATAATTGACTAATAAAGAACACATAAACATCATCTATATACATATCATTATAAATATAAAAAATATTAGTCAAACTTATAACCACTATAAAAGACAAAAGAAAAGTTAATAACACTAAAAAAGTATTTATTAATCCTATTACAAACTCATAACTTTTTCTTCTATATGCAACAATCTCATTTAAACCAGATGATTGAAAAATACCTAATTGCAACAATACTATAGGAATAAAAATATATAAATACATATACCTATCTTGAATTATTCCTATAACATTGAAAAAATTTATTGTCTCATGTAATTCTATTTGATGAAAAAAAGAATACTCAATAAAACCACTTAATAATAAAAAACAAAAAAGATTCATCTTCCAAGAAGACCAAAACTTTATAAACTGATTTATAAACAAACGATTAATTAACATCATAAGATTTAACTCCAACAAAATATATTACACAAGACACCAAAAATAAAATAATTCCAACACCAAAAATAATCCATATATTAATAGGTAAAACATTCGCATTTTCCGGTAAAAAGAAGAAAGGAGTTATTGCTTTTTCAGAAAAGATAAGCATATTTATAACTAATAACCCAATTTGTACTATAAATCCACCTACAAGAACAATAAACTTATTCTTAACCCAAAAGGAAATACTCAAAGAAAAAACAGCAAAAATCCCTCCAAATATAGAACAAATTAAGATATTTAACATCATATGAATAAAAGGATGATTATAATACAAACCAACTAATATTGTAGCACCACTATTCATTCCAATATTTCTATTCACAATTTCATCAGGTAACAAATTAGGTAAAAATAAAAAACTTCCTAAAGCATTTATTAATAATGAAATAGCTATAACAATAGATCCAATAAAAAAAGTTACTACAAATAACCCCGAAAAATATTTTTTCTTAGTAGTCTTTATTAAAATAATATTAAGAAGACCACTTTCTTTATCATCTTTAAAAAGAGTTGATACAGGCAAACTTGAAATTAATGGTAAAACTAAGAAAAATAAAATAGGAATAACACTTGTAAAACTTGCAGACATCCACGAAGTATAAGGTGTAAATATAATATTATTAAGTTTCATCAATGGAATAACATTTATTATTAAATGTGTAAACGAAAGAATCAAACCTATAAAAAGAGCATAATAAAAATAACTTCTTTTTACACGCAAAAACCAAAATTGTATCATTATTTTTATATCCTTTCTAAAATCATAAGGTAAGGGAACCATTAAAATTAATTAATCATTAATAAAATAATAGCAAATAATATTAAATACTGTCAGGACTCCAAACACCAGATGATGTTCCGTTCCAATATCTTGATGATTCAATTCTCACAGCAATACCAGGCGCATTCCATTCTACAGCTTTATTATATAATTTTGTTTTATCACCTTTTTGCACTTTATATGAATGATTATCAGAAACATCTCGACCATCATATAAAGCAGCCCAAATATTCATATAACCAATATCAGTTGTTTTTTGAACATAATTATAATAAGCTGTTCTATTTTCTTTCTTTCTAGCTGGAGTATGATCATTCGGGCTATTCCATTGATAAACATTTGACCAAGGTGTATCTCCTGTATTAGCCGCTAATGTAGGAACTGCAGAACCAAGAACTGCAAAAGAAAGACCTAACATACATAATTTTTTAATTTTTTTCATTTAAAATTCTTCCCTTCTAGTTCCCTTACCAAAAAATAGTATAACATCATTTTATCTAAATATAACTTTTTTAATATATTAAAATTTTCTTATTAATAAATATAACATTAAAAATCACCTAAAATATTTGTTTTCCCCTTTCCTTGATCCATCCTGCTTTTTAGTCTACGGTTCACTTGACTACGATCCTCTATCCCCACATAATCTAGTGACTTTCTCACTATAAAAACTTCAGACTCAACAACCTAATCACTTTTATTTAGTACAGACACCTTATTTTCAAAATAAATGCCTCCTATATTCATAAAAGAGATTCCAAAAATGCCCTCGATAATACCAAAATCAACTGCTCAAATATCTTTATACTTCACTACTTCAACTTCAGCGCCACCGAATAATTCGCCTTTCATAGTTACCAGGTATACATTATGTTCCCCTACCACGATAAATCCTGTTTTTGTTAGCTTAGGATTAGCAACTTCAAAGTAATGAATATTTTTCTTAGGCTTGATAACCTTTTTTAAAGCATCAAAAGCATACTCATAGTATTTAGGCTCTGTTGTCGGAAGTTCTTTTGATATTTCTGCAAGTATAACTGGGTATTCAATAACTCCGAATCGTTCATCAAGTTTGTTATTTTTTACTGCCATTATGTTTCCCCTTCCAAAGGATAAGATTTCTCACCCCATGATAGCAAACAAATTATTCGTATATTTCTATATTTTATCAAAAAGTAATAAAAAAAGAGAGCCGTAGCCCTCATTGGATAAATTGGTAAGATCACGTGAAATTTAAACTCCAGAAAATGGAGATAGTTTCTTTTACGATGAAATTAAATCATAGTACACCTTTGTTTTCGTACAACATTTTCACGCATAACGAAACCTGTTTTACAAAACGTCCTTTCTGGCAACCGTCAAGCTCCTCATAAGCTCTTTTGACTTCGTTTTGTAGTTTTGGATAGCAATGTATCATCTTGTTCGTTCTCGAACTCGAGAAGTGTATATAAATGTGTACTTTTTAATTCTGCCCCAAATTATTGGGCGAAATAAAAAAAAGCTCTAGTTCACAATAAAATTTCATTTCGCCCAATATATTGCTTACCTATTTGGAAACATATAATAGAGGCTGCTGCCCGACGGAACGCTTCTTTAAAAACTTCCCTTGGGTGCACAATCGACGTATTTAAACTTCCAATAAAAATAGTTTGCCTATGTATAACTTGATTTTTCGTATTCAAATATAAACAAACAAAATGCTCCTGTTGCAAAAAACGCATCTCTTCCATCATATAACTCGCACAATCTTCTGGACTTCGAATACTATATCTATTTTGATATTCTAAACGTACCATTCTTCTACCTAATTCAAAAGCAGCCATAAGCTGCGACGCCTTTGCAATCCCAACACCATGAATACTCATCATCTCTTCTAACGTTGCATCCTTTAACATTCGTAAGCCGTCAAAATGATGTAGAATATTATCTGATAACGTTAACACCGTTTCTTCTTTAGAACCCGTTCTGAGTAAAACTGCAAGAAGTTCTCGATTCGATAAACTTCCTGCTCCTTCTAACAATAAACGCTCCCGTGGCTGTTCTTCTCTCACAACATCACGAATACCGTTCATCTCTCCACCCCTTTTTTAAGATTTCTCCTAAAGAAAACCCCATGCAATTTTACGCATGGGTTACATCGCTATCAAACTGTTTTAATTCACGGACAACACGCGCAATTGGCAAGCCAACTACACTGTAGTAGTCCCCTTGAATATGTTGAACAAAAATAGACCCTTTACCTTGAATTCCGTAACTCCCTGCTTTATCAAGTGGTTCCTTCGATGCAACGTATACGTCTATTTCCTCTTCTGTCAATTCCCAAAATGTTACTTCTGTACGTTCATAAAAAGTTACCGTTTTTTCTTTCGATATAATTGCAACACCTGTGTATACTTCGTGTGTTTTCCCTGATAATAATTGTAGCATTTCTTTCGCCTCAGCCCCATTAGACGGCTTTCCAAGAATACGCGAATCATATGTAACAATTGTATCTGCACCTAGTACAACTTGATTACTATGGTTTTCTGCCACAGCAGATGCTTTTTGCAAAGCAAGCGACATAACAATATCAGAAGGCGATGAATATGCACCAATCGTCTCTTCTACTTCACTAACAACGATTTCAAATGGCACATCAGCTAATTCAAGCAGTTCCTTCCTCCTAGGTGATCCTGAAGCTAAAATAATTTTCCTCATATTTTCTCCTTCCCTTCTCGCATGAAGCAGAATAATTCAAATCAATCGTATCAAAGGAATAGTTTCCCCACAAATTCTAGAAATATCATTTTCTCTAAACAAAATAATAGTTCTTTTTAAATACGATTATATTCTGCCCATACAGAAAGCACTTTGCTCTAAATTCAAAAGAAAAGAAAGAAGTATATGTACTTCTTTCCCCTTCATCATTATCTTATTATTTTACTTTTTGTGAAACCATTTTTTCGTACGAAAGTAATCCATCAATAATAACTTGATTTAATTTAGCTACAGATTCCTTATCGCTCTTCCCTTCCTTAATCGTTTGCACCGCTATTGACGTATACGTATAAAGCTTCTTTGCATCTTCACGCTTCATACTCTTCCCTTCCTTTTCAATAGCTTTCCACTCTTTTTGAATCGCTTCTATATCTTTTGGATTACTTTTTCCACTAGTTTGTACGCTGGACACATATTTTGCTAAATGAGTATATAATGGCTGCACTTTCGCTAAAAACATTCCTACTTCTTTATCATTTTTGAGCAATGCTTTATCTGTAATATCCCAATTTTTTTTCAAAACTGAAACACCATCTTGCTTATACTGATCTATTAATTGATTAACAGCCTGTTCATCGCTCGTAATAGCAACAACTAACGCATACTTATCACCACTCGGTTTCAAAGTAGCCACGCCCCCATTACTTTTCCACTCTTCAATAGCAGCCTGTCCTTTTTCTTCAGAGGAATAAAGCCCTCCTTGAACAAAAAATAGTTTCATTGGTTCTAATGCAGCTCCTACTTGCGCTTTTTGTTTTTCCTCCTTTGGTGTTGGTGTTTGTTCTGCCGTTCCACCCACCTTTTGTTCCTCATTACCTGCCTGCTTCGAAGCCGTTACCTTACCTTCTCCTGTCGTCCCTTGTCCAGTTAATAAATGAATCATACCCATCCCAAATGCAGTACCAATAATTATTGCAGTTGCAACGATTGCGATTATTGTATTGCTCCACTTCTTTCGATATTTTTCCATAGATACTGATTTCGCTTTTTGAAACGGAACGACATTTTTCGGTCTCTCACTTTCTGCTACCATCCAGTCAAACTCATCCTTCTTTTTTTCCTCATACTTCGCTTCTGTTCCATTTACTTTCACCGAGATCGTTCGTGATTGCTTGTCCATACACTCACACCTCACCTCTTGTCATTGTCCGCATCATATCATATTCATTCCACAAAAAAACGAGATATTTGTCAGAGGAATTCGTCAAATAACCCTATATTATTATCTTATATGTATGCATTTGACTTCATTTGTAGAACAAAAAACTAGATAGCAAAGACTATCTAGTTTTTCTCGCGAATATATTTTCTAACTTCGGAAATGAAATACAAAGAACCTGTTATGATAAAAACATCATGTTCTCCTATCATGTCAACCTTTGTATCAATTGCCTCTTTCCAATCTTCAAAAACTAATTTTGACTCTTGTTGTGAATACGATGCAAGCTTGTCAGCAGAAATGGCACGATCAAAGGCAAACGTCGTAAATATTATTTCATCAGCAACTTTTTCTAATTGCCCTACCATGTTATGTAACTGTTTGTCACCAAGAGCAGTAAATAAAACTATTACATTCTTCTTTTTATAATGTGCCTCTACTGTTTTTACAAGACTTTCAATACCTTCTGGATTATGAGCACCATCTATTATAATATCTGGATTACTTTGTAACTTTTCAAATCGACCAATCCAGTATGCTTCTTGTAAGCCAACTTTTATTTCCTCTTCATCAATTAAAAATGATAAATATGTTTTTAAATACATTACTGCCATAAGCGCTAGTGCTGCATTGCCTACTTGGTGAATACCTTTCATTGAAATCCGAACATTTTCAAACGAGGCAAATGGACAAGCAAAATCAAAGTGTTCCCCATCTTTATTAGAATGTTTTTGTAGTGTTGTAAACTGTTTTCCAAGTTCATATAAGCTTGCATGATTTTCCTTAGCAACCTTTTGAATTACTTGCAATGCTTCTTCATTTTTCACACCAGTAATAACTGGAACACCAGACTTAATAATCCCTGCCTTTTCATATGCAATTTCTCCTAGTGTATTGCCTAAAATATGCATATGATCGTGACCGATATTCGTAATAATCGTGAGAACCGGATGAATAACATTTGTAGAATCAAATCTTCCCCCAAGCCCCGTTTCAAATAAAACGACATCACAGAAATTGACTTTACCGAAATAATAAATTGCCATTACTGTAATAATTTCAAACTCAGTCGCTTCTCCTAAATCCGTCTCATCTAATTTTTCAACGACTGGCTTTACCATATTTACAAGTTCTGCAATCTCTTCATCTGCAATCGGTATTCCGTTTACACTAATACGTTCATTGAATGTTTCTATGTAAGGCGATGTAAACGATCCTACTTTATATTTCGCACCTTCTAACATGTAGCGCATGTATGTTAAAGTTGAACCTTTTCCATTTGTGCCGGCTAGATGAACACATTTTATATGACGCTCTGGATTTCCGAGTTCTTCTAACATCCATTGCATTCTTTCTAGCCCTGGTTTTATCCCAAATTTCAATCGGCTATGAATCCAGTTTATCGCTTCTTCGTATGTATGTATCACGTTTGCTATTTCCCCTTTCAAAAGACAAACTTCATAATTCTATTATACGCAAAGAAAAGAGACTCACCAATATAGTGAGTCTCTGAAAAACATTTTTATTTCTCAAGATCAGCTAGACGTTGACGAACCGCTTCGCGTTTTTCTAGATAATCTTGCTCTTTCGCACGCTCTCCGTCAATAACTTCTGCAGGAGCTTTCGCTACGAATCCTTGGTTTGAAAGTTTCTTCTGTACACGTTCTACTTCTTTACCGAACTTCTCAAGTTCTTTTTCAAGACGCGCTTTCTCTTCATCAAGATTGATAAGATCAGCTAAAGGTAAGAATAACTCTGCACCTGATACGATTGCAGTCATCGCTTTTTCTGGCGCTTGTAAATCAATCTTAATTGTTAGTTCACTTGGGTTACAGAAACGCTCAATGTAAGAGCTGTTTTTCGTAAGCTGGGCTAGTACTGCCTCGTCTTTTGCTTTAATTTGCATTTGAACTTTTTTGCTCATTGGCGTATTTACTTCCGCACGGATGTTACGAACAGAGCGAATGATATCAACTAGAAGGTGCATTTCCGCTGCCGCTTCTTTATCTTGTAAATCTTCGCGAACTGTTGGCCATGCTGCTACTGTAATAGATTCGCCTTCATGCGGTAAATGCTGCCAAATTTTCTCTGTTACAAATGGCATGAATGGATGTAATAGACGCATTGTTTGGTCTAATACGTAAGCTAAAATCGAACGAGTTGTTTTCTTAGCTGCTTCATCTTCACCGTATAGTGGAAGTTTCGCCATCTCAATGTACCAGTCACAGAAATCATCCCAAATGAAGTTGTATAATGAACGACCAGCTTCACCGAACTCATATTTATCCATGTTACGTGTTACACTTTCGATTGTTTCGTTTAAGCGAGTTAAAATCCACTTATCTGCAACTGATTTTTCACCAGTTAAATCGATTTCTTCATACTTCATGTCATCCATGTTCATTAATACGAAACGTGATGCGTTCCAAATTTTATTAATGAAGTTCCAAGTAGATTCTACTTTTTCCATGCTGAAACGTAAATCTTGACCTGGTGCACTTCCTGTTGATAAGAAGTAACGCATCGCATCTGCACCGTACTTCTCGATAACATCCATCGGATCAATACCGTTACCAAGAGATTTACTCATTTTACGTCCTTGCTCATCACGAACTAAACCGTGAATTAATACATCTTTAAATGGACGCTCTCCTGTAAACTCTAAACCTTGGAAAATCATACGAGATACCCAGAAGAAGATGATGTCATAACCAGTTACTAAAGCATCTGTTGAATAGAACTTTTTAAAGTCTGCTGCATCTTCATTCGGCCAGCCAAGTGTTGAGAATGGCCATAATGCTGAACTGAACCATGTATCAAGCACGTCATTATCTTGATTCCAGTTTTCAAGATCTGCTGGCGCTTCTGTACCTACGTATACTTCACCAGTTTCTTTATGATACCAAGCTGGAATGCGGTGTCCCCACCATAATTGACGAGAAATACACCAGTCATGAATGTTTTCCATCCAGCGTAAGTATGTGTTTTCAAAACGCTCTGGTACGAACGTTACTTTTTCTTCTTCTTTTTGTTGAAGTTCTACCGCTTTTTCTGCAAGTGGAGCCATTTTTACGAACCATTGTGTTGATAAATAAGGCTCAACAACTGCACCGCTACGCTCACTATGACCTACTGAGTGCATATGAGGCTCGATTTCTACTAATACGCCAGCTTCTTGTAAGTCTTTCACTAACTCTTTACGGCATTCGAAACGATCCATACCGTTATACTTACCAGCTTTTTCGTTCATCGTTCCATCTTCGTTCATTACTAAAATACGTGGTAAGTCATGACGGTTACCTACTTCAAAGTCATTCGGGTCATGAGCTGGTGTAATTTTCACAACGCCTGTTCCGAAGTCTTTTTCTACGTATTCATCAGCAATAATCGGAATCTCTCGGCCTACGATTGGAAGTGTAACTGTTTTTCCGATTAAATGTTTGTAGCGATCATCTTCTGGATGAACTGCTACCGCTGTATCACCAAGCATTGTTTCTGGACGAGTAGTTGCAAGGCGAATGTGACCAGAACCGTCTGTTAACGGATAGTTCATATGGTAGAATGCACCTTGAACTTCTTTATGAATTACTTCAATATCAGAAAGAGCTGTGCGTGTTGCTGGATCCCAGTTGATGATATACTCACCGCGGTAAATTAAGCCTTTTTCATATAATTGAACGAATACTTTATTAACAGCGTTAGATAAACCTTCGTCTAATGTGAAGCGTTCACGAGAATAGTCTAGTCCTAAACCAACTTTCCCCCATTGTTGACGAATGTGAGAAGCGTATTCTTCTTTCCATTCCCAAGCTTTTTCAAGGAATTTCTCACGACCAAGATCGTAACGTGAAATACCTTCTTCACGAAGTTTCCCTTCTACTTTCGCTTGCGTTGCGATACCAGCATGATCCATTCCTGGAAGCCATAATACATCGTAACCTTGCATACGCTTTGTACGAGTTAAAATATCTTGAAGCGTCGTATCCCAAGCGTGACCTAAGTGTAACTTACCAGTTACGTTCGGAGGTGGAATTACAATTGTATATGGTTGTTTCTTCTCATCTCCTGTTGCTTCGAAATATTTGCCTTCAAGCCACCACTTGTAAAGGCCTTCTTCAACGGACATATGATCATATTTAGTTGGTAAATTATTTTCCGTGTTTGACATTATTTTCCCTCCTTAAAATAAAAAATGCCCCTCATCCAAAAAAGGACGAGGGACATCGCGGTACCACCTTTATTTACAAACAAATTCAGAATTTGCTTATACTCTTAATTTGATAACGGACAAATCCGTCTTTTCCTAATAAGAATCATTCCGTTCAGAAAAGATGCTCCAGGGCTACCTTCTAACATAACTATCTAGAGAACCTCCCAGCCAATGGTTCCCCTCTCTGAAGACGTTTCATGTTATACTCTTCCCCTTCAATGCATTTATGTGATTGTTAATTATTATATACAATAGTGTAAAAAACGAAACCTTATTCGTCAAGATAAATTTGAAACTACGGCTTTTATCTCTTTATGGAACTAATAAAAAAAGATAAGCAGGGTTCTCCCTACTTATCTTCTTTATCCGTTCCCTTGCTGGGCAGCTTGTAATTGCGAAAGGAAATATTCTGTATTACTAATGAGCCAATGCGATTGCTGCAGAATTTTCACCCCGCGAAGCTCATTTTCTTCATTACGACTCTTTCTTCTTTTCGTATACGACTGAATTTGCCGAATAAAATGCGACGGGTACGTCATATACGCAAACATAAGAAGCTGCTCCTCTTTCGTAAATGGGAAATTTTTTTGATACATTTGATACCATTCAAAGCGGTCGCTCCGCGCAATTGGATATGTGTTCAAAGACCTTGAATAAAAGCCGACGATATCCTGTACCGGTGTAGCAAACTGAGACTTTTCTAAACTAATAAAATAACCGTTTCGTTCATAATCAAATAAAAAGTGATTAAGTGATACATTTCCATGAACGAAAGTAGTACGTGTTTTTTCCTTTTCTTTCATTGCATCATGCCATTCACTTAATTGTTTCGTTGCGAACTCACGTGCTCTCATAACGTGGTGATAATACGTACAATATTGTAATTCAAATGGAGACATATACCACTTAGCTTCAGATTCTACAAGAAACTCTTCTAATATCTCACCATCATTTTCCCAACGGTCGGATATATTTGTATAATGTTTTTCTAAATCTTCTTCTGTATAAGTCTCCTCTTTCACCGTTTTTTGATGCAACGTCCCGAGTGTTTGAAACATCTTATGGTATTGATCATTATCTTCGCCATTTCCTTCCGCACGTTCTAACCAAGGCATTAAATAATAACTATACGTCCCATCACTTAAAACATAATTCCCGTCCGTCGCATGATAGATAGGTACATAATTCGAAAAACCTTTCTCCTTCAAATATTGAATATGGTGCAAAAAATTATTCCGCTCTAATTTTCTATCTTGTATTTTCTTTAACGCATACGGACCTTGATTCGTATAAATTTTCATTACACTTCCGTGCTCTTCCATATGCTGAGTGTCCAATCTATATTGCCTCACAATGGGTTCATAGCGATTTCGTAATTCAATATCCATACGAATAACCCTTTCTTATTCAAAACATAGCTTCTAGGAAAAGAAAAGAGGTGAGTAAAAAAACTCACTCACTTATTTCACTGTTGCTTTTGAAACAGGAATATATATAATTTGCCCTGTAGTTAAATATATATCTTCTGATTGATTTACACGATATAAGCTTTGTACAGTCGTTTCATAACGTTCTGCAACCGATTCAATTGTATCTCCTTCTTGTACGAAGTACATTCTTAACTTCGTAAATTCTTCTTCTGGTTCTTTCGTAAATAATTTCGTTAAATAAAGTGCATTTTCATCTCGCTGTGAATATGCTTCTTCCTCTGGCTCTTCCTGCTTTTTCGCTTTTTCTTTCTTGAAATTTTTCCGCCCGAATAATTCAAATTGTGGCGTCTTTTCTTGCTCCTCTTCACGCTCCACAAGTTCATGTTCTTCTAATGCCTCTTCTTCTATTTCTTGCTCTTTTCTTTCCTCTAGCTGAAACGGTTCAAATGCATAATCTTCCCATCCATCTGATTCTTTATAGACTGGTACCTCTTCGTGCAGCACAGGTCTACTTTCATCCTCTTCAGCTGAATCAGCTTCCAACTCAGCATACACCGTCTCTTCCTCTTCCTCTTCATCCTCGGTTCTTTCCTCATCGCATAAGCCTGTAATAGATATATCCGCTAATAGTTGTAAGCAACCATTTTCCTTTAATTCATAATCAAATTCCTCGATTGATACATATAATTCTTCAATTACTTTCACTCGATTTCTTGGAATTGATATTTCGAGTGGAAAGGAATGGACAAGCTCATTAACCCCGTCTCCCCTTGTTTCTACATAATCAATTGCCTTTGCTGGTGATAGCTCTCTTAATGAATAAGCTGAATCATCTTGCCTTGCAACGTACTCTCCCGTTAAATCTAATTGCCCCCTCACGATAACTTCATGATCGAGCTCCTCTATCTCAACGTCTGGATCTAACGAAATTGACAAAAGTTCTTCGACTTCCTGTCCCTTCTGGAACCAAACAGATTCTTTTAATGAAAATCGTAATGAATGATCTGTTGCCACTTCTTTTCCCCCTCCCAAACTATATGTCATTACAGATTTATGTTCCCTAAGGCTACTTTATGAATAAAAAAAATCGCTCCCCTAATGGAAAGCGATTTTCTCTAAGAAATTATGCTTTTAATTTTGACATTGCAATTTCGGCCGCTGCAATTGTCGCCTCAATATCTGCATCACTATGTGCTGTCGATAAGAATAAACCTTCAAATTGAGAAGGTGGTAAAAATACACCTTGTTCTACCATTTCACGATAGTAAGCTGCAAAGAATTCTAAGTTTGAAGATTTTGCTGCATCATAATTAATAACTTGCTCATCCGTAAAGAAAATACCAATCATAGAACCTGCACGATTAATGTGATGCGGGATATTATGCTTTTCAGCTGCCTTACGTAGTCCAGCCTCTAATATTTCTGCTTTACGCTCAAATTCCACATATGATTCTGGCGTTAACTGCACTAACGTTTCATAACCTGCTGTCATTGCAAGTGGATTACCCGATAATGTTCCAGCTTGGTAAATCGGTCCACTTGGTGCAACTTGACGCATAATCTCTGCCTTCCCACCGTATGCTCCTACCGGCAAGCCACCACCGATTACTTTACCTAAACAAGTTAAGTCAGGAGTTACACCGTAATAACCTTGTCCACAATTATAAGCAACACGGAATCCTGTCATTACTTCATCAAAAATAAGTAGTGCACCGTTTTGCTCTGTCACTTCACGAAGTCCTTCTAAAAACCCTGGTTGCGGGGGAACAACACCCATATTCCCTGCCACTGGTTCTACAATTATACAAGCGATATCATCACCGAATTGTTCGAAAGCATATTTTACACTTTCTAAATCGTTATACGCTACTGTAATCGTATTTTTCGCTACACCTTCTGGTACACCAGGGCTATCTGGTAAACCTAGCGTTGCTACGCCCGAACCTGCTTTAATCAATAAAGAATCACCATGACCGTGATAACAACCAATGAATTTCAAAATTTTGTTACGTCCAGTGTAACCACGAGCTAAACGTAGTGCACTCATTGTCGCCTCTGTTCCAGAGTTAACCATACGCACAATCTCAATTGATGGTACACGCTCAATAACAAGCTGCGCTAATTTATTTTCAATTTCTGTTGGTGCACCAAAGCTTGTTCCTTTTTCAGCAACAGCTTTTAAAGCCTCAACAACACGATCATTCGCATGACCATGAATTAAAGGTCCCCACGATAATACGTAATCGATGTATTCATTCCCATCGATATCATATACTTTAGAGCCTTTTCCGCGCTCCATAAACAGCGGATTCATACCAACAGACTTAAAAGCACGAACAGGGCTGTTTACGCCTCCAGGCATTAAATTTTGAGCCTCTTCAAACGCCGCAATCGACTTATCAAATTTTTTCATTATTTAGCGCCTCCTTCTTGTAACCATCTTGCTGCATCTTTTGCATGATACGTAATAATCAAGTCTGCTCCTGCGCGTTTCATGCTAATTAATTTCTCAAGTACAACTTCTTTTTCATTAATCCAACCATTTTGCGCTGCTGCTTTAATCATCGAATATTCACCACTTACGTTATAAGCAACGACTGGTAAGTTAAAGTTATTTTTCACATCACGAACGATATCTAGATAAGAAAGAGCTGGCTTTACAATTAAGAAGTCGGCCCCTTCCATTACATCTGATTCTGCTTCACGGAATGCTTCCATACGGTTCGCTGGGTCCATTTGATATGTTTTACGGTCACCAAACTGCGGTGCACCATGTGCTGCATCACGGAACGGTCCGTAAAATGCTGATGAATATTTCACAGCGTACGACATAACTGGTACGTGCGCGAAACCATTTTCATCTAATGCATGGCGAATCGCCGTTACGAATCCGTCCATCATGTTAGATGGTGCAATAATGTCCGCTCCTGCTTTCGCTTGACTTACAGCTGTTTTTGCAAGAGCTGCAAGAGACTCATCATTTAAAATAACGCCATCTTCAATAACACCGCAATGACCATGGCTTGTAAATTGACATAAACATGTATCTGCAACTACCACTAGCTCTGGGAACTCATCTTTAATTTGCTTAATTGCACGCTGTACAATTCCATGCTCACAATATGCCGATGATCCAACTTCGTCCTTTTCAGCAGGTAAACCAAATACAATAACAGAACGAATACCTAAATCAACGACCTCTTGCATTTCAGCTTGCAATAAATCTAAAGACATTTGATATACGCCTGGCATAGAAGGAACTTCATTACGAATATTTTCTCCTTCTAATACAAAAATAGGGTAAATAAAATCTTCTGTATGTAAAAATGTTTCACGTACAAGCGCACGCATGCCCCCGCTTTGTCTTAAACGACGATGACGATTAAATTGTAAAGAATTCATAGATTTCTATCCCCATTCTTTTATTTTATAGATTCACAAATGCATTGCAGTAATGCTTCTACAGTGTACTCTTTTGGCACAATAACATGTGGAAAATAGAGGTTCGCCTCTTTTTCCGTAATAGGCCCTATACAAGCAATTGTACATTTTTTCGTCCATTCTCTCCAGTTTGTACCCTCAAGTAAACGAACAAAACTATCAACAGTTGAAGGGCTCGTAAATGTAATAATATTTACTTCTCCTAATTTCAATGCTGTTATAAGTTCTTGTTTTTTCTCTACATTCACCTTCGTACCATATACAATTAACTCATCTAGAAAAACACCAAACTCCCTAAGTTTAACCGGGATTACATCTCTTGCTAAATTCCCTTTCGGAAATAAAATACGATCGTTTCCACTTAATTCTTTTAGAAACTCTTCGGCAAATGTTTCTGCAACAAATGAGGTCGGAACAAAATGAACTTGATAGCCCCTTTTTTCTAACTCTAATTTTGTTTTCACGCCTACCGCAGCGATTTTAATAGTTAATGGTATTTTTGTTTCTAAACCATCTAGAAAAAAAGCTACACCATTTTTACTCGTAAAAATAACCCAGTCATACGAATGTAGTTGCCTTGTTATACGTTGAATTTGCCTATGAGATGTGCCTTCCATACGCAAAAGCGGAATTTCCAATGGAATTCCGCTCCTTTCTTTCACTGCTACACTCATTTGTTTCGCTTGATGCTGGGCACGTGTAATCAATACTGTTTTGCCAGCGAGAGCGTTCATATTTATTGTTGCTCCTTATTTGCAGCAAGGATGAGCTCTTTTGCTCCTTGTTTAATTAAACGGTCCGCAGCCTCTAATCCAACTTGCTTCGGATCATTGCCTACTACTATCTCTTTCAATAAAACAGAACCGTCCATAGAACCGACAAGCGCTGTTAATTCGATTGCATCATTTTCTTTAAGAGTTGCATATCCAGCGATTGGAACTTGGCATCCACCTTCAAGTTTATGAAGAAATACTCGTTCAGCAGCCACTGTTCTTTCTGTTACTGCATCATTAATATGCGCTAACAACTGAAGTAAATCCGTATCATCCTCACGACATTCAATCGCTAATGCACCTTGTCCTACGGCTGGTACACATAACGTTTCATCTAAATGTTCTGTAATAACTTCTCCGTCCCAGCCCATTCTCTGTAATCCAGCTGTCGCTAAAATAATTGCATCGTAATCTTCATCTTTTAACTTACGTAAGCGTGTATCGATATTCCCACGAATCCATTTCACTTGTAAATCTGGTCTCGCAGCTAGTAGTTGTGCACTACGTCTCAAACTACTCGTTCCTAAGATCGCGCCTTCTGCTAAGTCTTTAAACGATTCTCCGTTTTTAGAAATAAAAGCATCACGAGGGTCAACGCGCTTTGGCGTACAACCAATCGTTAATCCATCTGGAAGTACAGCTGGCATATCTTTCATACTATGTACAGCCATATCAATTTCTTTCGTAAGTAACGCATGTTCAATTTCCTTTACAAATAAACCTTTTCCGCCTACTTTTGAAAGAGTAACATCTAAAATAACATCACCTTTTGTGACGATTTCTTTCACTTCAAATTCATATGGTAAACCAAGCGCTTTTAATTGATCAATAAACCAATTAGTTTGTGTTAATGCTAGTTTACTCTTTCGTGAACCTACAATAATTTTGCGCATAATTCTCTCTCCTCATTATAAATACCAAAAGTGGAAATTAGATAAACTGCTTAATAGAAAAATGTTAACTAGCATTACGAGAAATGCCCCGATATTCCACTGCACAATTTTCTTACCTTGCAACACATCTGCTGCTCGTAAATATAAGCCCACGCAATATACAAATAGAACGACAAAAGACCCAATTACTTTCGTATCATACCAATGGAAATTATCCAATTTTGTATATCCCCATATGCATCCTAATATAATTGCTAATAAGAAAAACGGAACAGAAAATAAATTTAATCCGTAAGACATAGATTCAAGCTTCGGCAAATTTCCTAATCTTCTTAATCTCGCATTCCACTTTTTCTTTTTTAATAGTCGGTATTGCAATAAATACATAATAGAAAAAATAAACGATACAGTAAACGTTGCATAAGAAATAATCGCCATACCGACATGCACGTATACAAGTTCTGAAACTAATTGCTCTGCAAGTACTGGCGACATCTTCCCGAGCGGTGTAAAAATAGAAAAAGCGCTTACGCCAAATGCTACAACATTTGTAAAAAAGACTAAAAAGTCAATACGCATAAATCGATTAATGACTAATGACATCGTAATCAATAACCAAACATAAAAATAAATCCCTGATAATAAAGTTAAAATAGGATTCGTTTCTGAATCTGTAGCCCTAAGCAACATAAAGATAGACTGCAGAACCCATACAATCGAAAGTAACCAAAAAGCAAAGCGGTTCGCCTTTCGGTTACTTTGGAAATAATCTATAAAATATAAACTAATGCTACAAGCATATAAAATAATTGCAATATGATAAATAATACTGTTATTTAAAAAACTCATCCGATCATCCTTCCAAGTTATAAAGATGGAACGGATGGTGTCCACGCTCTTTTATGTTCTACTTCTTCCGTATTTCCCGCTTCTTCCACTTCTAAATCAAAAATCTTCGCAAATAAAGCTAATTTTTCGCCAGCTCCCTCTTCAACAGCTAATTCTTTAGCTACTAAAATTGGGTCTTTTAACAATTGGTTAATAATACTTTTCGTATGTTTACTAATTACTTTTTTCTCACGATCACTAAGGTTTGGTATTTTTCGCTCAAGACTTTCCATCGTATCACTTTGAATTGCTAGCGCTTTATCACGAAGAGCTGATATTAACGGTACAACACCAAGCGTACTTAACCACGTTTTAAATAAAACCATTTCTTCTTCAATCATAAATTGAATTTTCTCTGCTTCTTTTAAACGTTCAGCACGGTTTGCTTCAACTACACCTTGCAGATCGTCGATATCATATAAGAAAGAGCCTTCTAATTCATCAATCGCCGGATCAATATCACGTGGTACTGCAATATCAACCATAAATAACGGACGACCAGAGCGCATTCTCTCTACTTTTGTCATCATTTCTTTCGTAATGACATATTCTGACGCACCCGTTGAACTAATTAAAATATCCGCTTCTAATAATGCACATTGCAATTCACTTAAAGGCTTTGCATGTCCCATATATTTCTCAGCCATCACTTCCGCTTTCGTAAGCGTCCTATTCATAACCGTTACTTTACGAGCTCCACTTCCATATAAGTTTTGCAGTGCAAGTTCACCCATCTTACCCGCACCAAGAATAAGTACATGACAATCTGTTAAATCGCCAAATATTTTCTTTCCGAGCTCAACAGCAGCATAACTAACAGACATCGCACTTTCACCAATCGTTGTTTCTGAGTGCGCACGTTTTGCTAACGTAACCACTTGCTTAAACAACTCATTAAAAATTGTACCTGTCGCTTTTACTTGTTGTGCTTCTAAAAAGCTATCTTTTATTTGACCTAAAATTTGCGTCTCTCCAACAACCATAGAATCCAAACCGCACGTTACGCGGAATAAATGATCTATTGCGCCATCTTGTTCAAAAATAGACAAGTATGGTGCGACTTCTTCTATTTCAAGCTGAAACCAATCAGCTAAAAACTTCTTAATGTAATACCGTCCCGTGTGTAATTGATCGACAACAGCGTAAATCTCAGTGCGATTACAAGTTGATACAATGACATTTTCTAGCACGCTCTTTTGGTTTTGTAATGTAGTCATTGCTTGCTCTAGCTCTGCTGCCTGAAATGTGAGTTTCTCACGAAATTCTACAGGGGCTGTTCGATAATTTACACTAACAACAAGAATATGCACGCAGCATGTCCCCCTTCACCCGTTTTATCACTTTATCTACTATCATAATACAACTTTCCTCTTATGAATCTGACAATCGTGTGAACAACTGATTATTTTTTATTTATTCTCCATATGTAATAAAGGAGCTTCAGTAAGATTAATAAAGAACTTTCTACTTTATAATAATTATAAAATAATAACTCTATTTGTACGTTACCAAAAAAAGTCCTCATAATCAAGTGATGGAAACTATTCCATATTAATTATAACATCATCTTTTCTATCTTCTTTCATCATGAAGGAAAATATGTATGATTGTTCCAAAATATAGTACTCACTTTCTCGATGCAATGCATTTGACATTGTATTTCTTTTTCGTTATATTGGTTTTACAAAATTAAATTGCGCACAACTTAAAAACACAAGGAGTTGCCTATGAAAGAAAATCCTTTGCATCTAGATAACCAACTTTGTTTTTCTATTTACGCTTGTTCTAGAGAGGTTACCCGCTTTTACCGCCCCTATTTAGAAGAAATGGGCATTACGTATCCCCAGTACATTACTTTACTCGTACTCTGGGAACAAGACGGACTAACAGTGAAAGAAATTGGAGAACGTCTATTTTTAGATTCTGGTACTTTAACACCTATGTTAAAACGGATGGAATCATTAAAACTTGTACAACGTGTTCGTTCAAAAGAAGACGAGCGAAAAGTTTGTATTGAATTAACAGAACAAGGTAAAGATTTAAAAGAAATAGCTTGTTCATTACCAACAACGATGGCTACAAATTTAGGAATTACAGAGCAAGAATATCATTCTTTATTAATCCAATTAAACACATTAATTGAAACAATGAAAAAAATTAATGACAGAAAAGGGGAATAAACATGGATAAATTATATACTGCTTCAGTAACAGCAACAGGTGGAAGAAACGGTAAGGTAGTTTCAGATGATGGCATATTAAATCTTGATGTAAAAATGCCAAAAGCACTAGGTGGCGCAGGCGGAGAAGCAACAAATCCAGAACAATTATTTGCAGCTGGTTATGCGGCTTGCTTTGATAGTGCATTGCAACTTGTAATTCGTACAAAACGTATGAAGGTGGAAAGTACAGAAGTGACTGCACACGTTTCTATCGGTAAAGATACAGATGGTGGTTTCGGACTATCTGCTGTACTTGACGTACATGTTGCTGGTGTTTCTCATGCCGAAGCACAAGAACTTGTAGAAGCCGCTCACGGTGTATGTCCTTACTCTAAAGCAACAAGAGGAAATATTGAAGTTACATTAAACGTACGCTAAAAGTTTAGTAAATAAAAAAAAACGCGCGACATTCGTCACGCGTTTTTTGTTTTTGTCATTTTATGAATTGCTTTCCATGCTTCTTCTTTTCCAAGTCCTGTTTCAGAAGAGAATAGAACGATTTCATCGCCAATTTCAACAGCAAGCGTTTCTTTTACAACTTTTAAATGCTTTTGCCATTTCCCTTTCGGAATTTTATCGGCTTTCGTTGCAATAATAATTGTTGGGATTTCATAATGCTTTAAGAAATCATACATCATAATGTCATCTTTTGTTGGTTGGTGACGTAAATCAACTACTAATACAGCTGCGTCTAATTGCGTACGTGTTGTAAAGTAAGTCTCAATCATTCTGCCCCATGCCGCGCGCTCTGTTTTAGATACTTTCGCATATCCATAACCTGGAACGTCAACAAAATGCATCATTTCATTGATTAAGAAAAAGTTCAGCGTTTGCGTTTTTCCTGGTTTAGAAGAAATACGTACTAACTTTTTACGATTTAAAATTTTATTAATAAAGGAAGACTTCCCGACATTAGAACGACCTGCTAAGGCAATTTCTGGTAAATCACTGTCTGGATATTGTTCCGGTTTAACGGCACTAATTACAATATCTGCTTTTGTTACTTTCATTGTTTCACTCCTACTAATGCGTGCTCCAATACTTCGTCTAAATGAGATGCAAGCACAAACGTAAGGTTTTCTTTTACGCTCTCTGGAATATCATCTAAATCTTTCTCATTTTCCGCCGGTAAAATAATTTTTGTTAATCCCGCGCGGTGAGCACTTAATGTTTTTTCTTTCAAACCACCAATCGGTAATACACGACCACGAAGTGTAATTTCACCTGTCATACCAACTTCTTTACTTACAGGAATACCTGTTAGTGCAGAAATAAGTGCCGTTGCCATCGTAATACCTGCTGACGGTCCATCTTTTGGAACTGCTCCTTCTGGAACATGAATATGAATATCGTTTTTCTCATGGAAATCCGGATCAATATGAAGTTCTTCTGCACGAGAACGAATATAGCTAAACGCGGCTTGTGCGGATTCTTTCATAACATCCCCAAGTTTCCCTGTTAAAATTAATTTCCCTTTTCCTGGCGCTACAGACACTTCAATTGCAAGTGTATCGCCGCCCGCTGCTGTGTAAGCTAAACCTGTTGCCATACCAACTTGGTCTGTTTTTTCAGCTTGACCATAACGGAATATATGCTTACCAAGTAAATCAACAATATTTTTCTCTGTTACAACAATGCGCTTGCGTTCTGCTGTAACGATAATTTTTGCTGCTTTACGGCAAACTTTTGCAATTTGACGCTCTAACGTACGAACACCAGCCTCGCGTGTATAATAACGAATAATTTCAAGAAGCGCTTCATCACGTACTTGCAAATTACCTTTTCGCAAACCGTGCTCTTTTAATTGTTTCGGCAATAAATGCTCACGAGCAATATGCACCTTTTCAAGTTCTGTATAACCAGCAATTGAAATGATTTCCATACGATCAAGCAATGGGCCCGGAACACTTGCAAGTGTATTAGCAGTTGCAACGAACATAACTTTCGATAAATCATATGGCTCTTCAATGTAATGATCACTGAAGTTATGGTTTTGTTCTGGATCTAACACTTCAAGTAACGCCGCTGATGGGTCTCCCCTGAAATCGTTAGACATTTTATCAATCTCATCTAATAAGAAGACTGGATTAACTGTTTTCGCCTTTTTCATACCTTGAATAATACGTCCTGGCATCGCTCCTACATATGTACGACGGTGACCACGAATTTCAGATTCATCACGCACACCACCAAGAGAAACACGTACAAAATTACGATTTAACGATGTTGCAATAGAACGTGCTAACGAAGTTTTCCCAACCCCAGGAGGTCCTACTAGACAAAGAATTGGTCCTTTTAATGAATTCGTTAACTTCTGTACAGCTAAATATTCAAGTACTCGTTCTTTCACTTTTTCAAGACCGTAATGATCTTTATTTAAAATTTCTTCCGAATGAGCGAGGTCAATCATATCCTCTGTTGCTGTTGTCCATGGGAGAGCTAATAACCAATCAATATAATTACGAATGACACCACTCTCAGCAGAACTTACAGGTAATTTTTCATAACGATCTAATTCTTTCAGTGCAGCCTGCATTGTTTCTTCAGGCATTCCCGACTGTTCAATTTTCTCACGAAGTTCTTCAACTTCCCCGCCCTTGCCTTCTTTATCACCAAGTTCAGTTTGAATTGCCTTCATTTGCTCACGTAAGAAATATTCTTTTTGCGTGCGCTCCATTGAACGTTTCACTTTTTGTCCAATTTTCTTTTCTAGGCTAAGTAACTCTTGTTCATCTTGAATAATTGAAATAAGTGTATGTAGTCGTTCTTTCACAGATACAATCTCTAAAATCTCTTGTTTCTGCTTCGTTTTAATTGGTAAGTGAGAAGCAATTAAATCAGCTAGTCTTCCCGGTTCTTCTACATCAGCTACCGTTGCAAATGTTTCATTTGAAACTTTTTTCGAAACTTTAATATATTGTTCGAAATGCTCCAGTAACGTACGCATAAGAGCCTTCTCTTCTAAATCATCTTCTACTTCTTCCGTTACCGTTTTAATAGAAACTTGCACTATATTTTCTTCTTCGATAAACTCTACTACTTCTGCTCTATGTAAACCTTCTACAAGGACACGAAGCGTACCGTTCGGCAATTTTAACATTTGCTTCACTTTCGCCACTGTACCTACACTATATATGTCATCTTCTTTCGGATCGTCGATATTCATTTCTTTTTGCATTGCTAAAAAGATGATATTTTCATCCATTGCCGCCTGCTCTAGTGCTTGTATCGATTTATCACGTCCTACATCAAGATGCAGAACCATCGTTGGATATACGAGAATGCCTCTTAATGGTAGGAGGGGCACAATTCTTTCATTCGTATTCATACTAGACATAGCACCTCCATAATAAATTAAACTCCTGTTCAACTATTTTATATTACAATACATCTAGATGCAATTGCAGAGATTCTTCGCAATTGTTAATCCCCTGTTTTTTTGTGCCTCACGAAAAGAAAAAAGACTCCGCTTAAGCATACAAACTTAAACGAAGTCTGGCAAATTTTTATTATTGTATATTCTCACATTGATTGTGCATCTGTTTCGTCCAAATCATTATGTGCATCAAGCTCACGATGCATATTTTCCTGCATAAATGTTAATTCAAATACTTCTTTTAATTTGCGAACAGGAATGATCTCAATTCCCTTTATTGTATACAAAAATGGTTGCATGTTTTCAGCCGGAATGATGACTTTCTTAGCTCCCGCTTTTTTCGCAGCTTTTATTTTTGCGTACACACCACCAATAGGCTTCACTTCTCCGTGGATACTTATCTCACCTGTCATCGCTACTTCATTATTCACATACGTACGATGCACTGCTGAATAGACACCTGTTGCCATAGCAATACCTGCTGAAGGACCATCAATCGGGATACCACCAGGAAAATTAATATGTATATCATACCCTTCTGGCAACACATCTAGAGAACGAAGTACTGTTAACACATTATCAACAGAGCCTTTCGCCATACTTTTGCGACGAATCGATTTCGTTTGATTTCCAATACTTTCCTCTTCTACAATTCCAGTGACATTTACTGATCCTTTATCTTTCGCAGGAATAGCTGTTACCTCAATTTCTAATAACGCACCTGTATTCGGCCCATATACAGCAAGCCCGTTCACAAGACCGATTCTCGGGATTGGATAAATACGTTTTTCGTACTTTGGTGTAAGCTGACTAGAATGAACAACCCATTCAATATCTTCATCTTTAATGAAAGGTCGTTCTTCATTTATCGCCATACCAGCAGAAATTTGCACGAGATTAATTGCTTCTCGCCCATTTCTTGCATACATTCCAATCATTTCGATACCGTTCTCACCTACTTGCATCTCCACTTTGTCAGCTGCATTTTTCGCTACTTTTTGAATTTCTTCTGTATCTAACTCACGGAAGAACACTTCTAAACAACGCGACCTAATTGCAGGAGGAATTTCCTCTGGTGAACGTGTCGTTGCACCAACTAAGCGAAAATCTGCAGGTAAACCTTTTTGAAAAATATCATGTATATACGTTGGAATCATCGAATTTTCTTCACTATAATACGCACTTTCCAAAAACACTTTCCGATCTTCTAACACTTTTAGCATTTTATTCATTTGAATTGGATGTAATTCACCAATCTCATCAATGAACAAAATACCACCATGCGCATCTGTTACAGCCCCTTTTTTCGGTTGCGGGATACCCGCTTGTCCCATTGCACCTGCTCCTTGATAAATAGGATCATGCACTGAACCAATTAATGGATCCGCAATACCACGCTCATCAAACCTAGCTGTCGTCGCATCAAGTTCGATAAATGTTGCATTTGTACGAAATGGAGATTTCGGATTTCGTTTCGCTTCTTCTAATACCAGGCGTGCTGCCGCTGTCTTTCCGACACCTGGCGGACCGTATATGATCACATGTTGCGGATTAGGACCACAAAGAGCCGCTTTTAACGACTTAATCCCGTCTTCTTGCCCTACAATGTCTATAAAGGATGTAGGACGTACCTTTTCCGCAAGCGGCTCTGTTAAAGAAACCTCACGCATTTTACGAAGCTGCTCTAATTCTTTTTTAGATTCTCGATCAATTGAAACTTTTTGTGTTCGCTGATTTCGAAGTAAATGCCAAAAATACAATCCGACAATTACGCCAAAAACAAGTTGAACAAGTAAAAATATATTTGTCCAGCTCATAATTCATTTCCTCCCGCTATGTTTTACCTTTTAGTATTTCCTGGGAGGAATAGTGCTAAACATAAAGAAAAACAGCAATTATAAAAATTGCTGTTTCTTCTTCGCATTATGCAGATGTTTTTGTATCAAGTACAGTACCGTCTTGTAACACCAATTTCGGTGGTTCATTATCAGCTACTGTTTCTTTCGTAAGAATACACTTCTCGATATCTTTGCGAGATGGAAGTTCGAACATTACATCAAGCATCAAGCCTTCAATAATAGAACGAAGTCCACGAGCACCTGTTTTACGTTCAATTGCTTTTTTCGCAATCTCAACTAGTGCACCTTCTTCAAACTCTAACTCAACATCGTCAAGCTCCAATAATTTTTGGAATTGCTTAACAAGTGCATTTTTCGGTTTAGTTAAAATATCTACAAGAGCATCTTCATCAAGCGGCTCTAGGTTCGCAATAACTGGAAGACGACCGATAAACTCCGGAATTAAACCGAATCTTAAAAGATCCTCTGGTAAAACGTGAGATAAAACATGCTTCTCATTTACATCAGCATTTTTCTTCTCAGCACCAAATCCAATTACTTTCTCACCAAGGCGACGTTTAATAATAGGCTCGATGCCATCAAACGCTCCACCACAAATGAATAGGATGTTCGTTGTATCAATTTGAATAAACTCTTGATGCGGGTGCTTACGACCACCTTGAGGTGGAACGCTTGCTACAGTACCTTCTAAAATTTTCAGAAGTGCCTGCTGTACACCTTCACCAGATACATCACGTGTAATTGATGGATTTTCGGACTTACGTGCCACTTTATCAATCTCATCAATATAAATAATTCCTTTTTCCGCTTTTTCTACATCGTAATCAGCCGCTTGAATTAGTTTTAGTAAGATGTTTTCTACATCTTCCCCAACGTATCCAGCTTCTGTTAAAGATGTTGCGTCCGCGATTGCAAATGGAACATTTAAAATACGCGCTAATGTTTGTGCCAATAATGTTTTACCACTACCAGTTGGCCCAATAAGTGAAATATTACTCTTCGCTAATTCTACATCATCAATTTTGCTGTTAGAATTAATGCGTTTGTAATGGTTATATACCGCTACCGCTAGTGCTTTTTTCGCGTTATCTTGTCCGATGACATACTCATCTAAGATTTCACGAATTTCTACCGGTTTCGGTACATCTTTGAATTCTACTTCTTCGTCCTTCGCAAGCTCCTCTTGTACAATTTCAGTACAAAGCTCGATACACTCGTCACAAATGTAAACACCTGGACCTGCAACTAACTTTCGAACTTGCGTTTGTGTTTTACCACAGAAAGAACATTTTAATTGACCTTTTTCATCATTAAATTTAAACATATTTTCACACCCCTTACAAAGTGCTAACCTCTTGCCTTCGTATGTACACGATAAATGTATCGTATGTAAATACATATTATGTCACTACGTAGCGAGAAATACAAATAATATGACTAGTTATGTACAAATAAAAAAATTTTAAAACTTTTGAAATATGTATATTCGACTTACAAAGGCACTTTTCCTTCTTCATCGAAAAGTTTTATAAATATATTTCTATATTTATAAAACAAGGCACGATTAAAATCGCGCCTTGTTATTTTATTATGCAGCGTTGTCTACTAAGAAGTCTACAGCTTTACGCACTTTAAGGTCTTCAGATAAAGCGTCTACGCTTCCAAGAGCTTGCTTGATAGCGTCTACTGGCATACCGTACATTTCAGCCATTTTTTCAACTTCTGCAGTTACTTCTTCTTCAGTAACTTCGATGTTTTCAGCTTCAATGATAGCTTCAAGAACAAGATTGATTCTTACACGTTTTTGTGCGTCCTCTTTCATTTGCTCTTTTAATTTGTCAGCGTCAGTACCTGTGAATTGGTAGTAAAGCTCAAGGTTCATACCTTGTTGGCTTAAACGTTGCTCGAATTCACGAACCATACGATCTAACTCAGTGTCGATCATAGCTTCTGGAATGTCGATTTCAGCGTTAGCAGCAGCTAATTCTACTACTTCGTCACGTACTTTGTGCTCAGCTTCGTGCTTTTTGCCTTCTTCTAAGTTTGTACGAAGTTTTGTTTTTAATTCATCAAGAGTTGCAACTTCTTCGTCAGCATCTTTAGCGAACTCGTCGTTTAACTCAGGAAGTTCTTTTGTTTTGATTTCATGAATTGTTACTTTGAATGTTGCTGGTTTACCAGCTAATTCAGCAGCATGGTACTCTTCTGGGAATGATACTTCAACTTCTTTAGAATCACCAGATTTAAGACCAATTACTTGCTCTTCGAAACCTGGGATGAAAGTACCAGAACCGATTGCAAGAGAATAGTTTTCGCCTTTTCCGCCTTCAAATGCTTCGCCATCAACGAAACCTTCGAAGTCGATTACAGCTGTATCACCATCTGCAGCAGTTCCTTCTTCTTTAACAACTAGTTCAGCTTGACGCTCTTGTAAAGCTTTTACTTCGTTCTCTACATCCTCGTCAGTTACAGTTGTTTCAACTTTTTCTACTGCTAAACCTTTGTAATCACCTAATTTAACTTCAGGTTTTACAGTAACTTTTGCAGTGAAAATTAAGTTTTGGCCTTTTTCGAATTTCTCGATGTCAATCTCAGGATGAGCAACTGGGAAGATACCAGCTTCATCGATTGCTTCACCGTATGCTTTTGGTAAGATGATATCTAAAGCATCTTGGTATAAAGATTCAATACCAAAGCGTTGTTCGAATAATGGACGAGGCATTTTCCCTTTACGGAAACCTGGTACATTAATTGTTTTTACTACTTTTTTGAATGCAGCGTCGATAGAGTTATTTACTTCTTTAGCATCAACTTCGATTGTTAAAACGCCAACGTTACCTTCTAATTTTTCCCATTTTGTAGACATTTATTCTTTCCCTCCAACTATAATAATGTATGCACATACCTTTATAGATCAAAATTTTTATTATCTCTTTCTTGAAATAACAAATGTACAAATAACCCTCTAGCAAAAAGCTTTCAGATACAATGTTCCAATCTACTAATTGTCTAAAAGACAACTACGGTATATTTTGTTCGAGACTAATATGAAACATATTAAGTAAGAGAATTATACTCCTCTTCTCTTACAAACAGGCAGATTTCTGCCTTTTGCAACCCTTACATTATAACATAGAATGTGCTCGTTTCAATAACTGAACGATTCTTTTTCATAATTATACGGGCAAATACCCTTCTCTTTCAATGCGCAGTAACCATTGATAGGCAATATGAAATTCCTCAAACTCAATATTGTATGCTGTCATAAGTTCTTCTTCATCAATAGCCAATCCGAAACGCTTTCTTCCAATTCTCTCTAAGACAGCAGCCCAAATTTCTACTTTATCCATTAATAGAGGGAACGGAAAAACGCTAATTTGTAATTCTTTCCAGTATGTAACCATCGTACTAAATATATCTGGATAATTTTGCTCTAATCGGTTTGAGAATTTATGTATAATTTTATCGGATTGCTCCTCATTATGACCTGTAAATGCTGGAATCACCTTTATCGTATTTCCAAACTTCTCTACTTCTATCTCTTCTTCTATTTGATTTTCTACCATTTTATACAAAATAGAAGTTTTTAAATAAGGATGCTGATCTTCGTCTATTAAAAATTTCTTTAAAGTAGGAAGTGCGAGATCCAGGTCTTTTAACGAAAGTTTCTGGATCACTCTTAGCTTTTGACCAAAGTTTTCTCCAAAAAGCCCATCGGTAAATTCTTCTAATTCAAAATTCGAATCCACTAGCGGTTTATCTTCTTCATTCAGCATCCCTTGCGCAAACAAAGCAAGCTGCGCCAATTTTTCCTTTTGCTCAGGAATTATATCTTTCGTTTGCAAAACTTCCTCAACAGTTTCAATGACACCTTCATAATCATTTGTTTGAACTAAAATAGTTACATACGTTTCAAGAATATCACCAAATAATACAGCTCCTGTTTCAAGCAACTGCTCACATTTTTCTTTCGCTTCTTCCATACGTTTTAATTCTAGCAAACAAATAACGGAAGCTAATTCTGTTTGTTCCGTTTCTGCATTATACTGACGTAATATTTCAAAGCAGCGCAATGCATCTTCGAATTCCCGCTCTTTCAACGCTAAAAAACCTTTATCAATATAGCGTTCTGATAGTTGCGGAAACAATACGACCGTATTTTCTTTTTTATCCATACGTCCGCCTCTTTTTCTAGATTTTAATGATCTTCAAAGTAAATATATCAAATGCGTAATAAGAACACAACATTCCAAAATCATTTATTTGAAATATAGGAATATTCTATTTTCATAACAAAAAAGCAACAAACTTCTAAATGAAATTCATTTTTCACAAACAAAAACCCTCAGCAACAGACGGCAGAGGGTTCATCATTAATGGAAAGCTTTTATAATTGTGGGGTATATAACAAGGGTAATAATTTGGAGAACAATAATTGCCATAACAATCATGCTAAAATAGAAGATTGGTTTACTTCGCTTCATTAAAAACATAATAATGAGCATCGTACAAGCAAACAAACTTAAAAAGAACAAACTCGTTGTCGAACTGAGTATACCACTCGGGACAAAGAACAATAAAACTACACTACAAGTACCTATAATTCCAAATAACCATTCCATTCATTCACTCATTCCCTTTCCCTCTCATGGCAGTTTTTTCTACGCTACTAAATGTTTTACAACATCAATTACATATGTTAACTTTTCATACGCCACAAACCCAAAAGCTACTGTTAAACCCGTTACGATTAATCCTTTCATCATCTCTTCCTCCTCATTTATCGTTGTTATCTTCATTATATAGGATTAGTAATTTGTTACCATCGAACTTCCTTACACTTACCTTACAGAGTTGTAAGATTTCAAAAATAGATTTAAAATCATGTTAATATATTTTTGTACAATTAAGAATTTAATTTACAAGGGGGATTATATATGTTCAAAAAAATGGCAGCTGACGTTTTAGGATTAAGCGATGTAGGTTCCGTTATCACACCAAAAGATTACGATAAGGTCGATGCTGATGATTACGTAATGCATGAAGATGGGGAGAAAATTTACTTTCTTATTAAATCAAAATCAGATGAATATTGTTTCACAAACAAAGGATTAATTCACCTAGATGGTACAAGTGCCACAAGCAAAAAACGTACATTACGCCGCTTTAGCTATAGTAAATATCAAATTAAAAACGTAGCACTTGAAACTGCAGGAACGATTGATTTAGATGTAGAAATTAAATTTCAAATGGGAGATGAGCATTACTCAATTGATGTTCATAAAAAACATATTGAAGAATTAAAAGATTTATATAAGGCTCTTCTTAAAATCGAAGAAATTTCATACGACAACGATATTACATTGCAGTATGCGCATAAAAGTTTAGATATGGCATCTAACACTTTTAGCCGTATTTCAAATGCACAAGTAAATTTAGCAGAACAGTTTAAAGAGATGAACGAGATCGCCTTTAACTGGCTCGTTGATACGAAAAAGCAATATAACGTGAAAGATTACGGTTTTGTCTTTGAAAAATTTATTAATAACTAATTTAAAACAAACAAAAAACCTTGTTATCAAAAGATAACAAGGTTTTGTTAGCGTCCCAGGAGAGATTCGAACTCCCGACCGTACGCTTAGAAGGCGTATGCTCTATCCGGCTGAGCTACTGGGACATGGAGCGGGTGAAGAGAATCGAACTCTCGACCAGAGCTTGGAAGGCTCTTGTTTTACCACTAAACTACACCCGCATATGTTATTTTATTTTTCTTCGTTAGCGCCGTTGCCCTATCGACAATATTTATTATATTCATAACTACTTATAAAGTCAACACTTTTTTAAAAGAGGATAATTTTTCTTATCCTCTTTTAAAAATTGCTTGTTCCACCAGCTGTCCATCTAATGTTTCAAAACGAACTTCTATATGATTTTCATCCATTTCTAATAAAGCGAATGTTTTTTCCACACGAGAGCGCGGGAGCAAAATACTTCCTGGATTAATAAATAAAATCCCATCAATTAATTCTGCCCCTAATATATGAGAATGTCCAAAGCATGCTACTTGCGCTCCTACTTCTCCTGCATGATACGCTAACGTTTGTAACGTCATTTTCACATTATGACGATGACCGTGTACAACTAAGAAACGAATTCTATCTACATCAGTTACAATTTCATCTTGAAAGTTAGCATAATCACAATTCCCTTTTACAACTTGGAAACCTTGTAGCTCTTCGTGAGCAGGCGTTAGCTCTGAATCACCACAATGAATCATGATATCTACTTTCCCTGCGTAATTCTCTTTTAACTGCTGTAATTCCTTCACAGAGCTATGACTATCGCTTACGATTAAAGCTTTCATCAATCTCTCTCCCTTATTCTTCTAAAAACCATTCTGGGATTTTTTCTTCTAATTTACGAAGAGCGCGTCCGCGGTGACTAATCGCATTTTTCTCATCCGAATTTAGCTCAGCCATCGATTTTTTATATTCTTCTACATAAAAAATCGGATCGTATCCGAAACCATTTTCCCCGCGGCGCTGTTCTAGAATTTTCCCTTCGCACGTTCCGTTTACAATAACCGGCTCTTTATCCACTTCAGGGAAAGCAACTGCTAGCGCACAGTAAAAACGAGCTGTACGTTTTTCTAAATCGAAGTCAGTTAACCCTTGTAACACCTTATCTATATTCGCCTGATCATCTTTCGGCTCCCCAGCAAAACGAGCTGAATACACACCTGGTTTCCCGTTTAAGGCATCTACAATAAGACCAGAGTCATCCGCAATTACGATGGAATTCAACTGTCTACTAAGACTGTCCGCCTTTAAAATTGCATTTTCTTCAAATGTTTCACCAGTTTCTTCGACTTCTTCAATATGAGGAAAATCGTGTAAAGATTTCACTTCTAAGTCAAATCTCTCAAATAACTCAGCAAACTCACGTACTTTCCCAAGATTTTTCGTCGCTACAACAACTTGCTTCATATTTTCCACCTCTACTCTATATGAGATACGATGTCACCTAATGCTTCTTTTTGCTTTTCAACAAGTTGGAAAATCCCTTGTTCAGCAGCATCAAGTAATTCATTTAATTCAGCTCTGCTAAACGTCGCTTCTTCTCCAGTTCCTTGCACTTCAACAAACTGACCTTTTCCAGTCATAATAACGTTCATATCAACGTCTGCTTTAGAATCTTCAGCATAATTTAAATCTAAAACAACACCTTGTTCTTCAACAACACCTACTGACGTTGCCGCTAAATAATCTTTCACCGGAATTTTAGATACTTTGTCTGCTTTCAATAATTTTTCAAAAGCTAATACCATCGCTACATAAGCACCTGTAATAGAAGCTGTTCTCGTTCCGCCATCCGCTTGAATTACATCGCAGTCAATCCAAACCGTTCTTTCGCCAAGCGCTTCTAAATCAACAACCGCACGCAATGCTCGTCCAATTAAACGCTGGATCTCCATTGTGCGCCCTGTTACTTTCCCTTTACTTGACTCCCTGATTGTACGTTGCTCTGTCGCACGTGGAATCATTGAATATTCTGCTGTTACCCAGCCTTTTCCTTCTCCGCGCATAAACGGCGGTACACGCTCTTCAATTGTCGCTGAACAAATTACCTTTGTATCCCCAACTTCAATTAGTACTGATCCCTCTGGATGTTTTAAATAATTTGTATGAATATGTATATGGCGTAGCTCTGCTTTTCCTCTACCATCTACTCGCATAAAAATAACCCCCTCATAAATACTCTCATTAGTATAGCCAAATTTAAATGTACGATATGTATAACAATAAAAGAAGGGGAACTCAAAAAGCAATTCCCCTTTCTTACATAAGTATATCAAATTATTCGCGATTAAAAACTACCTGTATTCACGTTTTGTGGACGATTAACAGGTTTTATTAACTTTTCACCTTTCTCATCCATAAGATTTGCTTTCCCATTCACTTCAATAGAAACATTTTTCACACCTTGTTTTTCCGTTAAAGATAAGACTAACGATTTCAACACATAATTTGAAATCATATTTTTGTCTGGGTTCACAAATATATTTTCATTAAAGTTTAATGTAATATTTCCGTCCTTCACTTTCGGATTCGTAATAAGCTTAGCTCCTGGATTAAAATCATTTAGTAGCGATCCTTGAATCGGACCTTTTACAAGCTCATCCACAATTGCCGAGTAATCATTTTCTTTTCCTTCTGCAACGCGCCTTGTTACCGGTACGTAATATTGCTGCTTATTATTTTGCGCCATAAAGTAAAGTGTAACCGGTTTTGTATGCGTCACATCTGCTACTTGTTCATCATCAAAGTTAATTCCATTCGCACGACTTACACCTTCACCAAGCGGTGTACCCGCAACAGGCATCTTCGCTAATTTTTCACCATTTATTTGGAACTGCACTTGTTTTATTTCTGTAAATTGAGTCAAAGTCCACGCTACTGATTCAACAATTTGACGTTCTTCTTCTTTTGAATAATTTTTCATTTCTTTAGAGAAATCAATTACTGCTGTCCCGCCTTTTTTCAAATTCAAGGTCATCGTCGTATTCGCTGGAAGGACTGCTCGAAATCCATTTGGCAATAAATTTGTAACTGGTCCATCTTTCACAAGATACTCTAACGTTTGCTGTACAACTTCATTCGCTTTCGGAGTAGGCATTGCAATAGTTTGCGGTACAACATATCCATTTTTATCAACGAGGTATAACTCTCTATTTACTGTTTGCTCTTGTTTATCTTTTTTAGCAGTTTCTTTCTTTTCACCTTCTGTATACGTAACTTTTTTTGGCGGATCAATTTGTTCTGTCGCTTTCTCTTGATTTAACAAGCCACACCCTGATAATAAAATCGCACTCACAGTAGCACCAACAACCCATTTAAAAGTGGATTTAGGCATGCCATTCCCCCCTAAAATCTAAGTTTGTACTATTATGTATACGAGCTGTTTCATATTTTAGAACAAGCTATAGCTACTTACACAGAAAAAACCCCTGATTTCTCAGGAGTTCTCTTATATGAATCTACTATTATTCTGTTTCTAAATTGATATGCTTCACATTTTCAATCGGCTGACCGAACCACTTTGATGCAATTTCTTTAAACAGGCCTACTTTACCAGTCGTTAAGAAGAGATGATCACTTTGTTCTTCTCCCTCATTTAACATCTTACTATGGTATAAAATCGTGCTTACCTCACGCGCTGTTTCATCACCCGAACTAATTAATTGTACTTGATCCCCCATTACCTTTTTAATAACAGGACCTAAAATAGGATAATGTGTACATCCTAGAATAAGCGTATCAATGTCAGTACTTTTCAACGGTTGCAATGTTTCTCTTACAACTTCATACGCCATTTCACTTTCGAAATTCCCACTCTCTACAAGCTCAACGAAAGGTGGGCACGCTAAACTTTCTACCATAACACGGTTATTAATAGACTTTAGTGCCTCTTCATAGGCGCCACTTTTTACTGTTCCAATCGTTCCAATAATCCCAACATGATACGTATTTGTCACTTTTAAAGCTGTACGTGATCCTGGATGAATAACTCCAACTACTGGAATTGGTAATTGTTTCTGCATTTCTTCTAATACAACCGCAGTTGCTGTATTACACGCAATAACTAACATTTTGATATTTAAATCTAATAAATGCTCCGTCATTTCCCACGTAAATTGACGCACTTCTTCACGAGAACGCGGACCATAAGGGCAACGTGCTGTATCCCCTAAATATATAATACGCTCTTTCGGCAACTGACGAATTAATTCCTTCGCTACTGTTAAACCGCCCACTCCTGAATCAATAACACCGATCGCTCTATTCAACTTAATCACCCGTTTTCTCATTCATCATCTTTTATGTTTATCAGTATATTTTACACACTTTAAGTTCGCTAACTTAAAGTGCCCCTGTATAAAAATTTTCATTTGTACCTATATAGATCAGGACCTTTTTTATTTTGCTCCTTTTTTTCATAATTTGCAAGACAGAAAAATAACCGACCTTCTATATGAAAGTCGGTTTCTTCTATATAAAATACGCATTTATCCCACTAATTAAAGTTTCACTTTATTGCTCCATCTTTTTTTGAAAAGAAGACATTCCTATTAATAAGAAGAAATGAGCAGAAATTAAAATGATGATTAAAATAAAATTCAAACGATAACTATTTGTAGATTCCATAACTTTGCTCGCTACAGCTGGTCCAAATGCCATACCGAAAAAGTTAATTAAATTATATAAACCAAGACCGACTCCAACTTTAGCAGGATGTAATGTTTTCGGTATAAATGTGTTTAATGATACTTGAATAGCTGAATAACTCATAAATGTTAAAATAACCGCCACTAAAATAATGATTAAGTTCCCGTTCGGAATAAGCCCTAAAATTAAAAAGCCAACGATCATAATGACAGACGCTACATAAATCATATTCACATTTCCAAACGAAGGGACAATCTTTCCCGTAATAAAACTAGATACAATACCAAAGAGTGATGCAACAAACAGTGCAATTCCGATAACGAATGGCGACAATCCGTGCACTCTTCCTAACAGTGATGGCAATAATAATAGACTAGCACATAAAGCCACATTAATTATAAACCCGACCGCTATTAAACGAAGAAATGGTTTGTTCGAAAATAACTCAATATCAATAAATGGATGCTCCGCGTTCTTCATACGAACCGTGAATAAAAATAAGAAAGCTACCGATAACACAAATAGCCAACTATTAATATTGACACCTAATAAAACAGTCGTAATGAATGCAAATAATAACGCCGCTCCAATGTAATCAAAATGAAACACTTCATCCGTATGCTGCGCTTCTTCTGGCATAAATTTTATAAGCAAGAAAATCCCAACTACTGAAATAACCATAAATAAAAATAAATATGGCCACCCTAATGTATTTGTAATAGCCCCGCCAACTAAAGGACCAATGCCTATTGCTAATGCAATAGAAGAACTAATCATCGCTAATGCACCAGGCTTCTTAGCAGGAGCAACTAATTTTGCCACTGCAATCATACTAAGCGCAATAAACGCCGCGCCCCCACTCGCCTGCACTAATCTTGCAAGAATGGTAATCGCATAAGATTGATTCATAAATCCAATAATAGAACCCGCTACAAATATGATAATTGAAATAATCAATAGTTTTTTTACGCTATAACGATCAGCCAACTTCCCATATATCATCGAACCAATACCGACAACTAAAGAATAACCTACTACAACCCAACTTACTTTCGATTGACTAATAGATAAATCATTAGCAATATCCTCTAACGCTACATTAAATAAAACCGCATTCATCGGTCCTAATAAAACGATAAAACATAATGTGAAAACAAACCATTTTGAATGGTTACTTATATCTTTCCCCATGCGTAACACCTCTTCTGATTGTAGTAACTGTAAATGAAACATGAAGTTGTTTAGCTCCTCTATCACTACTAAGCAACTTCATCAAATGTATAAATTTATCGCGCGACAAATTGAATTCGAAACGTAACATTATGTTGTTCGATATTCATGGAACTATCATAGTTTCAGCATTACAGTTTGTCAACGAAAGATATACAAAGTAAACTGTTTTAGTGTTTTTAGTTTACTTTGTCCAAAAATTGTTATACACTAATTTCGAATCCGGTATAAGGGGGACTGACATGGTTATTCAAATTTGCAATTTCTAACTTAATAAAATCAAGTAAATAAAGAACTTTTATATAGAAGAAACATTACAGGAGGATTATGATGAAGAAAAAAATGTTAGTTGTATTAACGAGCGTAGAAAAATACCCAAATTTAAATAGAGCTACTGGGCTTTGGCTTGGTGAAGCTGTTCATTTCGTTAAAAAAGTAGAAGAAGCTGGTTACGAAGTAGATTATGTCAGTCCACAAGGTGGTTATACACCGATTGATCCGCATAGTTTAGCGATGGCGGAGAGCATCGATTGGGAATGGTATCAAAAGAAAGAATTTATGAATCGTCTCGGTTCTACAATGAAACCGAGTGAAGTGAATCAAGAAGACTACGCTGTTATTTATTACGCGGGTGGTCACGGAGTTATTTGGGACTTCCCAGAAAACAAAGAACTTCAAAAGATTAGCCGCAACATTTATGAAAATGGCGGAATTGTTTCCTCTGTTTGTCACGGAGCTGCTGGTTTATTCCATATCACATTAAGTAACGGGGATCGTTTAATTAACGATAAAAAAGTAACAGGATTCTCAAATGAAGAAGAGAAACTAGCTGAATTAGATCAATTCGTTCCATTTTTAACAGAAGATGAACTCGTTAAATATGGGGGACTTTACGAAAAAGCTGCGCAACCTTGGGAAGCTTACGCTGTAGAAGATAATCGTGTAATTACTGGTCAAAACCCTGCTTCAGGTGGTCCAGTAGCTGAATTAGTATTAAAACAGTTGCAAAAATAATATGTACTAAAAAAGCAGATTTCCCTCTAGTAAGGGAAATCTGCTTTTTTTACGAAATCATTTGTAAATTAGCTATAATTTCTTTTTCAATTTCAGAATCATCAACTACATCTAAAAATTCCGGTTTAAACAGTTGGTATTTCTTCAAATTGTAGAAATCAAGTATCGCTTGCTTTAACGTAATATCGTACTGAATGCAAAAAGTATGATCTATAATGCGTCTTAACATCACATCATCTTGCACCATAAATAGTTGCGCATTCATTTTATTAAAGTAACCTTGTTCCATACCCGACTCAAAAAACATTTGCAAATTACGATTGCGATTTTGTTGTGCAGCGACTAATTGATTCGACAAATGCGGATACGCTTCTTTCAAATCTTGTAAAAAGACATCCGAAATATACGTCACACATTTTAAAGAATGGATAAACGTCTTTTGGAAACGTTCTGTAAACGACATACTTTCATCTTGATTATCCGCATCTCCTTCAAGAAGATAGTTTATAAAATCCTCTACTACTGCCTCAATAATCTCATCTTTCGAAGAAAAACGTTTATATAAAGTAGCTTTACTAATATCCATATATTTCGCAATTTCATCTATTTTTAATTGGCTAAAACTCGCCTTTCGAATAACGGGCTTTATTTTATTAATATAAGTATTTGCACACGCTACTTTTCTCATTTAAAAGAGCCTCCTCTTTTGTTCATACAAAATAGTATAGCAAATTCATGAATGTTTATAAATGAAGTTATTATACTCATTACGTCTTTTTAGTTTATTACAATTTCAATCTACGCTATACATAAAAAGTACCCGCTACCTTTGTTAGTAGCGGGCACCTTTTCTATAACTTATTTACAGCTCTTTTTATAGCCTTACCTATTCCCATACTAGACTGCGGATTCTGCCCTGTAATCAAACGCCCATCTACTACAACATGCGGCGTGAAATTAGGTGCTACATAAAATAATGCCCCTTCTTCTTTCAACTTACTTTCTAGCAAAAAAGGAACTCGTTTTTCTAAATGTACAGCTTTTTCTTCATCGTTTGTATAACCTGTTATACGCTTACCGGCAACAAAAAACGAGCCATCTTTATTTTTCACACCAACTAAAGAACTTACCCCGTGACAAACAGCCGCTACAACCCGGTTATTGTTATACATATTTACAATCAAATTCGCTACATATGTATTACCAGGAAAATCTACAATAGCCCCGTGCCCACCACCAAATAAAACTGCATCATAATCTGAAAAGTGAACCTTTGAAATCGGCTTCGTACTTTGCAATATCGTAGCTACCTGCTTAAATTCACGAGGTATCCCATTTGGAATTGACACTCTATCAATAGGTACCCTTCCACCTTCTATAGATACAAGATCAACATCGAACTTAGCCTTTCTAAATAAATTATACGGAGCTGCGAGCTCTTCAAGCCATAAACCAGTCGGGTGTCCATTCAAGTTATGAGCGCTTGTTGAAACTAATAATACCCTTTTCAACATATCCCCTCCTTACTACCTATTTATGTAGGAAACATTCTTATCATTCATATGGAGCATGAAACAAACAAAAAAATAGCCGACCTCTTGTATAAAAGTCGGCTGCTTTCTTATAGTTCGAGCTCTCCCATACGAAGAAGCTCAACAACTGCTTGTGAACGTCCTTTAACCCCTAGCTTTTGCATTGCGTTTGAGATGTGATTACGTACTGTTTTTTCACTTATAAACAGTTCACCTGCAATTTCCTTCGTCGTTTTATCTTGAACCAGTAATTCAAATACTTCTCTTTCTCTCTTTGTGAGTAACGGTTTAGATTGATACGCTTTTTCCTTCAACTGGTATAACCCTCCTTGCTTAAGCCAGAGCTGTATATGTGTAAGTTGGGTGTTTATTTAGTCAAGATATTGTATGAACGAAATGTGCAGGTGGTGAATGAAAATGGGCTTTATTTCTTATGTTATTTTAGACTTTTATACAGTGCGTACACTCTTTTTTATCCACTTACTTTTCAGTACGCCATATTTGTTCTAGTAATATGCTGACAACTGTACCTACGAACAAACCATTTCCGAATATATATTGCATCACAGACGGCAAGGATTGGAGTGCTCCAGACGGTAAAAACATAACACCACTTCCAAATAATATAGCAACTCCTAAAATCGTTATATTCCTTTCGCTCATTGGCACTTGTTTTATATTATGAAACCCAATTCCAATTAGCTGTACGAACGAAGCCATTAAAACCGCAGATGCGACCGCGGATGGCAGAGAGGCTAAGTAGCGGATAATACTTGGAAACAGCGACATACCGACTAATAGTACGCATGCAAATAAGAATGAACGCATGTACTTTTGATTTGTTAAACGTATGAAACCTGCCGTTGCTGGTAATGGAACGACACCTACAGTTGAAAACAAAGAGGAAATCATATGCGAAATCCCTCCGACCCACGTACCATTTCTCAACTGTTTTTGTTCAATAGTCGCTTTATGAATCGTAGCTTGATTGATTGCTATAATAGCTGCCACTGTATTTGAAACTAAAATACATACCATAACGAAACTTGATACAGCCATACCTGTATTCCATTTTGGAATTCCCCACGCGAATATATGTGGAAGTTGCACAAAATGAGTTACTTGAGATGGGATCGTCACTTTTCCTGCAATGAGAAAAATAATCCAGCCACTAATTAACCCTATTAAAACCGCATAACTTTTAACAACCCCTTTTCCGAAGTTGGAGAGTATGACTACGAATAAAAATATGCCAAAAGCAATTAATGCTGTAAATCCATCAATTTGAGAAACAGTAGCTGTAATTCCTAGCATTCCTTTTAAAAATACACCACTTAATTGTAAACATAATAAAAGTAAGAACGTCCCTGTCACGAGCGGCGTAAATAAAAATAAAATACGCCCGATAACTCCCGTTACTCCTAGCCCTATTAAAACAACTCCCGCAACCATCATTCCTAATTCTAAAATTTGCAATGTACTATGTAATTGATCCTGCCCTACAGTTGCATAAGCAAGCACGGTAAATACACCAACCCAAGATCCAGCTGGTCCATCCGCAATCGGAAGCTTATGTCCAAGCCATCCTTGTAAAAAAGAAGATATACCAACTACGAAAAACGTACGCTGCATTAAATAAAATACTTCTTCCGTCGTAAGATGAAATAATCCGCCAACAACAATTGGTAGCGCGATTGAGTTTGCTAATAAAAAAATAAACCATTGCAAAGTTCCCATAATATGATTTTGATTATGTTGATTGTCCAAACTTTTCATCCCTTCTTGCTTCCTTATAAGGAAGTATAGTACTTCCCTGTTTCTACTAAATAAAAAAGAAGGGTTCTATTTTCACAATTAGAACCCTTCTCAAAACATCTAAACGATTCCTCTATACAAGATTATCAGATTTCACTTGATCTAAATCCCCTATAACAACATTCCCTTTATACATAACTACACGCTTCTCTGTTTGACGAGCCACTGCTTCCGCGGCGCATGTTGCATTCGTCAAGACAAAACTTGCCTCATCTCCTACATTTGGCCATAATCTCTTGCCTTCATCGTTTAGCGTAGCTTTCCCTCCTGTAATAAAACGAAGAGCTTTCCCTAAAGACCTTTCATCACTCCAACCAAATCGTTCTGCCAATCGATTTACCTTTTGAAGCATATCACCTGTGCCAAACGGCGACCAATGATCTGTAATACTATCATTTCCTAATGAAACTTTAACACCTTTTTTATCTAATAACGGCATTGGGATTACTTGTTTACCGATTGGAACGGTTGAAGTGATATCAATCTTTAATGCTGCTAGTCTTTCTGCCACTTCTTCAGCTTCTTTATTAGTAACACCACCAAGTCCAAGCGCATGACTAATTGTTACACGACCTTGCCATCCTGCTTCTTCCGTTAGACTTGCCAATCTCTTCATTGTAAACGTTCCAAGGTTATTTGCATCATGCAAATGAATATCAACATCCGCGTTAAATTCTACCGCAATGTCCATAATCGTATGTAATGATTTTTCAATATCATTATCTACTGTAGCTGGGTCCACTCCGCCAACTAATTGTGCGCCCATACGCATCGCATCTTTTACAAGTTGCACAGAATTACTGCGCAACAATCCATGTTGCGGAAATGCAACTATTCTACCAGACAACCGATCTTTATATGTTTCTAAAGCTGCTAACGTTGCCTCTAAATTACGAAGTCCAATAACCGGATCCACATTACAATGCGTTCTAATATTTGTTGCGCCATTTCGAAGCAATAACTCTAGCATATTTTCCGCCCTGTCTTGAGCAGTTGCTAATTGCTTTGGTAAAATCGTTTTTTCTTCATTAAAACGTGTAAAAATATTTTCTGCTGGCATACAAGCTTTCCAAGGCCCACTATAATATGTTTTATCAATATGAATATGCATCTCTTCAAAAGCTGGTAAAACTAATAAACGATTAGCATCAAAAGTTAACGTTCCTTCCTCTTGGGCGATTCCCGATATAATTCTTTTAATTCGCCCATCTTCAATAAGAAGACTGCATATCTCAGTTTCCGTTTGTGAAATTTTCGCTTCTTCATATGTATAACCTGTTTCAAGCTTTACATTAGTCAACCAATATAATGTCATTACCATTTCCCCACCTTATATTAGAAAATACGTCACACCCTCATTTTCATTTTAATATCAACTGAAAATTAAGACAATTAATACGCTATATTGCCCTTTCACAAAAAAATGTAATATAACCTAATGGTCTTCTCATAAATTTCCATATAGAATAAAAGTACACTGTATCACTCATACATAACAGCGGTGATATAAAAAGGAGGGGATCATAATATGTCGAAGAGGTTATATAAATCCGAAACTGATAAAATGTTATTTGGTATATGCGGTGGTTTAGGAGAATATTTTGATATTAGCTCTACTCTCATTCGCATACTTTGGGTCATTGCTATTTTATGTTTTGGAACGGGGTTTTTAGTTTATTTTATTTGTTTATTACTTATGCCACGCTCTTACTAATAACATTCTTTCATATATTTGAGCATAGCGTATAAAAAATCCCCTATAGAAAAATCTATAGGGGATTTTTTCATGAAGAATATTTCATCGTTAAATGTAATACCGCTACTTCATCCTCTTCATTTTTATAACTATGTTTCTTATTCGCTTCAAACTGAATGGAGTCAAACTCATTTAGCACATATACGTCATTCTCAACTTGAATAGAAACTTTCCCTTTCATTACTGTTACAAGCTCAATTGCTCCTTCATGATGAGCTTCCGGTTCATATATACTATTCGCTCTTAAACAAGCACGGTGCATTTCCATCCCTGTTTCTTTCGTGTAACGGAACATCGTTTCTAAATGCCATGCTTGTCCTACATCTACTGCAAATCCTTCTCCGCAGCGCGCAACAGCTACAGGTTCTCCAACAACCATTAATCTCGATAAAGGAATCGATAACCCTTTCGTTATTTTCCAAATGACAGCTAACGTTGGATTCGTTTCGCCTCTCTCAATTTTCCCTAATGTTAATTTACTAACCCCTGTTTTTTGGGCTAATTCTTCTAAACTTAATTTTTGTTCATTTCGAATTTGTCTTAATAGCTGACCTACTTGCTGAATTACTTCTTTCGTTTGTATATCTTCATTTTCTTTCATATATAAAACCACCTTGAAGTATAAAATAGTTTACTTTTATTTATTTTAAGTATATTATACTATACATAAATACTCAATTCCGAAAGGAGTGCCATACTTCATGCGCGCAATATTACTAGGTCTTTTATCATCGGCCTTTTTTTCTGCAACCTTTATTATTAACAGAGCAATGAATGTATCTGGAACAAGCTGGGCTTGGACTGCTTCCTTCCGTTTTCTATTTGCTCTCCCTATTTTATTCCTTATCGTTTTATTTCGCAAAAACTTAGGAACTTTATGGGCAGAATTAAAAAAACATCCATTTGTATGGATCGGGTGGGGCTCGGTCGCTGGCATCGGCTTCTATTCTTTATTAAGTTTCGCAGCTGTTTTTTCTCCAGCTTGGCTCGTTGCTGGAACTTGGCAAGTTACGATATTAGCAGGTTTACTACTATCACCATTATTTTTCGTTAAAATAGAAACAAAATCAGGTACAAAACTTGTACGTGGAAAAATTCCACTTCGCAGTTTATACGTCGCTTTATTTATTTTACTTGGTGTACTTTGTATGCAAGCGACTGCAGCGGGTCATATTACAATGACTCAGTTCATCTCGGGATTTTTGCCTGTCGTTTTAGCAGCTTTCTTATATCCCTTCGGTAACCGAAAAATGATGGAACTTGTTGGCGGGCGTCTTGATACATTCCAACGTGTATTAGGAATGGCAATCGGAAGTCTCCCTATTACAATCCTACTTGGTATATACGGATTTTCCACTACCGGTATTCCATCATCAAGTCAAATGATGCAAGGATTTTTGTTAGCATTATGTTCCGGAGTTATTGCGACGATGACATTTTTCTTTGCTACTGACTTAGCAAAAGACAATCTTGCTTTACTTGGAGCTGTTGAAGCAACACAAGCTGGAACGATGGTCTTCACTGTGCTTGGTGAGATTATTTTCTTAAATGGTTCATTCCCTAGCGGACTGTCACTGATTGGGATGATTATTATCATGCTAGGAATGATCGTAAATAGTGTTTTAAACCGTTCTGTTCCAGTCATTAAACAAAAAAAATCAGCATAAAAATAGATATGGTTCTTCTTCATAGAACCATATCTATTTTTATTATCTCCCTATTTTGCCTTATCAGAATAGTATTTCATTAGCTGTTTATACTAAAACCTATGTTATAATACGTTTCATGTGCATTAATAGGAGGTAAATTATGTTAAAAAAAGCAATTGCTGAATTTATTGGTACATTTGTACTTGTATTATTCGGAACTGGAGTAGCTGTCATTGGTGGCGGAATTGAAGGAATCGGAACATTAGGTATCGCTATGGCTTTCGGATTATCTATCGTGGCTATGGCATATAGCATTGGAACAATTTCTGGATGTCATATTAACCCAGCAGTATCAATCGCTATGTTCATCAACAAAAGAATGAACGCTATGGAACTTAGCTATTATTTATTAGCTCAAATTTTAGGTGGTTTATTAGGAACTGCAACGTTAGTAACAATTTTACGATCTGCTAAATTACCTTTAGATAATTTAGGACAAAATAGTTTTGGAACTCTTGGTTTATCTGGAGCATTTTTAGTTGAATTCATTTTAACTTTCGTATTTGTTTTAGTTATCGTTGCTGTAACAGGTAAAAAAGGAAGTTCTTCTTTAGCTGGACTAGTAATTGGTTTCACATTAGTATTAATTCACTTATTAGGTATTCCGTTAACTGGAACATCTGTTAACCCAGCTCGTAGTATCGCACCAGCTCTATTCGCTGGCGGAGAAGCAATTTCTCAACTATGGGTGTTCATCGTTGCCCCAATTTTTGGTGGTATCGTAGCAGCTGTTGTAGGAAAGTTTATTTTAAATACTGAAAAATAGAATTTTCAATATTTCCGAATAAAAAAAGACGAGCCCTCATCATGAGGAAGCTCGCTTTTTTTATTCTTTAATTTTCGACTTTAAATTTGTAACTAATTGCTGCACCGTTACATTTGCAAGTACGTTTTCCATCGCTTCTTGCGATTGTATTAAAACAATCTCTAATACCGATTGAATATTAGCTCCTACTGGACATTCAATGTTGGGATTTTCATGGAAAGAAAATAGATGTCCTTCTTCTACAACTTCCACAGCTTTATATACATCAAGTAATGTAATTTCATCTAAATCACGAGCAAGTGTCGTACCACCTTTACCGGCTTGTACATCAACAAGTCCTGCTCTCTTCAACATTCCTGTAATGCGACGAATCACAACTGGATTTGTATTCACACTACCAGCAATCCATTCAGAGGTACAGCGAGAGTTTCGATCTATTGCAAGTAACGTTAACATATGAACACCTACTGTAAAACGACTACTAATTCCCATCTGCACACCCTCCTTTTTATTCATTCTATTAAAAGACAACTCTTATTATTATATACTATTTTTAATTTATACATAAAGAAAAAGCATGATTCCATTAGAAAATCATACTTTCCCTCTATTATTGACGCTTTATAAATTTCGCCAAATCTTTAAACTTCACTTTATCAGAGTAATTCATTACACCGTTTACATAGATACGGCTTGTAATCGCATTTAATATACCAATCGTCGCCAATAAAACTACTAATGTTATCGTAATCTCTAACATACCTGCTTCACCAGCTACAATCCGTGAGAAGGTAACCATCGGTGTGAAAAACGGAACATACGAACTTACAACAACAATAGTACTATTTGGATCACTTAATGATTTAATACTAATGAAGAATGCAGCCATGATCAAAATCATTATCGGGAAAGATACGGCTTGTAAATCCTCTGTCTTAGACACAACAGCTCCAGCCGCAGCGTACATCATCGCATAAAGTAAATACCCTGTAATGAAATAAACAAGAAACATACTTATAACCTTTGCATCTAATTTTGTAAAGTCAATTGGAACACCCAATAATGAGGCACTTTCTAAATCGACCCAACCTAACAAATAAGGAATAAGATAACCACACGCCAATATTACAAGTTGTAATAACGCCGTTGAAACAACCGCCAAAATTTTCGCATACATCATCGTAAGAGGCTTTACTTTCGGAAGCATTACTTCCATTACACGTGACGCCTTTTCAGATGCAATATTCATTGCGATTGTATTTCCGAAAGCTACAATAAACATATATAAAGCAAATGTAAAGAAATATGCAATTCCGAAAGAAGATGTACGATCTTTTATCGCTTCTTGCTTCACTTGAATTTCTGCTTGTAATTGCTGCGCAATTTCTGGTGAAACATTATTTTTTGCAATCGTCACCTTCGTATATTGTTGTTTTAAATAACCCGCCATAATTGCAGAAGTTGCTTGGCTTGGAAATCCATTATACATATATGTAACTGCTGGAGTCCCATCCTTTTCCGTCACATGGAATAGACCATCTAAATCTCCCTCTTCTACTTGCTTATGCAGTTTATCAAAATCATCTTTTGAACCGACCGTTATTTTTGCTGATGGCAATAGCTTATTTAGCTCTTCTTTTTGTACTTTGTATGTGGAACTCTCTACTACAACTGCAATTTTATCTTTATCCTTATTTTTATCATCGCCTGAAGTAAAATGATTAAATGCAAAAATCCCAAACACAACTAAAAATAAAATCGCACTCGTAATTAATGATTTTTTAGATAAAAATGCTTCCTTAAAATAAAATGAAAATACATGAGAAAATTTACGCATATTTATTTCGCCCTCTCTACAAAGATTTCGTTTAACGTCGGCTCTAACATTTTAAATTGTCGTAAGCTAACACCTTGCTCTTGCAACTGTTGCAAAATCTTTAGAGCTTCTGCATCGCCTTGTACTTTTACATAAAGAAGGCCTTGTTGTTTTTCATACGGAACGTGTATAGCTTCTAATCCCTTTTCGTTCTCTACTGTATCTTCAATCGTTAAATTACGAAAACCATATTCTTTCTTAATATCACTTAACTGTCCTTCTACAACCGCTTCGCCTTTTTTCAAAATACATACATGTTGGCAAAAAGCCTCTACTTGCTCCATACGATGACTTGATAAAATAATTGTCTTTCCACTCTGTACTTGTTCTCCAATAATATTAGCTAACATTCCCGCATTAACTGGATCAAGTCCACTAAATGGTTCATCTAAAATAAGAAGTTCTGGATCATGAAGAAGAGCAGCAATCAATTGAATTTTTTGCTGATTCCCTTTCGAAAGTTCTCCCGCTGTTTTAAATTTATATTCTGGAATTGCTAAGCGTTCTAACCAGTGATCAATTGCAAGATCCACTTCTTTTTTCGTCATTCCTTCTAATCTGCCAAAATATCGCAACTGATCTATTACTCTACTTTTTGTATATAATCCTCTTTCTTCTGGTAAATATCCAATTGTTACCCCGCTATCACCAAATGATTTTCCATCCCACGTAATAGAACCTTCATTTGGCGTTAATAAGCCTAGTAACATTTTAATTGTCGTTGTTTTCCCTGCACCATTTCGGCCAAGTAACCCTAACACTTCACCTTTCGGTAACGAGATTTGCAAACCATTAACTGCTTTAGATTCTCCGAATATTTTTGTTAAGTTTTGAATTTGTAAACTCAATGTATAAAGCCTCCCCTTTAGTATCATTCGTACCCTCTGTTAAAGCCTATGATTGTTCAGAATGAAATATAGTACTATATTTCATTCTCTTATATGTATCACTACATCTAACCCATCATTTGTTTCATTTAGTTAAAATTGTAAATAAAAATCCTGTTTTTGTCAATTATAATTGTCATTACGACAATAAAACTTGTCAAAATAATTATTATTATTTAACCCATCTTTCTAATATAGGACAAACTACTACATATACAAAAGACAATATGCAAATGTTCATAAAAAAAAATATAAAAAGCATTATATTTTAATATATAATATTAAATGATTTACTAACATCAAGGAGGATACATATGAAGATGAAGAGGGGTATTACCACTTTATTATCTGTAGCCGTTCTTTCCACATCGCTTGTAGCATGTTCAGGAACAGCTGAGAAAACAGTGGCGAAAGAAGAAAAAGTAAAATTAACAGACCAGCAATTAATGGCTGATTTATGGTATCAAACAGCTGGCGAAACGAAAGCACTATACTACCAAGGATACAATATTGGTCAATTTAAGCTTGATGCAGCTCTTGCAAAAGGGACAGGCAAAAAACCTGCTATCGTACTTGATTTAGATGAAACTGTTTTAGATAACAGTCCTCATCAAGCAATGAGCGTAAAAACAGGAAAAGGCTATCCTTATAAATGGGACGATTGGATTAATAAAGCTGAAGCTGAAGCTCTTCCAGGCGCGATTGATTTCTTAAAATATACAGAGTCTAAAGGTGTAGATATTTACTACATCTCAAATCGTAAAACGAATCAACTAGATGCAACAATTAAAAACCTTGAGCGCGTAGGAGCTCCTCAAGCAACGAAAGAACATATATTACTACAGGACCCGAAAGAAAAAGGGAAAGAAAAGCGTCGTGAACTTGTTTCTCAAACACATGACATCGTCCTATTCTTCGGTGACAACTTATCTGATTTCACTGGTTTTGATGGAAAATCTGTAAAAGATCGCAATCAAACAGTCGCAGATTCAAAAGCACAATTTGGTGAGAAATTCATCATTTTCCCTAATCCGATGTATGGCGATTGGGAAGGCGCTTTATATGACTATGATTTCAAAAAATCAGATGCAGAAAAAGATAAAATTCGTCGTGACAATTTAAAATCATTTGATGCAAAATAACAAAGAGGATGGCTTTCGCCATCCTCTTTTATTGCATATTTCTTGTTAAAGGTAAAATAAATACTTCTACACGTCTATTTTTTGCTTTTCCTTCTGGTGTATCATTTGGTGCAATTGAGCGGTATTCTCCATAACCAACTGCACTAAATTTTTCTGGTTGCAATTCTTTATTTTGGAGTAATACCTGCATGAAATTAACTGCACGCTGTGTACTTAACTCCCAGTTTGATGCAAACTGAGCATTTGCGATAGGAACCGTATCTGTATGACCCGACACTGTAATTTCACGAGGTGATGCTGAAACAAGTAGGTTAGACATCTCTTTTGCAATCCCTAACGATTCCAACTTCACATCTGCTTTCCCTGAATCAAATAGTACATTTTCTAATATCGTTAACATTAATCCTTTTTCAGTTAACTTAGTTTGAAAAGAAGAGGATAGTTGTTTCTCATTAATATATTGATCAATCTTTTTTTGTAATGCTTTCAACTCATCCATTTCTTTTTTTTCTTTAGCTCTATCTTCCGCTTGTTTTTTTGCTTGTTCTGCCTCAAGGCTATTTGCTGATAATTCTTTTTCCTCATTTGGTTTTTGATCGCTTAAAAATTCTTTATTTCCTGTTCCACCGGCTAACTCACTTCGAAAAGCAACTGCCATCTGTTTAAACTTCGCAGCATCTATACTACTCATTGCGAATAATACGATGAACAATGCAAATAACAACGTTAACATATCAGAATATGGAATTAACCAAGTTTCATCGATATGCTCATCATGTTTTTTCTTTTTACCTCTTCTATTTTTCTTACTCCGCATTTTTTTCTGCTCCTTTTTCTAGCTTTTTACGCTCAGTTGCAGAAAGTGCACCTAAAATACGGTTCTTCATAATAAACGGATATGTACCTTCTTGTAACATTAATAAACAATCAATAATTAAACGTTTCTTCTCTAATTCAGCAGCAGACTTTTGCTTCAATTTGTTTGCAAATGGATGCCATAATACGTAACCTGAAAAAATACCGAAAATCGTTGCAATAAACGCACCTGAAATAGCATGCCCTAGCTTTTCAATATCAGTTAAATTTCCAAGTGCAGCTACAAGACCAATAACAGCACCTAAAACCCCTAGTGTAGGTGCATATGTACCTGCTTGTGAGAAAATAGCAGCTCCTTTTGCATGCCTCTCTTCAATTGCTTCTAATTCGGCTTCTAAAATTTGTTCTAAATCTTCCGCAGATACGCCATCAATAACAAATTTCATACCACGCAAAAGAAATTCATCTTCAATTTCATCTAATTGTTGCTCTAAAGACAAAATACCGTATTTTCTACTCTCAGATGTCCAATGAACAAATAATTCTAGCAATTGTTCATAACTTAAATCTTTTTTATTTGAACCAAAAAGAACTTTAAATAATTTTGGAACTCTTTTTAGTTGATTCATCGGAAATGCAATACACACTGCAGCAAATGTACCGACGAAAATAATTAGTGCTGCGGCAGGATTTAGTAAGGCTGTTATGTCAGCACCCTTGACCACCATCCCTACTACTACTGCCAACACTCCTAAAATGATTCCAATAATTGTTGCAAAATCCATTCCCATTCACTCCTAGTCTATACAAGAAGTCCTTTATTCTTGATAATCGCTACATCTTCTTATATACATATATTACATAAAAAATGAACTTCATGAAAGATAAGAAATGAATTATATGAAAAAACACTACATTTTCTGACATTTTCTTTGCATTTCTATTACGTTACGACTCTTATATTTCTTTTTCAATAAGCTAGACTTATAATAAAACCGATACATATTTTATTAAGAAAGGACAGTGATTACAAGGTATCATGAAAAAGATAATAATTATTTCTGCCGCTACTATTGTAATCGGTATCACATCTTTCGCTTACTTTGGTCCTAAATCACCACTGCAAAACGAGGCGAAAGCTGTCGAAAGTCAAAAGCATAGTAACCATCCAAAAGAAGAAATCCCTGCTTTTCCAAAAGCTGATCATAATGCAAAGAAACTAAATGATAAATTTTCCGTTGTAACAAACCCAGATTCTGCTCTTGTATTAGTCAATAAACATCGTAAATTACCAGATGGGTACATTCCAGAAGATTTGACGAAACCGAACGTACCATTTACTAGTCCAAAAGATAAAGAGAAAACATTACTTCGTAAAGATGCTGCAGACGCTCTTGAGCAGATGTTCCAAGCAGCAAAAGAAGAAGGTTTAGAACTTACAGCAGTTTCAGGTTACCGTTCTTACAAACGCCAACAGTCATTACATAACACATATATTAAACGCCAAGGAAAAGCTGAAGCTGATTCGGTAAGTGCAATTCCTGGAACAAGTGAGCATCAAACTGGTCTAGCAATGGATATTAGCTCAAAATCTGCTAAATTCCAATTAGAACCAATCTTCGGAGAGACAGCAGAAGGAAAATGGGTTGCAGAACATGCCCATGAGTTCGGATTTGTCATTCGTTATTTAGAGGATAAAACAAAGACAACAGAGTATTCATACGAACCGTGGCACTTACGCTACGTCGGCAATCCATATGCCGCATACATATATAAACACCATCTAACATTAGAAGAGGCGATGGAGGACACAAAATAAGAGAGCGAATCGCTCTCTTATTTTTCTTTTATTCTATTATATCAGCAATTTTTTCCATTCCTCCGGCCACGGTTCGCCTCTTCCAGTTTTTTTCGATGCTTGGACCATCATACCGCGTCCAACTAAACAAACTTCTCCTTCTGCATTTTTGACCATATAGTGTAAATCTAAAGAGGAATTCCCAACCGCTCCCGCCTTTACATATACTTTCAACTGCTCATCAAAATAAATTTGTTTAATAAAATTGCATTGTAGATCTGCGACGACTATCATCGTTTCTGATGATTCATGTGTCCATTCTTGCATAAATCCGAGTTCTTTAAACAATGCGATACGCGCTTCTTCAAAATATGTAAAAGCAACCACATTATTTACATGTCCAAACATATCTACTTCACCAAAACGAACTTTGACAGGATTATAAAATGAAAAACCACTTTCCCATTGCTCAAAGTCTTCAATATAAGAAATTCTCTTCATCGTTCCCTCTCCTTTTCGTCCTTAAAATAAAGTGAAACTTTAATCAGTGGGGGTTTTGTTCATCCCCCACTGATTATTTGCCTTCACCAATCGGGCGGTTACGGGCAGTTGATCTCCCACCTAGCTTCTTTGCTCCACCTGAATTTTGAGGTGGGAGTTTTACTGCCCGTTAATGCGAGATAAACAGAATAAACAGAAAAATAAACTTATAAACATTGCCTCTTCAACAAGAAGAGGCAATGTTTATTAATAGTTATTGTCGCTACCAAAGAAATCTTTGAACGATTGAATTGTTGTATCACGGTTTAATGCTGCAATTGAAGTTGTTAATGGAATACCTTTCGGACATGATTGCACACAGTTTTGAGAGTTACCACAGTTTGCAAGTCCTCCATCACCCATAATTGCACGTAAGCGATCTGCTTTATGCATTTCACCAGTTGGATGCGAGTTAAATAAACGCGCTTGTGAAAGCGGTGCTGGTCCAATAAAGTCAGACTTACTGTTTACGTTCGGACATGACTCTAAGCAAACACCACATGTCATACATTTCGAAAGTTCATATGCCCATTGACGCTTTTTCTCTGGCATTCTTGGACCTGGTCCTAGGTCGTACGTACCGTCGATTGGAATCCAAGCTTTAACACGTTTTAACGCGTTAAACATACGGCTACGGTCAACTTGTAAATCACGTACAATCGGGAATGTCTTCATCGGCTTTAAGCGAATTGGTTGCTCTAACTGGTCAATAAGGGCTGTACATGATTGACGTGGTTTTCCGTTAATCACCATCGAACATGCTCCACATACTTCCTCTAAGCAGTTCATATCCCATGCGATCGGAGTTGTTTGGTTCCCTTTTGAGTCGACAGGATTACGGCGAATTTCCATAAGCGCCGAAATAATATTCATATTAGGACGATATGGAATTTCAAACTCTTGGTCAAACTCTTGTGCATCTGGGCCATCTTGTCTCGTAATGATGAGGCGGATTGTTTTCTCAGACATGTTGTTTATCCCCCTTCTCTTCACCCTTAGCAGCTACATCATGTTTTGAGGAATAGTCACGTTTACGTGGTTTAATTAATGAAACATCCACTTCTTCGTAATGGAATGCTGGTGCCTTTCCTTCTCCCTCAAATTTCGCCATCGTAGTTTTTAAGAAGTTTGCATCATCACGATTTGGGAATTCTGGTTTGTAATGCGCTCCGCGGCTTTCATTACGGTTATATGCGCCAATTGTAATAACACGTGCTAACTCGAACATATTTGCAAGTTGGCGTGTAAATGAAGCACCCTGGTTACTCCATCTTGCTGTATCGTTAATGTTAATGCGTTTGTAACGCGCCATTAACTCTTCAATTTTCGCATCAGTTTCTAGTAACTTTTTATTTTCACGAACTACTGTAACGTTATCTGTCATCCATTCTCCAAGCTCTTTATGAAGAACATATGCATTTTCGTTACCATCAAGCATTAAAATATTGTTAAATTTCTCTGTTTCGATTAATTCATTTTGCTCATATACAGTAGATGAAACAGCATCAGATGATTTAGAAAGACCTTTCATATACTCAATTGCGTTCGGTCCTGCTACCATACCACCGTAAATTGCTGATAATAATGAGTTCGCACCAAGGCGGTTACCACCGTGCATAGAATAATCACACTCACCTGCTGCAAATAAACCTGGAATACTTGTCATTTGCTTATAATCAACCCATAATCCGCCCATTGAATAGTGAACTGCTGGGAAGATTTTCATTGGTAGTTTACGAGGATCATCACCTGTAAATTTCTCATAGATTTCAATAATTCCACCAAGTTTAATATCTAGTTCTTTCGGATCTTTATGAGAAAGATCTAAGTACACCATGTTTTCACCGTTAATACCTAGTTTTTGCTCTACGCAAACATCAAAGATTTCACGCGTTGCAATATCACGAGGTACAAGGTTTCCGTAAGCTGGATATTTTTCTTCTAAGAAGTACCATGGCTTACCATCTTTATACGTCCAAACACGTCCACCTTCACCACGTGCAGATTCACTCATAAGACGTAACTTATCGTCTCCAGGAATTGCCGTTGGATGAATTTGAATGAACTCACCGTTCGCATAATATGCACCTTGTTGATATACAGCAGACGCTGCTGTACCTGTATTAATAATAGAGTTTGTTGATTTTCCAAAGATGATACCAGGGCCCCCTGTTGCCATAATCACGGCATCAGCTTGGAAACTTTTTATCTCCATAGTTTGTAAGTCTTGCGCGACGATTCCTCGGCACACACCTTCATCATCTACAACAGCTCGTAAGAAATCCCAACCTTCATATTTCGTTACAAGTCCTGCTACTTCATGACGACGTACTTGCTCATCTAATGCATATAGTAATTGTTGACCAGTTGTTGCGCCAGCAAATGCTGTACGGTGATGTTGTGTTCCACCGAAACGACGGAAATCCAGAAGTCCTTCTTCCGTACGGTTGAACATAACACCCATGCGGTCCATTAAATGAATAATACCAGGTGCTGCATCACACATCGCTTTAACTGGTGGTTGGTTCGCTAAGAAGTCCCCACCATAAATTGTATCGTCAAAGTGGATCCATGGAGAATCCCCTTCACCTTTTGTATTTACGGCACCGTTAATTCCACCTTGGGCACATACAGAATGTGAACGTTTTACTGGTACTAAAGAAAATAGTTCAACATTTACTCCTGCTTCTGCCGCTTTAATCGTTGCCATTAAGCCGGCCAAGCCACCGCCGACTACTATAAGTTTCCCTTTCATGCTCTCCCACTCCTTACTGGTTTGCTAGCTGTGGATCGATGAACGCTAATAATGCACTCACACCTACATAAGATAGACCTAAGAAAATAGCTAATGTTACATAAGTAGAGATTCTTTGTGAACGTGGAGATACTGTAATTCCCCAGCTTATGCAGAATGTCCATAGTCCATTTGCAAAGTGGAAAATTGTTGAAACAACACCAACTAAATAGAAACCAAACATAAATGGGTTGTTTAAAATATCTGCCATCATATCATAGTTTACCTCTTTACCTAACAATGCTTGAATACGAGTTTCCCAGACGTGCCAAGAAATGAAGATCAGCGTAACGATACCTGAAATTCGTTGGAAGACGAACATCCAGTTACGGAAATAGCCGTAAGATACCGCATTGTTCTTAGCTGTAAATGCAATATATAAGCCATATATAGCATGGTACAGTATAGGTAAAAAGATGATGAAAATTTCTAGCGCATACCGGAATGGAAGGAGCTCCATAAAGCCTGCAGCTTTGTTAAAAGCCTCTGCTCCTCTTGTTGCAAAGTTGTTTACAATTAAATGTTGCGTCAAAAAGACACCAACCGGGATGACCCCCATTAATGAGTGCCACTTACGAAACGTATACTCGCGGCCTTTCATGTCCCCATTACCCCCTTGAATGTTTGACTGCTGTTTTCAGATTAATTTACAACAATAATGTTTTTTCACTATTGGCATAAGAAAAACTGAAAAAATTATTCAAAATATTTCAGCATAATTTGATTCCAAGTTCATTTTACCCCTATTTTTGTCGAAGCGTCAAGAAAACGTATACATAATTTGCATATAATTTGCCAATTCTTTTTTTTTCTTATATATTCAGATTTACCCAAAGAAAAATCTGTTTTTATAAATGAAAAATGTTATATAATAATCCCTATAGAAAGAGGGGAATATTGTGAGCAAAAATACAATCGATATAACATCTTTAGAAGATGTTTCATTGAACGCCTTCGCTTATGAATTGCTACGTGAAGAATTACTACCTGATTTAATTGGTAACGATTTAGATGGTATTTTATACTGGGCCGGTAGAAACCTTGGGAGAAAATATCCGCTAGAAACAATTGAAGAAGTCATTCAGTTTTTTGAAAAAGCTGGTTGGGGCACTTTAAGCATCATTGAACATAAACGTCGTGAAATGCAGTTTCAACTTAAAGGTACACTTATTACTGAGCGTCAAAAACAAAAAAGACATTCATCTTATCAATTAGAAGCTGGATTTATCGCCGAGCAAATTCAAAAACAAAGAAACGTCGTTGCAGAGTCCTATGAGGAACAGAAAAAACGTTCAGACTCTATTACATTTCTTGTTAAATGGGATATAAAAGATCTCATTGAAGTGTAGCATCTACTTACAGTCAACTAGACATATAAGTTTAGTTGACTTTTTTGTATATTCATTCAGGTGAGTTTATTTTAAATCTTCAGAAATTATACCAAAAAACAGAAGACGTTGTAAACTACAACGTCTTCTTATCTGTTAAATAAGTATATATCATCTCTGCAATATTTTTCGGCATACCTGCTTCGACAAATTCAGCTATGGAAGCTTCTTTCATCTTTTTTAACGAGCCAAAATGTTTTAACAATACCTTTTTTCGTTTATCACCGATTCCTGGAATATCATCCAATGCTGATTGAATGACCGATTTCCCGTGCAACTGGCGATGGAATGTAATTGCAAATCTATGCACTTCATCTTGAATGCGTTGCAATAAATAAAATTCTTGGCTATTCCTCTCAAGCATCACAGGTTCAGGCGGATCTCCAATGATTAAATGTGATGTTTTATGCTTGTCATCTTTTACAAGCCCTGCCATTGGAATATATAATCCGAGTTCATTCTCCAGAACATCACTTGTAGCGGCCAGATGGCCTTTTCCACCATCAATAATGATTAAATCTGGTAAAGGTAAATTTTCTTTAAGCGCCCTCGTATAACGACGTCTTACAACTTCCCTCATAGACTCGTAATCATCAGGACCTTGAACCGTTTTAATTTTATATTTCCGATATTCTTTCTTCGCTGGTTTCCCATCGATAAAAGCAATCATTGCTGAAACAGGATTTGTTCCTTGAATATTCGAATTATCAAACGCTTCAATACGATATGGTGTTTCAATCCCTAGTTGCCTCCCGAGATTATCAACAGCTTTAATCGTCCGTTCTTCATCACGTTCAATTAAGTGAAATTTCTCTTCTAGTGCAATTTTTGCATTTTTATTTGCTAATTCCACAAGATCTTTTTTCTTCCCACGCTTCGGCTGTGTCGCTTCAACTTCTAAAAAGCGCTCTACTAATTCTGAATCTATACTTCCTGGAACAACAATTTCCTTCGGCTTGAAATGACTACTGTTTTCATAAAATTGACCGATAAAAGTTAAAAATCCCTCTTCTGGTTCATCATAAATCGGGAACATAGAAACATCACGTTCAATTAGCTTTCCTTTTCGAACGAAGAAAACTTGAACACACATCCACCCTTTATCAACTGCATATCCAAACACATCACGATCCACTAAATCACTCATAATCATCTTTTGCTTTTCCATAATTGCATCAATATGAGCAATTTGATCTCGCAACTCTTTCGCCCGTTCAAATTCTAGCTTTTCTGAAGCCTCATACATCTTCGTTTCTAATTCTGAACGAATTTCTTTATGCCCACCGTTTAAGAATTTAATAATTTCATCAACAATTTCTTTGTTTTGCTCATCCGTTACTTCTTTCACACAAGGTGCTAAACATTGACCCATATGATAATACAAGCAAACTTTATCTGGCATATTTGAACATTTACGAAGTGGATACATACGATCTAATAATTTCTTTGTTTCATGTGCCGATTGCGCATTTGGATAAGGCCCAAAGTACTTTCCTTTATCCTTTTTTACATTTCGCGTAATGAGTAAGCGCGGCTGTTTTTCGGCTGTAATTTTAATGAAAGGATATGTTTTATCATCTTTTAATTGAATATTATATTTTGGATCATATTTTTTTATTAAATTTAACTCTAAAATAAGAGCCTCCAAATTTGAGGAAGTCACAATATATTCAAAATCAACAATTTCTCCAACAAGCCGAAGTGTTTTCCCATCATGCGAACCAGTAAAGTACGAGCGCACACGATTTTTGAGTACCTTTGCTTTTCCGACATATATAACCGTTCCCTGCTTATCCTTCATTAAATAACAACCAGGTTGATCGGGCAAAATTGCTAACTTCTCTTTTAAATGCTCGTGCACTCGTCTCCCTCCATTTCTACATGCTTATCATTTTTATTTTCACATAAAAACATACTATGCCAAAACACCCAACATACGTTCTTTTATTGTAACGGAAAGGTTGTAAAAAAGAAAATAAAAAAAGCTACCAAATGGTAGCTTCTTTATTTTAGAAGTGTTTAGAAACTAATTCTACTAACGCTTCTTTCGGTTTATATCCTAACGCTTGATCAACCACTTTACCGTCTTTTAATACGAAAAGAGCTGGAATGCTCATTACTTCGAATTGACGAGCAGTTTCTTGGTTTTCATCAACGTCAACTTTTACTACTTTTACTTTCTCGCCTAACTCTGAATCGATTTCCTCTAATACAGGAGCGATCATTTTACAAGGTCCGCACCAAGGCGCCCAGAAATCTAATAGTACAACACCTTCGCTAGTTTCAGCTGCGAAGCTTTGGTCATTTGCATTTATAATTGCCATTTTATTTCCTCCTTCAAGTATATTCTACCAAGAGTATATCATTAACTTTTATACGTGGCGAATATTATGTATCGTTATGTATTGTAACAAAAAAATGTTCCTTTATACTATATAAAAATATGGATGAAATACTAAAAAGATGAGAGACAGGGGATCTCTCACCTTTTTCTATATATAGGGGTACTTCACTTGGAACTCAAGGGTACTCAAATCATGAATGTACTTTTAACTTTTTAAACTCTTCTGTTAAAAGAGGTAATACTTCAAACAGATCTCCGACAATACCATAGTCAGCTACTTTGAAGATACTTGCTTCTGGATCTTTATTAATCGCAACAATTATTTTTGAATTAGACATACCAGCTAAATGCTGAATCGCACCAGAAATTCCGCATGCAATGTATAGGTCTGGTGTAACAACTTTACCTGTTTGACCAATTTGTAATGAATAATCACAGTACTCTGCATCACAAGCACCACGAGATGCTCCAACAGCGCCGCCTAGTACGTCAGCTAATTCTTTTAACGGTTTAAATCCTTCTTCACTCTTCACACCACGTCCGCCAGCTATAATGACTTTCGCTTCAGAAAGATCAACACCCTCTGCAGTTTTACGGACAACATCTTGAATGATTGTACGTAAATCTTTCACATCTACTGTAATAGAAGACACGTCACCACTGCGAGACTCGTCTTTTTCAAGAGTTGCAATGTTATTTGGACGCACTGTCGCAAATAAGATACCCTCTGTTACAATCTTCTTCTCAAATGCTTTACCAGAGTAAATCGGGCGAGTGAAGATAACATTTCCACCTTCAACTTCTAAAGCCGTTACGTCAGAAATTAAACCAGCTTCTAATTTCGCTGCTAATTTTGGTGATAAATCTTTACCAAGTGCCGTATGTCCAAATACAATGCCTTCTGGCTTCTCTTCAGCATATACAGCTAAAAACGCTTGTGCATATCCATCAGATGTATATGATTTTAATTTATCATTTTCAACTGTCACAACGCGATCTGCACCGTAATGAATCAATTCATTTGCAAAAGAGGCAACGCTGTCTCCAACTAGAAGACCTACCACTTCACCGCCTTCTGCAATTGTTTTTGCTGCTGCTACCGCTTCAAACGAAACGTTGCGTAGCGATCCATCACGAACTTCACCCATTACTAATACTTTACGAGCCATAGATTTTCCCTCCTGCATATATAATTTCGTATTTTATTAGATTACTTTCGCTTCTGTATGGAGCAACGATACAAGTTCTTTTACTTGATCTTGCAGCTCGCCTTGTAACACTTTTCCTGCATCTTTCTTAGGAGGCAAATAGATTTCAATTGTTTTTGTTTTTGCTTCCACATCATCTTCTTCTAAATCTAAATCATCTAATTCTACTTCTTCTAGTGGCTTCTTCTTCGCTTTCATAATACCTGGAAGTGATGGATAACGCGGTTCATTTAAACCTTGTTGCGCTGTTACTAGAAGAGGTAATGATGATTCAATTACTTCTGTATCCCCTTCAACATCACGCTCAATCTTCACATTTGTACCATCAATTTCAAGCTTCGTAATCGTCGTTACGTATGGGATATTTAACGCTTCAGCTACTCGTGGACCAACTTGTCCAGATGCACCGTCAATCGCAACGTTCCCGCCTAAAATTAAATCTATTTCTTTATCTTTTAAATATTCAGCAAGTACTTTTGCTGTTGTAAATTGGTCACCATTCTCAACATCATCTTCAATGTTAATTAGTACCGCTTTATCGCAGCCCATCGCCAATGCTGTGCGAAGTTCTTTTTCACTATCCTCGCCACCAACTGTTATAACAGTAACTTCTCCACCTTGTGCATCTCTTACTTGAATTGCTTCTTCAATCGCATATTCATCGTAAGGGTTGATGATGAATTCCGCTTCGCCATCGTAAATTGCACCGTTTTTAATTACGATTTTTTCTTCTGTATCAAATGTTCGTTTCATGAGTACGTAGATGTTCATTTCATTTACCCCCTTATTTTTCAGAAAGATTCTATCAATTTTAAAATTCTGTTAATTTGTATTAAAAAAATAATTGGATTACCTACCACTAAATGAAGGCTTACGTTTTTCTAAAAACGCTGCTACGCCTTCTCTTCCATCTTCACTCGTAAATACTTCACCAAAAATCTGTGATTCACGCTGTACACCTTCATAATAATGAGACGATTTTGTCGTTTGTAATAACTCTAGCACAGCACGGGTTGTTGCTGGGCTTTTTCCAGCAATCTGTTTTGCAATTTTAAGCGTATCTTCTAAAATGGATTCTTCAGAAAACACTCCGTTAACAAGTCCCCATTGTAATGCTTCTGCGCCAGTAATTGGTGTACTTGTTAACATCATTTCACAAGCTTTCGCTTTACCAACATAACGTGGTAAGCGCTGTGTACCTGCAAAACCAGGAATTAATCCAAGTGTTAATTCAGGTAAACCAAGCTTTGTACTTTCAGTTACAAAGCGCATGTGGCAAGACATAGCAAACTCCAGGCCGCCGCCAAGTGCCGCTCCATGAATTGCCGCAATAACTGGTTTTGAACATTTTTCAACACGCTCAAACGTAACTTGTCCAAGCTGTGCTAACTCTGTTGCTTGCTTCGCTTCAGTAACAGATGTAAATTCTTTAATATCTGCCCCTGCTGAGAAGAAGCGTCCTTCACCATGTAGAACAACAACACGAATGTTATCATCCTTTTCCACTTGATCGATTAATTCAGTAACGTCATGCATAACTTGTGAAGACATCGCATTAGCTGGAGCATGGTTTAACGTCGCCACCGCGATATGATCTTCAACTTTTACAGATAGGAATTTCAACATGATCCCTCCCATTATTTACGATAACCACAAGCTGCAATAAGTAGCCCATGTACCGTTTTTGAAAGTGCGACCAGATCATACTTATGATCGCTCATTACCCAATTGGTCACAACTTCATCTACTGTTCCAAAGATCATTTGTCTTGCCACGCGAACGTTTAAATCCGCCTGAAATTCACCTTGCTTTATACCTGTCTCTAAAATCTCATCCATAACTTGTAAGTAGCCTTTTAATACTTCATTTATTTTAAGGCGCAAGTCTTGATTGGACTGCCTTAGCTCTAATTGCGTAACGATAGCAAGAGGATCATTTTGTGACAACAGCAAGAAGTGCGTTTCTACCAACATGAATAACTTCGCTACAGCGCTTTCAATTCCTGCTATTTTTTGACGAATTGTTTCAACAAATTCTCCCATCTTCTCTTGGAATAAGGATATTAATATATCTTCTTTATTTTTAAAATATAAATAAATCGTGCCATCAGCTACCCCAGCTTGCTTTGCAATTTTAGAAACTTGCGCTTGATGGTATCCATTCTCCGCAATCACAATGACTGCAGCATCAATAATCTGATTGTATTTCGGTCTATTTTTCTTCACTTTACTGTCCCCTTCAAGAAGATGACTGAATGAATAGTCATTCATATTCTTATAATACTGACTATTTAGAAAAGTGTCAATCCTATTTTTTCAAAAAGAAAGGGCCTTAGCCCGTTTGCTCATCCTCATTCTTTCTCTTCTCTTCATCTATTAGGACACGACGTAAAATTTTTCCGACTGTCGTCTTCGGCAACTCACTTCTAAACTCATATACCTTCGGAACTTTGTAAGCTGCTAAATATTTACGTGCAAACTGATCTAATTCTTCTTCAGAACACTCAGCACCTTCTTTCAAAACAACAAACGCTTTTACAGTTTCCCCTCGATACGGATCAGGAACACCGATTGTTACCACTTCTTGCACCTTTTCGTGTTCATATAACACTTCTTCTACTTCACGAGGATATACGTTAAAGCCACTAGCAACGATCATATCTTTCTTACGATCTTTCACATAGAAAAAGCCATCCTCATCCATGTATCCTACATCACCTGTATGGAGCCAGCCATCTTGCAGTACAGCTGCCGTTTCTTCTGGCTTATTCCAATACCCTTTCATAATTTGTGGGCCCTTTACAACAATTTCACCAATTTCACCTGGAGGTAATGACTCTCCTGTTTCAAGTGACATGATGATTGCCTCTGTATCCGGCCACGGTACCCCAATACTTCCCGGCACACGCTTTTCCCACAAAAAATTCCCATGTGTAACTGGTGATGACTCCGTTAATCCATAACCCTCTACTAATTTACCACCTGTAACTCTCTCAAACTCCTCCTGCACTTCTACAGGAAGCGGTGCAGAACCACTAATACAAGCCTGAATTGAAGAAATATCATATTCTTTTAAAAGAGGACTATTTAATAGAGCAATATAAATGGTTGGTGCTCCTGGAAATAGTGTAACTTTATGTTTCTTAATTGCTTCAAAAACCATTTTCATATCAAACTTCGGAATAAGCACCATTTTATATCCTTGCATAATACTTAGATTCATTACAGCTGTCATCCCGTACACATGAAAAAACGGAAGAACACCAAGAATTACCTCTTCTCCTTCTTTACAATTATATAACCAATGCGCTCCCATTAAAGTGTTCGAAACGAGGTTTTTATGCGTTAACATAACCCCTTTTGGAAACCCTGTCGTTCCCCCTGTATACTGCAAAAGGGCTAGATCATTTTCAGGATCACATGGAACTTCAACATCAACATTACTTTCTCTTTCTACCGATTTCCAAAGATGAATCGTTTCGCTTTCCGACACATTCACAACAAGATTTGCCTGCTTTTTTTGTACAAATGGATAAAGTAAATTTTTAGGAAATGGTAAAAAATCTGCAATACGGGTCACGATAATGTGCTCAAGCTTTGTTGCAGTTTGAACGTTAGTAACTCTCGGAAACACTAAATCAAGGCACAGAATAACTTTTGCCCCTGAGTCATGAAGTTGGTACTCCAGCTCTCTTTCTGTATAAAGAGGATTCGTTTGTACGACAATCCCTCCCACAAGCAAAGTACCATAATAACCAATTACAGATTGCGGACAATTCGGTAACATAATCGCAACTCTATCGCCTTTTTCAATACCAAGCCTTTGAAGGTAATTCGCAAATTTCTTTACCTTGTCATGGAAATCTGAAAATGTAACATCTTTACCTAAAAAGTGAAGCGCTTTCTTTTCTGGATAACGAGCAGCCATTTTCTCTAAATATCCATGAAGTGGCTGAATATCATAAGAAATTGTCCCTGGAATTTCATCTGGATAACTCTGCAGCCAAGGTTTTTCCACTCTCATTCCCCCTTCCAATACTTGTGAAAATAAATGAATGTTCATTCATGATAGTTGTTTTCATTATATTATAGTCATAACAGCGTTACAATCATAATATTCTGAATTTTTATAACTATGCTTTACTTCCTTAACTTCTTATTATATGTAGAAACTCTCCTAATTTTAAAAGAATAAGAGAGTTCACGTTACTTAGCTTAATCTTATAATCGTTAAAACTGCACCAGGTGTAGTCGTTGATAACGTGGCAACAGCTAACAATCCAAATAACTGCAAACTAATTGCACTCCCCGCTGCAAGAGTCGTAATAATTGTTGCACTAAATGATGTCGTTGCTAATGCAGGGGAATTGATAGTTCCAGCAAGCGCTGCTCCATTAATTGTAATCCGCGAACTGACTAATAATGAGGCCGTTATATTAATTGTATATGAAATATAATAATTCCCGGCATTTGCGGCCGTAAATACTGTATTCCCCCCAGACACAGTAATTCCCGGACCGATATTTTGATTATTTGGAAGTGTGACATTTGTCCCACCAAGTAATACTGATATTGCCGTACCCGATGTATTATTCGCAAATGCATACGTAGCAGTTATACTTGTACCTGTATCTCCTGTTGCTCCTGTTGGACCTGTTGCTCCCGTTACTCCTGTTGGGCCTGTTGGGCCTGTTGCTCCCGTTACTCCTGTTGCTCCTGTTGCTCCCGTTACTCCCGTTGAACCTGTCGCTCCCGTTGGGCCTGTTGCTCCCGTTGAACCTGTCGCTCCTGTTGCTCCTGTTGCTCCTGTTGCTCCTGTTGCTCCTGTTGCTCCTGTTGCTCCTGTTGCTCCTGTTGCTCCTGTTGGACCTGTTGCTCCCGTTACTCCTGTTGGGCCTGTTGGGCCTGTTGCTCCCGTTACTCCTGTTGCTCCCGTTGGACCTGTTGCTCCTGTTACTCCGGTTGGGCCTGTTGGACCTGTTGCTCCCGTTGCTCCTGTTACTCCCGTTGCTCCTGTTACTCCCGTTGCTCCTGTTACTCCCGTTTCTCCTGTTACTCCCGTTGCTCCTGTCGCTCCTGTCGCTCCTGTTGGACCTGTTGGACCTGTTGGACCTGTTGCTCCTGTTGCTCCTGTTACTCCCGTTTCTCCTGTTGCTCCTGTTACTCCCGTTGAACCTGTTGCTCCCGTTACTCCCGTTGAACCTGTTGATCCTGTTACTCCTGTTGGACCTGTTGGACCTGTTACTCCTATTACTCCTGTTGGGCCTGTTGGACCTGTTGCTCCTGTTGGACCTGTTGGACCTGTTGGACCTGTTATTCCCGTCGCTCCCGTTGGACCTGTTGGACCCGTTACTCCCGTCGCTCCCGTTGGACCTGTTGGGCCTGTTGCTCCCGTTACTCCTGTTGGACCTGTTGGGCCCGTTACTCCCGTTGGACCCGTTGCTCCTGTTGCTCCTGTTATTCCGGTTGCTCCCGTTGGACCTGTTGGGCCTGTTGGGCCCGTTACTCCTGTTGGACCTGTTGGGCCCGTTACTCCCGTTACTCCTGTTGGACCTGTTGGGCCTGTTGCTCCCGTTATTCCCGTCGCTCCCGTTGGACCTGTTGGGCCTGTTACTCCCGTTGCTCCTGTTGGACCTGTTGCTCCCGTTATTCCTGTTGCTCCTGTTATTCCTGTCGATCCTGTTGGACCCGTTGCTCCTGTTGGCCCTGTTGGCCCCAACTTAGGAACTGTCCCATCGCAACTAAAACAGCATGAATCAACATGTACACCGTTTTGATTATTACACCCACAATTATTGCTCCATAAAGACATGCTGATCCCTTCCTTCGTGTTCAATCTTTTAAGTACAGCCAACAATTAAGAAACATCATTCTAATAAAAACTTGGTTTTATTTTCACTATCAACTACCCGTTCTAAAACAAACCTTTTATAGACAAAGGTTCGTTCCTAACATTCTAATAATTATTACATGCAATTCTCTCTCCTTTCGCTTGTACTTTCGCCTTCCTCATTAAACGAATTTCCTCTTCTTCTCATGGAAATCAGGATTTAGCCCAACAGCTCTTGCCTTAATTGGAATCGAAATTTCAGCGCTCGGTTCAGCGATTATTCAAATCTTTATCGTTAGGGCAAATTTAAACGTTGCTGTACTTGGAGCGCCTTATTTCTTGTGGTTGATGAGGAAGAGTGGGAAAAAAGTTAGTTAATTAAGGAGGCTTCGTGTTAGAAGCCTCCTTAATTATTTTTTGTATTATTTACAAGGAACCTCGTTTTTCTTCACGAATTTAACTTATGAATATAAATGAGGGGGATAAAAATGTACCAAACAATTGAAAACTTTTTACAATCATGGAAATATGAAGCTGAGTCTACTCAGAAGATGCTCGATGCATTAACCGATGAATCTTTATCACAAGAAATTGCACCTGGGCACTGGACTTTAGGGAGAGTCGCTTGGCATATCGTTACAGCACTTCCTGTTATGCTATCAGGGACAGGGCTTAAGTTTGAAGGAGAAACGAAAGATTATCCTGTACCAACTTCAGCAAAAACAATTGCAGATGGGTATCGCAAAGTGAATACGGCTTTTATTGAAGCACTTCAAAGTGAGTGGACTGATGAAGACTTAACTACTATTAATAACTTCTTTGGTCGTCCTATGCCGAATTCTATATTTTTAATGACACTCATCAATCATCAAAATCACCACCGCGGACAGATGACTGTTTTAATGCGTCAAGCTGGCTTAACAGTCCCTGGTGTATATGGTCCTGCAAAAGAAGAATGGGCTGCTACTGGAATGGAAGCTCCCCAAATGTAACGACAGAAAAAGACAAGGTGTTTATGCACCTTGTCTTTTTCTGTAACTTGTTTCATGTGAAACTATTTTCTACTAAATGGTATTTTATGAGAAAATACGTTAAGATAAATTCATATTAATTGGAGGGAACTAAATTGAATACAAAAAACAAAAAAATAACAATAAGAACTCTCTTACTAACTTCTATCATTGGAGTTATCAGTGTATCTCTTTACTTCACAAGTTATGGTACCCCTTGGGGAAAACAAACAGCAATTGCAGAATCAAAAAATTATATTACAAAATACTTTAATCTAGATGCAAAAGTCAAAAATACTTCTTACGATTCTAAAATGAATAGCTATGCAATCGCCTTTGAAACAATTGAAGATGGAGAATTTACTATCGAATATAAAGGTCCTAATAACTTTAACATTTCTCCAGGAGTGCAAGAGTATTTAAGCAAACACTATAAATTTACAGAGTAGTAACGAAGCATACATATACAAAAAAGAGTTGGTATAACGCCAACTCTTTTTTTACGTATTCTTGTCATACTGTTATATCTTCCTTCTCTATATTTTTAATTCCGTAATATGCAATCGCAGCTCCAATCGCAGCAAGTGCTAGTTGAAGGGGAAGAAAAGTTGCTGTAGAAAGCATAGGAGTGTTATTAATTGCAATTGATACAACAATCAGAGATGAAACAATTGTAGTTGGCACCGAACGTTTACGCATTCCGAAATATAGAGGGATTAAACTTATTCCCGCAGTTGCAATGGCTAAAGGAACAAGGTTTATCCCTTCTTGCTTCAATTGATCTATTGTGAATGAATTAGGAAGAATTGAAAAATAGCTATCTATCCCAAAGAAAACTCCCACCACTAAAATGTTAGATAAAATAACTGTTATAAATGTTACTATCGCTATAATGGCCAACTTACTACTCATCATTTTCCTCCGATTAATAGGATAAGAAAACATAAGTAGGATTGTTTTGTTTTTATATTCACTAATTATTAACCTTGCGATTAATACACTACCAAAAATAATAAATGTTGCTCTTACTAATGTACTAGCCGTTAATAACATCATCTGCGGATCCCTTATTTCCGGATCACCTTCTACTTGAGCAACGATGCTCGTAAAGATCATTAATGCCAGTATAGCGATATTTGCAATAATCGCTCCCCTTACATACCATCCAAGCTTAAACTTCTTCATTTCTAGCTTCATAAGATGTAGCATAATAGTCCTCCTTTCATTTACATTTTAATCGATATAAATCGCTCCTGTTTTACTTAAAATCTTCACTTCGTTTTTTGCATCACCAATGGTTCCCGCTTTTATTTTTTCTGTATTTTTATTTTTCTTAAGTCCATTTACATTCACCATTACGTCAGACGAATTACTTTTAGCCGTAAGTTTTAAAGATGTCGGAACACCTTTATACCGTACGCCAATATCTCCTGATTTTGTTTCTACAAATAACGATTTTCCTTCTTTCATATCTTTCAGTAATACTTCACCGGATGTTGAAGTGATGTTTATATTTGAGTTACTTACATTTGTTATATAGTTATCACCAGTCGTAGACTTTATATTTAATTCTTGTACTGAACTATCTTTTACAGCTAACTCTCCACTTTGCGATATGAATTCACCTTTCTCGGCTGATAGTCCTACAATCATTTCATCTCCAGACTTGCCTTTTGTCACGATACTTTTTACTACTATATCGCTTATTTTCACATCACCCGATTTATTATTTAATACAATTTTATCTATTTCTTTCTTCGGGATAGCTATAGATATACTATTTTTCTTCCTAAACGTAAAACCATTAAAAAATCTGGCCGCCTTTTGTTTTTGCTTAACTATAACTTTATTCCCTTCATGTTCTATTTCGACGGGATCTATCTCTTTATCTACTCGTTTACCTTGAGCCGAAATTACTATTTTGTTAGCATCTGTACTTTTAAATTCAACATCCCAGTTTTCATTGTCCACTTCTATTTCTTTTATATGATTTATCTCAAAAGACTTTTCTTTCGTAAAATCTTTCCCCTGAAATGTCTTAAAACCAAAAATCGCACTAGCAATTGTCAGAAATAAAATTGCTATTACTATTATTTTTTTCACCATTCATACCCCAGTTCATTGTTGTTTTAAGCTTATTTTACGCCACATCAATCTTGTCGATTTTACGATACGATAGATAACTAATAAAAATTCCTAATAAACAGAGTGTAATTGGAATAACAATATAATCATAAAAGCTTACACCATTTCCATAGTTACTGTTCACTAACATCCCAATTATTACTGCAGAAGTAATCGTTGTCGGTGTCGATTTCTTTCTCATCCCAAAAAATAAAGGAATTAAACTTATACCAGATATCATAAATGCACTTATAAAAGTAGCTGGAACGGTAGCTATTATTTCCCCCATCGTCATAGGTGTTTCAAACAGCCCCATCATTGGGTTCATAAAAAATATGAGCAAACTAATACTGAAAGTAGCAATAATCATGCTAATAAAACAAAAACTAAAAACAATTGTTAATTTCGCCCTCATTAGCAATTTCCTTTGTAATGGGTACATAAATAGTAGTTGCATTGTTTTATTCTTATACTCATCAATTACTAAACGTGATAAAATGACCGCACTAAAAATAAGAAATGTCATCCTAATAAAGATATTTGCTAACGTCATATACTTTGTGAAATCAGTGAGCGCCGCATCTCCCTCACCTTTTGCTCCCATCCCCATAAGACTTACCGCAGCAAAAATTGCTATAATACAAATAGCTACCCCTTTACAGTAACTAGATAATTTATGTTTCTTCCATTCAAGTTTCATTAATTTAAACATATAAACCACACCTCCATTACTGACATAACGATCTCTATGCTACTAACATTCTAATTCCAGCCATAACTACGCTTACTATTCCTATCACTAGTAAAATTAACGGCCATTTCCGCTCAGGTTTTCTATAATATAAAATCCCACTTATGAACATTACGATCAATCCACTTACTAGATTCACTAACAATCCATTAAGCATGAATGCCCTCTCCATCCATTACATTTAAGAAATATTCTTCTAAGGAACTATGTTTCTTATTAATACTTTCAATTTCTACATCGTTCATAATAAGTGCTTTTGAAATAGCTTGCTGAGACGCTGCCGTATCATACACACGAATCATATTTCCACTCATTATTTTGTAATTTTTTATACCGAGTTTATCTTCTAAAATATAAGCTGCACGCTTCACATCAGGAACAGTAATTTCAATGTACTCTGTTTGTTTTCCGTTAATACTCTTCATTGAAACCTCTTTTATTAGCTTTCCATTTTGAATCATACCGATTGTATCTGCCATTAGTTCCATCTCGCCTAAAATATGACTAGAGACTAATAACGTAATGCCATATTCTTTGCAGAGCATTTTAAATAAGTCTCTTAATTCTTTAATACCAATTGGATCTAAACCGTTAATTGGCTCATCTAAAATGAGTAATTCTGGCTTCGTCATGATCGCCCTTGCAATACCAAGTCTTTGCTTCATCCCTAATGAAAAATCTTTTACTTTTTTATCATCTATACCGTGCAGCTTCACTAAATGTAAAGCATGATCAATTGCGTTTTTGTCGTAATACCCCATATATTCACAATGTAATTCTAGGTTTTCCTTCGCCGTTAATTTATCATAAAAAATTGGATATTCGATAATCGTCCCCATGCGCTTTAACAATTCATAAGATGTATCCGTTAACTTCTCACCAAAAATTTCAATATCACCGCTCGTCGGTTTTATTAAGTTTGTGATCATTTTCATAATCGTTGTTTTACCTGCACCATTCGGTCCTAAGAAACCGTAAATCTCACCTTTTTTCACATGCATGTTAACGCTAGAAATTACTTCTTTCCCTTTAAACACTTTCGTTAACTGATTCGTTTTTAATATATATGTCATGTCACTATCTCCTTTCGCACTACCTTATACTTCTATAATAGACAACGGAATTCTCTTTTTCCTTACCCGTTCCTTACAAATTCCTTACGCTGAAAAAAAAGCTTGTAGAATTTACTTCTCTACAAGCTAAAACAGCATCTTTGTTAATACAACTGTAAAAATTGTTTTTTCATACGGCTTACTAGAAAGATGTATTTCTCCGTCCATCGCTTCCACAAGCCTTTTCGTAATCGTTAACCCTAAACCGCTTCCTTGGTACAATCTATTTCTGGAATCTTCAAGTGTGTACATACGCTCAAACACTTTATCAATGTGAGATTCATCAATTCCTTTTCCTGTATCCCATACATCTATATACACACTCGTTTCATCATCTCTTAACGTCATACCAAGTGTCTTTCCATCGTCACCATATGTAATCGCATTTGATATTAAATTATTCAATACTCTACCTAATACTTCTACATTTCCAAGTGCATATATATTTCTTTCTGGTATATCAATATGAACTTGAAACCCTTTCGTCGTCACTAAATCATAAAAAGATAAAATCTTCTCGCGACAAACTTCATTCATATTTACTTTTGTCATCTCAATTGCTTTATCACCGGATTCTAATTTTGCTAAATCAAAAAACTTATGAATCAGTTCCATCACTTCTAGTGTTTTTACATGCACCTTTTCGAGTAATATTTGCTTCTCTTCCTCATTTATCGTTTTATCCTTATTTAACATTTCGGTATATCCAAGAATAACTGTTAGTGGTGTTTTCAAATCATGTGAAATATTTGAAAGCATTTTTCTCATCGAAATTTCCACTTTCGCATGATCTGCATTCGTTTTCTGTTTTGCATCTAATAAATGATTAATCGCCACTAATAAATTTCGCAATTCTAGATCATCTGTCATAATTAATAGCTTCTCACCAGTTTGTTCTTTTACAATTCGATTTAACTTCTCATACGTGTAGCGTAAATTCCTACTACTATTTTTCCTAATTTTATATTGCACGTAAATAACGATAAGCAATATAATAATCACCACTGTTAAAAATACAACCATACTACATCACTTCCAACTTATAGCCGATGCCCCATAATGTTTTAATATATTCTGGATTAGATGGATCACTTTCAATTTTCTCACGTAATCTTCTCATATGAACATTAATAACATTATCATCACCATAATATTCTTCATTCCAAACAAGCGTATATATTTGTGCTTTCGTAAAAACACGATTTTGATTCTTCACGAATAGCTTTAAAATCTCAAATTCTTTTAAAGTAAGTTTAAGCTGTCTTCCCTTTTTCTCCACAGTAAAATTAATTGGGTCAATTATTAAATCACCAATCTGAATCGCCTCATCTTTTGATTCCACAGCTGAATACTTTGTAGACCTCCGAATACCCGCTTTTACACGTGCAGCTAGTTCAATCATAGAAAACGGCTTACAAATGTAATCATCTGCTCCAAGGCCTAATCCAACGGCTTTATCAACATCTGTATCTTTCGCTGACATCATTAAAATCGGAACTGCACTTTTTTCTCGAATGATTCTAACGACCTCTAACCCATCTAACTTCGGCATCATAATATCGAGGATAATCAAATCAAATGAACCTTTTAAAAATGCGTTAACTCCTTCTTCTCCATCAGATGCGATTGTAACTTGAAAACCTTCTTTTACTAAATATGTTTCAACCATCTCTTGAATTGAGATGTCATCTTCAACTAATAAAATATGATGTGACATATTTCTATCCCCTTTTTTAACAAACATTAACAATTTAATTGTATCGTAACGAATGAATGCTGGAAAGAATTATATGAATTTTCAAACCAACTTCCCTTCCTTCCTTAACAATGATATGATGAAATTCACTACGATTGTTCATAATTAACTTTATATAAAGGAGACTTATCATGTCAGAAAACAAAAAAGTAAGCTTAGCTGATTTAATGCGCGAACAACTTGCGAAGAAAAAGCAAGGAAATGGAAACGGCTCAAATAATGGAAGTCAAAGTCAAGAAACGAAAAAATTACAAAACCAACAAACGAAGAAAACAAACAACCAACGTAGACGTACAGGTGTATAAATGAACGGGCAAAAACGATCTAACATTTCATCAGGTCTTGAAGTTGATATTGTATTAAAACAAGATCAACGTACAGGTAAGCTAACAAGAGGAATTGTAAAAGATATTTTAACGAACTCACCTTCACATCCGCACGGCATTAAAGTAAGATTGCAAGACGGACAGGTTGGCAGAGTACAAAATATTATTCAATAAGAAAAGGAGCTCATTTAAACTTGAGCTCCTTTTCTTATTTTCATTAACCTTTAATTTTTTCGATGAAAACTACTTTTAAATAGTCTCCCTCTTTAAATTGATCAATTGTACGGAAATCTTCCGGTAAAGAATGTTCTTCTAATATTTTATATTTACCGTTCATTTCTTTAAATGCTGTATCGATAAAGCCATTAAACTTTTTCATATCGAATGCGCTACAATTTGTAGAAGCAACGATAATACCGTTATTTTCTGTAATCGCAATTGTTTCTTTTAATAGGTTTTTATAATCTTTCGCCGCACTGAACGTATATTTTTTCGAGCGTGCAAAGCTTGGGGGATCAAGTACAACCATATCAAATTTCATCTTTTTCTTAGCTGCATATTTGAAATATAGAAATACATCTTCTACAATAATATCTTGTGCTTCATAATCAATTTCATTTACACTAAACTGCTCAATCGTTTTACTTAAACTACGATTTGCAAGGTCCACACTCGTTGTTTTACTCGCTCCGCCAAGCGCTGCAAATACAGAGAAAGCCCCAGTATAAGAGAACATATTTAGAACCGTTCTTCCTTTTGCATATTTATCACGAATTTGTTTTCGAACGTTACGTTGATCTAAAAATACACCAACCATCGCCCCGTCATTTAAATATACAGCAAAGTTTACACCGTTTTCTTTTACGATAAGTGGGAACTCACCGCGCTCTCCTGCGACGAAATCATCACCTTCAATGTATTTCCCTTTCGTATCAAAACGTTTTTTCTCATAAATCCCTTTGAAGTTTGCTACTTTTTGAAGCGCTGCTACAATCTCATCACGGAAAGTATAAATCCCTTCACTATACCAACTAATTACGTAATAGCCGTCATAATAATCGATGATTAAACCACCAAGGCCATCGCCCTCACCATTCAGGGCACGAAATGCTGTTGTATCATTTGATTTATAAAAATGTTTTCGTTTATGTAAAGCAGATTTGATTTTACTTTCAAAGAAAGATTGGTTCACTTCCTCCTTCTCTTTTCTCGTTAAAATCCAACCATACCCTTTATTTTGTTTTCCATAATAGCCTTTTCCGATGAATTGGTTCTTCTCATCTACTACTTTGATGATTGTCCCTTCTTCACGTACATCATTTAAATTTTGAATTGCATCTTTTAAAATAAGTGGATATCCACCTTTAATTTCTTTTATAAACTTCGGTTTTATTTTTATAGTTACTTCAGATCGCATGTAATGTCTTCCTTTCCATTTGAATGCTTTCTAATTAGTAGGAAGCAATGTAAAAAACGAGGCTGAAAAAAGCCTCGTTTCACTATACCATATTATTGCTTTGCTAGTACAACTAGCTCATCTCCTGGTATAACCGCTATATATTTATACAATGTTGAAAAAGTAAGACTACCATCATCGTGACGAATAAATAATATTACATCCTCTGAATCGCTCTCTTCTTTATTAATTTTTTGTTCTTCCTCAACTTGTATCGTTTTAAATGTATAACCCTCTTCAATTTTTCTATCTAACTCTTCATAAATTTCATTTTGACCAAACAGTAAATGAGCTTTTTTCGAAAGAGAGATGCGTTCTTGCTCAATCTTTTCCACATCATGAATCGGAAGTAAAAATGTATTATGATGTCCAAACTGCGGTACATATGTGTTTGCGACTAATACATTGTAAGAATCCGTATCTGTAACTGAAATTAAGTATTCATACTGATTCATATCTACTTCAAATTGCAACTGCTCTGAGAGTACTTGGCCGTTATATGTATTAAGCCCTTTCACCTTTGCGCATTGCAAATGTTCTTCCGATACATCTACGATTAAGCTCGGAATCCCCATCTCTTTACAATGCATAGCGAATGCAGTTGAGAATGTACTAGCTCCTGAAATTAAAATACCTGGTGGCTGTGTATTGGCTAATCCTAATTTTTTTGCTAAAAATCCAATTGAAAATCCATGAGCACAAACGGTCGTAATTACGAGTGCAAATGTAAGTGCTGTTAATATAGAAGCATCTTTATACCCTTCTTGTAATAACTCCGTCGCAAAGTAACTTGAAACCGTTAACGCAACAATACCTCGCGGCGCAATCCAACCAACTAGCGCCCTTTCTGATCTTGTTAACTCTGTTCCGATTGTCGATACCCAAATTGATAAAGGACGAACAACAAATAGCATCATAAGTACGAAGCTAATAATAGGCCAGCTAAAAATCTCCATAATCGTCGTTCTTGGAAGTGATGCTGTTAAGATGATGAAAACAGTCGATGTTAATAGTACGGAAATATTTTCGTTAAAATGACGAATATCACCGATAGAAGAAATATATTTCTTCATCCGTGCAAGTGTAATCCCCATTACTGTTACGGCTAGCATACCTGTTTCATGCATGACTTCATCTGCAATGCCGAAGCATAGTAATACCGTAACGAGCAAAATCGGTGCCTTTAAATATTCTGGTACTTTCCCTTTTAAAATCATATAACTCATAAAAATACTAAACGCATACCCAAGCACCATTGCAAATAACGAACCTGCAAAGAAATATAGTAACGTATGTAAGTGTACATTTTCTTTCGTTAAGAAATTTACAATTTGAAAGGCGAATACAGCAAGTAATGCTCCAAACGGATCAACGATAATCCCTTCCCACTTTAAAATTGCAGCTGTCCTTGGCTTTAATCGTGCTTGGCGTAACAACGGAATAATTACAGTTGGACCTGTCACAATAAAAAGTCCTCCAATAATAAATGCAACCGCCCAATCTAATCCAGCGACGTAATGAGCTGCAAGTGAGCCAGCAATCCAAGCAATAAACGCACCAAACGTAACAATACGAAATACTGGTTTTGATAGTCCCCTCAGTTCACGTACATCTAAACTTAAACTACCCTCAAACAATATAATAGCAACAGAAAGTGATACGAGTGGACTAAAAACATCTCCAAGCACCTCTTTTGGATTAATAATACCGAAAACTGGACCAATTAATAATCCGGCAACTGCCATAACAACAATAGCAGGGAGCTGGAAGCGCCATGCAGTCCATTGTGAGGCAATGCCTAGTGTAATAATAATAACGATACTAAGTAACAGTGATTCGACCATAATACCCTCCTTGTTCATAGTATTGCGAAAGCAAGGTATAAACCATACTTTGCTTGTGTATATTTCTTATTTTGTTTTATTTTAATAATATATAACTTCATTAACTATATGGTCAAATTATTTATATAATAGTAAATTCATCCTTAATTCTACATTTATATGAAAATTACTATTGACAATGATAATGATTTTCATTATCATTTAATGTATATGAGTTCTTGAAAATAAAGGCTACATTTATAGGAGGAATAAACATGATTATTGTTACAAATACAACTAAAATTACAAAGGGAAATGGCCATAAATTAATTGAGCGTTTTAATAAAGTAGGTAAAGTTGAAACAATGTCAGGATTTTTAGGATTAGAAGTTCTTTTAACGCAAAATACAGTTGATTATGATGAAGTAACAATTAGCACTCGCTGGAATGCAAAAGAAGATTTCCAAGGTTGGACAAAGAGCTCAGCATTTAAAGATGCTCACTCACATCAAGGCGGGATGCCAGACTATATTCTTGATAATAAAATTGCTTACTATGATGTAAAAGTTGTACGTATGCCAATGGCTGCAGCACAGTAAGCATATTTATTTTTTAAAGTATAGAATATGAAGAGTGTTACCACTTCTCATATTCTATACTTTTTTTATTTAATGTCTTTTTACTAGTTTCGCATGTACTACTAATCTTCCCGCTTCTGGATCAAGTGCATAGTCACACGTCGAAAGTGTTACGATTTGATCACTTTCTGTCACTTTTGTATCCGTTTTGTACAGCGATTTTTCTTGAATTTTCTCCAAAAATGATGTGTATTCCGTATCACTACTAAAATCCGTTTCAATGTAATAAAAATCAGTTGTTGTTGTATACACTGAAAACACTTCAAGATCATATCCTTCAAATAATGTATCGTAATATAATTTACGATGCGACATGAAGAAATCTTCATCCAACATTTTCTTTAAACTTCCAAACATAGAACCATCTTTCATACGGTGACCATATAAAATAGTATTTCGATTTTGAGATTTCACATCATTACGATAGTCCATAAAAATGCTTCCTGCTCTCATATCTTCACCTTTATAATTTCGAAATAAATAGTAATCATTGTCTTTTGCTTGAACGATTGGATAATTAATTTGTGTATCATCCATCGTAATCCATCCAACTATTTCTTGGTTAATTTGCTGCAGAACTTTGAACTGTTTACGTACTTCCCCGTCTTGTGATTGCTCTTCCATCGGACTTTTTTCATAAATGTTTTGTGCTTCGGCCATTACTTTACGATTTTCATAGTAATCCATGAAAATATCACCTAATTCATATACTGAATAGAAAAAGGTACCTAAAAAAACAACTGTAAGTATTCGTTGAAAAAAAGAATTCTTCTTCCTTTCTTTTTTGCTACTCAAATTATCACCTCAAAACGGATTGTTCGCATGTTTAAATGCCCATTGGGACCATATACAATCCTGTATCTTCATCTTGCTTTACAACGACATCTACACCGTATATCGTCTTTATCATACTTTCTGTCACAACATCATTCGGCTTGCCTTTTGTAACAATTTCGCCGTCTTTCATAACAATGATATGATCACTATAGCGAATCGCCTGATTAATATCGTGTAATACCATAACGATTGTCAATCCTTGTGCTTCATTTAATTCTTTTACTAACTCTAATATTTCAAGTTGATAATAAATATCTAAATATGTTGTCGGTTCATCTAAAAAGAGCATTGGCGTCTTCTGGGCTAACGTCATGGCAATCCAAACACGCTGTCTTTCTCCACCAGATAAAGCATGAATTTCCTTATCACGTTTACTTAACAAATTCGTACATGCTAAAGCCCTTTCTATTGCTTCTCTATCTTCATCAGTTTGCGAAGAGAATATATTTTTATGAGGCATACGGCCAAAGCTTGTTAATTTCTCTACCGTCATATCTGCCGGTGCTTCATTTTGTTGATGGACAACGGCTAACTTTCTAGCAAACTCTTTCGGTTTATATTGGCTAATTGCCTTCCCATCAAGTATTACCTCTCCACTACGAGGATCGTGATTTCTTGACATCACACCAAGTAATGTTGATTTCCCACAACCGTTTGGTCCAATAATTGTTGTAATTTTACCAATCTCTATTTCACTACTAACCGACTTTAATCGATCCGTTACATTATCGTACGAAAAGGTTACATTTTTAATTTCCATGAACTTTATCACTCTTTCTAAGCAAGAATATTAAGAATGGGCCACCAATAACTGCCATAATCGTCGCTGCTGGAATTTCGTTAGGTGGCACAATTAACCTTCCAATCGTATCCGCCGTCAAAATTAATAACGCCCCTGCAAGAGCAGAAAATGGGATTAATGCTTTATGGTCTGAACCAACTAGTTGTCTTGAAATGTGCGGAACGAGTAATCCTACGAAAGCGATAACACCTGCAATTGCTGTTGATACTGCCGCTAAGAGTACTGCAATGGCAGAAATAATAAGACGAACTCTCGTCACGTGCAAGCCTAAGTTTTTTGCAGTCTTATCTTGTAGAGATAATAAGTTACACCAAGCTCCGACAAACAGTGCAAGAATAAGACCAATTGTTCCATAAGTAACCATTATTTCTACATCGCCCCACGTCTTCATCGTTATGTTAGAAGTCGTCGTTTGCTTAATACTCTTAATGAAGTATCCGCAAATCGTAATGAACGATTCATTTAATCCAGTGAACATTGCATTAATAGCTATACCAACTAAAATAATGCGAAGCGGACTTAACCCTGACTTCCATGAAAATGCATAAACGAGATAACATGCAAAAGCACCACCTAAAAAGGCGAATACTGGTGTCCAGAAAAAGAATTGCGGGAATAACGTAATAATAACAAGTGTCATAAAACTTGCTCCTGAAGATATCCCGATTACCCCAGCATCAGCAAGTGGATTTTTCATAACAGCTTGAAAAAGCACGCCCGAAACAGCAAGAGCTGCTCCAGTAAATAGTGCAATAATAATACGTGGGAAACGTAAATCTTTAATCACTTCAACATCTTCATTTCCCCCTGTAAATATTCCTTGTACAAGGTCAATAATACCTACTTCTAAACTACCTTTCGTCGCTGACAACAAAGTCATAATGATGAGTAATACAGTAACAATAAAGAAACTCCAAAATTTTTTATTCATGCTAATCTTCCTTTATATTAAAATGCATCACGGATACATCATTTTTTTCAATTCATCTAGCGCTTCAGTCGCTGCTAAATTTCCTGTCGTTCCAAATAAACGCTCTTCTAAATCGTAAACACGATTATTTTTAACTGCAGCGAAGTGTTTCCAAATATCATTTGTTTTAAATTCTTTATCAAACATTTTTACAACTTCATCCGGCATACCATGTGCCGCTCGTAAAATAATGTCTGGATCAGCTTTTTTTAAATACTCTGTATTAGAAGCTAAATACTCTACTTGTTCACCTTGTACAATGTTTTTACCACCTAATTGTTTCACTAAATCTCCAATATAAGAATGCTCTGTTGCTACTAAATAACTCCCCGGTACACCTAATAAAATAAGCACTGTCGGTTCTTTCTTTCCCTTTACTGCTTTTTGAATCTCTGCAACCTTGTTATCTAACTTAGTTACAACTGCTTCAGCCTGCTTTTCACGTCCATATTGCTTACCTAAATTACTAATGGAATTTTGCATATTTTTTAAACTTGTTAGATCTAAAAAGTTTGCTTTCATACCTACACCATCAAAAACTGGCTTTAATTCATATTCAAGTGTTGTCACGGATAATACTTCTGACGGCTTTAATGATTTTACCTTTTCCATATCAGGACTCATCGGATTCCCGACTTCAGGTAAACCTTTATATCTCTTTGGTAAATCTTTCGTACTTGTTGGAACACCAACTAAATCTACTTCTAACGCATCCATAATTTCAGTAACAGCAACTGTCGTTGCAACAATTCTCTCTTTACTCTCACTCTTTACCTGTTTTGCTGCTTCTTTTTTGGGCGCCGAGCATCCAGCTACACTCACTAATAGAATGATAGCCATTAGTACACTAGCAATTTTCTTCACTCTCAATCACCACTCCTTTCCAAACAATATGAAACAAGTCTTGATGCATGCGAACATGCATCAAGACTCCAAAAATTACAATCTTCCTGCTCTATATTTACGAACTAGTAAAGCAAGTGACCCAAGCAATAGCACCATGTATAAACCTAGTTGTGCTGTATCTGCCGTTTTTGAGTTTTTCTCTTTTTTCGGATCATTTTTTTGATCTTCTTTTTTCTTCTTATCATCTGCATTTCGGTTAAAATCAGGATTATCTACTTTCGGTGTAATCACTGGATTGTTCGGATCATTTTTCGGATCTTTTTTTGGATCCTCTTTAATCGTCCCTAACGCACCAATATTATTTGTATCAAATTGAATTTGGACATCGTAGAAGTGGTGGTAGTTCATCTCATCAATGTCTACTTTCACTTTTGCATTTAATTTTTCAAATAAATCTTCTACTTCAAATTGTACTACTCGCGTATTTGCATTTTTATCTTCACTTACTACTTTTGCATCAGCAAAAAGACTATTGTTTTCTGTTTGGAATTTCGTAATCCACGCACTATTTTTCAGCGTCATCTCAATGTACTTTTTACCATCTTTAACAATTAATTTTGCTGGATTTACAGTATAGTCATGCATCTTTGAAAGTTCTTCTGTTTTGTCTTTTAACACTTTAAATGTAATATCATATTGACCATCTACTAAATTTTTCGGATCTACTTTTACTTTTGGTGTATTATTTCCACCTTGATTGTCATTTCCACCTTGGTTATCGTTTCCACCTTGGTTATCGTTTCCACCTTGGTTATCGTTTCCACCTTGGTTGTCGTTTCCACCTTGGTTGTCGTTTCCACCTTGGTTGTCGTTTCCACCTTGGTTGTCGTTTCCACCTTGGTTGTCGTTTCCACCTTGGTTCCCTAAAGCTTTGATACTATCTTGATCAAATACAAATTGAACATCGTAGAAATGGTGATAATTCATTGAATCAATATCTACTTTTACTTTTGCATTTAATTTTTTAGACAAATCATTTACTTCTACTTCTACTACTCTTGTATTTTGCTCTTTATTTTCACTTAATACTTTTGCATTAACGAACGAGCCATTCTTCTCAAAATCAAACTTTGTAATCCATGTACTATTTGTTAATGTAAACGATACATATTTCTTACCATCTTTTACTTTCAATACACCTGGGCTTTTTGTGTATGTATTCATCATTGATATTTCATCTGTTTGATCTTTTAATACTTTAAAGCCAATGCTGTATTCACCGTCTTTAAGATCGTTTGGATCAATTGTTGTATTATTGCCTTGGTTGTCGTTTCCGCCTTGGTTGTTGTTTCCACCTTGGTTGTCGTTTCCACCTTGGTTGTCGTTTCCACCTTGGTTGTTGTTTCCACCTTGGTTGTCGTTTCCGCCTTGGTTGTTGTTTCCGCCTTGGTTGTTGTTTCCGCCTTGGTTGTTGTTTCCGCCTTGGTTGTTGTTTCCGCCTTGGTTATCATTTCCGCCTTGGTTATCTAACGGTTTAATGCTATCTTTATCAAATGCAAATTGAATATCATAGAAATGATGATAATTCATTGAATCGATGTCGACTTTTACTTTTGCGTTTAATTTTTTCGATAAATCTGCTACTTCCACTTCCACTACACGTGTATCAGCTTTCGTATCTTCACTTAATACATTCGCATCAACAAACGAACCATTTTTATCAAATTCAAACTTTGTAATCCAAGCGCTATTCGTTAGCGTAAATGATACATACTTCTTACCATCTTTTACTTTTAACACACCTGGACTTTTTGTATATGTGTTCATCATTGATATTTCATCTGTTTGATCTTTTAATGTTTTAAAATTGATGCTGTATTCGCCATCTTTAATTGTTTCAGCATCTGGTTTTTCTACTTCTGGCTTCTCTACTTCTGGCTTCTCTACTTCTGGCTTCTCTACTTCTGGTTTCTCTACTTCTGGTTTCTCTACTTCTGGTTTCTCTACTTCTGGTTTCTCTTCATTTTTAATTTGTTCAAGCTTATCTTGTTCAAATAAAAGTTGCACATCATGTGTTTGCTTATAGTTTCTTGATGCCATTTCGATAAATACTTTTGTATTTAGTTTTTTAGATAAATCGTTTACTTCAAACTCTACTACTCTTGTATCTTTTTCTTTATCTTCACTCACTACTTTTGCATCAACAAACGCACCATCTTTTTCCGTTTGAAAATTTTTAATTAATGAGCTACTTTTTAATGTTACAATTGCTTTTTTCTTACCATTTTCTACTTTTAATACCCCTGGATTTACCATGTAAGTATTCATCTTAGATTCTTCATCTGTTTGATCTTTTAACACTTTAAATGGAATGCTGTACTCTCCATCTTTAATTAATTCAGTATCTGGTTTTTCTACTTCCGGCTTTTTATCTCCATCCGGTTGTTTCTCTTCATTTTTAATTTGTTCAAGTTTATCTTGTTCAAATAAAAGTTGTACATTATGTGTTTGCTTGTAACCTTGTGATGCCACTTCAATAAATACTTTTGTATTTAGTTTTTTAGATAAATCGTCTACTTCAAATTCTACTACTCTTGTATCTTTTTCTTTATCTTCACTCACTACTTTTGCATCAGCAAATGCGCCATCTTTTTCCGTTTGGAAATTTTTAATTAATGAGCTATTTTTTAACGTTACAATTGCTTTTTTCTTACCGTTTTCTACTTTTAATACCCCTGGATTTACCATGTAAGTATTCATCTTAGATTCTTCATCTGTTTGATCTTTTAACACTTTAAATGGAATGCTGTACTCTCCATCTTTAATTGTGTTAGAATTTGGTTGTTGATCTGGGTCAGGCTTTTGGTCGGGCTTCTGACTCGGATCCGGATTTTCATTTGGATCTGGCTTATTAGCTGGGTCCTCTTTTTCATTTGGTTGTTCTACATGAATCGGTGTAATACTATTTTGATCAAATGCAATACGCACATCATAGTCATGATGATAATTTAAAAAATCAATGTCTACTTTTACTTTCGCATTTAATACCTTCTCTACATCGTCCACATCAAATTCTACGACTCTTGTATCTTTTTCTTGATCTTCACTAATTACATTTGTCGCAACAAACTGACCACTTTTTTCCGTTTCAAACTTTGTAATCCATGAACTATGTTCTAACGTAAAGGATACTTTCTTTTTCCCATTCTTCACTTTTAAAGTTCCTGGACTTACAGAGTATTGATTCATCATGGATTCTTCATCTGATGTGTCTTTAAGAACTTTGAAACCGATTGAATATTCACCGTCCGCTAAAGTTGTAGCTGCTTGAACTGCAAGTGGTTGTAGCGTTGATACGAATGTGAAAATCGTTAGAAACATTGCAACAACAATTTTAAAATACCTGTTCAATAGAATGACTCTCCTTTTTTAAAAATTTCTAATTATTTAATGCTGTTCCCATCAAATACAAAACGAATATCATATGAAGCGTTATAATTAATAATTGGGATGTTAATTTTCACCTTTCCTTTTAGTTTTTCTGACAAGTCAGCAACTTCAAATTCTACTACTCTAGTATTCTCTTTTTTGTTTTCACTTAAGACTGTTGTTTCTAAGAATTGATCATCTTTTTCTACTTGGAAACTTTTAATAGAAACACTATCTTTCACTTTAAATGAAACGTATTGTTTTCCATTTTTAACTGTTAATGTTGCTGGACTTTCAAAATAACTATTCATTCTAGATGATTCATCTTTATCGCCTTTCCATACAGTAAAAGCAATATTATATTTTCCATCAGCTAGTTGTGTAGCAGCTTTTGCATCTTGTAACCCTAGTGTTGCTATAAACGTAAATAAGACAGCAAATACGGCAATAATCATTTTAAATTGTTTAAACATATATTCATCGCCCTTCCAAAGATTTATTTACCTAACTTCACTTTACGAATTAAGAAAACACCTGAAATAAGAAGTAATGCTGCAAATAATCCGATACGTGCTTCATCACTTGTTTTTGGGTTATCTGTTTTTTCAGCTTTCCCACTTTCATTTGTTCCTTTATTTACATCTTTGTTTGTTTCTTTGCTCTCTTCTTTCTTCACTTCTTCTTTTACTTGTGTATTTTTTTGAGTTTGATCTTCATTTTTTGTTGCAGCAGTTGCCTTATTCTCTCCACCTACTGCTTTTACATTTGCATCAAACGCAAAGCGAATTGTGTAATTATGGTCATAATTCACATTCGGTACAACAACATGAATTTTTGCAGCTGCTGGTTTAGATAAGTCGTCTATTTTAAACTCTACAGTTCTTTTATCTGCAGATTCATCTTTACTAACAACTTTTGCATCAACAAAGTTTCCATTCTCTGGTGCTTTAAATTCTGTAATCCAAGCACTATGATTCATAGGAATTTGTACTCTCATCTCACCATTTTTTACAATTAACTTAGCTGGTTTTTCAAAATAATCATTTGCCATTGAAGCTGAATCATTTTCTGCTTTTTGTATGACATAGTTAATATCGTAAGTACCGTCAGCTACATTTGCCGAAGCTTGTCCGAATGGCACTACGAGAAAAGCTAGCATACATACGAATGTCATAATAAAAGCGGGTAATACTGAAAACTTTCTCATTTACCTTACTGCCTCCTTGTTTTTCTTTTTTTGAAAATGATAATTATTCTCAATATATAAGAAAAAAAATAATCTTTCTATCTCTATTTTATAACGAGTAACACTATGTAGTTAGAAATATATTGATTATCATTCTCATTGATAGACAAAAAAATAATCCCACCAATTTTTCCTATAAGAATAAACATAAAACTCTTTCAACATTTTATTGATTATCATTCTCAACGAATTTCAAAAAAAATAAATCGCCTAATTCTATCGTTTTATCACCTCTTCTTACAAAAATGATATAGTCATAGAAAACCTCTTCCCTTCCAATATTTCCACAACTAAGTCAATCTTAGCCTACTGGTAATTTTTTTGTCAACTATATTACGTATAAAATTTTCAATATCTGAATTCTTCTATATATAATTTTTCTACAAAAAAAGAGGCTTTCTTTTAAAGAAAGCCTCTTTCCCTTATTTTTCTACAGCAATTTCTTGCTTTTGAAATAAAGAAACTACATATCCAATTGCAATTCCAATGATACCCGGAACTAGCCAACCAATCCCTACACTATATAATGGAATTTTATCTAAAATAGGAGCAAGGGCCGCTACTTGAAGATTGGCATTATGCAATCCATCAAAGAAGCTAATTGCAAATGCGCCTACAATACCGCCTACATACATAGCTAATGGAAGACGAATATAGTTTTCAACAAGTGATAATACGATCAGTACGATACCAATTGGGTAAATTGCAATTAAGATTGGTAATGCTAATGCGTTTAACTGAGTTAAACCAAGATTTGCTACCATAAATGCTAATACAGAGAAAATGAAAATGACTTTTTGATAAGAAAGCTTTGGTAGTAACGAAGAAAAATATTCTCCACAAGCTGCAACAATACCGACAGAAGTTGTTAAGCATGCTGCTGTAATTGCGATACCTAGTAATAATGTTCCGTAGCTACCAAATAAATGATTCACGACGTTTGTTAAAATAATTCCACCGTTTGCTCCCATTCCAAGTGAAACACTAGAAGCTCCAAGGTAAGCAAGTGCTAAATAAACAAGAAGTAAGCCAAGTGCTGCAATAAATCCTGCAAAGATTGTTACTTTTGCAATACTGTTCTTATTTGTAATGCCTTTTGCTTTTAAAGCATTGATCACAACATTTCCGAAAACAAGTGCTGCAAGTCCATCTAAAGTTAAATATCCATCAATAAAACCTTTAAAGAGCGGGGCACTATACGCTTCTGTAGGGGCACCAAACTCTCCCATTGGAGTCATAATTGCTTTCGCTACAATAATTGCAATAACAGCTAATAAAATTGGAGTTAACACTTTACCAATGCGCCCCACTAATTTCGATGGGTTTAATGCTAAATAGAAAGTTACTGCAAAGAAAATAAATGTAAAGATAACAAGTGGATAGGATTGACCAGCTATCTCACTTGGTAAAAACGGTGCAACACTCATTTCATAAGCAACAGTCCCTGTACGTGGCACACTAACAAATACGCCTAAACATAAATAAATTGCAGTAATGAAAATTAGCGCGAATACAGGATGTACACGTCCTGCTAATTCATTAATATCTCCCTTTAGAGCTATAACAATAACTCCTAATAAAGGCAGTCCTACACCTGTTACGATAAAGCCAAATAACGCGATCCATACATCTGTTCCAGCACCTTGCCCTAACGCTGGTGGGAAAATCATATTACCGGCACCGAAAAACAGTGCGAATAACATTAAGCTTATTGCAAACATCTCAGAAAACTTTAAAGATGACTTCATTTCTACTACCTCCTAATTATTTCATTGACAAAATATTCTGAATTAAAATCCGTCACATATCCTCTTTCAAGCATACTTCCCCGTAAAAGAACGCAAAAAACACCCGTCCCTAACAAAGGGACGAGTGTTGAAATCGTGGTTCCACCCTTATTCTAATAAAATGAATTTATAACGAAATAAGCTCATTTTATAGCTCGTGTAAATTGATAACGGTTTTATCCGCCAAGAATTACAATGCATCTGCAGTTCACTCTTGAAGTTTAGAGGTGGTAAGTTTGTCTTTCCGTATTAGGAAGCTCACAGCCTAAGGCTTCCCTCTCTGAAAATCGTCAAAAACAACTCATGTCCTCATCATTACTTTTATAAAATATGTTGTCGAAACTTGTTGTTTTTTATTATATGGGCTATTTTTTAAAAAATCAATAGTTTTATTTTTTCTGACAAAAAAATATAGGGAGAAAACTTTCCTCCCTATAACTGCCCTATTAATATTTCTAATTCCTTAGGTGTAATGTCTCGCCATTTTCCAGCTTCAAGCTCATTTAGCTCTATATTCATAATGCGCACTCGCTTTAGCTTTGTTACAGTAAATCCGAAAGCACGACTCATTCTACGAATTTGCCTATTCATTCCTTGCGTTAAAACGATGCGGAATGTAGACTGATTAACTCTCGTCACTTTACATGGCTTCGTCATTCCATCTTTAATCTTTACACCGCTGGACATCTCATCAATAAACCAATCTGTAAACGGCTTATCAACAGTGACAACATATTCTTTCTCATGCTCATGATCACCGTGCAAAATTTGATTCGCAATCGCACCGTCATTCGTTAATAAGATGAGTCCTTCCGATGCTTTATCTAATCGTCCAACAGGAAAGATTCGTTCTGGATAATCGATATAATCAATAATGTTTCCTTCAATATTTTCGGCTGCTGTACAAGTAATTCCGACTGGTTTATGGAAGGCAATATACACCTTTTCTTTCTTTTCTTTTTCAATAACCTGCCCATCAATCGTTACAATATCACCTTCATTAACGAGTGCACCGTGCGTACATACTTCACCGTTAATACAGGCACGTCCTGCTTTAATGAGACGGTCTGTTTCACGTCTTGAGCAGGATTTTGCTTCGCTTATGTATTGGTTGATTTTCATGTTTTGTTCCTTTTCTTATAGATTAAAAGCGTCAATCCATGGCAATATCATTATGCCAAGATTGACGCTCCTTTACTTCGCAAAAACAACTAAATAAATAACCCCAATTACCAAAAATATTCCGCAACAAGCTAACAATACTTTTGCAAGTTTGTCCATAAACATATAATGGTTTCCCCTTTTGTTTGGTTGTTTGCTATTTTAATTCGACAACTGTTACGCCTAGGCCTCCCTCGCCCATGTCACCGTAGCGATAGGTTTTCACGCCGCGATGTTTCTTCAAGTAATCTTGTACACCTTGGCGAAGCGCTCCTGTTCCTTTACCGTGAATAATTGATACACGAGGATAGCTTGCAAGCTGTGCATCATCTAAATATTTTTCAACGCGCATCATTGCATCTTCATAACGTTCGCCGCGAAGGTCTAGCTCTAACGACACATGATAATCTCTACCCTTCACACTTGCGACTGCTTTTTTCTCAGTTTGCTTCGGTGTATTAATGTATTCCATATTGGATTCTTTCACTTTCATCTTCAGAATACCAATTTGTACGCTCCACTCTGTATCACTTACTTTTTTAAGCAATTGACCTTTTTGACCGAACGTTAACACTTTTACTTCATCACCTGATCGTAATTGTTGTTTCGGCGCTGTATTTTTCACATTTACTTTTTGTTTCTTCACAAGCTCTGGCGCTGCCCCTTCTAGACGGCTCTTCGCTTCAATAAGCTCATGGTCTTTCACGTTTATAAGCTGTGCTTTACGCAATTGACGAAGTTCTTGAATAATGCCTTCTGCTTCTTGCTTTGCAGCTTCGACTTTTTCTTCCCCTTCTTTTTGCGCTTTTAATAATTTTTCATCGCGCTCATCGTTAAATTCAATAATTTGACGTTGTAATTCACGATGAAGTTTTTCAGATTGCTTACGATGCTCTTCCGCTTCTTTTCGTTCGCGCTCTGCATTTTTTTGGCTTTCTTCTAGCTTTGCAATCATATTTTCGATTTTGTTCGTATCTGTACTAATATGGTTACGAGCGCGATCAATAACTCGATCAGACAAACCAAGACGCTTCGAAATTTCAAAGGCGTTACTACGTCCTGGTACACCGATTAATAATTTGTACGTTGGGCTTAATGTATTCACATCGAACTCAACGCTCGCATTAATAACTTGCTCACGATTGTATCCATATGCTTTTAATTCTGGGTAATGCGTCGTTGCAACAACGCGAGCACCACGGTTACATACTTCATCTAAAATAGAAATCGCTAGTGCAGCCCCTTCTTGCGGATCTGTCCCAGCACCTAATTCATCAAATAGGACTAAACTTTCAAAATCAGCTTTTTCTAAAATATCTACAATGTTTACCATATGAGAAGAGAATGTACTTAAATTTTGTTCAATCGATTGCTCATCACCGATATCAGCAAAGATGTTTTTAAATACACATATCTCTGATTCATCCATTACTGGAATATGAAGACCAGATTGCGCCATTAAGACACAAATACCGACTGTTTTAAGTGTAACTGTTTTACCACCTGTATTCGGTCCTGTAATAACAATTGTTGTAAAGTCTTTACCAAGCATAATGTTATTTGGCACGATAATTTCCGGATCAATAAGCGGATGGCGTGCTTGTTTTAAATCCATGTAGCGTTCATTATTTACGATTGGCTTCGTCGCTTTAATTCGCTTCGCATAAAGAGCTTTCGCAAAAATAAAATCAAGATTTGCAACTACTTCTACGTTTGATAAAACGATATCAGCTTCCACTGCTACTTCTTCCGTTAACATCATTAAAATGCGTTCTACTTCTTGTTTTTCTTTCACACGTGCTTCTTGAAGTGCGTTATTTAATTCCACGATTACTTGCGGTTCGATAAATAATGTTTGTCCAGAGGCAGATTGATCGTGAACAATACCACCATATACGCCGCGGTATTCTTGTTTTACCGGGATTACGTAGCGTTCGTTACGAATCGTTACAATTGCATCTGATAACATTTTTTGCGCGTTTGAAGAACGCGTCATATTTTCTAATTTCTCACGAATACGGCTTTCCGCAGTACGAATTTGATTACGAATACCACGCAATTTGTCACTTGCGCTATCGACTACTTCACCGCCGTCACCAATACAATTTGTAATCTTCTTTTCTAAATCATATAAAGACACAATTTGCGCGACATGTGTTTCTAAAATTGGAAGTTCAACACCGTTGTCAATCATATCGTCAATGAAACGTTTCATTTGGCGACTACCGTACATCGTACTTGCGATTTCAATTAATTCATGAGGACTTAACATACTTCCAATTTTCGCACGCTTAATATTTGAACGAATATCAGAAATCCCTCCAAGTGGTACATGTCCTTTTAAACGGATGACTTTCGCTGCCTCATCCGTTGTTTCTTGCAATTCCACAATTTCTTCAAAATCTGTGCTTGGCACTAAATTCTTCACTTTGTCACGACCAAGTGAAGATGCTGTATGTTCAAGTAATTGTTCTTTTACTTTATTGTATTCTAATACACGCAACGTTCGTTCTAACATGTTGCAGGTCCCCCCTGTATTACTTATTACGTTTAATATAGTCTAATAAACGTTCAATATCCCATGTGTTAATCACGTTATCTTTTTGAATCCAACCTTTACGCGCTGCTGCTACACCTGTTTCCATATCTTCTAACATTTCAAGTGTATGGGCATCCGTATTAATCGCTACTTTTACACCAGCATCTTGTGCTTGTTTTAATAATTTCGCGCTTAAATCTAGACGGTTTGGATTTGCATTTAATTCTAAAACTGTATTTGTTTCTTTTGCGAGCTGGATTAATAAATCTGTATCTACATCGTAACCCTCACGGCGCCCAAGAAGACGTCCTGTCGGATGGGCAATCATTGTGACATGCTTATTCTCAAGTGCAGTGCGAAGACGCTTCATAATCGTTTCACGGTCTTGTGAGAAGCTAGAGTGAATGGCTCCAATGACATAATCTAGTTCTGCTAATACTTCATCGTCAAAATCAAGTGTCGCATCTGGTAAAATGTCCATTTCAATCCCGCGCAAAATTGTAATGTCTGGATACTTTTCATTCATACGTTCAATTTCTTTCGCTTGTTCACGAAGACGCTCTTTCGTTAAACCGTTCGCTACTTTCAAGTATTGCGAGTGATCAGTAATTGCCATAAATTTATATCCACGAGCGCGGCACGCTTGTACCATTTCTTCAATTGAAAAAGCACCGTCACTCCACGTTGTATGCATATGTAAATCACCCTGTATATCAGAGAACTGAATTAAGTTCGGATACTCTTTAATTAATTCAATTTCTTTTCCATCTTCACGCACTTCTGGTGGGATGAATGGAAGGCCAAAGTGGGCAAAGAATGCTTCTTCTGTTTCGAATGTTTTCACTTCACCGGTCTCTAAGATTTCCACACCGTATTCACTAATTTTCTCGCCTCTATCTTTCGCAATTTGGCGCATTTTTACGTTATGGTCTTTTGATCCGGTGAAATGGTGAAGAGTTGTAATAAATTCTTCTGGTTTTACTAAGCGGAAGTCAATTGAAATATCATATTCATATTGAAGACGAACAGATACTTTCGTATCTCCACTTGCAATCACTTCAATCATATTATCAAATTGTAGTAAATGTTCACGCACTACTGCTGGCTCTGTCGTTGCAATGATGAAATCTAAGTCCTTCACTGTCTCACGAACACGGCGTAAACTACCAGCGCGTGAGAAACGAATTATTTCAGCAACATTCGACAATTTCTCCTCTATTTCCCCGGCAATAGGCAATACCATCGCAATTGGTAAACGCTCTGGACGAGAGCCTACTTGATCAATTGCTTCTAATATTTTCTCTTCTGTTTTCTTACCGAATCCAGCTAAAGCTTGTACTTTATTTTCTTCACAAACAGCTTTTAACGTTTCCATATCAACAACACCAAGTTCTTTGTATAACTTGGCCACCTTCTTACCACCAAGGCCTGGTAGTTTTAATAGTGGTAATAAACTGCTTGGTACTTCTTTTTCAAGTTCTTGTAGTACTTCAGATGTTCCCGATTCTATATATTCTTGAATAACTGCTGCCGTTCCTTTTCCGATACCTGGAATCTTTGTGAAATCTTCAATTTCAGAAAGACTACGGTCATCACTTTCTAGTGCTGCCGCCGCTTTACGGAATGCAGATATTTTAAATGGATTCGCGCCCTTTAGTTCCATAAATAGGCCGATTGTCTCTAGTAATTTGATAACTTGTTTTTTATTCACTTTCATCATTGCCCCGCCTTTCTTTCATAGAAAAAAACTTCTCTTTCCGAAAAAAGAGAAGTTACACTCTGCTACCTGTCTGCCATAGTTCCTTCACCTTTTCAGAAAGAATCGGTGTATCGTCTACAATTATTTTGCTAATTGATGATTTTTGTAATGGTGTTTGTATTTGTTCAATTGGAAGAATTGTTCCAACAATAATTAAGACAAACAGAACGATATACACTTCTAAAAAGCCAAGAAGTGCCCCAGCAACCGCATTGACTTGCTTTAAAACTGGGATTTCTGCAAACATATTCAGTAAATTACCAAGTAGTGAAAGTGCGATTTTTGTAATAATAAATAATACAATAAACGCAATTGCTTGATAGAAGACACCCTCAATATTATTCGCATCTATCCATTCTGGAACAGATACATTCTTATCGAATGGATACGGAATAAATTTCGCAAGCGTTGGCGCTAAATCTTTACAGTACCAGTATGCAACGAGGTATGCGATAATAAAGCTTGTTAACTTTACAAGTTGCAAAATAAATCCTCTGCGTAAACCGAGGAAAAATCCCATAACAAGCAATAAAATGATAATAATATCAATCATGTTTATTCCATTCCTTTTTGTGTCATACTTTCTTTCAACTTCTCATGTTCTTCTTTTAATTTTATGTAATCGTGTATGACGTTTACCGCCGTCAATACCGCTAGTCTACTCGTATCAAGCGAAGGATTCTTGGCATTGAGTTCGCGCATTTTATCATCCACAATCGCTGCTACCATGCGGATATGACTTGTACTTTCATCGCCAACAACTGAATACTGTTGGCCATATATTTCTACATTAATTCGACTTTTATTTCCCTTTTGTTGTGACAACTCACCGGCCTCCAATCACGTACAGAATCCTAAAGTTTATCATACCATGAACCATCATAATATGGAAACAGAAAGAACAATCCGATATGATAAAAATAACAACATAAAAAAGGAGCGACCATTTTGTCAAATTCTATCGTAATACAAACAAGTTCTACAGTAATTGAAGACATGAAACAACAATACAAACAAGCACTTAGCCCCAAAATTCCGCAAGGCGGTATCTTTATGGCAAAGGTTCCATCTTGCACAATTACAGCCTATAAATCAGGGAAAGTAATGTTTCAAGGTGGACGTGCTGAAGCAGAGGCTTCTCGTTGGCAAACTGTCTCTCAAACACCAAAATCCGCTGTAAAAAAATCGGTCAATTCGCATCAATATGCACCACCTTCTTCTATTGGTACAATGTCGATTTTAGGGTCCGATGAAGTAGGTACTGGAGATTTCTTTGGACCGATGACAGTTGTTGCTGTATATGTGGATGCGAAGCAAATTCCACTTTTAAAAGAACTCGGTGTAAAAGACTCCAAAAACTTAAATGATGCTCAAATTGCTGAGATTGCCAAACAACTCCTTCACGTTGTTCCTTACAGCTCCCTCGTTCTTCATAATGAAAAATATAACGAGCTATTTGATAAAGGAAACAACCAAGGTAAACTAAAAGCTTTACTGCATAACAAAGCCATCACAAACTTATTGGCAAAAATCGCGCCTACAAAACCAGAAGGCATCTTAATCGACCAATTTACACAGCCTGATACATACTATAAATATTTAGCGAAACAAAAACAGGTACAGCGTGAAAATGTTTACTTCGCTACAAAAGGTGAAAGTGTCCATTTAGCAGTAGCCGCCGCTTCCATTTTAGCTCGTTACTCATTCGTAAAACAATTTGACGAACTAAGCAAAAAAGCTGGTATGCAACTTCCGAAAGGTGCTGGTAAACAAGTTGATATTGCCGCTGCTAAATTAATTCAAAAAGTCGGTAAAGAAAGACTACCTGAGTTTGTGAAAGTGCATTTTGCTAATACAGAGAAGGCGTCTCGCTTATTAAAATAGTATCGACAAAAACAGGAGCCTACAAACTCCTGTTTTTTGTTTCGCTTTAGTCCACTCTACTATCGCCTGTGTATTTTTGTTATAATTAAAATATACATATTTTTCAAACATATGAGTTCCTATTACTACTTCTACAAATGATTCTAAATATTTTACTAGGTGATCCACACGAAAGACAGTTCGAAATTAGAGAAAACATTCAGCTACTAAGTGAACAACCAGTGTTCAACGATTTAATAGAGCACTATCGCCGACCTTTCTTATTAAACTTTCGGATTCGAAGATTTATCGGGAAACACGATGCCCGCTTGTTAATACATAATCCAGTAAAGCTGCAACACTTCTGTGAGGAACTTGAACTTATGATTAGAAGAAAAAGATTGTTTACATAAGGAGGGAATTCATATGAACTCTGTTAAAGTTAAAAAGTTATTATATGTTTTCGTACACCTCGTGTTCCCTCTTTCTTACCTTACAATCTCTATCATTTGGGGAGCTTTTTTCACTTCCAAATCCACATTCGAAAATATATCTGATAATCTTTGTGTTATGGCCATCTATTACGTGCTCATAAGCTTACTGTGGTTTTTCTATTTAGATCGATTAGACAAAGATGTAGATAAAATTACAAAAGAGATTAATGATAATAAGATGTAATACATAAAAAAAGGAGAGCCGCCAAGACTCTCCTTTTTTATGTTAGCTTCGTTTCTGCTTCTTATTTGATGAAGGTACTTTATGAGAACCGGTTTCATGCGTTGTTGTTCCTTGTCCTTCCACCTCTGGAGAACCTAGGACTGATCTAGAATGATCTGTTTTCACTTTCTTACTCATTACAATCACCCCCAAGATTACTTTTTACTTAAGGGTAAAAAACTATTCAACATAACCATCTGAACATATACTGGCTACTCTTTTATCCTCCTGTCTGCTTTTCACTAATGTCCCATAGACGTTTTGCGACATCCTTATCCAAAGCGGCTTCAGATGTTTTCCCCACTTGCTTGTCGGCATAGTAACAGCCACTATGGTCAATGAATCCATTTGATTCTGCTAGCCATATTAAAGTTTCCGCACCTTCCTCGGGTGTACGAGAGAAAGGTTTCATTGCCGCCATAGTTAAGCGAGCAACCAGACCATTGTCCTGGTTAAAATTCGTATTCACTAGCCCCGGGTCAAAGCTATAAGCACTAACACTCGTTCCCTCCAACCGCTGTGCCAATTCAGAGGTAAATAAAATGTTAGCTAGTTTTGTTTGCGCATAACGCATTGTAGGACCGCCCATGAACTTCTTAACACCGCGATACAGTTGTTCTGCATCTAGATCACCGAAATCAATTCCCTTTTTAGCCATTTTGTGACCGTGAGATGCGGTGGTAATGACACGAGCAGGAGCACTTTCTTTTAAACGCTCCAACAACAAATTAGTGAGTAAGAATGGACCTAAATGGTTTACTGCCCAGGTCATCTCCAAACCGTCCTCCGTAATTTGCCTTGTTTGAAATAAAGCACCAGCATTATTCACTAATATATCTATTCTCGGACACCTTTCTAAAATATCAGTAGCTACCCGGCGTATAGATTGTTGGGAAGCCATATCAGCCAGAAATAAATCTACCACCACATTCCCATTCGTTACATCCTTAATTTGAGTCATAGCATCATTCGCTTTTGCCTCGTTGCGTGCAATAATTCCTAGCTTGGCACCACGCTCCGCAAATGCCTTAGCTGCCGCTAATCCAATACCACTTGTGGCACCAGTGATTACTATATACTTGTCACGCAATGTCCACTTTGTATGACTTGGAATCTCCCCCATTGTACAAGAACCCCTTCCCTTGCCCATAAATATTTCATTCGTTTTACTATATCTGAGAGATGAACGAACCTATGAACAACATTTTTCCAAACAAAAAAAGCGAGAGCAGTTGCTCTCACTTTTTTTATCTTAAAACTCAGAAGAACCTGGAGTTCTTGGGAATGGAATTACGTCACGGATGTTAGCCATGCCAGTAATGTACATTAGGAAGCGCTCGAAACCTAGACCGAATCCAGCGTGTTTTGTACCGCCGTATTTTCTAAGCTCTAAGTACCACCAGTAGTCCTCTTCGTTCATACCTAATTCTTTAATTCTGTCTACTAAAACGTCCATTCTTTCTTCACGTTGACTTCCGCCGATTAATTCGCCGATGCCAGGAACTAGAAGGTCAGTAGCTGCTACTGTTTTACCATCTTCGTTCATACGCATGTAGAATGCTTTAATGTCTTTCGGATAGTCAGTTACGAATACAGGGCGTTTGAAGATTTCTTCTGATAAGTATCTTTCGTGCTCTGTTTGTAAGTCAATACCCCATTCTACTGGGTATTTAAATTCAGCACCTGATTCTTGAAGTACTTTAATTGCTTCTGTATAAGTGATGCGACCGAAGTCAGAGTTGATCACGTTGTTCATGCGCTCTAGAACTGTTTTATCAACGAAGCTGTTGAAGAAGTCCATTTCTTCTGGTGCATGCTCTAGTACGTATTTCATTGCATATTTCAGCATATCTTCTGTAAGATCCATTACATCGCCTAACTCAGCGAATGCAATCTCAGGCTCAACCATCCAGAACTCAGCTGCGTGGCGAGTTGTGTTTGAGTTTTCTGCACGGAATGTAGGTCCGAATGTGTACACATCACGGAACGCTAATGCATAAGCTTCAGCATTCAGCTGTCCACTTACTGTTAAGTTTGTTTCTTTGCCGAAGAAGTCTTTTGATTCGTCAACTTGTCCGTCTTCACCTTTTGGTACGTTGTTTAAATCTTGCGTTGTTACGCGGAACATTTCGCCTGCACCTTCTGTATCACTACCAGTAATAATTGGTGTGTGAACATGTACAAATCCACGCTCTTGGAAGAATTGGTGAATTGCAAATGCTGCGATAGAACGCACGCGGAACGTTGCAGAGAATGCATTTGTTCTTGGACGTAAGTGAGCGATTGTACGTAAATATTCAAACGTATGACGCTTCTTTTGAAGTGGGTAATCAGAATCTGATAAGCCCTCGATATCAATTTTTTCTGCTTTAATTTCAAATGGTTGCTTCGCTCCAGGCGTTGCAATTACTTTACCTTCTACTTTAACTGAAGAGCTAAGTGGAAGCTTTGCAATTTCTTTGAAGTTCTCTAATTCTGTATCGAAAACGATTTGAACACCTTTGAAGAAGCTACCGTCGTTTAATTCGATGAAACCAAATGCTTTTGAATCACGTAAGTTACGAATCCAACCCGATACTTGTACTGTTTGATCTGCATACTTTTCTGTATCTCTATACAGACTTTTTACTAATGTGTTTTCCATAGTAAAATTCTCCTTTACTCATATATTTAAATACAAAAAAACCTTTCATCCATAAAGGGACGAAAGGTTAAACTTCGCGGTACCACCCAATTTGTCATAAAGACCAACTTTAACTCGTATGTAATACATACTTCCCGGTTTGTAACAGGCCGGATTCCCGTCTAAGTCTACTCTTGAATACAAGCTTCAATTTCGGTTAGCAACTCCAAGGTGTTCTTCACATATACCGCCTCATCAGGCTCTCACCGTCCCTGACTCGCTTTGGATTAAGTATATACTACTTTTCCTTATCATCGTCTTTCGTTTTGTTAAACTAAAATTAATGTACTACATTCGAGAGAAAGATGCAAGATGCCAGAAAATATATCAGCGATTTTCGCAATATATCGACCGTAACTCCAAATATATCAGCGATTTTTATAATATATCGACTTACCGACATTTTCCGACAATCGTGCCATAAAAAAAATTGCCGGACTTAATCCGGCAATTTTTTATTACTTACGTAACTCCGCACCAAATTTCTCTTCTACCGCTGTTAATACACGGTTATGTGCTTCTGTTACTTCTTCGTCTGTTAATGTACGTTCTGCATCGAAGTAGTTCATAGAGAATGCAAGTGATTTCTTGCCTTCTTCCATTTTTTCACCTTCGTATAAGTCGAATAGTGCTACGTCTTTCAGAAGTTCTCCGCCAGCTTCAGCAATGACTTGCTTCATTTCACCAGCTTTTGTTTCTGTTGTTACTACAACAGCCATATCACGTGTCATAGATGGGAAACGTGGAATTGCTGAGTAGTAAGTTCCCTCAGCGTCTGCACCGAATACTTTTGCAAGAGATAATTCGAATACGAATGTATTTTTCACATCTAATTGTTTTTCTGTTTCCGGGTGCAATTGACCGATGAATCCGATTGCTTCACCATCTAATACGATGTCAGCTGTACGGCCTGGGTGCATGCCTTCACGTTTTGCTGGTGCATAAGTGATTTGATTTGCCACGCCAAGTACGTCGAATAATCCTTCTAATACACCTTTAACAACGAAGAAGTCTACAACTTTCTTCTCACCTTGCCATGCATGGTGAAGAGCAAGACCTGTCATAACACCTGCAAGATGTTGTTCTTCTTTCGGAAGTTCTCCTGCTTCTGTTGGTAAGAAGATAGAACCTACTTCATATAATGCAACGCTGTCGTTTTTACGTGCAACATTGTATGAAACTGCTTCTAACAATTGTGGCACTAAGCTTAAACGAAGTTGGCTACGCTCTTCGCTCATTGGAAGCGCAAGATTTACAGGAGCTTTTTCGTTCGGCTCAACCATATATTGTTTCGCTTTGTCAGCGCTTGTTAATGAATATGTGATTGCTTCATATAAACCAGCACCTTCTAGGAAGCGGCGTACTTTACGACGTTTCGTTTGTGCTGATGTTAATTTACCACGTGTCATTGTTCCAGATGGTAATGTAACTGGAATGTGATCATAACCATACAGACGACCTACTTCTTCTACTAAGTCTTCTGAAATTGTAATGTCAGGACGACGTGCTGGTACATTTACATGGAATGTTCCTTCTACTTCTGTGAATGGGAATTTTAAGTTTGTGAACATTGTACCCATTTCACTCGCAGAAATATCTGTACCTAATACACGGTTTACTTTTTCAGCTGTAACAGATACTGTACGTTCTTGTACTTGTAAGTTATCAGCTTCTACTACACCTTCAAGTGCTTCTCCACCAGCGTATTTTGCCATTAAAGCAGCTGCATGCTGAATTGCTTCAAATGTACGTGTTGGGTCGATTCCTTTTTCAAAACGTGCACTTGATTCGCTACGAAGACCTAAGTCTTTTGATGTACGACGCACTGTTTGACCTGCAAAGTATGCAGACTCAATTAGAACGTTTACTGTCTCGCTATCAACTTCAGAATCCGCTCCGCCCATTACACCAGCAACAGCTAACGCTTTTTCACCGTTTGTAATAACAAGGTGGTGGCTTTGTAACGTACGTTCTTGAGCATCTAATGTTTGAATCTTTTCGCCTTCTTTTGCAAGACGAACAACGATTTCTTTTGAACCTAATTTATCGTAATCGAATGCATGTAACGGTTGACCGTATTCCATTAAAATGTAGTTTGTAATATCAACTACATTACTAATTGGACGAATGCCAGCTGCCATAAGACGAGTTTGCATCCACATTGGTGATGGACCAATCTTTACGTTCTTCACCATTTTTGCAATATATAATGGGTTTTCTTCTTTCGCTTCTACACTTACAGAAATGTAATCAGAAGTTTTTTCTGCTGTTTCTTGTAAGTCGATAGCTGGAAGCTTTACTTCACGGCCGTAAATAGCAGCTACTTCATATGCAACACCTAACATATTTAAGCAATCTGCACGGTTTGGTGTTAAACCAAGCTCAAGTACTTCATCGTGTAAGTTTAAAATTTCAAGTGCATCTGCACCAACTTCAGCGTCACTTGGGAAAATGAAAATACCATCTGCGTATTCTTTTGAAACTAACTTCCCATCAATGCCAAGCTCTTGAAGAGCGCAAACCATACCGTGAGAAGCTTCACCGCGTAGTTTTGCTTTTTTAATTTTGAAGTTACCAGGAAGTACAGCGCCAACTTTTGCAACTGGTACTTTTAAACCTTTTGCAATATTAGCAGCTCCACAAATAATTTGAACCGGCTCTTCTTCACCGATATCGATTAAGCATTTGCTTAATTTATCAGCTTCTGGGTGTTTTTCACATTCTAATACGTGACCAACTACAACACCTTTTACACCTTTATTTAATACTTCAACGCCTTCTACTTCAATACCACTTTTCGTGATTTTGTCTGCTAGTTCTTGTGCCGTTACATCTTTAATATCTACATACTCTTGTAACCAACGATATGATACGAACATATTTATCCTCTCCTTCCCTTACGCTCGTTTGAATTGTTGTAAGAAACGTACATCATTTGTATAGAAATGACGAATGTCATCTACGCCGTATTTCAACATTGCGATACGCTCTGCGCCCATACCGAATGCGAAACCTTGATATTCTTTTGAATCATAACCAGCCATTTCAAGTACGTTCGGATGAACCATACCTGCGCCTAAAATTTCAATCCAGCCAGTCCCTTTACAAGTGCCGCAACCTTTACCGTGACACATCATACAAGAAATATCCATCTCTACAGACGGCTCTGTGAATGGGAAGAAACTTGGACGAAGACGGATTTCACGATCTTCACCGAACATCTTTTTCACGAATACTTGCAGTGTACCTTTTAAGTCACTCATGCGAATGTTTTTATCAATTACAAGACCTTCAATTTGCATGAATTGGTGTGAATGCGTTGCATCATCGTCATCGCGGCGATACACTTTACCAGGACAAATAATTTTAATCGGTCCTTTTTCTTTATTCTTTTCCATCGTACGTGCTTGCACAGAAGATGTATGTGTACGTAGTAACGTTTCTTCTGTAATGTAGAATGTATCTTGCATATCACGCGCTGGGTGATCTTTCGGTAAGTTTAATGCTTCGAAGTTGTAGTAGTCTTTTTCTACTTCTGTTCCTTCAGCTACTTCATAACCCATACCGATGAATACATCTTCAATTTGTTCAACAACTGCTGTTAACGGATGGTGACAACCTGTTTCAACAGGACGACCTGGCAGTGTAACATCAATTGTTTCAGTAGCTAATTTCGCCTCAATTACTGCTTTTTCTAAGTTACCAATTTTGTCTTCTAGACGCGTTTGAATCGCTTCACGTACTTCATTTACTAATGCTCCCATACGTGGACGCTCTTCTGCTGATAATTTTCCCATGCCGCGTAATACTTCTGTAATTGGACCTTTTTTCCCTAAATACGCTACGCGTACGTCGTTTAAGCCCTTTAGCTCTTTCGCTTCTTCAATAAGCTCTAACGCTTTTTGCTTTAGCTCTTTTAAACGTGCTTCCATTTGGAACCCTCCTAATTTTAAAAATAAAAAAACCCCGCTCCCAAAAAGGGACGAGGTAAATTCGCGGTACCACCCTAAATTGACAGAACAAGTCTGCCCACTCATTAGTTATAACGATCAATTCTGACCGGAACGCCTTTACATATAAATGGTCCTGGCGCCAACTCCAGAGGTGAATTCACTTCCATCTACCATAAGAATGCTTTCAGTCTACGGCACTCTCTCCCTATATGGCGATTTTGTAAGCTACTCTTCTCTATCAACGTTTTTCATTAATATACTTTTATTATATGTTCAAAAAAGTTCGATACTCATTTCACCACTTTTTTATGAACATGCACTTCAACTTATTATAAGAAGTTTTTTATCGATTCGCAACTGGGCTTTGTAAATAATACGTTAAAATCCCTGCTGCAACCGCAACATTTAATGATTCTGCCCCGCCGTAAATCGGAATATACAAGTTTTGATCACTTTTCGCAAGAATTTCTTGGCGTACGCCGCTTCCTTCATTCCCTACAATTAATGCAAAACTTCCAGCCGGGGTTACTTCACCAAATGGAACTCCATTTTCAAGAGCTGTTCCATATACAGGGACGTTATTTTCTTTTAACTTGTCTACCCATTCTTCTAAGTTCCCTTTCACAACCGGTAAGTGGAAAATAGAACCTTGTGTAGATCGTAGTACTTTACTATTATAAACATCAACGCACCCTTCTCCAAGCACAACGGCATGAATACCCGCTGCATCCGCTGTACGAATAATCGTTCCCAAATTACCTGGGTCTTGAAGGCCGTCTAATAAAAGAAATTTCCCATCAGTAAGAGCTACTTCTTTTTCATGTTTCTCACAAACAGCAAATACACCTTGCGTTGTTTCTGTTTCGCGAAGTACTTTTACAATTGCTTCAGGCACAATATACATTTCAACATCATTAACTGTCCAATCTTTCGGAAGATCTGTCTGATCTGAAACGATAAGTTCTGTTACAACTCCTGCCTTTAACGCTTCCTCTACTAAATGGAATCCTTCTACAAAAAATAAAGCTTTGTTATCGCGCTCTTTTTTCGTCTGCAGCTTTTTCCACTGCTTCACACGCGGGTTTTGTACTGAATCAATGTTTTTCATAATATGTATTTCCCTCTCTTCTTGTCTTATCATTATAGCCTATTTTTCATACATATTTACATAAAAAAGAACAAAAACTAACGTCAGTTTCAATTCTGAAGAAGAGGTGAAGATAATGAGTTTTAATTTACGCGGCGCGGTATTAGCGAATGTATCTGGAAATTCACAAGATCAATTACAAGAAACGATTGTCGATGCAATTCAAAGCGGTGAAGAAAAAATGCTTCCAGGTCTTGGCGTTTTATTCGAAGTCATTTGGAAAAATGCTGATGAAAATGAAAAACACGAAATGTTAGGAACACTGGAGCAAGGATTAAAAAAATAAACAATAAAACGTCACCTTAGAAAAAAAACTAAGGTGACGTTTTATGTCTATAAAATTTTTCTTCTCCTAAACATTTCTACTTTACTAACGCTGATTGATGGAGTACAATATTCAAAATACATTTAAACCGATCGATTTTCTTCATATACATCATTGGATAAAAGGAGTGAATGTTTTATGCAACGTATTACGCTTGAACAAGTTTTTAAACATCACATTACACAAAAATATGTAAACCGTTCTGGAATGGTCCACGCGATTGCTGTCGCTTACCATGCGTTTCACTTAGCCAAAAAGCATCACGCCTCAGTCGATGCTGCGACAAAGGCTGGCTTCCTTCATGATATCGGACATCATACGTGGTACACAGGCGGCGAATGGGACTATGACTTGTATAAAAAGAATGATATACATGCGATTAAAGGGGCAGAAAGATCTCATAAATTGCTTATTAGATTAGGAGAACATCCTAAACTAGCAAAAGAAATTTCTATTGCGATTCTTCTTCATACAGATTCTTTCTTAGTACAGCAAGAAATTGAAAGAACATCTCTTCAAAACATTATTAAATGGGCAGACGAAGCAGATGAAGAACCGGGTGGAGCGCACCATTATAGAACGATTTCTTACGAAAAAGCACTTAAAGCTATTCAGCAATTAGACCGATTGGTAGAGCGTGAATTACAAATAGAGCAAAAGAAATTGAATGACAAGGCAGAACATAGTTATCAATGAGAAAGAGGCATCACTATAGGGTGATACCTCTTTTATTATTTTGCGAAAAATACACCTTTGTATGTAATATTTAAATGTTACACTCAAAAGCAAAATACTTTATAATTAAATATACAAATATAAAGAGGTGATTTTACAAATGCAACCCGCTACACAACTTTCTAATGAACAGAAATACTCTATGTCATGGGGACAATTTATTAGCTCCGTTTTATTCGCTTTTTTCGGAACCGGACTTATTACTGTGTTCCTCGCAATGCCCTTAACAATTTATACAGCCGGTCTTACAGATAAAAAACAAATTGCCCTGTATGAATCTATTGCAAATACTGCAAGTATCGTATTACAACTAGCCGTGTTGTTATTCTTCATTTTTAAATTCGAACCCGCAAAAAAATTACTACTAAAATCTTTTAACTTTAAAGTACTTAAAGAATGGCGTACATACGTATACTTACTTCTTTTCTTCGCTATAAACATTATACTCAATTACATCTTGTTAAATTATGTGTTCCAAGACGCAACGAAGCAACAATCTTCCGCACTAAACTTAGACATTTTTAAGCAGTATCAAATATTATTACTTCTCGGCTTCGCTATACTCACACCAATTTTTGAAGAACTTATTTTCCGTGGTTTTATACTTCGCTTCTTCTCAGAACGCTTTCCATTTTGGATTGCAGCCATTTTAACAAGCTTCTTCTTCGGTATCGCTCATACATACTCACTTGGAGTAATGGTAATTACTTTCTTCATGGGATTATTAATGGCTATTTTATGTAAAAAAACAAATTCCATTATTCCAGCTATGTTATTTCATATTATGAATAATATGTTAGCATTCTTGAGTTAGAAAGAGGTATCATCGCGATACCTCTTTTATTAATTCGTATCATCACTTCTCATTTCTATCAATTTATACATATTTATTAATAACATCCAAAATAAACCTCATGTAGTAAAATATAACTCATCACCATAGAAGAAGAGTATTTATGTCGAGCTTACTTTGGATTTTTTATATGCCACTTCTTGTTTTATGCGGATTTTTCGGTGGTATTTTTTTATTATTACTAGCATTAAACATCTTAAATTATTTGTGGGTTTAATGGGGCTACTTAGTCTATCTTTTGTCACACTACCTTTTGTTTTTTGGGGCATGGGGGTGAATAGCGATACGATCCTCCCTATTTCAACTACTTTATATTGGATACTGTTTTCTTTAACTGGATTATTGGCAGGATTAAATGGATTACAGGCAAAGATTAAAAGTATACGTAATATGGGATTCATTATTTTTATCGCTGGCATATTAGGGGTTATTTTCTGGGTACTTATGTCTGTAGGGGATTCATTCTATATATAGTATTTTATCGGAGGTAATACAGAAGTGTTTGGAATATTAACTTGGATGGTTTTGGCTCTTACTTTGATGTTATGCCAATTCATCGTTGGCATTTTTTTAATTATTGCTGGCATTAAATATCGTAAATCACTTACTATTATAGCTGGTTTAATTAGCATATCGCTTATCGTTGTTCCTATCATTTGTATAGGTTTTGGAATAGACTCAGAGGGGACACTTCCAATTTCAGGAATTTTATATTAGTGTTTCTTCTCTTTAGCTGGGCTATTAGCTATTATAAGTGGCAGACAAATATCCAGCATTCGTGCTATGGGGACAATTTTGTTTATAACAGGGCTGTGCTCCGTAGCTGGTTATCATTTTTTATATCTCACTCTTTAAAAAGACAAAAAAGCAGGGAAATTAATTCCCTGCTTTTCTATTTGGTTTATTGCCTGATGGTAAGAAGAACGATAACACCCAAGCAATACCGGCTAATATAGTTGCAATTAAGAAGGCATCGTTAATACCGTTAATTGCAGATAGCTTTGAAATTTGTCCGAATAATAGTTGTGTACTCATCGCATCTCCTGCTTGAGCTGATCCGGCTAATGCCGCTAAGCTTTGGCCCATACCGTATACTTTATCAACTAAAATCGGGTTTGACGTTGTTAACATATTGCCGTAATCCGCTACGTGAGCAGTAGTTTGTTGCGTCATAAGCGTGATTAATATCGCCGTTCCAATTGAACCAGCTACTTGTCTTGACGTATTTTGCGTTGCTGTGCCGTGAGAAATTAATTTCATCGGCAATGCATTCATACCAGCTGTCATAATTGGCATCATAATGAATGACATACCAATTGAGCGTATAATATAATCCGTCATAATAACGCTATACGGCGTATCCATCGATAACGTTGTAAATTTATATGTCGCAAATGTCGTAATGGCTAATCCGACAATTGCTAACGGACGAATACCATACTTATCAAATAGTTTACCTGCAACTGGTCCCATGATCCCCATAATTAATGATCCTGGAAGTAATAATAAACCAGATTCCATCGGTGTAAAACCGCGAATGTTTTGCAAGTATACTGGAAGTAATAACATACCTCCGAATAAGGCCATCGTTACAATCGCGTTAATTACTAATGTGAAAGTGAACGTCGGATATTTAAACACTTGTAAATCAAGCATTTTATTGTCTGTTGTTAACTCTCTCCAAATAAATACAGCTAAACCAATGACACCGATGATAAGTGTTATAACAACTTCTGCACTAGTCCAGCCATTATTTCCAGCTTCACTAAATCCGTACAGTAAGCTACCTAGTCCAATACTTGAACTAATAACACCGAATACATCTAACTTTGTTTTAGACACTGGCTGAGCTAGTGTAAAGAATTTTAAAGATAAGAACGTAATAATTAAACCGATAACAAACATCCCATAGAACATTAAGTTCCAGCTATAGTTTTCAATTACCCAACCTGTTACAGTTGGTCCGATAGCTGGTGCTAAAATCATCGCTACCCCAAGTAGTCCCATAGCTGCTCCGCGTTTATTAGGCGGGAATAATGTCATGAAGATATTCATACCAACTGGCATTAAAATACCTGCACCAACCGCTTGAATAACGCGGCCCGTCATCATCATTGTGAAGTTTCCTGATGTAGCACAAATGATAGATCCTACAGTGAAGAATAACATTGCTGCTATGAATAATTTACGATACGTAAATCGTGAAACTAAAAATGCACTGATTGGTACTAAAATTCCGTTTACAAGCATGAAGCCTGTAATTAACCATTGTGCTGTTGAAGTTGATACGTTAAATTCGTTCATTAATGGAGGCAGTGCAACATTAATGATCGTTTGGTTTAAAATAGAAACGAACATACCGAGAATTAATACAGCTACAACTGCTTTTACATTCACATTCTCTACCGGCAATTGTCTCTTCAGCATTTCTTTTTCCTGTTTTACTTGCTCTTGCTTCCCTGTTTCTAATTCCACTACGTTAGAAGCTTCTGTTTCTTGTTTTTGTTCAAGTTCTTTCTCTACTGTTTCTGCTTGACTTACTTCTATCTTACTTACGGCTGGGACTTGTTCTTCTCCCACATTCGTTTTTTTCTTTCGTAAAAGACGATTTATAAGGAAGAAGACGATTATACAAAATAGTGCATATCCTACAATTGCAATTGAGGACATCTCATCTCCCCCTTACTTATGAATACGAACTGACACATTCATTCCAGGAACAATATTTACTGATTTACTATGATCTAAAGAAATTTTAACTGGTACAACTTGCTTTACTTTCGTATAGTTCGCTGTTGAGTTACTTGATGGTAACATCGAGAATGTATTCGCCGTTGTTAATCCAACTTGTTCTACTTTTCCTGTTAACGTTGTATCTGGGTATGCATCTACATACACATCTACTGTTTGGCCTTTTTGAACATCATCAATATTTGTTTCTTCAATATTTGCTGTTACCCATAAATTGTTCATATCAAATGCGTAAGCAATTGGGCTTCCTGCTCCAACGAACGCATTAGGTGTTGCGTTTGATTGTACAACTGTTGCATTTTGTGGAATTGTTACATCTACTGTTTGCTCACCATTTGCTCCTGCTACAGTAACCGCACCTAATTTATCGTTCTCATTGTAGTTTTTTCCTACTTCAGCTTTCCAGTCTGTTAATTTACCTGCTACTGGTGATGCAATTGGGATTACTTTCCCATCAATCTTTGCATTTTCTGTTTTTAAATAGTTTTCCGATTGATTGTAATAGTAATAACCGCCAATACCGCCGCCAACTAATACAATTAATGTGATAATGTTGATAATTACCATTCTTCGAAACTGATTCATTGCATTCCTCTCCTTATATCGCATATAATTTTTTTCTAAACTATTTACACCCTTAGTGTTTATATTGTTTAATTGTTAATTATATTAACCTTTAAACAAAAAAAGCACACCTTTTACGATGCAAACTATGTTTTGTCTGCATCCTAGCGGTGCTGATTTCTAAAGGACTATCGTTTATAATTATAAATAATTATCCCGAATCTACAACCAACAATTTAAACCTATATGTTGTTTAAACAACATTACACTATACATGTGTTGTTTAAATTCAAAAAATTAAACGAGGTGAAGTAAAAATGTCTATTAAAAATACAAATGATCCACGTGTAAAACGAACGAGACAACTCATACAGGATGCTTTTGTCGCTTTAGTAGGCGAAAAGGGCTTCGAAAATGTAACTGTGCAACATATCGCGGAACGTGCTCCTGTAAATCGCGCTACATTTTATAGCCATTACCATGATAAATATGATTTATTAGACAAAAGCATAGAAGAAATGTTAGAAAAATTAGCTGAAGTAATTAAACCACAAAATCGAAATAAAGAAGATTTTCAGCTCACTTTTGATTCACCGCATCCAACCTTTTTAGCTTTGTTTGAACATATAGCAGAAAATGTGAACTTCTATAACGTTATGCTTGGTGATAAAGCCGCTGGAAACTACTCTTATAAAATGATGAAAACAGTCCAAACACATTTAACATTAAGCTTATCTATTTCACAACCTGATGATGAAGAACTCATGGTTCCTCGTGACATTCTTATTAGTTATGTTACAGGGGCTCATATCGGAATGATTATGTCATGGTTAAAAAGAGGCATGATTTATACCCCGCATTTTATGGCAATGCAATTAACTCGCTTAATTATTTTAGGAGCCCATACTGCAGCAGGATTAGAACGACCGTTTTAAAAATGGAAAAAGCGAAGGAAATTATCCTTCGCTTTTTTCTATTAATTAAATGTAATGTTATGTACAGCCTCTTTATCAAGACGTTTAATAACTTCCACAATTAACTTCACTGCGTTTTCATAATCATCACGATGTAACATCGCTGCATGAGAATGAATGTAGCGTGTCGCAATCGTAATTGCCATAGACGGAATACCGTTTACAGAAATGTGAATTGCTCCTGCATCCGTTCCCCCGCCCGCTACAGAGTCATATTGGTATGGAATTTGTAATTCATCAGCAACATCAACTACGAAATCACGTAAACCTGTATGACCAATAACAGAAGCATCATATAAAATGATCTGCGGTCCATCGCCCATTTTACTTTGCGCTTCTTTCGCCGTTACACCTGGTGTATCCCCAGCAATACCAACATCTACAGCGAATGCGATATCGGGCTTAATATAGTTTGCAGATGTTTTCGCACCACGAAGACCAACTTCTTCTTGTACAGTACCAACGCCGTATACAACGTTTGGATGCTTTTCATCTTTTAATTGTTTTAATACGTCAATTGCAATTGCACAACCAATTCGGTTATCCCATGCTTTTGCAAGTAACATCTTTTCATTCTTCATCACTTGGAATTCGAAGTACGGTACAACTTGATCCCCTGGTCGTATGCCCCACTCCATCGCTTCTTCTTGGCTAGAAGCACCAATATCGATGAACATGTCTTTAATTTCAACTGGCTTTTTACGAGCTTCTGGAGGTAAAATGTGCGGTGGTTTTGAACCAATTACACCTGTTACATCTCCTTTACGCGTTACAATCGTTACGCGCTGTGCAAGCATAACTTGCGACCACCAGCCACCCACCGTTTGGAAACGAAGGAAGCCTTTGTCATCAATTTGCGTAATCATAAAGCCAACTTCATCTAAATGACCTGCAACCATAATTTTCGGGCCGTTTTCTTCCCCAACTTTTTTCGCAACTAAACTTCCTAAATTGTCAGTAGAAAGTTCATCTGCAAACGGCTCAATATATTTCTTCATTACTTCACGTGGTTCGCGCTCGTTACCCGCAATACCGCGTGCGTCTGTTAATTCTTTTAGCATTGTCAATGTCTCGTCTAATTTTATCATTGCCAACACCCTCCTTTTTCTTCAGTCACTTTATTATACAAAAGGAAATTGAAATATTCAAAAATTAAATTAGTATCCTTGTGTTTGACGCTGATGATTTACTTCATTTTTATCTAAATATGCTTTTTCAATTTCATCTTGTTCAAATTCAAGCGCTTGTCCAAGGCGAAGATAGCTTGTAAATAGTTCAATATAGTTCGTAATAGAAGGTTGATCTGTAAAACGAATTACTTTCGCATATGTGTCTAAGAAAATTTCCACTTGTGTTTTATTCGTTTGCGCACATTTATAGAATAAGAAGTTTTTATCAATTCCTAAATCGATTCCGATTGATAAAATAAAATGCAAACCATCTACGTATTCTTCTAATATTACTTCACGTTCTGAAGCTGGTTTATTGCTCCAATATTTAAAACAACGTGTTTCATTTGCAAGTTCTCCAATTTCTACAAGAAGAGCTAACATTTTTTCTTTTAACAATTTCTTCGGTTGTAAGTCATGTTCTTTCACAATACGGTCATCTAATTCTTTTTGTAATTTAAATAGTTGTAGTAAGTCCATTCTATTGTCCTCCTCCAACATCGCATTTTCCGCAACAATGTTGTTTCATCTCAAAGTTCATTATTATTTTTCGTTTCTTATTAACAAGTCAGCTACCTACATCTTTATAAAGATAGCTTGTCCTTAATTTGCAAATACGTTTCAATCATCACTCATATATTGTTCACTTGATGAAAGTTCCATATCATCTTTCCATTATAGCAGTGTCGTTTCTGCTAGGAAAGATGCACTTCTCACGAATGAGTTCAAATAAAGTGAAACTTTAATAAGTGGGGGGGTTTTGTTCATCCCCACTTATTATTAGCCTTCACCAATCGGGCTTTTACGGGCAGTTGATCTCCCACCTAACTTCTTTGCTCCAGCTGAATTTTGAGGTGGGAGTTTTACTGCCCGCAAATAGGGGGATAAAAAAAGTCAGGAGGATTCTCCTGACTTTATATATATATTCTTTTATATCGCTATAGCTTTTATATTGATTTTGTCATATCGATAACGACACATCCGTTAATCTTTCCTACTTTCATGTAAAAGCCTCCTCGTTATCGTTACAAAAGTTCTTACAAGCACATCTTAATATACTTGAGCAAGAAATAACGATAATAAGTGGAAGATTTTACAATAAATGCAAATAAAAAAACCTTAGAAGAAAATCTTCTAAGGTTTTAAACAATTAGTTAATGTTGTTTTTTGCAACTGTTGCTAATTCAGCGAAAGCTTTTTCGTCATGAACAGCTAAGTCAGCAAGCATCTTGCGGTTAACTTCGATGCCAGCATTTTTTAAACCGTGCATTAAGCGGCTGTAAGAAAGACCATTCATACGAGCTGCTGCGTTGATACGTGTAATCCATAATTTACGGAAGTCACGTTTCTTTTGACGACGGTCACGGAATGCATACATTAGAGATTTCATAACCTGTTGGTTAGCAACCTTAAATAATGTACTCTTAGAACCGTAGTAACCTTTTGCTAATTTTATAACTTTTTTACGACGTTGACGAGTAACTGTACCACCTTTTACTCTTGGCATAATATTACCTCCTAGTTTGTTCTATATATCAGCCGAACTTATTTTAAGTTGTCAAGCATTTGACGAATGCGTTTGAAGTCACCAGCGCTAACTACACCAGCTTTACGTAGTTTACGTTTAGCTTTTGTAGATTTGTTAGCGAATAAATGGCTTGTGTAAGCGTGAGAACGCTTCAGTTTACCAGATCCAGTCTTTTTGAAACGCTTTGCAGCGCCGCGATGAGTTTTTTGTTTAGGCATAGGTATTTCCTCCTCTATCTATTACTTATCGTTTTTCGGTGCTAAAACTAAGAACATACTACGTCCTTCCATTTTAGGCTTAGATTCAATTGTACTAACTTCAGCACAAGCTTCTGAGAAGCGATCTAAAACACGTTGACCGATTTCTTTATGAGTAATGGCACGTCCTTTAAAGCGAATTGACGCTTTAACCTTGTCGCCTTTCTCTAAAAACTTGACAGCATTACGAAGTTTTGTGTTAAAGTCATGTTCATCAATTGTTGGACTTAAACGAACTTCTTTCATGCTAATTACTTTTTGATTTTTGCGCTGTTCTTTTTCTTTCTTCTGTTGCTCAAAGCGGAATTTACCGTAGTCCATAATGCGGCATACTGGTGGTTTCGCATTTGGAGCAACCAATACTAAATCAAGATTAAGACCTGCAGCTAAGTCTAAAGCGTCATTACGAGACTTGATTCCAAGTTGATCGCCGTTTGCGCCAACTAAGCGTACTTCACGTGCACGAATTTGCTCGTTAATCATCATATCCTTGCTAATAGTAAGCCACCTCCAAGGTTTTCTTAGAATACGTTTTGCAATTGTAGAACCCGAACAAAAAAAGTGCGGGCACACGGCACCCACACTTGTAATATCTTTAGTAAGAAATACATTTACCTGCTAACTGCGAATGCGTCCATCAGGTGAGAAGCGGGTGCTTCTACTTGTCAAAACCATATTCTATTATCCTTGATGAGTTTATCATAGGACATGACGTCTGTCAAGAAGACGCGATGTGTTTTACTAACAACAAGAAATATTGTAACAAACAACCAGCATACTTGCAATACTTTTTTATGATAAGTATTGTTTGGTTATTTTTTCTAGATTTTCTTTTTTATTATACATAAAAAAGCCGCGGTATACCGCGGCTCTTTCTTATCGTTTTCCTTCTACCTTAATCATGTCAACAAACGCATCTAATGCGATTGTTTCTGATTTTTGCTCACCATATTTACGTACGTTAACGCCATTTTCAGTAACTTCATTGTCACCTACTACAAGCATGTACGGAATCTTTTGCATTTGTGCTTCACGGATTTTGTAACCAATTTTCTCTTCACGAGTGTCTAATTCAACACGGATACCAGCACGTCGTAATTCATCTTGTACTTTCTTCGCATAGTCTAAATGTACTTGCGGAGAAACTGGAATTACTTGCGCCTGAACTGGAGCTAACCAAGTTGGGAATGCGCCTTTGTATTCTTCAATTAAGAAGGCTACGAAACGTTCCATAGTTGATACAACACCACGGTGAATTACAACTGGACGATGTTGTTTACCGTCTTCACCAACGTAAGTTAATTCAAAGCGTTCTGGAAGTAAGAAGTCTAATTGTACAGTTGAAAGTGTTTCGTCTTTTCCAAGAGCAGTACGAACTTGAACGTCAAGTTTCGGACCATAGAATGCCGCTTCACCTTCAGCTTCATAGTAATCAAGACCCATTTCATCCATAGCTTCTTTTAACATACCTTGTGCTTTTTCCCACATCTCATCATCAGCATAATACTTTTTAGTATCTGCTGGGTCACGATAAGATAGACGGAATGAATAGTTTTCTAAACCGAAATCTTTGTACACTTCTAACGTTAAGTTTACAACACGTTTTAATTCTTCTTTAATTTGATCTGGACGAACGAAAATGTGCGCATCATTTAAAGTCATTCCGCGTACACGTTGTAATCCAGATAATGCTCCAGACATTTCATAGCGGTGCATTGTTCCAAGTTCCGCAATACGGATTGGTAATTCACGGTAGCTGTGAATATCGTTTTTATAAACCATCATATGGTGAGGGCAGTTCATTGGACGAAGAACTAACTCTTCATTATCCATTTCCATTGATGGGAACATGCCATCACGGTAATGGTTCCAGTGACCAGAAGTTTCATAAAGTTCTCTACTTCCTAATACTGGAGTGTATACGTGATCATAGCCTAAGCTTGCTTCTTTATCAACGATGTAACGCTCGATAATACGGCGAATTGTTGCACCTTTTGGTAACCAAAGTGGTAAACCTTGTCCTACTTTTTGGCTATTAGTAAATAGTTTTAACTCTTTACCTAATTTACGGTGATCGCGCTCTTTCGCTTCTTCAAGCATACGTAAGTGCTCATCTAATTCTGCTTTCTTAACGAATCCAGTACCGTAAATACGTTGTAACATTTTATTATTGCTATCGCCGCGCCAGTAAGCACCAGCAACACTTAATAATTTAAACACTTTAATCTTCCCTGTAGATGGAAGGTGAACACCACGGCAAAGGTCGAAGAATTCGCCTTGCTCATAGATTGAAATAACTGCATCTTCTGGAAGATCGTTAATTAAATCTAATTTTAACTCATCGCCGATTTCTTCAAAGCGACGAAGTGCTTCTGCACGTGGTACTTCATGACGAACGATTTCTAAGTTTTCGTTCACGATTTTTTGCATTTCTTTTTCGATTTTCTTGAAGTCCTCAACTGTAATTGCTTCTTCCATATCAATATCGTAGTAGAAGCCATTTTCGATTACTGGACCAATGCCAAGCTCAAGCTTAACATCTTTATATAAACGTTTTAACGCTTGTGCTAAAAGGTGAGCTGTTGAGTGGCGTAAAATATATAAGCCATCTTCAGAATCTAATGTAATAATAGAAACTGCACCATCTTCTTCGATTGGTGTAACAAGATCAATCATCTCATCGTTTAATTTTCCAGCCACAGCTTTTTTCTTTAAGCCTGGGCTAATAGAAGCTGCGATTTCTTCAGTTGTTACTCCTTTTGGAAACTCCTTCACAGCTCCATCAGGGAAAGTAATTTTAACTACATCTGCCATCACTGGTCACTCCTCTTTTTTTTCAAAATAAAAAACACTCATCCCATAAAAAGGGACGAGTGTTGAATTCGTGGTTCCACCCTTGTTCCAATTAACCTTATTGTTAATTGCTCAAGTTCAACATAACGGTGTTGTCCGTTAGCAATTACTAGAAAAACGTTCACTGCTAAAGTTTAGAGGTGGTAAGTAATAATCCCGTACTAGGAAGCTCGCACCCTAAGGCTTCCCTCTCTGAAAATCGTAGATAACTACTCATGTCCTCATCATGACATTTCAATATATTTCATTTATGTAGGTAATTATATGCTCAAAAACTTAGAAAATCAAGGGCGTTACCTTTATTTTTTAAATTTTTCACATTGCGCTCAAACTCATGCAAACCATGTAATTGGACCCGTTCTTGAAATACATTTCGCAAAGTAACAATCATGTTATGATCTTGTTCTTTCGTATATAAATAAATCTTTTTCGGCGAAATAGAAAGAAGTGGTGCAATTACTTTCGTATCGATATATACATCCTGTTTCTTTAATAATTCTTCATCTATATATTGAACCAATTTCTCCTGTTTTAAACGCCTACCTTTATCATCATAGAAAATAAAACTTTCGTCAAAAATAAGATGTACACAGGACAAACGTGATTTCCGGCTACTTACTTGTTGGCGAAGTGTCTCAATAAATATTTGGTATTCCTGCTCCATCTTATACTCATCAATTGCAACTTCAGCAAGCTTAGTTACCATTTCCCTATATGTACGAAGACGAAAACGAACGTATGATGAAAACGAGAATGAGAGCGGATCACAAAGCCATTCATTCAAAGACGACGCAATATAAGATTCAAATTTTTGATGTGTTAAATCACTAGCTACTCCTTTTCTTCTTTCCTTTAAAATCTCATGTGCCATATGCAATATTTGATGACACTCTTCTTGTTCTTCATAAAAAAACTTTTCCTTTAAAATGGTATGAATCCATTCATTTTGTTTCACATTCATAATGAAATATAGTAATACTGGCAATAAAATCTTTTCAATATAATTTGATTCACATAATGGTATATGAATAACAACCTTTTGTTCGTTTAAATATACACTTGTTTCCTTATATAAGGATTCTGTTCTTTTCGTTAGTTGTCTGTATACGTACACAGCATCATTTTTTTCTTCGAAGCAAATTTCAATCACTTTTGTCCCCCCTTTTATCCCCGCTCTAAAGGATTGCATCTATACGTTACAAATCCTATAAGAGTCCGATCTATGGAAGTTCACTCTTAGTAGAAACCTATCTCCCATCGTTAGAACATCCACTCGATATGGCTTGCTAATTTTATATATATTAAGGGAGGGAGAAAAAAATGATACAAGCTACTCTGAAAAAATGATTAAAATAAAGTGAAGCTTTAATCAGTGGAGGTTTTGTCCATCCTCCACTGATTATTAGCCCGCACCAATCGGGCTTTTACGGGCAGCAGGGCTCCCACCTAACTTCTTTGCTTTACAGCCGAATTTTGAGGTGGGAGTCTTACTGCCCGCCAATAGCGGGATAAAAAAGAGCAAGCTTCTCAGCTCGCTCTTTACTTATTACGACGGTTCTTCCCACCAATTGGAATTGGCTTCGCTAAATATTTAATTCGTTCCATAATACGGGCCGCTTTCATCTCTTCTGCTTCACCGCGCTGTGTATACGTTAAATGATGTTCCAACTGTTTGAAATCAAAGTTAGATGTAAAGAACGTCGGTAAATTTTCCAACATACGGAATTGCAAGATTGCACCGAGTACATCATCACGTACAAAACTTGACATTGCTTCTGCCCCGATATCATCTAACATTAATACTTGTACACGTTTGACAGCATCAATCTTTCCGCTAATCGAATTATCTTGAATCGAACTTTTAATTTCACGTAAAAATTCAGGGAAGTATACGAGCATCGAACTAATTTTCTTTCGCGCAAGCTCATTTGCAATTGCCCCTAAAAGATACGTTTTCCCTACACCAAATTTACCGTACAAATATAAACCTTGTGCTTTTTTACCTGGTTCGTATGTGTTTAAAAATTCATTCGTTGCACCTATTGCATCAATACGTGCATCTAAATCTGAAGGGTCTAAATTTTCCATAGTTGCCTGCAAAATGTCAACTGGCATATATACACTTTGAACGAGTTTTTCATATTTTTTTCTCTCATCATATGCTACTTTTCTAATACAACGATCGTATTGAATATCAATCATCTTACCTTGAATGACGAGCTTCGGCTCATATCCTTGTAGCATATTTTTACATGACCCTAAATCTGGACAATCCGCACACCCTACACTTTGTCCAATATATTCATATAACTTCACAAGACTTCGTTCAATCATAGAAGTCGTTACTTCACCTTTATGTTCGTCTATAAATTCTTTCACACGAGGGTGCGCCATCACTTCTGCCTTTAAGACTTCATATCTATTTTTAAAGTTTTTATTTTCCATTAATTTCGTAAATGAATTTTGAATATGCTCCATTTTCTCACCTCAAAGAGCGTTCATTTTCTTTTATTAATCACGCTTATATTTTTTCAATACTTCTTCTAATCGTTTCCGTTCATCTTCTAACGTACTTGCATCTTTTTTCGCACTTACGTCATTTTTTACAGGTTCTTTCTCTTCTTCTTTCGACTCTTCCTTAAGCCAATCTGGTACCATTTCTTTTCGCACTGTTTTCTTCGCTGTACGACCTTTTTTCTTCGTCTCAGCCCACTCTTGATATTGACGATTCTCTTCTTTCGCTAGCGCCATCGCCTCGCCTACTGTACCGACCTTTTTTCGCGCCCAATGTCCAGCAATCTTCTCGACATACGTTTTAGCAAGCTTCATATCTGAGCGTAGCATAACGTAATAAATAAGTACATTCACAACCCCTGGCGTTAACTTTTGATTTATCATTACATCCTCAACGATTTGCAAGTCCGCTTTCGTCGCCTCTGCACCGCCTGAAATCTCTTTCAATAGTTGTTTTGGCGAGATTTCCTCTAACTGCTTCATTAGCATCTCTTCTTGCGTAGATGGCTCTTTCTCTTTCATTGTACGAGCAGCATGAGGTTGCACTCTTTCACTTAATACAGGTAACGCTTGGCCATTTTCGAATTGATACCAATCGCGTGCTCCCTTCCGAAGCCTTTCGATATCAATTGTTTGCACTTCTGTCACTGCGCCAAGAACGATATTTTGCATCGATAACACATCCACACCGTACACATAAGCGAGTGTAATAACACATTCTCTCACTTGATCTGTAATCGCCTTTTTAGGAACAAGCGCTGATAGTCCGTCTACAAATAAAGAGAAATCAAAGAAGTCGTTCCAAACTTTCGGAGCATCCCCATTCTCGTTACTTGGCATAATTGTCGTTTTCGGGATACGCAGTTCTTCTTGCGCATATTCAAACTGACCTGGGTTAAACGAATCAAATATATCGTTGAAGGAGCGCGTAACATTTTCATAAGAACCAAAATCGAATTCTTCTTCTAAGAAATATTGCTTTACTTGGTTGTATTTTGTCCGACTCAAGCGATTATATAAAAAGATACTTAAAACAATATCATCAAAAAACTGCTTCGGAGATAAAGGTGGTTGCAATTCATATATAAACATTCGAATATCTTTTTCTTTCTTAATATATACATTTAAAAGACCAATCGCTTCTAACTTTACTCGTTCCCCATATATTTCAGGAAGTTGCATTTGCATAGTCACCATAAGGGAGTGATGTGTATTCTCTTTTCCAAACACACGATCTTGCTCTAACTCTCCCCATAGTGTCATGTATAAGCTAAAAGCTCTACTACCTATTAACGGCTGATACAACATCGTTAATACTTTCCGGTCGTAATTATGTAACAACCCTTTCGCACTTACTTTATAACGATCAATCGGCAATAGCTCCATCCATGACTGTTTTTCCATTCTTGCTTTTCCTTTCTCTCATCCAATCTAACCTACATTTCACTCGTTCTATCTTTATTATATAATTTATTAGCGAAAAAGAGCTATTAGCTTCCGCTTCTAGCTCTCTTATCTCGTTTACTTACAGTATATAAAGAGATTCCTTCTACTCTCTCTCTTTTTGCAGTATATCTTTTAATTCTTCAATAAATACATTTAAATCTTTAAATTGACGATACACAGAAGCAAAACGTACGTAAGCAACATCATCAATATCACGAAGTTCTTCCATAACAATTTCACCAATCATATCACTTTTCACTTCTGATATACCTAAGTTACGAAGTTCACGCTCCACACTTTGTGTTACTTCCTCTAACTGCCTTAAAGATACAGGTCTTTTTTCACACGCTTTAATTAAACCGCGTAAAATTTTCTCTTTATTAAACTCTTCTCGTGTTCCTTCTTTTTTAACAACGATAAGAGGTGATTCTTCTACTCTTTCAAAGGTCGTAAAGCGACTTAAACAACTTTCACACTCTCTTCTTCTTCGAATAGAGCGCCCCTCGTCTACCGGACGCGAATCTAACACTCTTGTTCCATTATGAAAACAGGATGGACAACGCAATTCATTCACTCCTTTACACTATAATCTTTATTCTTTCGCTACTCACCTACATGTGAAAATATATATACAATATTATATAACTCATTCTTCTATAATGACCACTCTAAGTTATTACATATCATGATCCTATTTTATATAAACTAAAAAAGAGGTGCATTATACACCTCTTTACATTTTAAATCAATTATGTTCTTTTTTAAAGAGCTTTTGTTTCTCTCTGCTTAATTTCGAAGCTACCAGTGCCTCGAGGAAGCTCGATGCTCTCACGCGTTTTCGCGTTTAAACCTTCTGCAATATATTCTGCAGCAACATTTGGATCAATACGATCCCCACAAGTATAAACATCAATACTTGCGTAACCGTGCTCCGGAAAGCTATGAATTGTTAAATGTGATTCCGAGATAATTACTACTCCACTTACACCTTGTGGTGCAAATTTATGAAAAGCAACCTCACGTACTTCAGCACCAGCTCTTAGTGCTGCATCCACAAATAATTGTTCAATATACGGCATGTCATTAAGCTTGTCGAAATCGCAATCCCAAAGTTCAGCAATCACGTGACGACCCATCGTATCCATAGTATCCATTCTACAGTTCCCCCTTGTAAATTTATTCTAACTGTTCGAATTGAAAACTAATTTGCAATTTGGCTTGCTCCACTACCACGGGGGAAAGTTAGTCCAGAGAGGTCCTAACCCTTTAAGTAGTGACTACGTACCTCAGCTCTTAAGTTTACGAGTGTTAGTATACTTTGTTTATTTTCATTTTGCAACAACAGTTTTTTCGATTTTCTGTCATATTTTCCTCTTTACTTTTCCCTAAAAAAAATTAATGATTCACGAATACAGTAATCCCAACGTTTCGTGGTATGTCCACTATTTGAAAATATATTCATATAATTTTTTCCCTTTTCAGAAAAAAATAAAAAAAGAAGGCAAATATTTACTTGCCCTCTCTCTATTTCACTTAAATATGTTGCACATTTTCTTGTTTTGCTAATTCATCAACAACTAACGTTACAAGATCTACAACACGACGAGAGTAGCCCCACTCGTTATCATACCAAGCAAGCACTTTCACTTTACGATCACCCATTACTATTGTAGATAAACCATCAATAATAGCTGAGTGTGTATTTGTATTAAAGTCGATAGACACTAAAGGCTCTTCGCTGAATTCTACAATTCCTTTTAACGCACCGTTTGCAACAGTTTTGAATGCTTCATTAATATCTTCAACTGTTACATCACGTTTTACGTCTACTACTAAATCAACAAGAGACACGTTTGGTGTTGGTACACGAAGTGCCATACCATGAAGTTTTCCGTTTAAGTGTGGAAGAACTTTTGCTAGCGCTTTTGCAGCACCCGTCGTTGTTGGAATGATAGACTGTCCGCAAGCACGCGCTCTTCTTAAATCTTTATGTGGGTTATCAATATTTTTTTGGTCATTTGTATAAGCGTGAACAGTTGTCATTAAACCGTTTTCAATTCCGAACTGCTCATCTAACACCTTTACAACAGGCGCTAAACAGTTTGTTGTACAAGATGCATTTGAAATAACAGTATGTTTTGTAATATCTAATTGGTCTTCGTTCACACCAACTACGATTGTTACATCTTCATTTTTACCAGGTGCTGTTAAAATAACTTTTTTCGCTCCAGCTTCAACATGAAGAATTGCTTTTTCTTTCGAGTTAAATTTACCAGTTGCTTCAATTACAACTTCAACACCTAGATCTTTCCAAGGCAACTCCTTTGGATCGCGGTTGTTTAAAAGGCGAATCATTTTCCCATCAACTAGTAAGTGATCTTCAAATGCTTCCACTGTTCCGTCAAACTTTCCATGAACTGTATCATATTTAATTAAATGCGCTAACGTTTCTGATGGATAGCTTGCATTGATTGCTACAATTTTGAATGCGCTTTCTTTTATTGCTTGACGAAATACCATTCTCCCGATACGTCCAAATCCATTAATTGCCACACGAGTCATAATATGTTATCCCCCTTGAATGCGTTATACTATTTATCTCCAATCCCAATAATAGTATAACACAAAAAGGAGATATGTCACTAAGCATTTTCATTAATTTCACAATTTTTTAATCAATAATGTTCCATTCTTTCAAAATAGAAGCTAATTGTGTTTTCGTTCCAGTAATTGTGCCATCATTATAAATCACCTCATCTGCCTTCTTTACTTTTTCTTCTAATGGCATTTGAGATTGAATACGAGCCGTTGCTTCTTCTTCTGAAAAGTTATTTCGTTTCATTAAACGTTCCAATTGCGTATTCGGTGTGACTGCTACAACTAAAACACGATTAACGAGATTTGTTAATTTACTTTCAAACAAAAGAGGGATATCTAACACAACCGCTTGCATACCTTCTTTTATGTACATCTCCTTTTGTGAATTCATTTCTTCACGCACTGCAGGATGAACAATTTCGTTTAACTGCAATCGTTTTTCTTCATTATAAAAAACGACACTCCCAAGCTTTGGTCGATCAAGCTCTCCATCTTTTTGTAACACTTCCGTTCCGAACACCTCTACAATTTTGTTATATGCCGGTTTTCCTCGTTCTACAACTTCTCGCGCAATAATATCTGCATCAATAACCGGTATACTCATTTCACGAAACATTTCTGATACCGTACTTTTTCCGCTTGCAATGCCTCCTGTTAATCCAATTACTACTGTCATAATAATCCTCCTCACAATATTAAAGGCGCGAAACTAATGTTCCACGCCCATACTTACATTTTCCAAATTCCAATAATAATGAGTAATACCCCAGGCAGGAATGTAAATTTTTGTAACCATTTCATATTTGATAAAATCGTACCGAGCTTCATTCCAATAAATAAAAATAAAGAACTCATAACCGCGACTAATGCCGCCATCATCGCGGGTGCATAACCTAATAAAGATGCACCAATTCCAGCACCAAACGAATCTATAGAAAGAGCGATACCGAGAAGTAGCGCTTCTCCTGCAGAGATAGTTCCTGATTTATCAAAATCCGCAACAGTCGGCTTCCGCAAAATTTGAATCACTAACCCTAGCGAAGCAATTTCTAGTTTCCAAACCTTCTCCTCTTGCTTCGGTTCTTCTTTTTTATCACTTCGAAAAAATTGATATAATACCCAAATACCTATTCCAATAAGAACAAATCCGCCGATACGCGTTGCGATAACAGGTGAAAATATTTTCGCGATCATATGTCCAATTCCCATGGAAACGAGCATTACAGCTGCTGAACAGATCCCGATAATTATAATTGATCTTAGTGGAATTCTTACGCTCCTTAACCCGTATGTTAGCCCTACACTACAGCTATCTAAGCTTAATGTAAAAGCTAATAAAATAAGAGATAAATAAAGGTACATCGGTAAGCTCCTCCCTTATACATAGCTCTGCTCTATGTATATGACAAATGCCTATCCGATGTTATCCCTTTTCTATGTTCTAGGTTGGCAAATTGGGCAGTAATGTGTTCCCCTTCCGCCAACAACTGTTTTTTCTAATAGCGTACCGCAAGTCACACACGGTTCTCCTTTTTTCCCATATACATTTAGAAGTTCCTGGAACGAACCAATTTGTCCTTGTGAATTAATATACGTTCTAATTGTACTTCCGCCTCGCTTAACAGCTTCACCCAGCGTTGTAACAATCGCCTCGTAAATTCTTTCTATTTCTTCTTCTGTTAAAGATGCAGCTTCTCGTTCTGGGTGAATTTGAGAACGGAATAACACTTCATCTACATATATATTTCCAAGCCCTACTAAAAGACGCTGATCTAATAATACGACTTTTATTTTTCGATTTGTTTTTTGCAATCTTTCTTGTAAATACTGCGGTGTTAATTCAGCATCAAATGGCTCCGGGCCTAAGTCAGCAAGAGGCATTTGATTCAACTCTTCACCTTTCTTAAAGAGATGCATCGTACCAAATTTTCTCACATCTTTATAATGTAATTCAGTTCCATCTGTAAATAAGAAACGGACGTGCGTATGTTTATCAATCGGCTCATCCTCTTGATGAAGTAAAAACTTACCTTCCATGCGCAAATGTGAAACAATGACATAATTCGTTACATATAAAAGCAAAAACTTTCCTCTTCGCTTTATATTTTCAATTGTCTCGCCTCTTAGCATTTCTTTAAAAATTTCTGCATCATCCGGTCGTTTTACTATTTTGGGATAAGTAATAACGACATCTTCAATCGTTTTTCCTGTTACAAGATTTTCAAGCGTCCGTCTAACGTTTTCAACCTCTGGTAATTCCGGCATTTCATCACGTCCTTATTTCGCATCGTACCAAGTTGGACCGTAAGAATAATCAACTTTCAATGGAACGGCTAGTTCAATTGCATGCTCCATTACTTCAGGTACAAGCTTCTCTAATTTTTCAATTTCTTCTTTTGGTGCTTCAAATATCAATTCATCGTGTACTTGCAGAAGAAGACGTGCTTGTAATCCTTCTTCTTCTAGACGATCTGCCATAATAATCATCGCTTTTTTAATAATATCAGCCGCACTACCTTGAATTGGTGTATTCATAGCTGTACGCTCAGCAAAGCTACGTAAATTGAAATTACGACTCGTAATTTCCGGAATATAACGGCGACGATTTAATAATGTAACCACATATCCTTTTTGTTTCGCGTCTTTTACGATTTCATCCATGTATTCTTGTACACCAGGGAAACTTTCTAAATACTTTTCAATAAATTCCGCTGCTGCTTTTCTTGTAATTCCTAAGTTTTGCGAAAGACCATAATCACTAATACCATACACAATTCCGAAGTTAACAGCTTTTGCTTGTCGTCTCATGTTAGATGTTACTTCATCTTTCCCAACACCAAATACATCCATAGCTGTTTTCGTATGAATATCCATGTCATGTTGGAACGCTTCAACTAATCCTGGATCATTTGCAATATGAGCAAGCACACGAAGTTCGATTTGTGAATAATCAGCCGCGTACATGATCCATCCTTCTTCTGATGGAACGAATGCCTGACGAATCTTTCTTCCTTCTTCTAATCGAATCGGGATATTTTGTAAGTTCGGGTCTGTTGAACTTAATCGACCTGTTTGCGTTAATACTTGATTAAAACGAGTATGGATTTTAGATGAATCTTCATGTACAACTTTCAATAAACCTTCAATGTAAGTTGAATTTAGCTTTCCTAATTGACGGTAATGTAAAATATTCGGAATAATTTCATGACGATCCATAAGTTTATCTAATACATCCGCCGATGTAGAATAACCTGTTTTCGTCTTTTTAATAACTGGTAAGTTTAAATTCTCAAACAGAATAACCCCAAGTTGCTTCGGTGAATTAATATTAAATTCTGTTCCCGCAAGCTTATAAATTTCCTGTTCCATTTCCTTTAATCTACCTGCAAGTTCTTCTCCCATATTACGAAGACGCTCCGTATCAACTTTTACACCTTTCACTTCCATATCAGCTAATACACGTGCAAGTGGTAATTCTAATTCCGTAAATAATTCATATTGCTCGTTCTTTTTTAATTCTTCTAAGAACGTTTGCTTTACATCATATAATACATGCACTTTACGAGCTACATGCTCCGCTACTACCTCTAGCTCCGGAACAGCACGCTTCGCACCTTTTCCGTAAACTTCTTCATCCGATTTTACGGCATGCGTTTCTTTCATTTTCGCTACAGTACGGAAATCTTTATCCGTATCAGCTGGATCAAGTAAATAAGCAGCGATTAATAAATCAAAGTCAATCCCTTGAATATCTACACCTTTCCACTTGAGAGCAACGATAGCACGCTTCGCATCAAATGTATGTTTTCTCATTTCTCCATTTGCAAGCCACTCTTTAAAAGCATCCGATTTAAGAGCAACATCGGCCGGAATGAAGTAACAACCATTTTCATTTTGAATACCAAAACCTTGAATATCGGCTTTATGATAATTATCTTCTTGCACTTCAACAATAAGCGCACTATCTTGCTGAAGCATTTCTTCTGTAACTTCTTCTACAATATCAAATGTAATATCATCTAATTCAGCTGGAGCCGTTTCCTCCGGCGTAACACCTAACTTATTTAAAAGGGATGTAAATCCTAAATTCTCGAACATTGGAATCAAATCGCTTGGTTCATACCCTTTATATTCCATATCATCTACATGCACAGTAATCGGTGCGTCTGTAATAATAGTCGCAAGTTCTTTACTCATAAGAGCTTGTTCTTTATTCGCTTCTAACTTTTCTTTTAATTTCTTTCCACTCACTTGATCTAAGTTTTCATATACTGCTTCTACCGTTTCAAATTGCGTTAATAATTTAATGGCGGTCTTCTCACCAACACCTGGTACACCTGGAATGTTATCCGATTGGTCTCCCATTAAACCTTTCATATCGATAATTTGCTTTGGTGATAAGCTATATTTCTCAAATAAAGCTTCTTTCGTATATTCATCTACTTCCGTAATCCCTTTGCGAGGAATACATACGAGTGTATTATCTGAAACAAGTTGCAGTAAATCTTTATCTCCTGAAATAACTTTAACATGAAACCCTTGCTCACTCGCTTCTTTCGCTAACGTTCCCATAATGTCATCCGCTTCATAATTTTCCAGCTCATAACGCGGTACATTGAATGCATCAAGCACCTCACGAATAAACGGGAATTGCTCTGATAACTCAGGTGGAGTCTTTTGACGCCCTCCCTTGTAATCACTATACGTTTTATGACGGAATGTTGTTTTCCCCGCATCAAACGCCACAAGCATATGCGTCGGTTTTTCTTCCTCTAGTATCCTCATTAACATCATTGTAAAACCATAAATTGCGTTCGTATGTATACCTTTGTCGTTATTTAAAAGCGGTAGTGCAAAGAAAGCACGATACGCGATATTATTACCATCTACTAATACGACTTTTTTTTCCAAACTACAAACCTCCCCATACATATTTGAAACGATTTTTCCCACAGAAAAAAACCGTTCCTGTCCTCTCTCTATATTAACATGACTAATAGAGAGAAGAAAAATAACGGTTTTTTTCTATCATATATAAACAGACTTACATTGGCATAAAGGGAAGTGACGAGAATAGCATAACTACTCTCGTCCAAAATTACTCCTTGGATGAAGGGGTTTTCATATATTATATTAACAGAGCTTTATTAATATTTAATTAAGCCATTGTTAATATATTGTAAATATCCTTCATCCTATTTTTCAGTAGCTGATTTTGGTAAAACAACTGTAAATGTTGTTCCTTCCCCAACCTCACTATCCACCGTAATCGTACCTTGGTGCGCTTCAACTAAATGTTTTACAATTGATAAACCAAGACCCGTTCCACCCGTATTTCTACTTCTTGCTTTATCCACTCGGTAAAAGCGTTCAAAAATACGTGGAATTTCCTCTTTACTAATACCAATTCCAGTATCAGATACTTTTATATAAGCATTATATTTATCTTCTGCCAATTCAACAGAAACAACGCCTCCAGCCGGTGTATATACAATCGCGTTATTAATTAAATTAATAAAGATTTGTTTCAAGCGGCCTGGATCTCCAATAACGGAAACTCGTTTCAATCCATTCACTTGTAAAGAGATTTCTTTTTCACCCGCTTTATTATCAAGCACCATGTGAATGTCTTCAAGAATCCCCTTCATATCAACCGTACCCATATTTAATCTAAACCCTTGCTGCTCGATTTTTGACAAATCTAATAAATCTTCAATTAATCCTTGCATGCGCTCACTTTCTTTTAAAATGATATGTAAGAAATGTTCGCAGAATTTTTTATTATCCATCGCTCCGTCCAAGAGTGTTTCTGAAAAACCTTTAATAGAAGTAATCGGTGTCTTTAGTTCATGAGAAACATTCGCTAAAAAGTCTTTTCTTATTTGTTCTAATTTCTTCAGCTCAGTAATGTCATGGAATACGAGAACAATCCCTTTCCACTCATGGTTCGTCCCAATAATTGGCGCTCCATATACTTCGAAATGCTTTCGCTCAATACTAAGTGGCAATAACATTTGTTTACGCACTTTCACTTCTGTCATAAAAATTTCTTCCACAAGCTCAATAATTTCCGTATGGTGAAATGATTCATAATATAAACGGTCTAAATATTCTTCATCTGTTACGTGGAAAGTCTCCTTATAAGAACGGTTTACAAGGTTTATATAACCACGGCTATCAATTAAAATCATTCCACTTCCCATATTTTCAATTAATGTGTGCAAACGATCTTGTTGCATTTCTTGTTCGAGTGTCATCTCTTGTAAATTACGAGCTAAAATATTAATTGCTTTACTCAGCATTCCTGTTTCATCCGAATGACTTTCATATGCACGCGCTTTATAATTACCCTTCGCTAATTCAATCGCAACTTTCGTAACTGATTCAATCGGCCTAATATATTGTCCTGTAATTTTGACACCTAGGAATACAACTACAAGACAAGCAATGACAAATCCGATAATTAATAATCCCCACGTTTTTTGGTGAACGTCCCTCAAAGTATCAATTGTACTTTTCACCAAAATGTATCCTTGTTTCCCTTCTACATCCTGGACGAACACAGCATGATAAAATTCATTCTTTTGATCTGTTTCTTTCGTAATGACTTTATTTTCTTTCTTTGCTGTTTCGGAAGAAAGTTCTTTAATCATCTCTTGACTAAATGCAGATGGTTGCCCTCCGCTATATTGAACTTTCTTTTTTTCATCAACAAATATAATAGAAGCTGGTATTTTTTCTTCTAACTTTTCAAATACATAAGGCTTTTTTAAAACAGCATCAAACCCCTGCTCTTCTGCTAATACCGCAACATACTGTGTCTCTTTTATCATTCTCTCTTTAGCATGATCTATATAGTAGTTTTCAAATACAGTTTCTAATAATACACCTAGTCCAACTAAAATAAAAACGATAAGAGAAACAAATGTAAAAAGAAGCCTGGAACGAAACTTATTCATCCACTTTTGGCTCCTCTAATTTATAACCTAAACCACGTATCGTTTTAATGTACGTCGGTTTTTTCGTATTTTGTTCAATTTTATCGCGCAAATGGCTAATATGGACATCAACAATTCTTGTATCACCGGCAAAATCATAATTCCATACAGCACTTAATAATTGGTCACGAGTTAATACACGACTTTTATTTTTCGCAAGATAAACAAGTAACTCAAATTCTTTCGGTGTTAATTCCAGTTTCCTTCCTTGGAAGTACGCTTCATAAAACTCCGGTAAAATTTTAAGCTCTGCAATTTTGATGCTCTCTTCATCTGGCGATTCTGAAACTTGTTCTTCCTGCTGTAATTTCGTACGGCGCAAAATCGCCTTCACACGAGCAACAACTTCCCTTGGACTAAATGGCTTCGTCATATAATCATCAGCCCCAAGCTCAAGACCTAGCACCTTATCAAATTCATCATCTTTTGCTGTTAACATTAAAATCGGCGTCATAATACGCTGCAATCGTAATTCTTTACAAACTTCCATACCATCCATTTTTGGAAGCATTAAATCTAATATAATTAAATCTGGGCGTTCTGTAGTCGCTTTTTGAAGCGCCATTTCTCCATCCATTGCTGTAATAACTTCAAACCCAGCTTGTTGTAAATTAAATTCAATTAAAGTTAAGATAAATTCCTCATCATCAACTACTAAAATACGATTGTTCATTCTTTTCCTCCAAGTTATAGACTTGAAACCTTCTTCATCCTAGTATTTTCCCCGTTATTCTCATCATACTAGAAAACAAGGTCTCCCTCAATATAATTGTCTATTCATGGAGCTCGTTTGTACTAGAGTTTCGGAAAATAAAAGCAATCGTAACTTCATTCCCTCTATCCGGTCGCTATCCAAACTTTATAGATGAATCTATCTTTTTTAAACTCTTCTTCCGTATGAACTATAAACTCTCGATTTTGCGCTAGGAAAAACGAAAGAGCATACGCTATTTTATAATCTGGTGTTTCATATCCATCAAATACTTTCCCGTACATTTCATTCGCGATTGAATCGGCCCATACTTCAGCTTCTCTTATCGTTTCAAAAATAATGTCTTCCCTCTCCCATTTCACAGTTATATCACCCTTTCCAAACAAAAAGTAGCGCTAGCATACCCTTAATAAGAATATGACTAACGCTACTTTTATATCATTCTAACTTTCATTTTTTAAAAGTTATCTAATGCTTTTTCCATAATGGAAACAGATTTAAAAGGTGGTGTTACTGTTAATGAACCTTTTACAACAGTTTCTCCTTTTTCATCATGAGCAAATACAAGCATATCAATTGTATGTTCCTCCTCTGAAACAGCCACAACTTCAAAGTGGATTTGTAACGTTTCATAATGGTGAACATGTTTCACGAACGTAAGGTCCTTCCTAGTAATATGACTACCTGGACCTGGTAAATATTTCGTAACCGCCGTTGTAATCAGTCCTGTTAGCATAATGCTTGGGACAATCGGCTTTTCATACGGAGTTTGGGATGCGTAATCATGCTGAATATATAATGGATTGGCATCATTCGTTAACCCTAAGTACAATAACAAATCTTTATCCTCAATTTTTTCAGTGATAGATAATTTCTCTCCTACTGTAATTTCATCCATTCTACGACCAATTTGAACTTTTTTCTTTAACATGTTACAACCCCCTCCGATTTTTTCACCTTATTATCCTACTAAAAGCGATACCTTATCCGAAATTTACTGTGATGAGGGCAATGTATAGTATAAGTCTATAGTTTCATTATAGGATACACCAAATGATAGCGTTTTCATATTATTTCAAAAAAACATTTCAATATATAGTAGAAAAAGATTCGGGGCCCCGAATCTTTTTCCACTTATATTTAATTTTAAACAAGAACTTTCATAACGTTACGTACAGATTCTACAGAGCGATCTAACGCTTCTTTCTCATCTGCAAGAAGTTCTAATTCAATAATTTTTTCAATTCCGTTACCACCTAGAATTACTGGTACCCCTAAGTAAAGGTCACTATAACCATATTCACCTTCAAGGTACGCAATAGCCGGTAATACACGGCGTTGATCTTTTAAGATTGCTTCTGTCATTTCAACTAAAGAAGCAGCTGGTGCGTAATATGCACTACCGTTTCCTAATAAGCCTACAATCTCACCGCCACCTTTACGTGTACGTTCTACGATTGCTTCTAAACGCTCTTTTGGAATTAATGTTTCTAACGGAATGCCACCTGCATAGGAATAGCGTACAAGAGGTACCATATCGTCACCATGTCCACCAAGAACAAATCCTGTAATGTCTTTCACAGAAAGGTTTAACTCTTGTGAAATAAATGTACGGAAACGAGCTGTATCTAATACGCCCGATTGACCGATAACGCGCTCTTTCGGGAATCCTGCTTCTTTAAATACAGAATATGTCATTGCATCAACTGGATTTGTTAATACAAGAATAATCGCATTTGGTGAATGTTTTGCAATGTCGCGCGTAATACTTTTCATAATTTTAGAGTTTGTTGCTACTAAGTCATCACGGCTCATACCAGGCTTACGCGCAATACCTGCTGTAATAACGACAACGTCAGAATCAGCAGTATCTGCGTAATCAGATGTACCAATAATGTTAGCATCAAAACCTTGTACTGGGCTCGCTTCTAACATATCTAACGCTTTCCCTTTTGTTGGATTTTCCAGCTGTGGAATGTCCACTAATACAACATCTGCAAGTTCTTTTTGTGCTAATAAGAATGCTGTTGTTGCTCCTGTAAATCCTGCACCGATGACTGAAACTTTCTTGCGTTTGATTGTCATAATTTACCCCCCGCTTTAATTATGCGTTTTTGATTATCGCTACATCCATGTTTTTAATAAGTTCATTAGCGAACTCAGAACATTTCACTTCTGTTGCACCTTCCATTAAGCGTGCGAAATCATAAGTTACTACTTTTGATTCAATTGTTTTCTCAACTGAATCAGTTACTAAATTCGCAGCTTCGTTCCATCCTAAGTGCTCTAATAATAATACACCAGAAAGAAGAACTGAAGATGGGTTTACTTTATCTAAACCTGCATATTTTGGAGCTGTACCATGTGTAGCTTCAAAGATAGCATGTCCAGTCACATAGTTAATGTTTGCACCAGGTGCAATACCAATTCCACCTACTTGTGCAGCAAGTGCATCAGAGATGTAGTCTCCGTTTAAGTTCATTGTTGCAACAACATCAAACTCACGTGGACGAGTTAAAATTTGTTGTAAGAAGATATCTGCAATAGAATCTTTTACGATAATTTTCCCAGCCACTTCTGCGTCTGCCATCGCTTTATTCGCTGCATCTTTTCCATCTTTTTCAACAATGCGATCATATTCAGCCCAAGTAAATACTTTGTCGCCGAATTCTTGTTCCGCTACTTCGTAACCCCAGTTTTTGAAAGCACCTTCTGTAAATTTCATAATGTTTCCTTTATGAACTAATGTAACAGAAGAGCGTTTTTCGTTAATTGCATATTGAATTGCAGCGCGAACAAGACGCTTTGTCCCTTCCTCTGAAATTGGTTTAATACCAATCCCTGATGTTTCTGGGAAGCGGATTTTATTAACACCCATTGCTTCTTTTAAGAAAGCAAGAACTTTTTCTGCTTCTGGAGAACCTTGTGCATATTCAATTCCAGCGTAAATGTCTTCTGTATTTTCACGGAAAATAACCATATCAGTATCTTCCGGACGTTTTACAGGTGAAGGAACACCTTCAAAATAACGAACTGGACGTAGACATACATATAAATCTAATTCTTGACGAAGCGCTACGTTTAGAGAACGAATACCACCGCCAACTGGAGTTGTAAGTGGACCTTTAATTGCGATTAAATATTCACGAATTAAATTTAAAGTCTCTTCTGGTAACCACTCGCCTGTTTGGTTGAATGCTTTTTCCCCTGCAAGCACTTCTTTCCAAACGATTTTCTTCTCACCATCATAAGCTTTTTCAACTGCTGCTTCTATTACGCGAGATGCTGCAGCCCAAATATCAGGACCAATTCCATCTCCTTCGATAAATGGAATAATCGGATTGTTTGGTACATTCATAACACCATTAGTTACAGTAATTTTTTCACCTGTTGTCAATGTGATAACCCCCATGTTTGAAATTTCATATGTATGAAACTGAGGGAATAACCCCTCAGTTCAAACCGTTAGTCAAATTTAAATATTCTAATCATTACATCTTCCCAAAAAAATCAGACTTTTGAAAGCGTATTTTCACTATCAAAATAGTGTTTTTCGCTTATCGTTGCGCTAGCGGAACGTACACTTGATGTGTCGGTCCATCATAATCAGCACGCGGACGGATTAAACGGTTGTTTTCATATTGTTCTAGAATATGAGCTAACCAGCCTGACATACGGCTAATTGCAAAGATAGGTGTAAATAAGTCATGGTCAATTCCTAAACAATGGTATACAGAAGCTGAATAGAAATCAACATTTGGTGGAAGACCTTTTTCTTTTGTTACAATGTCTTCAATTTTGATAGACATATTATACCATTTGTCTTCTCCTAAAAGCACGCATAATCTCTTAGACATTTCGCGTAAGTGTTTCGCGCGTGGATCACCATGCTCATATACGCGATGACCAAATCCCATAATTTTCACTTTATTTTGAAGAGCATTATGAATATATGATTCTACATTTTCTTCTTCGCCAATTTCAGTTAACATCTTCATTACATTTTCATTTGCCCCGCCGTGAAGAGGACCTTTTAATGCACCGATTGCTGCTGTAATACCAGAATACACATCTGAAAGTGTAGCTACGCAAACACGTGCAGTAAATGTAGAAGCGTTTAACTCATGATCGGCATGAAGTACAAGCGCCTTATCAAAAGCCTCAATTTCAACTTCATTTGGCTCACGATCATTTAACATGTACAAGAAGTTTGCAGCTAATGATAGATCTTTTCTTGGCTCAACAACATCTAAACCTTTGCGAATTCTTGCATAAGCCGCAATTAAAGTTCCGACTTGAGCCTGTAATTTAACCGCTTTCAAATAATTAGACTTTTCATCCATTATTTCAGCGCTCTCATCATATAATGATAGCATGGAAATCGCAGTTCGTAAAACCGACATTGGGTGCGCGATTTTTAAATCTACTTGTTTCAAATATGTTAAAATCTCACCTGGTACTTTATAGTATTCAGATACTGTTCCACTAAATTCCGCTAGTTCTTTTTCGTTAGGAAGCTTGCGGTGCCATAATAAGTACACTACTTCTTCGAACGTAGCATTCTCAGCTAAATCATCAATATTATACCCAACATAAGTTAATGTATCATCAATAATAGAGCTCACAGATGATGTTGTTGCTACTACCCCTTCTAAACCTCGAATAACAGTCATGACATTCTCTCCTTTTCCTGAAAATTCTCCCAACCTTGCTCCTTATATCTATTTGCTCCCCTTATAAATTATGAACGCTCGTTCACTCTTTAGGCAAGCAAAATGCACGTTCATGCAAATTTATTGCGATGTTCCCCTCTTATTGTCCATTGCTTACATGGAAAGCATGAGCGTGAATGTCTCCCCGAATCCTCACGCTCAGAACAACAAGTTAGTGAGGAAAATGAATTCCGAAGAGTTTATGATAAAAACAACATAAAACAATATCATTATAAAATTGTTTTATGTTGTTTTTATTTTATCTGGTGTAAATTCTCTGCTGTTATGTAACTTTTCAAAGTTTCTAATCCTATTATAAACAATTATCTGACTTTTGTGAACAGAAAGAATTCAAAAATTTTATATTACTATAAAATTCCTCATTTAAACATCTGTATAATACTCATAACTGCATAGGCAATTCCAGCCCCAATTAATGGACCTACAGCAACTCCATTAAATAAAGCTACAGCTATAATTGTCCCAAAAACAAGTGCGGTTGTAATATGTGGGTCCGTCGTCAATAATTGTACGCCGCCTTTCGCTAACAAAGCGACCGCCACACCTGAGGCTAAAGCAATCCATGCATAATACGATTTCGCTGCTTCTCCGAGTTGTTTAAAGCCTATTTCCCCTGTCGCAATCGGTACGAGCACCGCTATTGTAATGACTGTTACACCAAGGTTAATCCCTTTCGTTTGTAGATAAGGAAAGACTTTATCTCCTAAAAACGTAAACTTCAATAAAAATAACACTCCAACAGCTACAGTAAGCGATTGGTTTTTAGCAATTAGTCCTATAATAAGTAGTATGAATAAAAATAACGTTGACTGACTAATCATGATTACACTTCCTTTCTGAAAATAATGAACTCACTTCCAAACAAAAATACCTTTAAACCTATCGTTATACATGCTATATCGATGTATATGCAACAATAACCACTTCATTTTTTTCATATTTTAAAATGACAAACTGAAACTCTAACCATCAAAAATTTAAGCATGTATACATTTTTAAAAACGGTCGTCTCTCCTTTCTTTTCTATTAAGAAACAGGTAAAATAAAAAGAAGAGAAAATGAAGTTTTTACCATATAGTAGAAGCATCAACACCAAGCTTTTCCGGTCACTCATATACTGAAAAAGCAGGAAAAATCCATCATTCCACTATAACATAAAGTGAAACTTTGATCAGTGAATCTCACTAGTTATAAGTTGAACGAATTAGGATAATCCAAATTGGAATGGGAGGTATACATCTTTGAACCGAAACTTACTATATATGATATTACGACTCATATTTGTCATTGTAGCAACGGTAGTTGGGTTCTATGCATTGCTGTACATGTCAGGCCTTATCTACCCTTTTATTATCGCTTTTGCATTCGCTTATTTGATTAATCCTGTCGTCAATTTCCTTAATCAAAAACTACAATTCCCTCGCGCATTAGCGGTACTCGTTAGCTTAATTCTCGTATTCGGAGCTATCGTTGGACTTGTTACATACCTTGTAACTGAAGCAATATCTGCCACAACGTACTTACTACAAATTGTTACAGTAAAGTTTCCAGATATCGTTGCATTCGCCCAACAATTTGCACTTAACCATATTATGCCTCTCTATGATGATTTAATCTCTAAATTTAATCATCTCGGAGAACCACAGCGATACACTATTACACAAAACATTCAAAACTTAGGCACCGAAGCAACGACACAAATGAAAGAACTTTTAACCGCCATTATAAGTGGGTTAACAAATTTCATTAGTGCATTACCAACAACTTTAACTGTCCTTGTCTTCGTCTTATTAGCCACCTTCTTCATTAGTTACGATTGGCACCGTCTTGCTCATAAAGTAAGAAAACTTCTACCTAATCGTGTGCATGGATACGGAAAAACTATTTTTGTCGATTTAAGAAAAGCTTTGTTTGGTTTTGTTAAAGCGCAACTTACACTCGTATCTATGACAACTATCATTGTACTAATCGGCCTTTTAATATTACGCGTGCCATACGCAATTACTATCGCGATTATTACAGGGGTTGTAGATTTACTCCCGTATTTAGGAACTGGAGCCGTCTTCGTTCCTTGGGTTATATACGTATTTTTCACAGGCGATACTGCATTCGCCATCGGTCTTCTCATCCTATACATCGTCGTGATTGTCCAAAGACAAATCATGGAGCCAAAAGTACTTTCATCTAATATTGGACTAGATCCATTAGCGACACTCATCGCTCTATTTGTCGGCTTTAAGCTCTTTGGTTTTTTAGGATTAATCATCGGTCCAGTCATATTAGTACTACTTAATACATTACACAAAGCTCATGTATTCCACGACTTATGGAAATTCATTAAGGGTTCACCATCAAAATAATATTTCCTAATTCATACACAATAAAAAATCAACTGTAATCAGTGGGAAATTCCCACTGATTATTCACTGTACTTTTTTTGTACTACCTACATCTATAAGAGAATTTCCTAAAAAAGGATAATCCTCTTATTTTTTTGCATGGAAACGCATATTTTAGGGGAAAAATACATTTTTATTCTATATATTTCATAATTATTACTTACATTTATTACTTTTTATGTAAATGAATAAATATACAAAATAAGGCAGGTGAACCCTTTAATCAGTAATTTTTCTTCTCCTGTCTAACTTCTGCTCACTAGTCGAATCTTATTACAAGCAAAAAACATCATCCTAATGTAACACTTTTCATTCACAAGAACCCTCTGCATCCTATCGCTTAATAACTAACAAAAATCCAACCCGAGCAGGAAGCTAACAATTGACTATAAATAGCAAATAAAAAAATAACGCGTAGATCGCTATAATCTACGCGTTATTTCTGAACAATAATAGTAGTTCTCTTTCTAAATTTCCAATCAATCCACTTCATAACAGCCGGCTTCAATAAAGCCCTCGTTATAGGAACAACAAAGATAAAACCTATTATATCCGTCACATATCCAGGCAGTACTAAAAGAATACCTCCTACGAATATAAAAATACCATCTAGAACCGCATCACCCGGCATTTCTCCTCTATTTAACCTAAATTGAATCTCTCTAAGTACTTTAAACCCTTGTCGTTTCGCCAAATATACACCCACAATACCCGTAAATACAATCATAGCGAACGTAGACCATAAACCTATTACATGACTCGACCCTATTAACACCGTAATCTCAATCGCCGGCACTAAAATAAGTAAGAACAGTAACCACTTCATAGCTCGCACTCCTTCACATTTCATTTAAAAGGTTTGAAAGTATCACCCTTGCAAAACCCCTTATAAGCCCCTTAAAACGCCCATACAAGCTTCATAAAGGACAAATAACCCTCTTCCACTAAACGTTATAATAAACGTTTTTCAAAGCGATTTCAGGTATTTAAAGCTATCTCTATCCTTTTTTGTGTAAAAAAAAGAGAAGGACTCCGATCCTTCTCTCCGTATTACTTCTTATAGCACTTCCGCATGTCCATTATAAACAATTCCGCGTGCTGCATCAACTGTTACTTCTTGGCCATTTTTTAAAGTTGTTGTTACGCCGTTTACACCAACGATAACAGGAATACCGATTGATACACCTACAACAGCTGCATGGCTTGTTAGACCGCCTTCTTCTACAACTAGAGCAGCAGCTTTTTCAATTGCAGGAATCATATCTTTATCTGTGCTTGTTGTAACAAGGATATCACCTTTGTTTACGTTCGCTACAGCTTCAGCAGCTGTTTTCGCTACAACTACTTTACCTTTTGCAGATTTACGACCGATCCCTTGCCCTTTAGCAACTTTTTCACCAACAACGTGGATTTTCATTAAGTTTGTTGTACCAGTTTCAGCAACTGGAACACCAGCAGTGATTACTACAGTATCTCCAAGTCCGATTAGACCCGCATCCATACCTGTTTGAATTGCTGTATCTAACATTTCGTCAGTAGAAGCTGCACGTTTCTCAGACATAAATGCTTGAACACCCCAAACAAGTGCAAGACGACGTCCTACTTGCTCGTCAGATGTTACAGCTACGATTGGAGATTTCGGACGGTATTTAGAGATCATTTTCGCAGTATGTCCACTTTCTGTTGGAGCTACGATTGCAGCTACATCAAGAGCAAGTGCTGTATGCGCAACAGATTGGCTAATTGCATCTGTAATTGTTGGAGTGAACTCTTTAATACGTTTTTTGAACATATCTTCGTATTGTAATGATTTTTCAACACGTACTGCAATGTTCGCCATCATTGTTACTGATTCTACTGGGTATTGACCCGCTGCAGTTTCACCAGAAAGCATGATTGCATCTGTGCCATCGAAGATTGCGTTTGCTACGTCACTTGCTTCCGCACGAGTTGGACGTGGGTTACGTTGCATAGAATCTAACATTTGTGTTGCAGTAATAACTGGTTTGCCTAATACGTTACATTTTTTGATTAGACGTTTTTGTACTAACGGTACTTCTTCTGGTGGAATTTCTACACCCATATCACCACGAGCAACCATTAAACCGTCAGAAACTTCTAAGATTGAATCGATGTTGTCGATACCTTCTTGGTTTTCGATTTTCGGTATAATTTGGATGTATTGAGCGTTATGCCCTTCTAATAATTCACGAATTTCTAATACGTCAGATGCTTTACGTACGAAAGATGCTGCGATGAAATCAACTTTTTGCTCGATACCGAAAACGATATCTTGCACGTCTTTTTCAGTGATACCAGGAAGCTTAATGCTTACGTTTGGTACGTTAACACCTTTTTTATTTTTTACAGTTCCGCTGTTTAATACTTTTGTACGGATGTTTCCGTCAGCTTTCTCGATTACTTCTAGTTCGATAAGACCGTCATCGATTAGAATACGAGAACCTGGATCAACATCATCATAAAGACCAGCATAAGATACAGAGAACTTCTCTGCAGTTCCTAATACTTGTTCAGTAGAAAGAATTACTTCTGCACCTGTTACAAGCTCAGCTTGTCCGTCTACGAAGTCATGTGTACGGATTTCTGGACCTTTTGTATCAAGTAAGATACCAACTGTTTTACCAGTTTTCTTTGAAGCTTCACGAATATTTTTAATACGAGCTCCATGCTCTTCATGGCTACCATGAGAGAAGTTTAAACGAGCAACGTTCATACCCGCTTCCATTAATTGCTCTAATTTCTCAATACTTTCACTAGCAGGACCTATAGTACATACAATTTTAGTTTTACGCATATTGCACCTCCGAAAATTATGAAACCGTTCCCAAATACATGGCATTAAGCCGATTAGATAGATAATTCTTTAGATAATTGATACATATCTTTATCGATTGTATGCTTTTGAGCTAACGCTTCGATAATGTCATGATCAACAAGTTTATTATTTTGAATACCAACACAACGTCCGCCATTACCAGCAATTAATAATTCAACTGCTCTTGCGCCAAGACGACTAGCTAATACACGGTCTTGTGCACTTGGTGATCCACCACGTTGTACGTGACCTAATACAGTTACACGAGTATCAAAGCTTGTTGCTTCTTCAATGTGCTTACCGATGTCAATTGCACTTCCAACACCTTCAGCTACAACGATAATACTGTGCTTTTTACCACGTTCACTACCGCGTTTTAGACGAGCGATAACATCATCCATGTCATACTTCTCTTCTGGAATTAAGATAGTTTCTGCACCATCAGCTAAACCAGCCCATAATGCGATATCTCCAGCGTGACGTCCCATTACTTCGATAACATATGTACGTTCATGAGATGTAGCTGTATCACGGATTTTATCAATTGCATCAATAACAGTATTTAAAGCTGTATCGAAACCAATTGTGAAGTCTGTTCCAGGGATATCATTGTCGATTGTACCTGGTACACCTACACATGGGAATCCTTGCTCAGTTAATTTTTTTGCGCCTTGGTACGAACCATCTCCACCAATAACGACAAGTCCTTCAATACCATGTTTCTTTAATTGCTCGATTCCTTTTAGTCGTACTTCTGGGTCTTTAAACTCAGGACATCTTGCTGTATATAATTTTGTACCACCACGGTGGATAATATCGCCAACAGAACCAAGTTCTAATTTTTCAATATGACCAGAAATTAAACCAGCGTATCCATGGTAAATACCATATACTTCAATATCATGGAAAATCGCTTTACGAACAACTGCACGAATGGCAGCATTCATACCAGGTGAATCTCCACCACTTGTTAATACACCAATACGTTTCATTTGTACTCACCTCATAAAGATTATTTGCCTTATAATAAAATAACACGAAAAAATACAAAAACACAATGGAGAAGATGTGTCTTTTCATAATAAAAACGTGCATTCGCGAAGAGGAACGCACGCTTTTCTTATTTTATCCCAATGGAAGCGTTTGAAAACGAAACTTGCCCAATTTTCATATATTTTTCATAACGTTTTTCGATTAATTCATCTTTCGAAATTCCGCTTAATTGTTCAAAAGTTTTCTTAAGCATTAAATCTATATTTTCTGATTGTTTCAAAACATTACGATGTGCTCCGCCTTTTGCCTCTGGAATAATTTCGTCAATTACACCTAATTCTTTCAAATCTAATGCTGTAATTTTCATCGCTTCTGCAGCTTCTTTTGCTTTACCAGCATCTTTCCAAAGAATCGCCGCCGCACCCTCTGGTGTAATAACAGAATAAGTGGAATTTTCCAGCATATGAATGTAATCTCCTACTCCAAGACCTAACGCACCACCACTACCACCTTCACCGATAACGATACAAATAACAGGTACAGTTAAACCCGCCATTTCAAATAAATTACGGGCAATTGCCTCACTTTGTCCACGTTCTTCAGCTGCTTTACCAGGATAAGCTCCCTTCGTATCGATGAAACAAATAATGGGACGATTAAACTTTTCCGCTTGTTTCATTAGACGCAGTGCTTTTCGATATCCTTCTGGATGAGGCATCCCAAAATTACGACGAATATTTTCTTTCGTATCTTTTCCGCGTTGGTGCCCAATTACAGTTACGGGCATCCCCTTATATTTCGCAATGCCGCCGACAATCGCTGCATCGTCGCCAAATAGGCGATCTCCATGACATTCAAAAAAATTAGTAAATAAGTGCTCAATATAATCGAGCGTTGTCGGTCGTTCTGCATGACGAGCAATTTGAACACGGTCCCATACTTTCATATTGCCGTATATATCTTCCTCTAGTTTTTCTAGCTTGTCTTCCAAAATACGAATCTCCTCACTGAAGTCCATCTGGCTGTTTTTCGTATAGTCTTTCAGTTCACGAATCTTATTTCTTAGCTCAACAACTGGTTTTTCAAATTCTAGCTCTGCCATACAGCCATTTCCCCCCCTTGATGAACTTCTAAAATCTTACGGAGCGATTCTCTCATATCATCACGATGCACCACCGCATCTAATTGACCGTGCTCTAGTAAAAATTCTGCCGTTTGGAAATCTTCCGGCAGTTTCTCACGCACTGTTTGTTCAATTACGCGTCTACCAGCAAATCCGATAAGTGCACCTGGCTCTGCAAGATTGTAATCACCAAGTGAAGCGAAACTCGCTGAAACCCCGCCCGTCGTTGGGTGAGTCATAACAGAAATAAATAACCCTCCTGCATTACTATGCTTTTTCAAAGCTACGCTTGTTTTTGCCATTTGCATTAAACTTAATATCCCTTCTTGCATACGAGCACCACCCGAAGCAGTAAAGATAATAAATGGAACTTGTAAGTCGTATGCCTTTTCAACCGCACGGGCAATTTTCTCTCCTACAACAGAGCCCATGCTGCCCATTCGAAAACGAGAATCCATTACTGCAACAACAACAAGCATGTCATCAATTGTTCCTTCACCAGTTACAACCGCTTCATTCAATTTAGTCTTCTTACGATCGTTTTCTAGTTTCTCTTCATATCCCGGAAACTCAAGTGGATTTAGTGAAACCATCTCTTTGTCATACTCACGAAATGAACCTTCGTCCAATATACTATCAAGGCGTTCCCATGCATTCATCGGATGATGATATCCACAATTCACGCATACTTTTAAATTTTTAAGAAGCTCTTTCGTATACATGATTTTTTTACATTTCGGACATTTTGTCATAACGCCATCTGGTACATCTTTTCGTACTTGTTCTGAAGGTATTGCAGCGTACTTTTTCTTTTTCACGAATAAATCTCTTAGCACAATTTGACCCCCTTCATTGAGAGCTAAGGTTAGCGTAAGAAGAAAATGGGGCTAACACCAATGTTTGATGTTAGCCTTATCTTCTCAATCTGTCTAATAACCTCTCTCTTTACGTTTAACTTTAACCGCTATGCGGTAGAATGTTTGTCATAACGTGTCATGGTCATTTCGACAAATTTTATACATTACGAGTGAAACTGTATATTCTCTACTAATTCATCGTAAATTTTTAACGCATCATTTTCTTGTTTCGCTTCCAAAGTAGCATAAAGCTTTCTATACATTTCGATAGAATCTCCTGAAACTTCACAAGAAAGAGTTGCAACGTAATCATTTACGATCATCCAAATGCGATAGAGTAAATAATTATTGAATTGTTCAATAAGTGTTTTAAAGAACGTTTGATGAAGCACCGGAATTGAGCTTTCGTTTTCTTCAAGCACTTGGTGTAATTTACTTAGTACTTCAGAAAACGTTTCTTTCGGTAAATTACATACAAGTCGAATCATATCTTTCTCAAGCAATCGTTTTGTTTGTAATAAATCACGAATTGTTTTCTCATCTTGCAGCAAGAACGGAGCAATTAATTGTACAAGACCGTTATCGTAAAAGTTTCGAATAAACGTTCCCTCACCACGTCTCGTTTCAATTAATCCTACCAGCTCTAACGCACGTAATGCTTCTCTTACAGAGGAACGTCCAACATTTAAGCGTGAACTTAACTCACGCTCAGATGGCAAACGATCTCCTGCTACTAAACAATCCTCTTCCATAATGGAACGGATTTTTTTTACAATTTCGAGATATACTTTTGTATTTGATGATGTCAATGGAAATTCCTCGCTTATTCTTTACCAATCAGCGCTAATTGTTTTGTTTTCTCAGCGACTTCATTTGGATCTACTTGACGGCGAGCTACTCCTGTCTCCATTGCTGCTTTCGCAACGTAAGCCGCTACTTGAGGCGCTACACGCGCGTCAAATGGTGCTGGAATGATATGATCTGCATTCAACTCATCCTCTGATACAAGCTCTGCAATGGCCTGTACAGCTGCCATCTTCATTTCTTCATTAATTTGTGTCGCATGTACATCAAGTGCACCGCGGAAAATACCTGGGAACGCTAGTACATTATTTACTTGGTTCGGGAAGTCAGAACGACCTGTTCCAACAACAGCTGCGCCCGCTGCTTTTGCCAATTCTGGCATAATTTCTGGAACCGGATTCGCCATTGCAAAAATAATTGCATCGTCATTCATTGTACGAACCATCTCTTCAGTTAATGCACCTGCTGCAGATACACCAATGAATACGTCCGCACCTTGTAAAACGTCAGCTAAAGAACCTTCTATACGACTCTTATTTGTATATTTTGCAACTTCATCTTTCACCGGATTCATACCGACAGGACGACCTTCATAGATTGCACCTTTACGGTCACACATAATAACGTCACGTACACCATAGCGATATAAAAGTTTAATGATTGCAATACCTGCTGCACCTGCACCATTTGCGACAACTTTAATGTCAGACATTTTCTTTCCAACTAACTTCAGCGCGTTCACAAGGCCTGCTACTGTTACGATAGCTGTTCCGTGTTGATCATCATGGAATATTGGAATGTTTGTCTCTTTTTTCAAACGTTCTTCAATAACGAAGCAGTTTGGCGCTGCGATATCTTCTAAGTTTACACCGCCAAAAGTTGGCTCCATTAATTTTACAGTTTCAACAATTTTATCTACATCGTTTGTATTTAAGGCAATCGGGAATGCATCTACACCAGCAAAGCTCTTGAATAATACAGCTTTACCTTCCATTACTGGAAGAGATGCTTCAGGTCCAATGTTACCAAGACCAAGTACAGCCGTTCCATCTGTCACAACTGCTACCATATTTCCCTTCATTGTATATTCATATACCTTACTTTTATCGTCATAAATTTCTTTACAAGGCTCTGCAACCCCTGGAGAATATGCAAGACTTAAATCTTTTGCATTTTCTACTTTTACTTTTGATACAGTTTCTAATTTTCCTTGATGCACTTTATGCATGTGAAGTGCTTCTTCACGAAGTGTTGACAAACTATCCACTCTCCTCAAATTATGCTTGCTGATATCAATTTCTCCAAGTGGTCTGACCACGAACACTACTACTATAATAATCGAAGTGTAGGGAAATTGTCCATTATATTTTCACAACGACATTTTCGTCACCGACAATTTTACGAAGTGCTCCTAGACATTCTTCACTTGGATGAATCGATAAACTTCGAGATAATTGTACCATTTTATGTTCCTTTTCATAATAAATTAGTACTTTCGTAAAACCTGAATAATCAAACAATATTTTCGTAACTTGATTTACAAGCTTTTTTTCATATTGAGACGGCAATTTCACGTAAACAGACGCTTCTTTCATCCCTTCATAAACAGCCATTTCTTCTAGCGGATATAGTCCATTCACGATCCATTGCAACTTATGATTTCTTTGCTCGATCGTACCATCAACTAAAACGATTGCACCTTCTTGTAACCTGTCTGAAAAATGTATATACGTTTCTGGAAAAATAACGGCTTCCATTTCATCATTTTGATCACAGAATGTAATAAACGCCATCTTTTGCAACTTTTTCGTACGAATAACTTTCACACTTGTTATATATACGATCGCTCTTTGTACTTTTTTCTTATGTCGCATCGCCTGAGCAAGAGATGGAATTTCTAATTCTTTTCCTAGTTCCGCATACTGCGCTGTCGGATAGCTAGATAAATAAAAACCGAGTGCTTCCTTCTCTTTATTTAACTGTTCAATAAAGGATAGCTCTTCTCCTTGTACGTATTTTGATTTCGGAACAGCATCCCCTAAATCAAAATCACGTGCAAGATTTGCATACTCCAACGCTCCTTTAAGACTTCTCCATAACGTCGTCCTCGAAACACCAAAACCGTCAAAACAACCAGACCAGACAAACGCTTCTAAATTTCGCTCTGTTACAAATTTTGATGGCATACGAAGACAAAACTCAAATAAATCTTCGAACATTTTTTCCTCTCGTTCTTCGAGTAATGCCGTCACGGTAGCCATCCCGATATTCCGAATCGAAAGTAAACTATATCGAATCGCATTCCCTTCTATTTGGAAGTTGTAACCACTTCTCTGAAGAGACGGCGGTAAAACGTGAAAACCTTTCCGCTTCGTTTCTCGTACATACTGCACAATCTTATCTTCATTTCCAATTGCACTTGATAATAACGCAGTCATAAATTCCAGCGTATAATTTGCTTTTAAATATGCAAGCTGATATCCGATCATACTGTAAGCTACAGCGTGACTTCGGTTAAAACCGTAATTCGCAAATCTTACAATTAAATCATAAATTTGTTCTGAAGATGTCTCATCGTATCCGTTTTCCAAACAACCTTGAACAAAATGCTTACGTTCTTGATCTAAAATATCACGATTCTTTTTACTCACTGCACGGCGCAGCAAATCCGCTTCTCCAAGCGAAAATCCAGCTAACTTCGATGCGATTTGCATAATTTGTTCTTGGTATACAATTACGCCGTATGTTCTTTCTAAAATCGGCTTTAAATCCGGATGTAAATATTCAATTTGTCTTTTCCCATGCTTCGATTCAATAAAGGTTGGAATTTGTTCCATCGGTCCTGGTCTGTATAACGAGTTAACAGCGACTATGTCTTCAAATTCATTCGGTTTTAACCCACGAAGTACATTTCGCATACCACCTGATTCAAGCTGGAATACACCTGTTGTATCCCCTCTTCCTAACAATTGAAACGTCTTTTCATCTTGCAGAGGTAAATTTCTTATATCAATTTGTTTCCCAGTTTTTTCAACAATAAATTTTATAATATTTTCAAGTAACGTTAAATTACGTAAGCCTAAAAAGTCCATCTTGAGCAATCCAAGTTCTTCTAATGCATCAGCTGGATATTGCGTAACATAAACATCGTTATGCCCTTCTTGAATCGCTACACTTCCCGTTAACGGTTCTTGGCTCATAATAACGCCAGCTGCATGAATAGACGTATGACGCGGTAATCCCTCTACACGTTTTGCAATTTCAAACACACGCTCATGTAACAGATTCCCTTGTATAAACTCACGGAGCGATTGCGATTCCTCATATGCATCTCTTAACGTTATACCAAGCTTTGATGGGATAAGTTTTGAAAATATGTCAATATCTCTTGGAAGGAGCCCCATTACACGAGCAATGTCTCTAATTGCGGCTTTCGCTGCAAGAGTTCCGAACGTTACAATTTGAGCAACACGAAGCTGACCATATTTATCTTTCACATATCGAATCATCTCATCACGTCTTATATCTGGAAAATCAATATCAATATCTGGAAGTGTCACACGTTCAGGGTTTAAAAACCTTTCAAATAATAATTCATATTCAATCGGATCAATATCTGTAATTTCCAATACGTAAGAAACGAGTGAACCAGCTGCCGATCCACGGCCTGGCCCAGTTAAAATATGATTTTCATGTGCATATTTCATAAAGTCCCATACGATGAGGAAATAATCGCTAAATCCCATACGAGAAATAACATTTAATTCATGATCCAAACGTCCTATATGCGCTTCTTTCGGCGTACCATAGCGTTTCTGCAAGCCTTCTTCACAAACACGGCGCAAATACGTATCATTCGTCTCGTTAGATGGAACAGGAAATTTCGGTAATTGATTTACATGGAAAGGAATTTCTACTTGGCAACGTTCCGCGATTGTTATTGTATTTTGAACCGCTTCCTCAGCATGAGAAAATAGTGCTCCCATTTCATCCGATGACTTTAAATAATACTGATCCGTTTTCATTCTCGGTCTATCTGGATCAGTCATTTTCGTTCCGCCTTCAACAGATAATAAACATTCATGAACAAGTGCGTCACTTTGATTAATATAGCGAACATCATTTGTTGCAACGACTGGAACGTTTACCTTATTAATAAATTCAGGCAGTTTTTCTTGTAAAAGCAGTTCATCTTGAATTGCATGATGCTGCAAACTTATATAAAAATTGCTGAACATATTTTGATACGTATGAGCTACTTCTTCAGCCTGACTCTCTTTGTCTTCTAATAATAGCTGTTCAATCTCTCCATCTTTCCCTGGTGAAATTGCAATTAACCCTTTCGCATAATGAGCAAGCCACTTCTTCGGGATACCTTCTTTTGACTTCGTCATAATGCTGCTAGAGATTTTTAATAAGTTTTGATAGCCTATTTCATTCTCAGCAAGTAAGACAAGTGGATAAGACCTTTCTTCTTCTTCACTAAAAATAGAAGCTGTTAAGCCGATAATAGGCTGTATACCATTTTTCTTGCATGCTTTATAAAACGGAATAACTCCATACATAACATTTTCATCTGTAATGGCCAGCGATGAAAATCCAAGCTCTTTCGCCCGAATGACAAGCTCATCAATTTTACAAGCACTTTTTAATAAACTAAAAACGGTTTGACATTGTAAATGCACAAACTTCACTGTTGTACCCTCTCTTTACCTATGTGACTACTTTTATTATAGGTGATGAGGAAAGCGGAAATCAAAACATACTTCTCATACTTTGTCCATATATATGAAGAAGAAAGGGGAATGACGATGGATGTAAGAGAACATACTTTTTTCTCTCTGCTTATTATTAGTTATTTTATTGCCTTTGGAGTTATACTTGGTGGTTCATTAATAGGCGGATTTGGTGCATTTCTCATCGGAAAACCAACTCTAACTTATATTAATCAATTCGCCCAAAATTTAAGAATTTGGGCACTCGTTGCAGCAATTGGCGGAACGTTCGATACCTTTTATAGCTTTGAAAGAAGCTTCTTTGGTGGAGATATGAAAGATATCGTAAAACAAATTCTCCTTATTTTTTTTGCAACTGGCGGTATGCAAACTGGTCTTATTATTATTAAATGGCTTACACAGGAACATGTATGAGAGTACCCAGTGCCAATACAGCCAAAAGGTGGTATTTAGTTTTAGCTGGCGCTGCTGTTGGAGGAGTTTTGAGCTGGTTTGTTTTTTTGTACATATACGGTGTTTTTCAAGAAGAACAAACTAGTAAAATAGCAGAACAAAAAGAAATTATCGAAAAACAAGAAGCAAAACTCCACGTCCTTCTCGAAGACCAAGAGAAATTGAACACAGAAAATAAACGGCTCTTAACAATTCAAGAAATCAAAATAAAAATTATAAATCGAAAAAAATATGATTTAGACAATCTTACACTTGAAAACATGACCACTTCTATCCATAATGATCTCCAGCATCTTTTAACGAAAAACATTCAAAGCATCGCAAAAAATAAAGACCTGCTCAAAAAAGTCATCGAAAATAAAACGTACAAACATTACGATCGTATATACCGCTTTAAAGTAGACACAGTCTCTTTTGATACCGTACTTGAAATTAGTATTGATATAGAGAAAGAAAAATAAAAAAAAGGAGGGCTTCAGTGCCTCTCCTTCTCTTTCGTTCAACATACAATTTTTATCTACACAGCTCACGTAAATCAGCAAACAGGCGATCTGCTTCTTCCCAAGAAGATGCTTTTGCACCAGAAGCCATCGGATGTCCTCCGCCATTATATTGCATTGCTAACTTATTAATAACTGGTCCTTTTGAACGAAGACGAACACGAATAACATCATCTTCCTCTAAAAATAGAACCCACGCCTTTAATCCATCAATATTACCAAGTGCCCCGACAACACCAGATGCTTCAGTAGAAAGTACATCAAACTCTTCTAGTACCTCTTTCGTTAATTTAATGTACGCTGCACCTTCTTCTACCATCGTAAAGTTTTGTAAAATATAACCGTTTAAACGAGCAATTTTTTCTTTCGTTTTATACATTTCATTGTATAAATCTGTGAATTTTACATCCATGTCAACGAGTTCACTTACGTAACGAAGTGTTTTCGCTGTTGTATTCGGGAATAAGAAACGACCTGTATCCCCAACAATACCCGCTAAAATAAGACGAGCTGCTTCTTTCGTTATCTGTAATCCTTTATCTTTTCCATAACTGTAAAACTCATAAATCATTTCACTTGTAGAACTTGATGTCGTATCTACCCACGTAATATCTCCGTACGGATCTTCATTCGGATGATGATCAATTTTAATTAGCATCTTCCCTTTTGCATAGCGTTGATCGTCAACACGTTCTTGGTTCGCAGTATCACATACGATAACAAGTGCATCTTCATATACACTATCTTCAATATCATCCATTACTCGTAAAAACGCTAAAGAAGGCTCGTTGTACCCAACCATATAAATATTTTTCTCTGGAAACGATTCTTGCAGAATTGTACCAAGTCCGCACTGAGAACCTAACGCATCCGGATCCGGACGTACATGACGATGAATAATAATTGTATCAAACTCTTTAATTGCTCCTAAAATTTGCTCATGCATATGTATAATCTCCTTTTTATTCAACTTCTTCATTTTATCCCGCATTAACGTGTAGTAAGACTCCCACCTCAAAAGTATTAAAAACAATGGGGCAAAATTAATTTGGAGCCTGAATGCACGTAAAAGCCCGATTGGTGAGGGCTAATAATTAGTACTTGGGATCTCCCCACACTAATTAAAGTTTCACTTTATCCCCCATTATAACGGAAAACATTTCATACATGCGAACAATTGCTTTATAATAAAAATTAGAAAGTTTAGATTTTTCTTTTTTCTAAATTGTTATTTTTATACCAATCGATGGGAGCGTGTATTATGCCAATATTCGTCTTTTGTATTATCATCTCATTTGTGTTGTACCTCTTCTACAAAACAAAGTTCTTTCGTACAAAACGTCCAATGGAGAAAGGTTGGCTCTCAGGAAAATCCGCAATGGCACTCGGCTTATTCGTCCTATTCTTTGGGATAAACCAATTCTTTTTAGAACTTTCAACTGCACGCATTATCGTTGGTGTTTTGTTTATTTTACTTGGCAGCGCGAGTACATTTAATGGATTCCGCCAATATAAACATTTTCTACCATTAGCAGTCAAAGAAGCCGAATCTTATAAAACAACGTAAAAAAGCATCAACATTGTGATGCTTTTTTACGTCCCTTCACTTTCAAAATCATATATGCAACAAACGCAGATGGTATATTAAAGGGATTACCTTGCACGTGAAAATGTAATTGTTCTTCTTCAAAAGACATCTGTTTGTATAGTTCTTGCTGAGATAATCCTGTTCGTTTCTTTTTTTCATTTAATCCTTGTAAGTATAAGTATTGAATTGGTATCATCACAAGGAAATAAAAGAGTGCGATACCACCAAAAAAGAGTAATTCTGCTGACATATTGCATCCCCTTCCGACATCCATTATCTTACAATCTAATTATATCATAGTATACATTCTAAACGAATTAATATTCTGTTTTTTCTAATTATACAATCATCTCTCCTTATATATATTTCCCGCTAAAACTCTTCCACATCTTTAGTAATAACTTCCAAACTCAATAAAACAAAAAAGATGGAACAAACCAAAGCGATTTGTTCCATCTTTTTATTTATCGATCAATTGCACCATAAGTAATGCTTTCCCGACAACATTACCTTCATGATGCACTTCTACATCAATCTTACCAAATTTACGCCCAATTTCTAATACTTTCGGATGAACTGATACAACATTATCAATTTGAACTGGCTTTACGAAATAAATGGTTAAGTTTTCAACAATTAAATCGCTCTTCTTCTGCGCACGAATGACACGGTTTGTTGCTTCTGTCACAATTGTTGTGAATACACCGTAAGATAACGTCCCGATTGAATTCGTCATTTGTGGCGTCACTGAAAATTGATACAAATGCTCATTTTTCGCTTCTTTCGGCGTCATAAATTGGTTCGTTACAATGTCATCAATTGTTTCCCCAACTTGCGGTTGACGTTGAATCATTTGCAACGCCTGAAGTACATCTTGGCGACTAATGATCCCTTGCAATTTATTCCCTTCTTCCACAACAGGAAGTAACTCAATACCTTCCCACACCATCATACGTGCTGCAGCTGCGACAGACATTTTTCCGTTTACCGTAATTGGATGCTTTGTCATCACTTTATCAATTGGTGTTTCTTTCACGACACCAATCATATCTTTTGAAGTTACAATACCTAACACCTTTTTATTTTCATCAACAATTGGATAACGTCCATGCATCGTTTCTTCATTATACGCATGCCATTGCTGTACTGTATCATTTGGCTTTAAATATAATGTTTCTTCAATTGGCGTTAAAATATCTTCAACGAGTACAATTTCTTTCTTGATAAGTTGATCATAAATTGCACGGTTAATTAACGTTGCGACCGTAAATGTATCATAACTACTTGAAATAATTGGAAGTTTTAATTCGTCTGCTAATTTCTTCACATGGTCTTCCGTATCAAATCCGCCCGTAATTAACACTGCTGCCCCTGCTTCTAGTGCTAATTGATGTGCGTTCGTACGGTTACCTATGATAAGTAAATTCCCTGCTTCTGTATAGCGCATCATCGCTTCTAATTTCATAGCCCCGATTACGAATTTATTTAATGTTTTATGTAGTCCTTCTCTGCCTCCAAGTACTTGACCATCGACAATGTTAACGACTTCTGCATATGTCAGTTTTTCGATATTCTCTTTCTTCTTTTGTTCAATTCGAATTGTTCCGACACGTTCAATTGTACTAACATACCCTTTATTTTCTGCGTCTTTAATTGCACGGTAAGCTGTCCCTTCACTTACACTCAAATCTTTCGCAATTTGCCTCACAGAAATTTTATGCCCTACCGGCAGGCTATTAATATGTTCTAAAATTTGATTATGTTTGGTAGCCAAATGGTTTCACCATACTTTCTTTTCCCTAAATTCTTCATGTGTTGTATTTTCAGTATACTATATTTTCAAAACTGTTACACTCTCTCTTTATATGCCTGTACCATTTTTTTTATAACAAAATACCCCTTACATTCCACCAGTCATTCTATTACAACAATGTAATGCTGTTGTCATCTCGTTCGATAGTTTGTCCACCCGATTCCATATACAATTAAGACAAGAAATGAAACAAAGGAGCGAATACATGATGAAAAAATTTTTAGAGGTTGTAGGTGCTGTATTTTTAGCTTTCGTAGATGGGAAAAAAGTTGCAATGGAGTTGAATGAAACACCCGAACAGCCACGTACAAAACGAGAAGAATCAGCTAAACAAATACAGACTTTAAAAACTGTACTACACACATAAAAAACCCTTCACTTGTCATTTCAAATGAAGGGTTTCTTTTTTATAGTGTAATACTTTCTCCAGCTTCTAATACTTTCCCTGTACAATTTTGTAGCTTTTCTACAAATTGATATGGATCTTGTTCAATAACTGGGAACGTATTGTAATGCATCGGTACAACTGTTTTCGCCTCTATCCATTTTGCTGCTAACACAGCATCTTCTGGCCCCATTGTGAAATTATCGCCAATTGGTAAAAATGCTAAATCAATATTATTCAGTTCTCCAATTAACTTCATATCAGAGAATAAAGCAGTATCTCCTGCATGATATACCGTTTTCTCCTCTGCTGTAAACAAAATACCAGCTGGCATACCTGTATATGTAATCGTCTTATTTTCTTCATCAATATAACTAGAGCCGTGGAATGCTTGAGTAAATTTCACTTTTCCAAAGTCAAATTCATGTGAACCACCAATATGCATTGGATGCGTATTTACACCTTGCCATCCTAAAAATGTCGCTAATTCAAACGGTGCCACAACGACCGCATTATTGTTCTTTGCTAACGCTACTGTATCCCCAACATGATCACCGTGTCCGTGCGATAAAATAATCGCATCAACTTTTACATCTTCAGCCTTTAAATCTGTTTTCGGATTTCCCGTTAAAAATGGGTCAATTAAAATAACTTTTCCATTCGTTTCAATCTTTATAACTGAATGCCCGTGATACGATACTTTCATCATTACATTCCTCCCTATTCATATTCTCACTTTTTATTCTACATGATTTCTCAATCCCCTGTCTTTTCTAACATCGATTTACTTGTCATAACGCTTTCCTCCGATGTAAAGTTATATTTGTAATTAAATATCTCGGGGGTGCCAATCGATGAATGCTAGATTAGAAAATTTAATGCAATGGCTAAAAGAAAAAAACGTAGAAGCTGCGTTCTTAACTTCTACACCGAACGTCTTCTACATGACAAACTTCCACTGTGAACCACATGAAAGACTACTTGGTATGTTTGTATTCCAAGAAAAAGAGCCTATTTTAATTTGTCCTAAAATGGAAGAAGGTCAAGCACGTAACGCTGGCTGGGCACATGAGATTATCGGATTTACTGATACGGACAGACCATGGGATATGATTGCAAAAGCAATTAAAGATCGCGGTATTGATGCAAATGCAGTTGCAATTGAAAAAGAGCATTTAAACGTAGAACGTTACGAAGAATTAACAAAGTTATTCCCAAATGCAGCTTTCAAATCAGCTGAAGAGAAAGTTCGCGAGCTTCGCTTAATTAAAGACGAAAAAGAACTTTCTATTTTGCGTGAAGCGGCTAAAATGGCAGATTATGCTGTTGAAGTTGGTGTAAATGCAATTAAAGAAAATCGTAGTGAGCTAGAAGTATTAGCAATTATTGAGCATGAATTAAAAACAAAAGGCATCCATAAAATGTCATTCGATACGATGGTATTAGCAGGTGCAAACTCTGCTCTTCCACACGGTATTCCAGGTGCAAACAAAATGAAACGCGGTGATTTCGTACTATTTGATTTAGGTGTAATCATTGAAGGTTATTGCTCTGACATTACGCGTACAGTAGCATTTGGTGATATTTCTGAAGAACAAACTCGCATTTACAACACTGTACTTGCTGGACAACTACAAGCAGTTGAAGCATGTAAACCAGGTGTTACATTTGGCGCAATCGATAACGCTGCTCGCTCTGTTATCGCAGATGCAGGTTACGGCGACTTCTTCCCGCACCGCCTTGGTCACGGACTTGGAATTAGCGTACACGAATATCCAGATGTAAAAGCTGGTAACGAGTCTCCATTAAGAGAAGGTATGGTCTTCACAATCGAGCCAGGTATTTACGTACCAAACGTAGGCGGCGTTCGTATTGAAGATGATATTTATATCACAAAAGACGGATCAGAAATCTTAACGAAATTCCCGAAAGAATTACAATTTGTGAAATAATAAAAAAGGTAGCGTAATTGCTGCCTTTTCTATTTCTCTACTATTTCAAATTTCTCTACAATCATTTTTGATGGATAACTCTCAAGTGTTTGAGAAGACCATACTTTTATTTTATCCCCTGTTTTTAATTGATTATATGCGTCTTTATTCTTAAAACTCAAGACTGTATGTGATGGATGCTCTTTATTCATTTGTTGTTCCATATAATTTTGCAACTCTACTTTTGTTTTAAAAGTTTTATCACTGTCAAAAAATATTGTGCCATTTCTCAATATTACATACCCTTCTTTAGATTCTTCTTTTACTCCTACTTGCTCTACTGTTTTCGTAGTACACGCTGATAATATGATTAGAAGTACACTTAAAAATATATGCATAGAAATTTTCATATTTCTATTCATTTTTAATCCCTCACTCTTCGCTATTTCCGCTTTAAAACCATCTTCTCTTCATACTTATCATCCCATCTCCGCCCTTATACTGAAACGTAAACATTCCATCTTCACTGTCATCCTTAATATGACCTTTATATTGCCCCGTCCAACTTTTGCTCTCGCTAGAAAAAGTAACATACGAAATCGAACAACTTCCAAAAAAGAAAATACTAATAAAAAAGAATAATGCTCTCTTCATAATGTCCCCCCATTCAAAAGCACTTATTTCTTGTCTATTTCTTCCTCTCATTATACTAATAATATACAGAATTTTCTAAAACAGGAGGGTTTACATGTTACAAAAACAGTTAGAAGAAATTCGTGATAATAATTACGTAATCAATGGTGCTCTCAATATTGATTCTTTAAGTTCAAGTATGCTTCAACATATCGGTGTTACTGATAGCTATTTAAGGGACAAACTCATTTACTCTACTTTTTATCATCTAATCAAGAAGGACTATATTTCACACACCCACTTACAGAAACTATTATCAGAAAGCATCAGTGAAAAATATTTATTTTATAAGATTCATTCGGATAAAGACGATGCTGTATTTACCCGTGCATTTACAACATTATTAATCGCTCTCATTATTGATGCTGATACAAATCATAATTTCTTATCACAGACTGATATTTTAAATGTAAAAGATAAATTAATTCTATATATGAACAAAGAACAGGATTTCCGTGGGTATGTACAAGACCAAGGCTGGGCACATAGTATCGCTCATGCTTCCGATACATTTGAGGCACTTGTTAATAATCCTAAACTGGAAACTTCACATTACGAAAAAATACTACAAACTTTATTAAACAAAGTTTGTGTCCATTCCATTTATTACAAATATGAAGAAGATGAGCGTCTCGTTTATCCGATTGTCGTAATGCTGCAAAATGGCTTGGAGGAAGAAATACTCATATTAGCCCTTCGTGATCTAGTAGCTCAATTACAAGTTCAAAAACCGACACTACATATTGACTCGTATGAATTTCTATACGGAAATATAAAATCTTTCTTGCGCAGCTTATTTTTCAAATTACGTACAATGTCTATATGTAAAAAAACTGAACGTGAAGTTGAAAAATTACTACAAGAACTTCATAAATATTATTACTAAAAAAGAAGGCCACTCAAAAAGTGCCTTCTTCTATCTCACTAATATTTATTTGAAATTTCACGATCCAAACTGAGAAAAGGTGGACAAGAAACGCAAACACCATACATGCTCCGCTTAAAAAAGTTAATATAGGATGCGAATACACATGCCCTAATCCATAAGATGCTCCTACGAAAAACATTGTTATGTAAATATAAATTGCTCCATGTATTTGCCTCATATAAGCCTCCTTTTCCCATATTATAACATAAATTTTCTGATTATTCACATTAATTAATTGTGATCAATATTTCTCAACTGTTACGCCTCTTACAGCCGCCTTAATATATGGTGCTCCTTGTAAACCTTGTAAATCCTCTGTTTTCCCTGTTACAACTATACCGTATATTGGTAGGTCTTTTGGTTTCGTGTTTTTTATTTCTTTATAATATTGTTCAAAATAATCACTTGGTATACCTTCACTATTTTTTGCTAAATACTTCATTTGGTATAGAAATTCTTTTGAGTTTATTGTTATATCTTTTTTCATATCTTCTTTCACTTTTGAATAACTTCCTTCAAATCCAAAAACATTTTTTGCCATTTCCGCATTTAATATCGCACCATCTTTAGGATCTTTTAACCCTACATAAAAATCGCTTTTCTTTAAAATTTTTTTCAAAATAAAAAGCACATCTATTTTGATGCGCTTCTCTCCAACATACTATTCTATTATTTCATTACTTCCTTCACAACATCTTGAATCATAACAACTTCTGTTTCCATATCAACAGACGGTGTTTCTTCATCAATACATTCATACCAAAACGCTAAATGCTTTTTATCAATTTCATGATGAGAATTTTCGACAAGAGCCCCGCCTTCTCCTTGCACAGAATACCAATATAAGTACTCTTCTCCATCTCTTATTTCCCGGAAAATTGTCTCTACATACATCTTTTCGTCGTTTAATGTCAAAAGCACTTCTTTCATATTATCATTAAGAAGCTGCATCCATTCATCTACGCGATGACTTTTACCTGGCTTGACTTTGAATCTTGTTAATTCTACGTTCATCTTTTATTCCCCCATTTTCTTGCGGACAAACAAAACATATTCTACTGGATTATGGAAGCTTAATTTACTAGCTAATTTTTGTGAGGGAATGTTATCTACATTACAATCCCAGCATGGTGTAATATGATTTTGTATACACTGTTCAATGAAACGTGTTGCGACAGCTTGAGCTAACCCTTTCCCTTGATGTGCTTCATGTGTTGCAATATCAATTTCAGCAAAACCATTCCCTCTAAATATTGAGACGCATTCGGCTACAATCATCCCATCTTGTTCTATACAAAAACCAAAGCCGTTATTTAAAAACACTTCTTTTGATCCCCAATATTCTTTGTAATAATCCTCTGTAAATTCATTACTTCGTTCTATATCACTTTTATCAATACGTTTAATTTCATATGTATTTTTGTTTAATTCTATTCTTCTATCTTCAAAAACTTCTCTTTGAAATTGAAATGTCATTCGTGGGATGTTCCGAAATGCATTACTAAAACGCTCTTCTAACATCATTTCCCACTCGTCACTCGAAGTGAACAATGTAAATCTCTTCTCTGTTTTTTCAATAGCCATTTTTAAATACGCAAATAAATATTCGTTATAATTTTGATCATCCGTATCACCAAATAAATAATAGATACCATTAGCTGTACGAATTAGTCCTGCTGTTAACTTCTCGTTTGCAAAAACTTCACCATCTATCATTTGATCACATACCGCATGAGCAAAGGTTGTTGTCCTTGTATGACCTTCTAAAATCGGAAGAATTTTTCTATACTCGGCTACAGATAATGTTTTCATAATTGCTCCACTTTAATCGTATCAGCCTCTATATTTTCAAAACAAAGATTTACCGTTCTCTTGAATGCTCTCGTTCTATGAATCGTGCATGCTGGAATTAAGATAGAATCATTTGGCTTTAAAACCGCCGTTTCTCCATCTTCAAAATCGATCAATAGTTCTCCCTCTAGCACAATAAATAATTCATCCGAATTAGAATGATAGTGCCAATCATATTCGCCAGTAAATACAGCGATTCGTAAGCAATGACTATTTACATTTGAAACGATGAAGTTTTTATGTTGGCCTTTAATATCTTTTGTTAGTTCTAATAGATTTACTGTTTCCATAGTTCTCCACACCCAATCCCCTCTATCGACCTTCATTTTCCGTTTAATTCCAAATTATCACAAAAATATACATTGTAACAAGCAATATTTCTCGTAAAGTTTCATTTACTTTTTGTAAAGTTTCATTTACTTTTTACCTAAAAATGGATATTATAAATGTAACAAATTTACAAAAATGAGACTTTGTATATTTGATTAAAAATAAAGTAAAACAATTCCGCGTCGTTAGAGACATCACCCAAGAGCAATTAGCTTCCTCTGTTCAAATTACCAGACAATCCCTCATCGCTATCGAGAAGAATAAATACAACCCAAGTTTAGAATTAGCATTGAAATTATGTGAGTTTTTCGGCTGTAAAGTGGAGGATTTATTTCAATTAGATAAGACTGGGGAGGAAAAAAATGAAAAATAATTTTATCCAAGGGTTTGCTTCGCATCTTACTATTTTAGTGTTAGGATCGGCCTTTCTTTATTTCAATAGTAGTGATGAAGAAAAGATTCGTTCTGTCCTTCTATTCGCTAGCGTATACATACTCTTAGCCTTGGTACTATTAGTAGTGAAACGAATATTCTTTAAGAAAAAAAAGAAAGAGTCCGAGCAATACCCATTACCTGAGACAGATGAAAGAATTGAAAAAATGGGCTTAAAGCTTATGGCGCAAATTTTCGGTCTCTCTCATTTAATCGGCTCTGCGATACTATTTATTTTATATATTACTGACAAAAATTCGACGATACGAGTAGAGTATGCCCTGTATTACTTGTTTGGAATTCTTTTCTTCACAATGATGTTCGGCTTGAAAATTGTGAAGAAATTAGATAATTAGTTTAAACAAAAAGACCCTTCCTACAAAGGAAAGGTCTTTATTTTATTTCTATTATGATAAAGCAGGAGCTTTTTCAAGAAGCTCTTTTGCATCAGCGTATTGTAAGCTGTGCGCTTCTGCAACTGCTTCGAATGTTACGTAGCCATCTAATGTGTTAATACCTTTTAATAATGCAGTGTTGCCTAGGCAAGCTTCTTTGTAGCCTTTGTTAGCAATTTGTACTGCATATGGTACTGTTACGTTTGTTAATGCAAGAGTTGATGTACGTGGAACCGCACCTGGCATATTTGCAACTGCATAATGAACAACGCCATATTTTTCGTAAGTTGGGTTGTCATGAGTTGTAATACGGTCAGTTGTTTCGAAAATACCACCTTGGTCAATCGCGATATCTACAACGACAGAACCTGGTTCCATTGATTGAATCATTTCTTCTGTTACAAGTTTTGGCGCTTTTGCACCTGGGATTAATACTGCACCGATTACAAGATCAGATTCTCTTACAGCTTCTGCAATGTTATACGGGTTAGACATTAAAGTTTTTACTTGGTTTCCGAAAATGTCATCTAATTGACGAAGACGTTCTGCACTTAAGTCGATGATTGTTACATCTGCACCTAAACCTACTGCAATCTTCGCTGCGTTTGTACCAGCTTGACCACCGCCGATAATTGTTACTTTGCCGCGTTTCACCCCTGGAACGCCTGCAAGTAAAATACCTTTACCGCCTTTGTTTTTCTCAAGGAACTGTGCACCGATTTGCGCAGACATACGACCAGCTACTTCACTCATAGGTGCAAGTAATGGTAAAGAACGATTGTCTAATTGTACTGTTTCGTATGCAATTGATACCACTTTGTTATCAATTAATGCTTTCGTTAATTCTGGCTCTGGAGCTAAGTGTAAGTATGTGAATAAAATTAAACCTTCGCGGAAATAACCGTATTCACTTTCAACTGGCTCTTTTACCTTCATAACCATATCTTGATTCCATGCTTCTTCAGCAGTTTCAACAAGTTTCGCACCAGCTTGTACGTATTCTTCATCTGTAAAGCCTGATCCTACACCTGATCCTTTTTGAACAAAAACTTCATGACCATTTTGTACTAAATGTACAGCTCCCGCTGGCGTCATTGCCACGCGGTTTTCGTTGTTTTTAATTTCTGTTGGAATACCGATACGCATTATTAGTTCCCCCTTGAGTTATGAAATGACCCCTGAATCTTTTTTTAAAGCGCTTTCTATACTCTTATATTCTAACATAATATCTCAATATTTGACAAAAAATAATGCGAGTTTTCCGATAGATTTAATCTTACATGAAAGGACAGTATTATCCGTACCTCTCAGTATAAAGGATAAACTGTCCAATTATTCGAAACTTCACTTTATTTAATTCTATCGATGTCTATGAATAACATCAACAGCGCCTGTTACTTCAATAATCGTGCCAGTAATCATATCAGAATCGTCCTCACATAAAAACGAAATGGTTCTTGCGATATCTTCCCCTGTTCCAGATCTACCAATTGGTGTGTTACTACCTTTCAGATTTCGTGCTTCTTCAATCGTTGCCTCTTTCATTTCACCAATTATATCACCAGGACATACCATATTCGCAGTAATACCGTATTCAGCTTCTTCGTATGCGACTGTTTTCGTTAAAGAAACAAGTCCGACTTTCGCAGCTGCAAAGGCTGAACGATAAATCCATCCAGGCGCGCTATCTGCCCCTTGAAATCCATAGTTAATAATACGGCCAAATTGCTGGTTTCTCATAATCGGTACGACAAGTTTTAATAAATGAAACACCGCTGTTAAATTACCCTGGATCATTTCATTCCATTCGTCTTCTTCGTAATCGACTAATTTTTTCCTTTCAAATACGTAAGGACCAGCATTATTAATTAAGAAGTCAATTTTGCCAAAACGGCTCATCGCTTCTTCTACTATTTTATGTAAATCTTCCTTTTTCGTGACATCAGCTTGCACGAACTGTAGACGTTCTTCCATATTTTTATATGTTTCTTTCATTGTTTCCATAGCACTTGTATCGCTATGATATGTTACTGTTACTGAATATCCTTTATCCAATAACTTTTCTGTTACTTTCTTTCCTAAACCTTTCGTACCGGCTGTAATGAGCGCGTGTCTCACAAACATGCCTCCTTTTAAATTGCTATACTCCATATGTAACAAGTTCTCGCTTCAATTACAACTAAAATGAATTGAAACAAAGTTTTCAAAATTCTGTAACGTTTCCGACAAGCACATTACCAAAATTTGTTTTATAATAAAGTTGTAAACGGTAATAAAAATGATTGGGAGGAATTTACTATGAATAATACATATACAAATATTTTAATTGCGGTGGACGGTTCTAAAGAAGCAGAAAAAGCCTTTAAAAAAGCAATTCAAGTTGCAAAACGAAACAACGCAACATTAACAATTGCTCATATCGTTGATGTAAAAGCATACTCAGCAGTAGAGGCTTATAGCCGCGCAATTGCTGAACGTGCAAATCTATTTGCAGAAGACTTATTAGAAGACTACAAAAAAACTGCGCTTGAAGCTGGTCTTGAAAAAGTAGAAACTGTATTAGAATTTGGTAATCCTAAATCTAAAATTTCAAAAGAAATCGCTCCAAACAATAAAGTGGATTTAATTATGTGTGGTGCAACTGGTTTAAATGCTGTAGAACGTTTCCTAATTGGTAGCGTCTCTGAACATATTATTCGCTATGCGAAATGCGATGTCCTTGTTGTTCGTGGTGATGAGGAGCAAGGTGATCTTTAATTTATAATTAAAACACCAAGTCCACATGGGCTTGGTGTTTTTCATTTCACAAACTTCACTATAAATACAAGACAAGCCACAACAACAACGGTAACTGCCAACACATAGGGCGGAAGGAATTTCAAAGACCATAGCGCCATCATTATCGTCGCAACCGTTAAGTACGTTTGTTTTGCATCTTCTGTCATTTTTTTGCGAAGTAAAAAAACATACAAATAACCAATTGGCGGCGTAATAAAACAAAGAACATATATGATTTTAGATTTTAAATACCACTTGTGTTCTCCAAGTTTCTTTATGTCTTCTTCTATTCTCTTACTCTCTTGTTCTCTCACTTCTTCTTCAATCGGATCTTCCTCTTCTCCTCGCCTTTCTTTCATATAAGGAAGAAAATGCATGAAAAAATAACATGCAAATACAATTGCCCAAAATTCAATATCCAATCTTTCTAGTGGAATATGCTCACTAAAAAATGCAGCAGCAATCACTAAAGAAAAACAATACGTCGTCATCCAAAATGAACGTTTTCTCTTTTTCCGTTCTATTTCTTTTTTATCTTTTACTTCTTGTACTTTCTTTTTTCTAGAAAGCCATACAGAAATACAGCAATCTACTACAAATAAAGTAAAGATAAATATCGCAACGTGTATTGTTTCTACATTCTCAAATGAAAATACAATCGGGAATGCAACGTGTAATACGATTAACGTGTACAAAATTAACCCTACAAAATAAAGTGAAACTTTAATCAGTGGGGGTTTTGTTCATCCCCCACTGATTATTAGTTGAACCAATCGGGCTTTTACGGGCAGTTGATCCCCCACCTAACTTCTTTGCTTTCGCTGAATTTTGAGGTGGGGGTCTTACTGCCCGTTAATGCGGGATAAATACGTCTCATCTTCCATTCCTTTCTCATTTCCTAACATTAGGTTAACATACATTTTTTAGAAATAGACGGACAAAATATATGTGTTTAGAAAAGGAGGATGCTACATGGATGATTATGAACGTATTATTTTAGATGTGAACGGTACAGAACTCGAAATGTTAAATACGATTCGCGAGCATTTTAAAGAAAAACATGGTTTTGAACTAAGTCACGGTGCATTACTTAGAGATTTAATGGATATTGAATACATTCGAATTACAGAAGATCGCCACAAGTATGATTAATCAATGAAGCTTTAAGCCTAGAACATATTGTTCTAGGCTTAATTACATCTATACGAAAAATGTTATAATTAGGAAAAAAAACGCAGAGGATACCAGAATATGAAATCTGAAAATATCTCAAAACATTTTCACACATTACATGTGCAAAGAAACCAGTTCCTTCCTGAGCTTCATTCACTTTCACAAGAACAACTATGGCATAGAAAAGAGGACGGAAAATGGTCTATTGGAGAGCACTTTTATCACTTATATTTAATTACAAGGATGCTAAAAGTAGCGATTAAATTCTCTTTCACTCTTATCCCCTATGCCAAACTAAGAAGAAACACCCCATTCGCAACTGACATGCATGACATTTATGCCGAATACAAGGAGAAGCATGGCAGAGGAATGAAAGCACCTTGGATTTTAATCCCTTCAAAGAAAGTTTATGATTCTATGAATGTAACAGAATTAGAAGACTTACTTTCACGTGAAACAGATGAAATAAAAAAACTAGTTCAAAATACAGAAGAAAATATTGCAGGACATATCGTATTTTTAGATCCAATTGCTCACTACCCTAACCTTATTCAATCTATTCAACTATTAGCGATTCATGAGAAGCATCATTTTATGATTATGAAACATAATTATGAAATGATAGATACATACCTAAAAATCTAAATACAAAAAGGTAAGGTACTTTCTAAAAAAGCACCTTACCTTCTATATCATATATCATTTAACTTCCAACAAACTCTATTGCTAACCCCTTCGCCTTCTCCAAAGCCTTTTCAATCTGCTCAAACCCTGTCCCACCAGCACTGTTACGACGCTTTACAGCTGCATAAGGTGAAAGAACTTCATATAAATCTTCTTCAAATAACGGACTCATTTCTTTATACGCTTCAAGTGGTACATCTAATAAATAGATTCCTTTTTGCGTACAATGAAGAACTAGTTTCCCGACAATTTCATGAGCTTGACGGAACGGCAGTCCCTTGCTTGCTAAATAATCAGCAATTTCTGTTGCATTAGAGAAGTCTTGCGTCACAGCTTGCCCCATTTTTTCTTTGTTTACAGTCATCGTTTCAAGCATGCCTGCCATGATATGAAGGCATCCTTCTACTGTTTTCACTGTATCAAACATTCCTTCTTTATCTTCTTGTAAGTCTTTATTGTAAGCGAGCGGCAATCCTTTCATTACTGTAAGTAAACTGAATAAATTACCGTATACTCTGCCCGTTTTACCACGAATAAGTTCCGCCATATCCGGATTTTTCTTTTGCGGCATAATACTGCTTCCTGTTGCGTATTGATCGCTCATTTCAATAAATTGAAACTCTTGGCTACTCCATAAAATAAGTTCTTCGCAAAAGCGTGATAAGTGCATCATGAGCATAGATGAGTTACTTAAAAACTCCAGTATGAAATCACGATCACTTACCGCATCTAAACTATTTTCATAGATTCCATTAAATCCAAGAAGCTCCGCACTATATTCTCGGTCAATCGGGAATGTTGTACCAGCTAGTGCTCCTGCTCCTAATGGTGAAATGTTAATACGCTTTAACGAATCTTCATAACGATTCACATCGCGCTCTAACATCCAAAAGTAAGCAAGAATATGATGCGCAAATGAAATCGGCTGTGCACGTTGCAAGTGCGTATAGCCGGGCATAATTGTTTCAATGTTATTTTCCGCTTGATGAACAAGAACAGTTTGCAATTGTTTTGTAGCTTTTATAATATCTTCTACTTTTTCTTTTAAATACAAATGCATATCTGTCGCTACTTGATCGTTACGGCTTCGGCCTGTATGAAGTTTCCCTCCTACTTCACCGATTCTTTCAATTAACATCTTTTCAATATTTAAATGAATGTCCTCAGCCTCGACTGAGAAATTCAATTTATTTTGTTTCGCTTCCTCTAGTAAATATTGAAGCCCTATCTTTATTTTCTCTGCTTCCTCTTTCGTAACGATGCCTTGCTTTGCTAACATCGTTACATGTGCGATACTCCCTTTTATATCTTGATTTACTAATTGTTGATCAAAGGAGATGGATGCTCCAAACTCTTCAACCCACGCTTCCGCTTCTTCTGTAAAACGTCCGCCCCAAAGTTTGCTCACGCTTCCACCTTCTTTTGATTCACTTGGCTGTATACTTTCGTAGGTAAACCGAATAATGAAATGAATCCAACTGCTGCATCATGATTAAATTCATCCTGGGCAGTATACGTTGCTAATTTTTCATCGTATAAAGAGTACTCAGATTTACGCCCTTCTACAATCGCATGACCTTTAAATAATTTCACACGTACTGTACCTGTTACATTTTTTTGCGTTTCTTGTAAGAAAGCATTGAGCGCTTGTTTTAAAGGTGAGAACCATAAACCGTTATAAATTAATTCTGTTAGTTTTTGCTCAATCATCGGTTTGAAATGAGCGACCTCTTTCACAAGTGTTAAATCTTCAAGTTCTTTATGCGCTGTTATTAATGTCATTGCTGCTGGGCATTCATATACTTCACGAGATTTAATACCGACAAGGCGATTTTCTACATGGTCGATACGTCCCACGCCATGTTTTCCAGCAAGTGCATTTAACGTTTTAATTAGTTCTGAGAGTGGGTATGCAGTGCCGTTTAAAGTCGTCGGTACCCCTGCTTCAAATCCGATTTCTACAAACTCTGGTTTATTCGGTGTATCTTCTAATGCCAACGTCATCTCGTATGCGTCTTCTGGCGGCGCTGCCCATGGATCTTCTAAAATTCCACATTCGTTGCTGCGTCCCCATAAGTTTTGATCGATTGAAAACGGGCTATCTAAATTAATTGGAATCGGTATATCATTTTCTTTTGCATATGCAATTTCTTCTTCACGTGACCATTTCCATTCACGTACGGGCGCAATAACTTCTAAATATGGATTCAACGCTTGAATAGAAACTTCAAAACGAACTTGGTCATTCCCTTTTCCTGTACATCCATGTGCAACTGCACTTGCGCCTTCCTGCTCTGCAATTTCTACTAATTTTTTTGCAATAAGCGGACGAGATAATGCAGAGACAAGAGGATATTTCCCTTCGTATAACGTGTGAGCTTGCATCGCTATCAATGCATATTCATTCGCATATTCTTCTTGAACATCAATCATATATGATTTAATTGCACCTACTGAAAGTGCTTTTTCTTTTACAAACGCTAAGTCTTTACCTTCCCCTAGATCTAAGCAAAGCGCGATAATATCATAATTTTTCTCTTGTAACCATTTAATTGCAACGGAAGTATCAAGACCTCCGGAATATGCTAATACAACTTTTTTCTTCTCCATTTTGCATCCCCCTAAAGAATAAATATTCATTTTTCCTTATAATAATCCAAACTTTATCACCTTTCATAAAATGAATCAAGGGGAATTTATAAAATTTTTTCAAACAATTCCGTCGAACTTCTTTCTTTTTTTATGTAAAATAGAGGAAGGGAAATGGAGGGGTGTCTATGAAAAAGTATTTTATATACAATGAACATCTAGGAATTGAAGTACCGAACATACAAGAAAAATGGGAAGACATCTCTGAACAAGCGCAGCATTCTATTTTATTAAAATGGGAGCAAGTTCGCGGAAAAATACCTGATCGCATAAAGGAACTTGAGCACCATATTAACGCTAAACAACACCACTTAAATAACGAAGAAGACTTTGGAATTTCTTGCAAGCTAAATTCAGAAATTGCCGATCTTGCTTCAATTATTAACGATCTTTGGCTTTGGTATCGTCTAACCCAAAACGTATCTGAGGGAAAAGCACACCAATGAAAAAAGCATGCCCCTCAATTAATTTGGGTCATGCTTTTTTGTCGTAACAAGCTTTGCAATATATTTCTTGCGCCGTTTTTGCTAAACATACATCAAACGGGCCTACTAATATACTTCTTTCTTTCGGCAACTTTACAAAAGCAACTAGCTCTTCTTCATATTGAATCTTTTTCTGACATGAAACACATTTTAATTCTTTTCTTTTAAACATGTCTTTTAGCATATCTCCATTCTCCCCCTCATCTATCTATATTAATATACTCTCATAATAGTTAGAGCTTGTAAAAAAATGACACATTCCGAAACAAATTATTCATATACTATGTACAAAAGGAGGTCTCAAACTTATGCGAGCTTTCATTATTATCGCTTTAACTTTTTTAAGTATCATTAGCTGGGATGCATTTTTTAAAGATAAAAGTGATGAGAACAATACAATTGAATAAAAACCCTTCTTTTCTTACTTATTGGACAAACTTCTAAAAGTTGTCCAGTTCTACGAAATAACTTAGGCTTTTCTACAAAAATATTTAAACATAACATTTTTTGTAGATTCCCTCCGGTTATTGTCGGTTTCCATCCGCATGTATTTTTTGAAAGTATGATATAATAATATAAATCTTGAAGGAAGGGATTTTGATATCATGATCGCTCGAAGGAGCATGTGGCATCGTATTGACGAATCATACACGTAGCGTATTTTTTAGCTCAGATACTTTAGTCTAGCGAAAAAAAATACGAGAGTGGGGAAATTATGATTGCCCGAAGGATAATTTGGCAAAAAAAAGACTCTTCTTACACATAGCGTTTTGTTTAGGACTTAATTGTTACTAGCTAAACAAAACAAAGAAGAGCAGGATTGCTAAATGAAGAATCCTACTCCCCGTTTTGTTTAGTCGCTTTAAGACTTAAACTAAAACGAAGGTAGGGAGAATTGATGGACGAGAGGATTATTCGTTATTTCTTCAGCGACATATAGCGTAGTTAGTTTTTTTCGTAAACTAACTGAAAGCTACATGTGAGCTCGTAGTTAGTTTACAACACCAAAAGGACTACTAACTACGGAAAGAAGGAATAACGATGAGGAACATCCAAAGTCGACAAATTATTAAAGAAGTTTTTATGGTTTTAATCGGTTCATTTATATTAGCAGCAGCGCTATATCACATTCACTTCCAAAACCACTTAACAGAAGGTGGCTTTGTAGGTATTGCACTATTTATCCAAAATTTTTATGATATTTCACCATCTATTTCAACTGTAGTAATGGATATCCCTATTATTTTACTATGTGCTTCATTTTTAGGTAGAAAAATGGTTGGCTATTCATTCTTAGGTTCACTTTCATTTGGAGTATTTTATTCCCTTATGGAAAATTATTCTCCTTTTACGGTAGATTTATCAAATAATTTATTTGTAGCTGCAGTAGTTGGCGGTGCGTTAGCTGGTATTGGACTCGGTTTTATATTGCGATTTGGCGGTGCAACCGGTGGAGACGATATTTTAACAATTATATTAAGTAAACGAACTCGGTTTACAATTGGGCAAATTTTCTTCGTCTTTGACGCGATTGTTCTTGCGCTTTCATTATATTATTTAAATTGGACAGAAATTGCTTTTACTATTCTTTCGATTGCCGTACAGGCAAAAACATTGGATTTAATTTACTATCCAAAAACAGAAAAGAAAGCAGCAAAGCAACCCGTTTCTATTCCAATATCCAAAAAACATGCGACAAACTAAAAAGCGAAAGGCTTCGGCCTCTCGCTTTTTTTCATGCTCTCTTTTCTTTTTCTAATATGTAGCGTACTTGATAAAACTTATTTGCAAATTCAGTAACATTCCTCGTTAAGCGATAGTTCACTGTAGAGCCAATCGCCATTCCGAGTACAGGAATGCCTTGGAATACTTTACGACGAAGAGCATAAATCGAAAACGTCTTCAAAATTTGTTTTAACACAACCTCAGTAGAAGCTGGCTTTAATACTGCTTCGTCTCCTTCATAGAAGAATGAATCCTCTTGTTCGAGTTCTCTCAGTAAATTGTACCATGCATATTGCTGAAGTCTCGCCGGCAATAATGCTGCATGGAATACCTTTAACGCAAGCATCATTTCATACGGCTTGTTCACATCATGCCCAAATGATGTCGCAACAAGTTGGACAGCCTTCACATTTAACGCAATCATAACCGGAAAATCAGCCGTTAATAATAATAAACCACCAGCACCTGTTGCTCCGCCTTGTACGAATGAATATAGACGATGACGTGCTGTTTGCTGCTCTGCTATGTATGTTAATTGATCAATAGATAACGCCTTCAAATCTTCAAGTTGCTCAATTGATTCATCAAATAATCTCGATGTTCCTAAAATGCGATTACGTGCATCTAACTGTGATTGTGAACTTTGAATAAGTGCATGCAAATGAAAGAGCCATCCATCTGCTTTCGTAAAGAAATCTTTTCGTTTTTTCTCAGGCAATTTCGCAATTGTAGTATGTACCCATTTATCAAACATTTTTTGAAAATCGGTCGCTTCTTGCTCAACTAATTGCGATTCCCATTCTTTTATATTGTCTAAAATGGCTTGTTCTCGCTTCGATCGCATCGCAACAACCACCTCGTTCGATTTTTTTCTATTGTAACATATTTCCGCTTGTTCTTTGCAAATATGCTTGTCTATCTTTATTCACATACCATTTTTTAGTGACATAAAATATTAGCAAAAAGGATGAGATGAATCACATGAATCTATCCAATATAAAAAAAGAATATAATGCAGTATTCAGCTTAGGACAAAACTGCTGGCCTGCTTGGGCTTTATATCAATTCGAATTATCACCATTTTTTGGTGTTATCGATTTTATGCTAAGCCCTTCATTAGAAAAAGTGAATTTATTATTACAAAATCGATTTGACCGTTTTTTACAGTTCGAAAACTTATCCTTCATCTCATTTTGGGATGATGATGCGAAATTAAGACTCCGTGACAACCTATATGAAATCGACTCCTGTCACGACTTTAAAACAGATGTAAACACACCAACATCCTGGCCTTCTTATACAGAAATTAAGTTAAACTATGAGCATCGAATTAATCGTTTTCTAACTACAATCGAAACGGCAGAATCCACATTGTTTATTCGGACGGGAGGAACATACGAAGAAGCACGTTCCTTGGAACAAATTTTATCTCAAATAGTTAAACATACATTCTCTGTCCTATTACTCATTCCTGAAGATGTACCAACTATCGCCCAAGAAGATTGGGGATTACAAAACATTTGTGTTATAAAATGCCCTATTATGGATGTATATCAGTACAATGAAGCATTTTGGAATGACTTATTTGATGGAATCACGATTCGGCCAAACGCTTAAATACACGTCACCTTTTATCACACCCTGCCTTATAATCATCCTTATACAAAATAAATAAGGAGTGATTATATATGTATCCACGTGCAAAAGCTTTTGGCATTGCTATACATCACGGTCGCCTTCTCGTACAAGAATATCATACAGGCGATGAAACATATTACCGACCTCTTGGCGGATCAATTGAACTTGGTGAAAAATCAGCACATACTGTTATTCGCGAATTTCAAGAAGAGCTTCACACAGAAGTGGAAATCACCAATTATTTAGGCTGCTTAGAAAATATCTTTCATCTTGATGGAGAAATTGGTCATGAAATCATTCAGCTATATTCTTTACGCTTATTAGACACATCACTATATGAAATGGAAAAAATGAATATACAAGATGAGCAAACCGTATCGTATGCGAAATGGATTCCCATTACAGCTTTCATTCAGAAGGAAAAAGTGCTATATCCAGATGGAATTTTAAACTATATCCAAAAGAAAAAAGACGAAATCCTATAGGATCTCGTCTTTTTTATATAGTATATTAACCAATATCTCCAAGACGTAATACGTCACGAGCAATCATAACTTCTTCGTCAGTTGGAATTACGATAATTTTTACTGGAGAGTGTGGGAAGCTAATGAATGCTTCTTCACCGAATACGTTATTGCGTTTTACGTCGAAGTATACGCCCATGTACTCAAGGCCTTCTAATACGCGCTCACGAATAATTGCACTGTTTTCACCTACACCAGCTGTAAAGATGATAGCGTCAACGCCTTTCATACGAGCTGTGTAAGAACCGATGTATTTATGGATACGGCTCACGAACACGTCAAGTGCTACTTTCGCACGGTGGTCGCCTTCTTCTTCTTTCGCAATGATGTCACGTAGGTCACTAGAGTAACCAGTAAGACCTAACATACCACTCTTCTTGTTTAATACGCTAACTACTTCTTCTACAGTTTGGCCTGTTTTTTCCATGATGTATGGAATTAACGCAGGGTCAATGTTACCAGAACGTGTACCCATTGTTACACCAGCAAGTGGAGTGAAGCCCATAGAAGTATCGATAGACTTACCGCCTTCTACTGCTGCGATACTTGCACCGTTACCTAAGTGACAAGAAAGTAGGCTTAAGCTTTCAATTGGACGACCTAATAATTCAGCCGCACGCTCAGTTACATATTTATGAGAAGTTCCGTGGAAACCGTATTTACGGATGCCAAATTTCTCATAGTACTCATATGGTAAGCTGTATAGGAATGCAGATTCCGGCATTGTTTGGTGGAATGCTGTATCGAATACTGCTACTGCTGGTACGTTTGGTAGTACTTCTTGGAATGCTTTAATACCAACAAGGTTTGCTGGGTTGTGAAGTGGTGCTAAATCGCTTAATTCTTCGATATCAGCTAATACTTCAGCATCAATTAAAACAGAATCAGCAAATTTTTCGCCGCCGTGTACAACACGGTGACCGATACCGCCAATCTCATCAAGAGATTTTACGATTCCGTTTTCAGTTAATTTCTTAAGAAGCATGTTAACTGCTACTGCATGATCTGGGATGTTTGTAATTTCTTTTTGTTTTTCGCCATCTACAGTAATAGTGAAGATACTATCTTCTAAACCGATACGTTCTACTAAACCTTTTGTTAATACTGTTTCACTTGGCATTTCAAATAATTGGAACTTTAAGGAAGAGCTTCCTGCGTTAATCGCGATGATTTTTGACATCTAGTCTTTCGCCCCTTTTTCTCTTGGTAGTTGTGTGGATCATTCCACAAACCGCTCGATTTTATCTAATTAAATTCACTCATTATGAAAACGTTTCATCATTAGTAAATTTTATACTCACGATTTTAATTTAAACATCGTCCGACATATATTTCAAGTGAAAAAATTATAACACCAAGAAAAAAAATATATTACAGATTTCAAAAAAATTCAGTTAAATCTTGTATATATTAAAAAACATTACATATCCTATAAAACTGTACTACATTAATTACTAACCCTGTTACATATATATCTTATTATTTATGTGTTGCAAACCAAGTATTCAATTGATCCATAATGTTCTCCATAGCCTTCATGTTAGAGAATTTAGGTAATTCCACTAGTAGTGCCTGTTTCGGCATTGTTACACCTTGACCTTTCTTTTGGAGAACAAATATACTTTTTGCATTTTTCTCGTTTTTAAACATGGAAACAGGAAGCTGTAATAATCCTTGAATAAAGCATGTCTCTTTAATGAATGCATGTAGCTTTGGCGCTTGATCACTTTCAAAAATGAAGTTTGGTACTAAGAAGAATAAATACCCGCCTTCTTTCGTATGTTTCACACTTTGTTCAATAAATAAGTGATGTGCATATGACATTCCTTCATCTGCTTTTAATGTATATTCACTTGCAACAATTTCATTTGGATAATAACCAATTGGTAAATCTGAAACGACTGCATCAACTGGATCAATATAAAGTGGTGCTAGTCCATCTTGGTGGAAGAATTCGATTGCATGCTTTTGTAAATTTGCATTTACTAAAGCAAGTTTAATTAACACCTCATCCACTTCTACACCAAATCCACTCATTGTTAGTTCTTCTTTGGCGCTATTAAACAATGTAGTCATTAAGTTACCAGTTCCAATTGCAGGGTCTAAAACAGTAATTTCTTTTTGACCTTGCATAAATTTATGGAATAAGTAGCTCATGAACATTCCAACTGCATCTGGCGTCATTTCGTGATTCGCTTGTACGCCCTCTTTCATTCCTTTTAAAATGGCTAGCTGAAATGCTTTACGAATTTCTTCCCCTTTATATGTTTCTTCATTAAACGTACTATATTCACGATTCAACCTTTCAATTGTTGATTCGGATAATTCCTCTTGTAAAATCGCTCCTTCAAACAAGTTATCACCTGTTTCTACAAGCGCCTCTAAATATGTTACATCTAATTCTTTACGTAAAACTACCGTAGAAGAATCAAAAATAGAAAATAATGTTTCTACTGCCTGACTCACGTACATTCCTCCTTCTCTCTTTTACACATAACTTATATCATACCATAATCTAAATTTTTCCCAAAAGAAAAAGCGACCTCTTGCAAAGAGCTCCCCTTCAAGTTGTTTATGATGTAACGTCTTTTCTCATATATTGGTTCGGTTAACAATACATGAGAAAAGACGACCTCTTCTAAAGTAAAACTTTAATGAGAGGTCGTCTTCATTTACATTACTTCGCAGATTTAGCTGCTTCTAATGCTGCTTCATAGTTTGGATGGCTTGTACCTTCGCCTACGTATTCTGCGTAAACTACTTTGTCATTGCTATCTACTACGAATACTGCACGAGCAAGTAAACGAAGTTCTTTCATTACTAAGCCGTAAGCTTCACCGAATGAAAGGTCACGGTGATCAGAAAGTGTTACAACATTTTCTAAACCGTTTGCTGCACACCAGCGTTTTTGAGCGAATGGTAAATCAGCGCTAATTGTTAATACTTTCGCGTTTTCAATACCTGCTGCATCTTCGTTAAAACGACGAGTTTGTGCATCACATACACCTGTGTCGATTGAAGGTACAACACTAATTAATTTCACTTCACCTTTGTATGTTTCTAAACTTACTGGAGATAAGTCATTTGCTAATACTTGGAAGTTAGGCGCTTGATCGCCAACTTTAACTTCTGTTCCAACTAAAGTCATTGGGTTACCTTTAAAAGTTACATTTGCCACTTAAAAATCCTCCCTTATTTTAAACAAAATATGTACAATGTAAATGATAGTTTGTCCCTATCGATAATGCAAATAAAATCGCTTTATTTACAAAAAAATTAAAGAAGCTAATCCACTGATCAGCTTCTTTATTCGTTAAATTTGAAATTCAGGATCATCTTCTTTTCGTTTATCCATCATTTCTTTCACTTTATCAACAGCTTGTGGCGCTAATTCAATTATTTTATCGATGACGTGTGTTTGCTTATCTAAGTGTAATACTTTCACACCTTCTCCATTTATAACAAGAAAGGCAACAGGATTAATAGAAACTCCTCCACCACTTCCCCCGCCAAATGGATGACGGCCTGAATGTTCTACTTTACCAAATTCACTTCCACCAGCAGCAAATCCAAAACTGACTTTCGAAACTGTAAGAATTACACTTCCATCTGCCGCTTTAATTGGGTCACCAACAATTGTATTTACATCAGTCATTTGTTTTAAATGCTGCATTGCGGTTGTCATTAAACCTTGAATTGGATGGTCCATTCTATATCCCCCCTATGCTTGAACAGATTTTTCTGTCATACCAGATTTTTGCTTTCTCATAAACATGAGTAATTTTATCGCTGTTTTTACAGTACGGAATATACGAAAAGATGCTGTTAACTCGCATCTTGATGCAAATCCCTTTCCTTGAAAAACAGGAGTAATTTCAAATTCTGGTACGTCGACAATATGCATATATTGTCCTACAACTCCAGCAGCCATTCCTTTTGTCCCCCATGCATATCCAGTGACAATTCCAGTACTAGCCGCGTCGCCTGCTCCAATTTGCGTATGCCATTTCCAACCATTGATTTTCACTCTTTTGAGAAAATCTTTAACAATAGTATGAACGTCTTGAAGCTTTTTTATCAGTTCCCCTATACTATCGAGTTGTGCCATAATTTTATTATCTATTCCGCCGTCCTCTTCAGCTTTTTTAATTTTTTGTCCTGTCTTCTTCTGCTGTTTTTCAATTCTTTCCAATACATCAAACGTATATCGAATCATCCATATTTTCACTTGAAACAAACATTGTTTTTCCATTTCTGAATATAAAAACGTCACCTTAAGCGATATTTTCGATAATAGTATAAGCAAAATAAAAAGTAGAAGAATTATCATTCCAATTACGAGCCACTTCATTCGTACCATCCTTTCACTCCATACCCATTATCGACAAGTTTATTCATCATTAAACAGACTTTGATAAAATTGAATATAAAAATTTTTCTAAAAATAAAAAGGAATTTTGACAATTTATATCGAAATATACTATTTGAACATATCATCCAGAAACATACTCTGACGATATGTAGCACTAAGACTAGAAAATTTAACTGCAGTGGAGGGATACATAATGGCAAATCGTCGCAATTTATTTTTCTTTTATGGTGATGACAAAGTAACGCTCGTTGAAAAAATGAAACCAGTATATCGTATTTTAGAGGAGAATGGATTTACCATATTAGATCATCCAAAAAATGCAAACGCTATCGTCAGCGTTGGAGATGATGGGACTTTCTTACAAGCCGTTCGTAAAACCGGCTTTAGAGAAGATTGCTTATACGCAGGTATTTCTACGAAAGATGAAATTTCTTTCTACTGCGATTTCCACATCGATCACGTTGATACAGCCCTTCAAGAAATTACAAAAAACGAAATTGAAGTGCGAAAATATCCAACAATTAAAGTAGATGTAGATCACGGTACATCTTTCCATTGTTTAAATGAATTCACATTACGCTCTAGTATCATTAAAACATTTGTCGTAGATGTACACGTCGACAATTTACATTTCGAAACCTTTAGAGGTGATGGATTAGTTATCTCCACACCAACAGGAAGTACCGCTTACAATAAATCATTACATGGTGCAGTTGTCGATCCACTTATCCCATGTTTCCAAGTAAGCGAACTAGCATCTTTAAATAACAACACATACCGTACACTCGGGTCACCGTTCCTTTTAAATCACGAGCGTACGTTAACTTTAACACTTAAACCAGATGGAAATGATTATCCTGTTATCGGAATGGATAACGAAGCACTTAGCATTAAACAAGTGGAAAAAGCCGTTGTTCGTTTAAGCGATAAACAAATTAAAACTGTTAAATTAAAAAACAACTCTTTCTGGGAAAAAGTACAGAGAACGTTTTTATAGTAATCAAAAAACCCTCGAATTATGGAATTTCCATAATTCGAGGGTTTTTTATTTATCAAATGCAACTTGACGCTGTTTCACAAAACATTTTGGAACAGGACAACAGTATATGAAATTATATCAACGATTTTACCCAAAATATCAATTTACCGACATCATCAACCTATCTAAAAAGAGGAAGCAGCACCAAAATGTATTTTCGGAGCCGCTCCCTCAAATTTTTAGACGTCTTTTCTATAAACAATCTTCCCATCAATGACGGTCATTTCTGCCTGTACTTCTTTTATTTCTTCCGCCTCAATTTCAAAAATATTGCGGTCTAATATCGTAAAGTCTGCTTCATATCCTTTTGTAATTTGTCCTCGCTTTCCTTCTTTTCCAATTGCATACGCACTTCCTGTTGTAAATAAAGAAACAGCCTCATATACCGTTAATCTTTCTTCTGGGATATAACATACACCATCAATAAAACTTCTACGTGTAACAGCACTATATATACCTAAAAACGGATTCACTTGTTCAATTGGAGCATCAGAGCCTCCATTACAGTGTAATCCTGCATCCAGTAACGTCTTCCAAGCATACGCATAACGAAGACGATGGTCTCCTAGTTTTTCAATCACTGATGGAAAATCCGATGAAACAAAGACTGGTTGAATATCAATAATAGCTGGCAATTGTTTCATTCTTTCAATCAACTCTTCACGAGCTAGCTGACAATGAATAATACGGTCACGTAATCCTTCTGCTGGTGGATGTAATTCAAGCGCATCAATGACATATTCAAGCGATAAATCACCAATTGTATGAATCGCAACTGGCATATGTAAATCTCGTGCTTTTTTCACTAAACCTGCAAGCTCTTCACGTGAGAAAATGGCAACTCCATTTGTTTCCTTCGCATCTTCATACGGTTCACTTAATAAAGCTGTTCTTCCGCCAAAAGAGCCGTCAGAAAAAATTTTCATCGCACCAAATTCAATATAGTGCTCATTTTCATATTCTTTTCGTTCATTCGCTACTTCATGGTGAACGAGTAAATGCGCTTTAAACCGCATTTCTTTTATAACGTGTGAAAACGCATTGTACGTTTTTTGAAAGCCGCCATAATAATTTAAGTCTTCCGTATGTCCGCCAACGAGTCCGTATTGCCAGCAGTCTGAAATCGCCGTTTGCAGCGCACTTTGCAAATACACTCCATCTATTTCGGGCTGAACATGTTTAATTAACTCTTGTCCTTGCTCATATAAAAGTCCTGTTAAATTATTTGACGCATCACGGCCAATTTTCCCGCCCTTTGGATCTTGCGTCGCTTCTCTTATGTTCGCTTCTTGCAATATGTATGAATTCACCCATGTCACGTGACGACAAACACGCTTTAATAAAATCGGATGTTCTTTAGAGATTTCATCTAAATCACGTACATGAACTTGTTTTGTATCTGTAAAATTATTTTCATTCCATCCTTCTCCGATAATCCAAGATCCTTTTGGCGCTTCTTCTACGCGCTTCTGAACAAGAGTAAGTACTTCGCTATAAAATTTGCAATTTGATAGATCTAGACGAAGTAACCTCTCCCCATGCCCAATAAGATGCATATGGCTATCAACCAGCCCTGGAATCATCGTTTTCCCTTTTAAGTCATATAACTTCACTTCTGAATATCGGTTTTCTAACTCTTCTTTATTCCCTATATCAACAATGACGCCATTTTCAACGTAAGTAGCTTCTACTTTTTCATTCTCTTCTCGCATAGTGTAAATGGTGCCGCCATACCAAATTTCTCCCATATACTCATCCCCCTTTTCCCTTTAGTCTACGAAATTCATTCGTATAAAAAAAGCACCATTTCGATTAAAAATGGTACTTTTCCAAAAATTAATTTTGTTCAGTAGGATTCGTTGTAATTTGCCATTCAATGCTAAATTTATCTTTTACTTGTCCGTAAGCTGGGCTCCAGAAAGTTTCTTGAAGTGGCATAATAACTTCTCCACCTTCTTGTAACTTATCGAATACTTCTTTCGCTTTTTCTGCATTACTAATTCGAACTGCAATTGTCACTTGAGATCCAATCGTATGCCCCTGACCTGGGAATGTATCAGAAATCATAAGTTCCGTATTACCAATTTTCAAATGAGCATGTGCAACGCGCTCTTTCGCTTCAGCTGGAATTGGGTATTCTGGATTTTCAGGCATCTCACCAAAAGTTTGCATTACTTCTACTTTTGCGTCTAACGCCTCTTTATAAAGCTGTACAGCCTCTTGCCCACCACCATCTAAAACTAAGTACGGATTAATACCTAAAATCATACGGACACCTCTTTTTTTAATTTATAAAATCGAACTTATGTTCGTTTTTATAATATCATACATTTAACATTTCATTCAACTATTTACTTCACTATTTTCAAAATTATTTTGAAGGCAGCTCCATCTCTTGTTTTCTAAGTTCAATACGGCGAATTTTTCCGGAAATCGTTTTTGGTAGTTCATCTACAAATTCAATTTTGCGAGGGTATTTATATGGTGCAGTCAATTCTTTGACGTGTTGTTGGAGCACTGGAATTAATGTTTCTTCGTTCTTGTCTATATTCTCTCTTAATACGATAAATGCCTTCACGACACTTCCGCGAATTTCATCAGGGCTTGCGACAACCGCACATTCTCTTACATATGGATGTTTTACAAGTGCATCTTCGACTTCAAACGGTCCAATTGTATAACCAGAGCTAATAATAATATCATCACCGCGACCTTCAAACCAAAAATAGCCTTCTTCATCTTTTTTCGCTTTATCACCGGTAATATAATAATCACCGCGGAATTGCATCGCTGTGCGCTCATCGTCTTTATAATATTGTTTAAAGAGTGCTGGTGTTTCAATGTGAACTGCAATATCACCAACTTCTCCTACCTGTACAGGAGTTCCTTCTTCATTTACGATATCAACATGGTTTCCTGGCGTCGGTTTTCCCATTGATCCTGGTCTAATGTCCATCCCTTTCATTATCCCAACGAGTAATGTGTTTTCCGTTTGCCCATAACCGTCTCTTACCGTAATATCAAAATGCCTTTGGAACGTTTCAATAACTTCCCTGTTTAACGGCTCACCAGCTGATACAGCGCTATGTAACGCTTCTAAATTGTACTCACTTAAATTTTCTACCTTTGCCATTAATCTATACTCAGTCGGCGTACAACAAAGCACATTCACCTTATTATCGCCTAATAAATTTAAATACGTTTTTGGTTCAAACTTACCATTGTATACAAATCCTGTTGCACCTGAACCGAGAGTCGCTACAAACGGGCTCCAAATCCATTTTTGCCAACCTGGACTAGCCGTTGCCCATACAACATCTTCTTCTTCGATTCCGAGCCAGTTCGGGGCGCTTGTACGTAAATGAGCGTATGCCCATGCATGCGTATGAACAACTCCTTTTGGATTTCCTGTCGTCCCTGACGTATAAGATAAAAAGACCATATCTTCTTTATCCGTCTTCGCCATTTCTAACGTATCACTTTCCGTTTCTAATGCTGTTTTTAAATTCGTCCATCCATCTACTGAACGCTCGCTCAAAACGAATTTTTGAAGAGATTCCACCGCTTCTACGCCGTCGAATTGTCCAATATACGGTTCGTAACTTACAATTGCTTTCACTTCTCCGTGCCCAATACGGTACTCAATATCTTTTTTACGCAACATTTCTGAGCTTGGAATAACGACAAATCCTGCTTTAATTGCAGCAATATACGTCATGTAAGCTTCAATTAAGCGCGGCATCATAATAAGGAGCTTGTCCCCTTTTTGTAAGCCACTTTTTATAAAAGCGTTTCCAATTTTATTCGCACCTTGCATTAATTCAAAATATGTAATCTCTCGTCTATTCCCTTTATCATCTTGCCAAATTAAAGCAAGCTTCTCTTTATCACTCGTATATTTCTCTATTTCCGAAACTAAATTATAAGACGGCGGCGCTAACAATTCCTCTCTCTTCATATAACATCCTCCTTTATTTCTATGCCTCCCTTATATAATAAAGAATTTTCAGTAAATTTTGAACCCTCTTCTTTTGACAATTTTTTTATATTTATGTCGAAATGATGTATGAATGTATAGCGACGTTGTTTTTAACATAACGATTCATCGGCAAATAACGACGAAAACGACAAAAAGAAAGAGCGGGAGAACCCGCTCTTTCTAAGCCATCGTATATGGGATTATTTTTGGTAACCGCCTAATTGTTGCTCAGCTAGTGAAACTAGACGTTTAGTAATTTCGCCACCAACAGATCCGTTAGCGCGAGATGTTGCATCAGCTCCAAGTTGAACACCAAACTCTTGAGCGATTTCGTATTTCATTTGATCTAATGCTGCTTGAGCACCAGATACTGCTAATTTATTTGTGCTTGCCATGTTGTATCACCTCCTTGTGAGTATAGAGTGTGATAAACAACATGACTTCATGCACATTTGAATGTGGTAATTTATGGGTTTAGAAAAGTTCTTCGAATTTTTCTTCTTCAGCCACTACTTCTACTGTTTGTAATACCATTGTTTCTTTGTTCGCTACAGCCTCTTCAATTAACGGCGCAAAATCGTACTTCGCTTCAAAACGATTTGCTTTCTCACGCTTCGGTTTCGTCGATGGACTTGCTGGTGTAAATACTGTACAGCAGTCTTCATATGGACGAATTGAAATATCATACGTTCCAATTTCTTTTGCAATTTTAATAATTTCTAATTTATCCATCGTAATAAGCGGGCGAATAACAGGATAGTTTGTCACTTCGTTAATCGTATGCATACTATCTAACGTTTGGCTCGCTACTTGTCCAAGACTTTCACCAGTCGTAATTGCAAGTGCATTACGCTCCTCTGCAATACGCTCTGTAATACGCATCATCATACGACGCATAACTGTCATAGAATAGCTAGATGGAATTTCTTTATTAATCGTTTTTTGCACTTCAGTAAATGGAACAAGGTGAAGTGTTACACGTTTACAGTATTTCGTTAACTCTTGTGCTAAATCGATTACTTTTTGTTTCGCGCGCTCGCTTGTGAAAGGTGGACTATGGAAGTGAACTGCTTCCACAGATACGCCGCGTTTCATCGTTAAGTAAGTTGCTACCGGGCTATCGATACCACCAGAAAGAAGTACCATTACTTTTCCGCCAACACCAACTGGTAAACCGCCAGCTCCCATGTGCTCACCACACATAATATAGCTGTAACCACTGCGAATTTCTATACGTACATTCACATCTGGATTATGAACATCTACTGTGATATCCTCTGTATTTTCTAAAATGTGCCCACCGATTTCTGGAAGTAACTCCATCGTCTTCATTGGGAAGCGCTTATCAGAGCGGTGCACTGTAATTTTAAATGTTTTCACATCACCTTTTACTTGTAAGAAAGCTGCTAATGCACCTTTTTTAATATCTTCTAATTCTGATGGTACTTTCATTGCTAAGTTAAACTTATGAATACCAAATACATCTTTCAATCTTTCAGAAATTGCTTCATGGTCTTCACCATTTAACTGAATGTACATACGATCATGTGTTGCATCAATTTTAATGTTTGGGAATTTTTTTAATTTGAATTTCACATTATCTTTTAACGTACTTACAAACTTAGAACGGTTCTTTCCTTTTGTCGTCATTTCTCCATAACGAACTAAAATATATTCATATGTCATCATATTTCTTTACCTCATCACTTCATATAATTTTGGCATCGTCTCTTTAACAATACCTTCAAATTGTTTTACTTCTTCCATCGTGTTGTCTGGTGCTAGACTAATGCGAATCGCACTTGTAGCTGCGGCGTGCGGTACTCCCATTGCCACTAGTACTCTGCTCACTTCATTTGCTTTTGAAGAACAAGCAGACTTCGTCGATACATATACACCATGCTCTTCTAAAGCATGAACGACTACTTCTGGTTTTAAACCGACAAATGATACATTTAAAATGTGCGGTGCCGCATATTCAAGTGATGTATTAATCGTTACAGTTTCCATCTCTTTAAAGAAACGGACCAGCTCTGTTTGTAAATTTTGCAAATGAACTATCTTTTCTTTCACTTGTTCCATCGTCATACGAAGTGCTTTCACCATCGCTACAATACCAGGTAAATTTTCTGTACCTGAACGATACTTGAGCTCTTGTTGACCACCTGATAAGATTGGATCTAATCTTACACCATCACGTACGTAAAGAAGACCTGTCCCCTTTACGCTATGAAATTTATGTCCAGATATTGAACAAAGGTCAATATGAGAAGCGTATAAATCAAGTGGTACTTTTCCTATCCCTTGTACATGGTCCACGTGGAATCTTATTTTCGGATAGTTCGTTAATAATGCTCCAATTTCAGTAACGGGCTGAATCGCTCCAGTCTCGTTGTTCACGTGAATAATTGACACAAGAATCGTATCTTCACGAAGTGCTCGTTTTACATCTTCTACCGATACAACACCGTGCTCGTTAACCGGTAAATACGTTACATCAAAACCGAGATCTTCTAATTGTTTATATGCTTCAAACACAGACGCGTGTTCAATATTTGTTGTAATGATATGTTTGCCGCGCGAACGATTCCTCATCGCTATCCCTTTAATCGCAAGGTTATTCCCTTCCGTTCCACCTGATGTGAAAATAATTTCAGCAGGTTTAACGTGAAGGAGCTGTGCCGCAATCGTTCTCGATTGTGTTAATAGACGCTCTGCCTCTCCTCCAAGCGAATGAATAGAAGAAGGATTACCAAAATATTTCCCTGCAACCGTTACGTACGATTGAAGCGCTTCTGGATATGGCTTCGTCGTCGCACTATTATCAAAATAGATCATCGTTCTTCCCCTTTCAGCGCTATCACATCATATAATCATATCACAAATACGTGTAATTACGCTAAGACTACTCAAAGGTTCCGTTTTTATATAAAAGTGTACATTTTCCCCGGCCATTTGCAGGCATACTGAGTGGTGAAGATTAATAATCAGTGGTGGATGAAACCCCATCACTTATGGTTTCACTTTATTTTGAAACGAACAACCTTACTGTATTCCGCTATTCATTATAGCAACATCGACTTCAAAATTACACAAAAAAACAAACCCTTTATTAAAGGGTTTGCTCATTGTCTACATATTCAGCTATTTTTTGAACAACACCAGGTTCAAGTTGCTCTAATATAGAAGCCGCTTGTTCTAAAGCTGCATCGTATTGATATTCACGGAATAATTTCTCCGCATAATTTAAGCTTTCTGCAAGATTCTCATCATGACTGCGGTATCGGTTACCGTATTGAATTAGTTTTTCCACTAAATAAGCTTGTCCAATTAATTCTTCTGTCATTTCAGATACACCATTCACAACTGTGTATGCTTCTTCTAAACTGCTATTTACAGTATTCATATTTAACGGCTTTACTTCTAATTGCTCATATACAGCTTGCATCGCCATTTGCCCTTTTTGTAAATCTTCCATAATACTCTCTGGAAGACCTGGTAAATTCGACTTTTGCATAAAACGTTTCGTCTCAAAAATTGTATTTCGCATTTCTTGTAACTTCTCACGTGCTTCAAATTCTTCTTTGCGCATCGTTTGCAGCATTTCTTTATATTCTGCATGAAGTACTTTTAAAGTTTCACATTGCTCATAAACCTCTTCTAGTTCCTCACGAATAATAGAGAATGCAATATCTTGTTCAGCAACGCGTATTTGTAACACTTCAAAACGTTTCATTAAAATATGCATTTGCTTTTCAATTACTTTTTGTGACTCAATATCTTTGTCTTGTAATTGATAACTTTGTTTCACAAGTTGTGTTTCTATTTTCGTTTCAATTGTTTCTGTACGAATTTCTTCTAAATCTTCATAAACAGACAGTGTTTTTTGCTCCACATAATGTTTCGCATGCACTTCTTGTTCAAGTTGATCATAAAAACTGTCTAAACGAGTTTTTAAGTTCTCTACTTTTTCTGCTGCTTCTGTTATATGAAGTTCCTGTATATCCATTAAACATGTGTGTAGTTGTGTCGTCATATCGCGGACTTCTTTAGGGATTTCCAAATACTCTAATACATAGCCTTGTCTTATCATATCATCATGGCCTTGTAATAAATCTTCCAGCTGAACTGGTAATGTCGCTTGACACTCTACCAATAAATCCGGAATTTGATGAATAACGATTTCTAAACTTGCTAAACCTTCTTCTAAACTAATAACAATTTCTCTCGCTTTTAAATAATCACCATTATCTGTTGCCTCTTCAAAAGTTTTGAACTTCTCGGATTCAACATCTAACATCTCTTCAATTTTTTGCTCAGCTGCTCCATACATGTGTCGATGAGCAAGAACGCTCTTTTTCATACTACGATATGTATCACGTAACCCTTCAATTTCCGCGCTATTTTTCTCATGGCTTTCTAACAGTTGCTGTAATTCATTTAAAATGTCTGTAATACGATTATCAGCGTCATCTAAACCACTTATGGATTCTTTCATCGCATGCTTTGCTTTGCGGAAGGAGAATTGCGAGGCGAATTTTCGCGCTTGCCCTAAATCTTTTTCAGCTTTCGGAAGAGTTGTTGATACAATTTCATCCCACTCTTCACGCCATTTACCAAACAGCTCTTCCGTTTGACCTGTCATATTTAAATCTTTTACCCGCTTTAGTTCATCTGCCACAGGTTTATCTTTTATCTCTTGTTTCCACTGCTCCAGTGCTTCAATATCTTTATATGAACGATTTCTTATCACAAGCTCTATCATGAGCAGCACTAGAATAGAGCTTACTACAATGATAACGATCGTCAGGATAGAATCCATGCAAAAAAGCCTCCTAGTTATATCTCTTTTTTTGTCCGTTCCGTTTATGAAATGGAAGGCATTATGTATAAAAAGGGAATTCCCCTATATTTAACAACTAACAATGTTCTAATCATACCATGTAATGACGTGTTTTTGACCTAGTTTTTTTTAAAATTTCATGTTTCTTTACATGTGATTGTAATATTTCTTAATATTCCACTTATTCCATTATCCGTCCTCAAATGAATGCAATAAAGGTAAGACTTTTACGGGCAGTTAATGCAGGATAACGAGCTCTCTTTCATATGAGAGACGAAATAAATCTTTCGCATTAGTGGTGGTTCTACAGAAATCGCACGTACGTTACCTTGCATTACGGCTTACTGTAAAGCGGTTTCCGGAAGCAATGTTATACCAAGTCCAGCTCCTACCATCGCAATTATTGGTTTCGCGCCCATACATTGAAACACATTCATAATCATTTTCCTTACATCACATATTTCTGGGTATACAATTAGCTGTTCATTTTGCAACTCTTCCATTCGGATTACCTTTTTCACTCTATACGGATGATCATTTGAAACAGCACAAACGATTTTTTCTTCCCGCATTTCTTATATATATGTAGCGCCTTCTACTACTGAATCGATGAACATCGCTTCAACTTTTCACTCTTTAAATAACTCTATTAATACTTTCATATGCTCAATTTTCCATTCTATTTCATATGTATCCTCTAATAAGTCTTTACACTTTGATATGTAATGAGCCGCTAAACTCGGTACAAATATAATTTCTGTACCGTCACTACATACCGTTATGAGCGTTCGTTTTGAACTCCTTTATATGTCGATTGTTGCGGGGGGTATCACTGTATTTTGCTGGAACACGGGAAATCGATATATTTCATCTATTAACGGCATATTATTTATGAATTTAGTTCCTGTATTTGCACTTATCGGTTCTATGTTTCAAAGTTATACTGTCGATAACATAGAAATTGCCGTTGCCTCATTAACAATTATTGCGCTAGTATGCAACAATTTATGGCAAAGAAAACAACATATAAAAATCCCCACCTCAGTTCGTTAGGTGGGGATTTTTCACATATGAACAGCTCTTGGTAGTTCATAATACATACTCGCTTTATATAATGTTCGTTCCATCCATTGCTCAATTTCCTTCGTATACATTTCTAAGAAAAACGTCTCAGACGGAAATGAGTGTAGCACCTCTGATATATATTGTGGATATAAAAACGGCATATTCATCATGCCTTTTAATTGCGTCATAAACATTGTAAAAGATACCTTTTTAAATTCTTGCTTCATTTGTCCTTGTTTAATGATTTGCTCTATATAATATCTTTCTCTAGAAAAATAGACGGTCATCACTTCACGAATTAATGTCGTATCAAGCGAAAGCTCTCTATAAAAAAAACGTGTCAGTTCTCTATTATCAAATTGATATCGTAAAATCCCGCGCACCATTTGCACCATCACATCTTTAGCCGATAAATATTCTCTCTGTTCAAATGACGTTTCAATTACGTGAATATATCCTTCTAAAAAATCAGTAATAAGCTGTTCTAATAACCCTTGCTTTCCAGCAAAATAATATGAAATATTCGCTACATTCACATCCGCTCGCTTTGCAATTTCTCGCACCGACGTTCCATCATAACCTTTCGTGTTAAACAACGATATTGCCGCATCAATTACTTTTTGTTTCGTCTGTTTCATGCGCTCACTTCCTCTCAATGAACAGCTATAGTTTAAATTTCTTGACTTTTAAGACAAATTCCTTTAATTTTCTATCGACAAAGTCATGTGAAATACATCGTATTTTGCTATCGTTTTACATATCTCGCTAAAAAGGGAGTTGTTTCCATGTTTACAAAAGAAAGTTATGCAGGATCTCGTGAAGAGCAATATGAGACAGTAATTAAACAACTGGATGCATTATTAACTGGCGAACCGAACGTAGTCGCAAACTTATCAAATGCGTCCGCACTATTAAATCAATTTTTAGATCGCGTTAATTGGGTTGGCTTTTATGTAACAGAAGGAAATCAACTTGTTCTTGGACCATTCCAAGGGATGCCAGCTTGCGTGCGTATTCCGTTCGGACGTGGTGTTTGCGGCGTTGCAGCTGAAACAAAAACAACGCAACTTGTAGCAGATGTTCACCAATTCCCAGGACATATCGCTTGCGATAGTGCCTCTAATTCTGAAATCGTTGTACCGATTATAAAAGAAGGAAATATCATTGGTGTGCTTGATATTGATAGTCCTGAAAAAAATCGTTTCGATGAAGTAGATCAGCACTATTTAGAAAAGTTTGTGGAAACACTCCTAAAACATATTTAATAAAGAAAAGAGTGAGCTATCGATTACGTACGTAACGTACGAAACCGATAGCTCACTCTTTTTTATCCCGCATTAACGAGCAGTAAATTCGGCGAATACAAGGAAGTTAAGTGGGAGATAACTGCCCGTAAAAGCCCGATTGGTGAGGGCTAATAATCAGCCGGGGATGGACAAAACCCCCACTGATTAAAGTTTCATTTTATTGATTACTAACAGTAGATATCTTCTTTAGTGCCTGTTCTAAATCAGAAACGATATCTTCCCATGATTCTAAGCCGACAGATAGGCGTATTAAATTATCAAAAATACCCATTTCTTTTCTTAGTTCAGCCGGAATAGCTGCATGTGTCATCGTCGCTGGATGCTGAATTAACGTTTCTGTATCACCTAAACTTACGGCAATTGTAATAAAATGGAGGTCATTGATAAACGACTGTGTTTCCTCTTTCACGCCTTTAATTGAAAAAGAAATAACGCCCCCACCTCGTTTCATTTGCCGAGATGCTAATTCTCCCTCCGGATACCAAACACCTTCTACTGCTTCATGATTTTTCAAAAACGATACAATTTTTTCCGCATTATCACAATGACGATCCATTCTTACTGCTAATGTTTTTAATCCACGTAACAATAACCACGCGTCAAACGGTGCCATAATACCTCCGATATCTTTTCGCATCGGACGGATTTTGTCAGCTAACGTTTTCGTTCTACAAATTGTTACACCCGCTACAACATCCCCGTGACCACCAATATATTTTGTCGCACTGTGAACGACGGCGTCACAACCAAGCTCAAGAGGTCTTTGTAAATAAGGTGAACAAAACGTATTATCGACAATAACAAGCAAGTCATTTCGCTTCGCTACCCCGATCACCTTTTCTAAATCAATTAATTTCATCGTTGGATTAATCGGTGTTTCAACGAAAATGAGCTTTGTATTTGGACGAATTTTATTTTCAATATCAGTCTCTGTCTCCATATCACAAAACGAATGAGTAATCATAAATTTCTCTTCTAATACTTCTAAAAAACCGTAAGTACATCCATATAATCCATTTGAACAAATAATATGATCTCCAGCCTTTAGAAAACCGATTAACGTTGCTGAAATGGCTGCCATACCTGAACCGAACGCCAGCGCTTCCTCTCCACCTTCTAAAACAGCCATACGTTCTTCAAATAATTTCACAGTTGGATTCCCAAGCCTTGAATAAATATAAGATGGATCTTCTCCCGCAAAACTCGCTTCTCCTTGCTGTGCTGTCTCAAACGTAAATGTAGAAGTTTGAAATAAAGGTGGTGTTAAACTTCCTTTATGTTCCTCTGATGTATAACCGTGATGAATTAACGCTGTCTCCATATGCTTCTTTTTCATAAAAACATCCCCCTTATGTCTTTATTGCCACATATCCACCAGGAAAAAACTGATGAACGTTTTTACCACATTTTATGTAAGCGTTTTATTTGTGTTTCTATCTTTTCTTTTATATTGTTTTAAATTCCTTCTTGTTAATTTCCAAAATTTATCTGCATAAAACCAAAAGGGAGTCTCTTGACGAAACTGTAAGTAAAAGATATAATAGCGTTTGTGTAAAATAAAAAGGCAGCCTTGTAATGTGAGTTTATCGTTTGTATTTTGTTCCTCTGCGGAGGTGTATCTCGTAACTCCCTGCTGCTGGAGCGAAGGTACATGAAAACAAAATACCCGTAAATATCGATTACGTCTGTTTTTATTTTACGAAAATAAAAACATTTTTAAAGGAGGAGTCAACTATGGCTCGTTATACAGGTCCAGCATGGAAACTGTCTCGTCGTCTTGGAATCTCTCTAAGCGGCACAGGAAAAGAATTAGAAAAACGCCCTTACGCACCAGGTCCTCACGGCCCTAACCAACGTAAGAAACTTTCAGAATACGGTTTACAATTACAAGAGAAACAAAAACTTCGTCACATGTACGGCATGACTGAACGTCAATTCCGTCGCACATTTGACCAAGCAGGTAAAATGCCTGGTAAGCACGGCGAAAACTTCATGATCCTTCTTGAAGCTCGTCTTGACAACTTAGTTTACCGCATGGGCTTAGCTCGCACTCGTCGTGCAGCTCGCCAATTAGTAAACCACGGTCACATCACGGTTGATGGCGCTCGCGTAGATATCCCATCTTACCGCGTTAAACCTAACCAAACTATCAGCGTTCGCGAAAAATCTAACAGCCTTGTTGTTGTTAAAGAAGCGATCGAAGTTAACAACTTCGTACCAGAATACTTAACTTTCGATGCTGATAAGTTAGAAGCTACTTACACTCGTCACGCTGAGCGTTCTGAGTTAGCAGCTGAAATCAACGAAGCATTAATCGTAGAGTTCTACTCTCGTTAATGACAAAAAGCCAATCCTCTGGATTGGCTTTTTTCAATTCTCACCATAATTTTTTATATCCCACGTAACACAAAAGTCCCAATACTCTATACTCCCCTCTAAAACAAATATTTTTTATTTAATCAAATTCAAACAAAAAGAATAACCTTCCTATTTTCATACAGAACTCCTGTTATATTATGAAATTTCGCAGAATAACAATAATATTAAGGCTTTTTAAACTTTATAACGAGGAGACGTTGATATGGAATTCAGAAATGACATAAACAAAATAGCTAACCAAATTTTAGAACGAAAAGAGTACATAACTAATGAAGAAATGACCAAGCAATCATTAATTATTCCTTTTCTTCAAAAGCTAGGTTATGACGTTTTTAGCCCTTTAGAAGTTAGACCTGAGTATATTGCAGATTTTGGAACTAAAAAGGGAGAAAAAGTCGATTATGCGGTTTTCAAAAATGGAGTTCCAATTATTTTAATTGAGGCAAAATCTGTAACAGAAAATCTCCTTAAACACGATGCGCAACTATCTAGGTATTTCAATGCCTTACCTGATGTCAAAGTAGGGGTACTAACTAATGGTGTAGAATACAAGTTTTATACCGATTTAACAAATGACAATGTGATGGATGAAAAACCTTTCTTCACATTCAGAATGGATAATTTAACCAATTTAGATATTGAAACAATTGAAACTTTTACAAAAGAAAATTTTGAAGCTGAAGAAATCGTAAAATATGCCGAAGAGCTTATTTATATGACCAATTTAAACTCTACAATTAAAGAATTATTTAAAAACCCTTCAGATGACTTCCTTCGTTTTCTAATTAAAGACTTTAGCTCAACTAGAATTACAAATAACGTTTTAGAACGATTTCGACCAATTGTTAAAAAAGCAATTAATCGAACACTATTAGAAATAATCAGTGATGGTTTAACACCAAAAGAAACAAAAACATCGGAGAAAATAGAAACAAGCCTAGTTGCAGCCGCTTCTACCGAAATAATTGAAGATATTAGCAAAGAAGACAAAACAGATAAAGTTTTCACTACCGAAGATGAACTGACTGCCTTTAACATTGTTAAAGAGATATTAACTGAAAATCAAAGAAACATCAGCGACCTTAAATATAAAGATACCATTAGTTATTTTTGCATCATGAATCGTGTAATCACAAAATGGTTTATACGTCTCTTCCTCGATGGAGAAGCAAAATCCTTAGTGGTAAGATTAGATTTAGAAGCTACTAAGCAGCTATGCTCTAATTTCGTGGTTGAACAAGCCCCAAAATCACAGGGAGTGAGTAGAATTTTCATTGATAATGTTAATGATTTAAAAGATTTGGAACCACTTATTATTTCTTGCTATGATCAAATTTTAGCTAATGTTTAAAAGAGAGAAATTCCCATTCTTTTTCCAAACCCCTGACAAAAAGCCAATCCTCTGGATTGGCTTTTTTCGTTTATATATAAAATAAAATTATTTATTTTCCTCTTTTTGAACATATACATAAGCATCTTTCTGCTCTTTATGTACATCAACCTTCGTGCTCTCTGCAAGCTGACCAGCGTTTAGCAAAGAAAAAATAATGAGCGCTTCTAGTGACATTTTGTTTTACCACTCCTTTCTATTTGTTATACATTTATCATACCGCTTACATGTGATTTCCGTATGAACTCGAAAAGGAGATTACAACAAAAAGGTTACAGGAATACGAATGCACGCTATAATAACCATTAAATAGGAGGTTGTTTCATTTTGACAATAAATCAAATGGTTCAATTGGGTAGTGCCTGTATGCTTTTTATTACTTCAGCACTTATGAGTTGGTATCAAGGGAGTAATTTAATAGATAATCCTGATGAATGGAAATATAGCGCTAAGTTTACGAATTATTTTAAAGGGTACGTTTCACATTATGACGATATTTATCAAATCGATTTCTTTATATATGCGGCAAAATTTTATCCCGGGGCATTTGTCGTTATGCTAATTAGCTTACTTTACATGCTCGCATTAATTCTTCATATTCTATTTAAAAGAAATCATGAGGCAATTTAAATGCATACATAAAAACCCCGAACGATAGACTTTTCAGCCTACCATTCGGGGTACTATTTGTTTTAAATTCTTTTCTGATTAGTAACGAATTAAGAAATATTTCTTCTTACCGCGGCGAATGATTGTGAATTTACCTTCGATGCGGTCGTTTTCTGTTACAACGTAGTCTAACGCTTGTGTACGCTCACCGTTTACGTAGATTGCACCGTTTGTTACATCCTCACGTGCTTGACGTTTAGATGGTGAAATTTTGCTTTCTACAAGTAAGTCGATTAATACTGTATCTTCTGCAGTACGTTCTACAGATGGTACGTCTTTGAATCCTTGCTCGATTTCGCTTGCAGTAAGTTCTGCTACAGAGCCACTGAATAATGCAGCTGAAATTTTAATTGCTTGCTCTAACGCTTCTTCGCCATGAACAAGTTTTGTCATTTCAGATCCTAATGATTTTTGTGCTGCACGTTTTTCTGGTGCTTCAGTTACTTGCTTCTCAAGCTCAAGAATTTCTTCATGAGATAAGAATGTGAAGTATTTTAAGTATTTAACTACATCGCGGTCATCTGTATTGATCCAGAATTGGTAGAACTCGTAAGGAGTTGTTTTCTCTGGGTCTAACCAAATTGCGCCGCCTTCTGTTTTACCAAACTTCGTACCATCAGATTTTGTAACTAGCGGAATTGTTAAACCGAATGCTTTCGCATCTTCTTCTGATTTACGGATTAATTCAAGACCAGCTGTAATGTTACCCCATTGGTCACTACCACCGATTTGTAGACGGCAATTATGGTTTTGGTATAAGTTTAAGAAGTCGTATGATTGTAAAATCATATAACTAAACTCAGTGAATGAAATACCAGTATCTAAACGAGATGCTACTGTATCTTTTGCTAACATATAGTTTAAACCGAAGTTTTTACCGATATCGCGTAAGAATGAAATTACATCTAAGTTACCAAGCCAATCATAGTTGTTAGCCATTGTTGCTGGGTTGTCCACGTTTTCAAACTCTAAGAAGTTTGAAAGTTGGTTTTTAATGCTTTCTGTGTAGTAAGCAACTGTATCTTTCGTATTTAATGTACGCTCTGCTTTTTTACCACTTGGGTCACCGATCATGCCAGTACCACCGCCAACAAGTGCAATTGGTTGGTGACCAGCTAATTGGAAACGACGTAACATTAATACTGGTAACATATGACCGATGTGTAAGCTATCCGCTGTCGGGTCGAAACCACAGTATAATTTAACGCTTTCTTTTTCTAATAATTGCTCAAGTCCCTCAGCATCTGTTTGCTGATTAATTAAACCGCGAAATTCAAGATCTTGTAAAATACCCATATCCTACATACTCTCCTTTAAGTTCATTACTGGCGTGAAGGTTGAAAACATAAAAAAATCGCCCCTTAAATAAGGGACGATTTTGATTATCGCGTTACCACCCTAGTTGCAGGCAAAAAAAGCCTACCACCTTATTTACATAACGGCTTAGCACCGTCTTTTCCCTTTTGAATACAATTCAATCGAAAAAAGATGCTCTAGGGGCGTAATTCGCGATCATCTATGTGCTGATTTCCACCGACCATCAGCTCTCTAAAACAGGGAAATGATCACTACTTCTCCCTTTCCACGCTCAATTATTCATATACTTTTCTTTATACCATCATTTATATAGGCGTGTCAAATAGAGGTATGAGTTCTTTCCCTACCAATCCTTCATAAAGTCGCAAGGAATATCGTAATAAGAGAAATAACTGGAACACCAACTAATAACGACACATGAAACACAACCGATAAATCATTCCCAATCGTCGCTTCCACAGGATCTTTCGCTGGAGAAGCAAGAAATCCAAGTAATCGCTCGAAGCGGCTTACCGTTTTTGGAAAATCCGGTATTTCTACATGATCGCTATCTAAATGCTGCTTTAATTTATATTCATTCTTAAAGGGATTTTCGTTCAATTTCATCCACCTCCAGCAATTGTTTTAATTTCTTTATCCCGTTATGAAGTCTCGACTTCACTGTTCCAACAGGAATATCCAGTACCTCTGCAATTTCTTTTTGCTGCATATCATGATAATAAGAAAGAATCAGGACCGCTCGCTGTTCTTCAGGAACTTTCAAAATTGCTTCTCTTACCGTAAGCCGGTCTTCGTGGGAAAACTCTACCTCTTGCATTGGTACTAAAAACGGTAAGAGCGAACGCCACTTTTTTCTTCTATTTAATTTATTAATCATAAGACGGTAACCGATTTGAAATAAATACGTTTTAATTTTTCCTTTTCGGGTTTCATACATATGTTTCTTACGCTCTAGAGTCAAAAACGTATCTTGAACGAGATCTATACTCAGTTGTTCATCACGATTAAATCGATACAAAAATGTATATAGCGCTGGTTTGATTAAAACATATAGTTTTTCTCCAGCTTGCTTATCTCCATTTTGGTACGCAAGCATGAGCTCCTCCTCAATCCCAATCTGCGCCATTTTTTTTGATCTCCTTTATTCCTTTTAACGTTAATGAAATACGGGAAATTAAATATGCACTTGCGACAATGACCCATGCTTGTGACTGATTCGTAAAAAATTGAATATATGGGTTTTGAATCGTATGGCCGGTTGAAACTAAAATATTTAACGCTAGCACACATATACATGCATACACTGCAAGACAGACCGAAATTGTATCAAATACATTCCAACGAAAATATATTTTTGTTTTTGTAAAATCAATTTTATTTCCATTTTTTCGCACAATATACTTCTTATCAAACGGAATAAGGATTGAAAAAATAACAATCATAATAATTCCAAATGTAATCATTGAAATTTTAAATCCAATTGGTATAGGTAATAACATACCACAAGAAAACACAACTATAATTCCAATTAAAGCAAAAGTCAGCATCAATTTATTAGACATAAAAAAGCCCTCCTCATCTATTCTTTCATAAATGTATACAGACGAGGAAGGCGCTTCGTTCAAATATTATTTTATTTTTTTTATGATTCTCGCAGGATTCCCGCCAACTACTACATTACCTGGCACATCTTTCGTTACAACAGCGCCAGATGCGATGACAGCATTATCTCCAATTATTACGCCCGGATTAATAATCGCTCTTCCGCCAATCCATACGTTATCGCCAATTGTAACTGGTTTTCCGTACTCTGATCCGCTTATGCGCTCTACCGGATCAAGCGGATGCGTTGCTGTATAAATGTGAACACCTGGAGCTAACATACAGTTCACTCCGATTGTAACTGGGCATACGTCTAAAATCGTACAGTCAAAGTTTGCGTAAAAGTTTTCACCAACGTGAATGTTATAACCGTAATCGCATCTAAAAGAAGATTCAAGATGAATGTTATCTCCAGTCGTTCCGAATAATTCTTTTACGATTGCACTACGTTCTTCTAGTTTTACTTCTGGTGTTTCATTTAACTTTCTTGTTAATATACGAGCTTGCTCCCTCTCTTGTACTAAAACGGGATCAGCAGGTATGTACATTTCCCCTTGTATCATCTTTTCTTTTTCTGTTTCTGTTTTCATTTCCTTCTCCCCTCCCAACACGTATATATAAGTTTATAATAACATAAAAAAGAAGGGTCTGAACGTATTCATTCAGACCCTTCCTCTTTTAATCTTCCATCGTTGATAAATCGCCTGTTGGTAAGTTTAATTCCCACGCTTTTAATACGCGGCGCATAATTTTACCACTTCTCGTTTTCGGTAATTTATCTCTAAATTCAATTTGTCTTGGCGCTGCATGAGCTGCTAGGCCTTTTTTCACAAATTGACGAATCTCTTCTTTTAATTCATCAGACGGTTCGTATCCCACGCGAAGCGCGATAAATGCTTTAATGATTTCCCCGCGTACTGGATCAGGAATACCAATTACACCGGCTTCTGCTACAGCAGCGTGCTCGATTAATTTACTTTCTACTTCAAATGGACCAACGCGCTCACCTGACGTCATAATTACATCATCAATGCGCCCTTGGAACCAGAAGTATCCGTCTTCATCCATATAAGCTGAATCACCTGATACGTACCAATCTCCCGGCATGAAGTAAGAATCATATTTTTGTGGGTTATTCCAGATTCCACGCATCATAGCTGGCCAACCTTTACCAATCGCTAAGTTCCCCATTGTGTATGGAGGCACTTCATTTCCTTCATTATCAACAATCGCTGCTTTCACACCTGGAATTGGTTTCCCCATTGAACCTGGACGGATTTCCATACAAGGATAGTTACAAATAACTTGTCCACCTGTTTCTGTCATCCACCACGTATCATGAATACGAAGTCCAAATGCGCTCATACCCCAGCGAATTACTTCTGGATTTAATGGCTCACCAACACTTAATACGTGACGCACTTGTGATAAATCATATTTTTTAATTGCGTCTTGTCCAGCTCCCATTAACATACGGAACGCTGTCGGTGCACTATACCAAACTGTTACACCGTAATCTTGCAGTGCTTCATACCATGCCTCTGGACTAAATCTCCCGCCTAAAATAACATTTGATGCTCCCACTAACCACGGTGCAAAAATACCGTAAGCTGTTCCAGTTACCCAGCCTGGGTCAGCTGTACACCAATATACATCATCTTCTTTTAAATCTAATACCCATTTCGCTGTTTGATAGTGCTGAACCATTGCGTTTTGAGCATGAAGGACGCCTTTTGGCTTACCAGTAGAACCAGATGTGTAATGTAGAATTAAACCGTCTTCACGGCCTAACCACTCGATATGTAATTCTTTTGAAGCTTGTTCAAATAAAGGATTGAACGCTACAGTTTTACCGCCTTCTTCTGCATTGTCTCCAACAAGGAAGACTGTTTTTAAAGCAGGTAAATCATTTAATGGTATGCGCTCTAACAATTCAGGAGTTGTAATTAACACCTTAGCTTCGCTATCTTCTAAACGATCGCGAACTGCGCCTTCCATAAATGCTTCAAATAATGGTCCAACAATTGCCCCTAATTTCACTGCACCTAAAAGTGCGAAATATAATTCTGGGGAACGCGGCATAAAAATAAAAACGCGATCGCCTTTCTCAACATCGCCATAGTTTTTCAGGACATTTCCTGCTTTATTAGAAAAATCCTTCATTTCCTTAAACGTATATTTCTCTTTTCGCGATCCATCTTGATAATAAAGTGCTACTTTATTCTTTCGATCGGATTTCGCATGCTTATCAATTGCCTCATACGCCATATTTACTCGGCCAGTTTCATTCCAAGTAAAATTTTTATTAACCTCTTCCCAGTTAAAATTCGCGTATGCCTCTTCATAATTCGGCAAATTATTTTCTCCTTTAATGACAGGAAGCGTTTCCACTTTCATACTTTACATCCCCCTCCTATGTATTCTATTATCTATTATAATAACATTATTTAAAATTTTCAGTATTTTTGTTGATTTTTAGACAAATTTTTAATGACAAAATTCGATTCACATCGCATATATTATAAAGTACGATATTAATAGATTCACAAACCCTCAAGGTGGTGAGCAATAAATTGATTCATAAAAAAATATATAATGCCAGAAACTTAAAAACAGCGAAAGGCACTTTAATTATTGAAGGTCCTGTCTCTACACATAATCTTGAAATGTATGAATTTCATCCAGACTTAATTGCGTTTCGTCCTGCCGAGCAGCAATATAAAGCAATTGTCGAAATTTCTAAATTACCAGAAGCTCGTCTCATTATTGCTAGACATGACCAAACGATCGTTGGATATGTTACATACTTATATCCTGATCCGCTCGAGCGATGGTCAGAAGGAAAGATTGAAAACTTAATTGAACTCGGGGCGATTGAAGTTGTCCCAGCCTTTCGCGGTTGCTCTGTCGGAAAAAATTTATTAGAAGTTTCAATGATGGACAATCATATGGAAGATTACATTATATTAACGACTGAATATTATTGGCACTGGGATTTAAAACAAACAGGCTTAAATGTTTGGGAATACCGAAAAGTAATGGAAAAAATGATGAATGCTGGTGGTTTACAATGGATGGCTACAGATGATCCTGAAATTTGTTCACATCCTGCCAACTGTCTAATGGTCCGCATCGGTAAACGTGTTGATACGGATTCCATTCAAGCATTCGATCGTCTACGTTTTCACAATCGTTTTATGTATTAATAAAGGGGGCAACTGGAATGATTGTAGAAGAAATTATGAATCAAAATGTAGTAACACTACATCCAAACGATACAATCGAAACAGCAATCCGAACGATACGTACGAAAGGCATTCGGCACATTCCAATTGTCGATCAAAATAATCATGTCGTAGGCATTATTTCTGATCGGGATGTAAGAGATGCAAGTCCGTCTATTTTAGATGAACAAGTTTCACTCGATATGCTGAAGCAACCGCTTGAACTCATAATGAAACACCCTGTTATGACTTCTCATCCTCTCGATTTCGTTGAGGAAATTGCGACTTTATTTTTTGAAAATAAAATAGGCTGTCTTCCTGTTACGAAAGCTGGAAAACTCGTAGGTATCATTTCTGAATCTACAGTGCTGCACACGTTAGTAAAATTAACAGGAGCTCATCAACCGAGTTCACAAATTGAAATTCAAGTGAAAAATGAACCTGGTATTCTTGGAAAAGTCGTTGCTATTTTTAGTGATTTACAAATAAATATTGTGAGCGTTCTCGTCTATCCAGCAAAAGATGAGAATGATAAAGTACTCGTTTTCCGCATTCAAACGATGAATCCTTTAAGGGTGATTGAAGCACTTGAAACAGAAGGCTATCGTGTTTTATGGCCGAATATAATGGGGATGCAAGCATGAGTAGCGCGTTCATTTATTCGGATGACTTTCGGGGCTATTCTTTTAGCCCTGATCATCCTTTTAACCAACTGCGCGTCACACTCACGTATGATTTATTACAAAAGAGCGGTTTTATCTCTTCCTCTCAAGTCATCGCGCCACGGATGGCTACAGATGAAGAGATTGCCTATGTTCATACAGAGGAGTACATAAATGCGGTAAAACGTGCTGGAGAAGGTAAGTTAGAAAAATCAATTGCGATGACATACGGACTCGGAACAGAAGATACACCGATGTTTCCAAATATGCATGAAGCAAGTGCATTACTCGTTGGCGGAACATTAACAGCTGTCGATGCTGTTCTTTCCGGAAAAGTAAAGCACGCCCTCAATTTAGGCGGCGGCTTACATCATGGCTTCCGTGGTAAAGCATCTGGCTTTTGTATTTATAACGATAGCTCTATCGCAATGAAATATATTCAGAAGAAATACGGTTTACGCGTTTTATATATTGATACAGATGCTCATCACGGTGACGGGGTACAATGGTCTTTTTACGACGATCCTAACGTATGCACCATTTCATTACACGAAACTGGGCGTTATTTATTTCCTGGAACTGGCGCAGTAAATGAACGTGGACAAGGAAATGGATATAATTATTCTTTTAACGTTCCACTCGACGCTTTTACAGAAGACGCATCGTTTTTAGATTCATATCGAACAGTTGTAAAAGAAGTGGCAGCATACTTTAAACCGGATATTATTTTAACGCAAAATGGTGCTGATGCACATTATTACGATCCACTTACACACCTTTGCGCAACGATGAACATTTACCGTGAAATACCGAAGCTCGCTCGTGAAATCGCTAATGAATATTGCGACGGTCGCTGGATTGCTGTCGGCGGTGGTGGCTATGATCACTGGCGCGTCGTACCAAGAGCTTGGGCACTCATTTGGCTCGAAATGAACAACATCCAAAACATCTCAGGTTATCTCCCTCCAGAATGGATTGACGCTTGGAAAGGACAAGCAGAAACCGACCTTCCCCTTACATGGGAAGATCCAGACAACATGTATCAACCTATCCCTAGAAAACCAGAAATCGAAGAAAAAAATGCATTAACTGTAGCGAAATCTCTTGAAATTATTCGGAATAATATGACAAAATCCTTATATTAAACAGAGAGGAGGCTCGCTTTTTGAACAGCCTCCTTTCTTTTATAGCTAGCTATTATTGTCGTTTTCCGTCGGTAAGTCGATATATTTTGAGATTCGCTGATATATTTTATTTAAGAATTAGCCGGTCCAACTTTTATGAGAAAAGGTCGTGATATTATGTGGACACAACAAATAATCAACACGAAACGTGGCACATTTGAAATCTTTACAAAAGGAAATGGCGAACCGCTTTGCATTACACATCACTATTCGCAATTTAATGAAACTGGTGATTACTTTGCGGATGTTTTCACTTCTACGCATCGTGTATTCCTTATTAATTTACGTGATGCTGGTAATTCTGTAAAAGCCAATTCAGAAAAAGAATTGACCATGATTGAAACGATTCATGACTTAGAAGCAATAAGAGATGCTTTACAACTTCCATCGTGGCATTTCGCTGGTCATTCAACAGGCGGTATGCTTGGACTTTTATATGCCATTACATATCCAACTTCCTTGCAATCATTAGTTATCGTTGGAGCCGCAGCAAGTAACTATACCGAAACACCATTTTGTATTTATCATCCAAAACATCCACAGTTTCATTATATGCAAGAACTCATCGAAAACTTGAAAAGCCCTCATCTTACAAATGCAGAACGAAAAGAATTATCTACTAAGAGAACAAAATTATCATTGTATAAACCAGAAAACTACAACTCTTATTTTGGTAAACCAATCGAAAAAACAATGTCCGCTAGCCGGATGAACTCTTTCTCTCACGAATATCCTTCATTTGATTTAAGAAAGTACTTACCTTCTATCAATATAAAAACGCTAATTATTTGCGGAAGACATGATGTGCAGTGCCCAATTCAATATTCTATCGAAATGCATGGGGGCATTCGTAATTCTATTTTTGTGCCGTTTGAGGACAGTAACCATTATCCTTTTTTGGAAGAAGCCAGTCGGTTTACTTCTATTACTCAAGAATTTTTTGGGATTAAAAAGAAAATTAAGGACTCACAAAGGCAATAAGTCTAGGAAGAGAGAACAAGTTTATTAGTGCTGTTTTGCTAAAGGAGGGAAATAGGGTGAAAGAAAAATTATTAAGAGTTGGAACGACTTATATTCCAGTTACCAACGTAGAACTTTCTTCAAATTGGTATGTGAACAAATTGGGAGCAGAGTTGAACTTTAAAGACGAAGACAAAGCTATTATTAACTTTGCAAATCAAAGCTTTTTTCTAGTTAAATCCCAAGATAATCAAACCTTAAATTTTTTTGATTTTCACGGTGAAGAACGCTTTTCTATAACATTCGAAGTTAATGGATTACATACACTAAAATCAATTCATAGTGAATTTATTGAAAAGGAAATTCTAGTTGGAGAGATTGAAAACAGAGGGCATGCTGGGAAGAATTTTATTTTTTATGATTTAGATGGTAATAAATTTGATGTTTGGAGTGAATTAAGTCCTATTTTCAAAGAAAAACACCTAATATAGAGTGATTTTTTACAATCAGACGCAAGTATTAAATAACACAGAAAGATACGAGGCTTATTCCATTAAAGCCTCGTTAATGAATATATTAACCTTCAAGAAAAATATTTCACACTAGAAACAACTAAAAGAAGAACAACAAAAACTACTAAACCTAAATCAATAAATACTGACTTTTTATCTCCTTCTTTTAAAGTTATCATAAAATTAGAAATTATTTTAATTCCAAAAAAGACCATCATAAATAACCAACCGAAATGATCATTTGTAGAATCTTCATCATAAAACATTTGTATTGCACCGATAATTAATAAAATAAGTACGATATTAGTTCCAATCTTTACAGCTTTGTTTAATTTATTATCCTTTAATTCAGCCCCCAAAATCTAGCACTCCCTCTCAAACTATCGTGCGTGTTGGCACAGATCTTTTATTCCCTTTTAAATTTTAACATAAATTACCTTATATATCCTTTTCCTTACAGTCATAGGCATTCCGACAATAATGATACTCCCTTCATTACAACATGCTCGCGCTCATAACTTTGCAGAAATAGAAAAGATTTTGTTAGAAGGACGTAAGTAAAAAGCTAATTTTTGCCTTCCTCCCCCGCCCTATGCTACATTTAACCCGTTACATCAATATTAATAGGGTGGGAATAAACATGAACAAACCTAAAATCGGGATGATTGGACTTGGAAGTATCGCACAAAAAGCCTATCTTCCAACACTTACAAAAGAAACAGATTGGAATTTTGTAGGGGCCTTTACACCTAACCCCGAGAAAAGAAAACAAATTTGCCAACAATATCGCATTCAAGACTTTCATTCTATGGAAACACTAGCTTCGGAATGCGATGCCATCTTCGTTCATAGTTCGACTGCTACACATTATGAAATCGTTTCTGAACTTCTGAAAAAAGGAATCGACGTTTATGTTGATAAGCCGCTAGCTGCTACTACTGAGCAAGCAGAGAAGCTAGTTGAAATGAGTGAAAAGTATAACCGAAAGTTAATGGTGGGATTTAATCGCCGTTTCGTTCCTATGTACGTTACTGCCAAAGAGCAAGCTAATGATATTTCATGGATTCGAATTGAAAAGCACCGCACAAATAAGGTGGGGCCATATACGTATGACTTTACTATGTTAGATGATTACTTACATATTGTAGATACTGCTCGCTGGTTAGCTAACGATGACCTTAACATCGTTCATAATATGATGCAAATCAATGAAAAGAACGAACTTCTTTACGGACATCATACATATACAACTGCAAATGGACTTTTACTTTCTACGGCGATGCACCGCCATGCAGGTACAAATTTAGAACAAATTGAACTTGTAACGGCAGGTAAAATCATTCGCGTAAAAAATATGAACACATTTGAAATTGAGCAAGAAAACTCCGTTTCACAAAGTGGTTCACCATCATGGGAGACAACGTTAAAGCAGCGCGGATTTGAAGATGCTGTTCATCATTTTATCCAATGTGTACAAGGTGATACACAGCCTATTGTAGATGGATTAGAAGGATTAAAATCTCAACAAATGCTCCAATCTCTACTGCAAGCTGTAAGCAAAAATTAAAACGGATACATTTTTCAGAATTTACTTTCATTCCCATTTCCTCTTTATTTCTATCACAAATTTCTATAGAATATGTTGATAGGAATTATAAATTTCATATTGAATCGTGGAAAGGATGGGATTAACACATGTGGAACGAGTTTAAAAAATTCGCATTCAAAGGGAATGTAATCGATTTAGCTGTCGGGGTTGTAATCGGTGCTGCATTCGGTAAAATCGTTAGTTCTTTAGTTAAAGATATCATCACACCATTATTTGGTATGGTACTGGGCGGCGTTAACTTTACAGATTTAAAACTTACATTCGGTAAATCATCTATTATGTATGGTAACTTCATCCAAACTATTTTTGATTTCTTAATTATTGCAGCTGCTATCTTTATGTTTGTTAAAGTTTTCAACAAACTAACATCTAAAAGAGAAGAAGAAGAAAAGAAAGAAGAACTTCCAGAACCAACAAAAGAAGAAGAAATTCTTGGCGAAATTCGCGACTTACTAAAACAACAAAACTCTTCTAAAGATAGAGCATAATTGAACGGATAAAAGGCATGCCCCTCTCGGGACATGCCTTTTTTATATGCTACAACGTTTCTGAATTCATATGAATAAATAAAATAATACCAGCAACCATAAGTACCATAATACTACCTGCAAATAGTGTAATACCCATGAACATTAAACTTGTGCTCATGTCCACTGATACACTTTCAATAAAAATAGAAATTACATACGTGATAAGGGCGATTCCTGCAAGAATACTTCCTGGAACAAATCGCTTTAAGCCATTTTGTTTTAACGTCATATATGCAAAAATAGCAGTCATGCAAAGCGTAATTATCCAAAGAACGATCATCTCTTCTCCCCCCTCACAAGCCTTTTCTTTCTATTATACATGACATTGCCCTATAATAGTTAAATTTGCACTTGTGTGACATATAACAAGGAATCTCCCCCACTGTAGCGAAAGCATTACAACATACAACTTACACAATAAGGAGGCTTTCATTTGGAATACACTACCACATGCAATTTGGAGCTATCCGAAAGATTCGATTATGTTACGATTGACTTAGAAAAACAGTTTTTTTGCATCGACGTTGTAAATTTGCAAAGCAATACAGCTGTACTAAAAATATCAATTAACTTGGAAAAAGATGAAACAATGGTAGAGGGAAATATAATTCAGTACGATACTTTGTACATAGACACATTATTACAAGGATTAAAATGTATTGCTCAAACATGTATTGATCGCAATTTAAGAAACCAAGAGGAACTGTTCGCATTTTTAGAAGAAAATTAGCTCCAATAAAAAAATGGTTATTTTTTCTTTTTATTGATATAATTGTTATATAGAAATATTCTTTATAAGGATGTGTTCATAATGATTTGGATTTCACTAATCGTATTAGCCTATTTCATCATTCTCGTCCCAATACAGTACAACTATATTAAGATGCTCAAGGAAAAACAGAAAAAAATGAACGTGTCCCAAAATGAACTTTACGACAAAATGTCTTATAAAGAATCCCAAATACATTACCATTATCAAAGCAACGTATTTACAATACCCGCTTCACTTATCGCGAGTATTGTTTATAAAATAAAACATTCAGCATAAGGAGACTGATCTCATGTGTATGCTGTAAAATTATTATTTGAATCTGTCCATTCAGGTGAGCCTAATCCTAGTAAAATTGATGAACATTATGAAGAGAATCACGATACACTTTTTGAAGAAAGTATCATTCTCGTTAAGGCGAACAGTTTAGAGGAAGCTCATGAGCTAGGTGAAAAGATAGCTCAACAGTCTGAAGATACGTACGATAATATGTACGGTGAGCAAGTAACATGGACGTTTAGAAAAGTGCTGCATGTTTTCGAATTAGATGACACACCATTTGAGACAGGAAAAGAATTATATGCACGCTTTTTACATGTTAAGAAAACTGAAAGTGTAGATACAGTAGTTAAACACCATTATCCTGAATATGAATAAAAGCTCACAGCTATCGCTGTGAGCTCTCTTATTCTTACTTCGTTGAATCTCTAAATTGGATACGGTGAGGTAAGATAACTGAGTGATCTTCTACTTTTTCTTTGTTCATATATTTCGTTAGTAGACGCATTGCTACTGCACCGATATCATACATTGGTTGTACAACTGTCGAAAGTTGCGGACGAACCATTAATGCAAGACGTGTGTTGTCAAAACCAAGCACTTCGATATCCGTTGGTACGTTTAATCCTGCGTCTTGTGCTGCGTGGATTACACCTAGTGCCATTTCATCAGAAGATACGAAGATTGCTGTTGGTTTTTCATCCATGCCCCAAAGTCTTTCAAACGCTTCTATACCTGAATCATATGTGTAATCTCCATCAATTATAAGATTTTCATCATATGAAATACCTGCTTCTTCTAAAGCTTTTTTATAACCTTGTAACTTCTTCGCGCTTCCTGCTTTATTAATGAAAGGACCAGAGACGAAACCGATACGTTTATGTCCTTGCTCAATAAAATGCTTCATTGCATCGTAAGCTGCTTGTGTATAATCAATATTTACTGATGACGTTTCATTTTGTTCATCAAATGACGCTGCTAATACAATTGGTACTGGAGATTTTTTGAACTCTTCAACGTGAATATCTGTAATGTCTTCACCCATGAAAACAATCCCGTCCACTTGTTTCCCAAGCATCGTATTTAATAAGTGGAACTCTTTCTCTTTGTTCTGGTCAGAGTTACTTAAAATGATGTTATATTTGTACATTGTTGCGATATCTTCAATTCCACGAGCAAGTTCTGCATAAAACGTATTTGAGATATCAGGAATAATAACACCCACTGTAGTTGTCTTCTTACTTGCTAGTCCACGTGCTACCGCATTCGGGCGGTATCCTAAACGATCAATTGCTTCTAATACTTTCTTTCTTGTTGTAGGCTTTACATTTGGGTTACCATTCACAACGCGTGATACGGTAGCCATTGAAACATTTGCTTCACGCGCTACATCATAGATTGTTACGTTCATCTCTTCGCACACTCCTTCTATTTATGTTATCTATTTTTATGTATCGGTTCACTTGAATGAAAAAAAGACATCAACTCTATTTGCAGATGCCAACAATCGTCCCGAGTTCTTCCTTTTACTAATGATACGCTAAAAACACAGGGTCATACAATATTTTCCCGCAAAAGTTTCGAAAAAATTCGCTTCTTTTCTCGTATTTTCGTATTTTTTATGCAAAAAAGGTCAATTTTTGTAAAAAAGCTATGTAACAAGGGCTACATAGACTAAGAAATCTTTTTATAATTTACTTCCGAATGCTTTTAATTCTTTCATAAACTCATTGAATTCTGGAATGTCCATTTGCTGCGCTGCATTTGATAATGCAACTGCTGGGTCTGGATGTACTTCAGCCATAATAGCAAAAGCACCAATTGTCATAGCCGCTTTTGCAAACGGTAATAGAAGGTCACGTCGCCCTGTAGAATGCGTTACATCGACAACAACAGGCAAATGTGTTTCTTTCTTTTAAATTGGCACAGCGGAAATATCAAGCGTATTACGCGTTGCTGTTTCATATGTGCGAATACCACGCTCACATAAAATGATATTACCATTCCCCTCTGCCATACTATATTCTGCTACATTAATAAATTCTTCAATTGTTGCTGATAAACCACGCTTTAATAATATTGGTTTATTTACAGCACCAGCTGCCTTTAACAGTTCAAAGTTTTGCATATTACGAGCGCCAATTTGAATAACATCAACATAATCTGACACTTTAAAGAAGGCACTGAAAGAGTCTATTTCATAAGAAAAAAGAGGTCATTACCTACTATGTACAGGTAATGACCTCCTTTCTTCTTTCAACATCTTTAGGAAATTCGAAATGTTTTTCTCGAAGTATTCACTTTTTCAGTAGCCTCAGCTTAAAAACTGTCTTTTTTTATTATAGGAAAGAAACAAACGGTTTATCGCTGTTCTTCTCTTTTATAATAACAGCCTCGATTTTATTCTCGGACTTTATTTGTAATTGAACTTTAGCATCTTTAGGAAATTGTTCTAACATACTTTGAGCAGCCGTTTGAGAGAGTGCCATTAATTCTGACTTACCGTTATATTTAACGACAATATCCATCTTTAATTTATCCATCTTATTTTGCTTATAAGAAATCTTAGCATTAACAGGGATATAATCTCCTGGAGAAAATGCCTTCATTGCTTCAGAAAATTTCTTTAGCTTATCATTATCTTCTCCATGTGCCCCCCCAAATTCTTGAGAAGGATACGAATACGACTTTTCATCAATAGTATCCCAATTTCCAAGATTAGTCTCGTTCTTTTGAACAGTAGCGCTTGAAATATAAGTACCATTCTTTAAAGAACTTGTACTTTCTTGCTTGAATATAGCAAATGTAATTGGAGATTTGTTATATTTATCATTTTTATTAATAGCTTCTATAAGCCCCTTAGCGACTTCAGTACCTTTAGAAATAGCTTCCTCATTAGATACACTTGAAGACATAGATAAACCAATAACAACACCAGATAAGCTTAGTTCATTTGAATTTTGTTTGCCGAAGTAGTCCTGTTCTATAATATTAGTCAAAACTGGTACTTCTTGTTTCGTAACTAATTCATCAATTGTTTTCTCTGGAATATATTGATTTAATTGTAATACGTAATTTTCTGTATCGAATTGTTTTGAAGCAATATCCATTAAACCATTTTCATATTCTGCTAAATCTAGTTTAGAATTAGTTTTAACATTAACTGTATTAATTACCTTTTGTTCTTTTAAAGGAATAACAGTTCTATAGTAATCCTTAGAAACAGCATTTCTTGGAATCATACTTTTTTCTTTCGTATCTTTCTGTACAACTTCATCCTTCTTCTCAATAGTATTATTGCTGCAAGCCCCCAGTAATAAACTTAAGCTTGCGATGCATAATGCCATTTTCTTCATTGCTTAAAACCCACTTTCAAAAGTCAATTTACTTAGTTTTAAAGTATCTCTAGTGTACCACTAAATATATTGTAACAAAATAAAAAAGAAGCAAGCCCTTCGCTTGCCTCTCCCTATTTTACATTCTCTTCTAAAGCTTCTTTTTTAATATTCCAGTGCGATGTATGCCATACTACCATTCCATCTTTTATGTATAACACTTGCGGAGATTCATGCTTAATGCTGTACTGCTCTGCAACATGGTTCGAAACATCTCTCGCCTCTTGTACGTATAAGTAATATGCTGGCACTTCTCTTTCTTCACCGCAATACGCTTGAAACTCAGTATATGCACCGTGACTAATTGGGCATGTCGTACTATGCTTAAAAAGAACGTAAGGCTCGTTCTTTTCTACTAACGCTTCAAGTTCTTCAATCGTTTCAATCTTCATCATACTCATCGTTACTCACCTCTCATGCGAAGTCTAGAGCGCTTCTCTCTCTTTTCAGCCTTCTGCTCAGCTTTCTCAAGTTTACGCTCTTCTTTTTCAATCTTTTTCTCTTGTCTCGTAGTACGGTAATGATTATATACTTCAATTGCTGCGCTGCTCCACTGTACAACTTGTGCCACTTTATCTGCATTATTTTCAATTTCGTCCGTAACAGACTCTGAAACGTTGCGAAGCTTCGTATTTAAAGAGTGGATCGTCGTTCCGATTCCATCCACACCTTCTACTACTTTATTTAGCGACTGTGACTTCTGTTGAATATCATCAGCTAACGCATTTGTCTTATGTAATAATTGCTCCGTCTCTACGCTTATTCCTTGCATTTGCTTTTCTAAACCTTCTAACGTGCTCGCAACGTTTTCTAACGTCTTCTGAACCGATAACAACGTTCTGCATACATACACTACTAATACTGCGAAAGCAACCGCGATAATAGCCGCACTTACATATAGAAGAACTTGCATTTCATCACTTCCTTTATCTTTTTCATACTTTCCCCTATTATACAATCATTTTCCGTTTCATTCTAATCCCTATCTTTTCATTAGAATTTTCATACTTATTCGTTAACTTTAACATAAATGATTCAACAAATTCCACTAAGTAGGTTACAATAGGAGAGGATACATAATTAGTAGGGAGGCTTTACATATGAAAGATCCACGCATTGAAAAGTTAGCATACAATTTAATTAACTACTCTATTCGTTTACAAAAAGGCGAAAAAGTATTAATTGAAAACTTTGGCTTACAAAAAGAACTTGTAACTGCACTTGTAAAAGAAGCATATGCAGCTGGTGGTTTCCCATTCGTTTCTTTAAAAGATCATCAAGTAGATCGCTCTTTATTAATGGGTGCTACTGAAGAACATTTCGAACAAATCGCTGCATATGAAGCGAGCGTAATGAAAGATATGGATGCTTACATTGGCCTTCGCTCTGGCGATAACATTAACGAACAAGCTGACGTTCCAAGTGAACGTATGAAAGTTCACGGCCAAACAATTGGCAAAAAAGTTCATAGAGACATCCGTGTTCCGAAAACACGCTGGGTTGTTCTTCGCTACCCAAATGCTTCTATGGCGCAGCTTGCTAAAATGAGCACAGAAGCTTTCGAAGACTTCTACTTCGAAGTTTGTAACTTAGACTACGGTAAAATGGATAAGGCGATGGATAGCCTTGTTACATTAATGAATAAAACAGATAAGGTTCGCTTAACTGGCCCTGGAACTGATTTAACATTCTCTATTAAAGACATTCCAGCTATTAAATGCTCGGGTCATTTAAACATTCCAGATGGTGAAGTATACTCTGCACCAGTTCGCGATTCTGTTAACGGTACAGTTTCTTACAACACACCATCTCCTTACAACGGTTATACATTTGAAAATGTACAACTTAAATTTGAGAATGGCCAAATCGTTGATGCAACTGCAAACGATTCAGAGCGCATTAACAAAATCTTCGATACGGACGAAGGCGCACGCTACGTTGGTGAGTTCGCAATCGGCGTAAACCCATACATCTTACATCCAATGGGAGACATTCTATTCGATGAAAAAATCGATGGCAGCTTCCACTTCACACCTGGACAAGCTTATGATGATGCATGGAACGGCAACAACTCTAACATTCACTGGGATTTAGTATGCATTCAGCGCCCTGAATACGGCGGCGGTGAAATTTACTTCGACGACGTATTAATCCGTAAAGACGGACGCTTCGTTGTAACTGAACTAGAAGCTTTAAATCCTGAGAACTTAAAATAATAATAAAACGCTCGGAATTTTCTCCGAGCGTTTTTTTAATACTTTAATAAGTCTTTCGCCACATCTTCTGGCACTTTAAAACTCATCTTCTTATTTTTCATTTCAACTTCAACATACGGGACATCTTTATATACTGTCATTGTACCAACTTCATGTAACTCTTTTTTATCTTTACTCGACTCTAATAATTTTGGTGTATCTTCTTGATACATTTTAAATGTTTTCCCTTGCGGAGTATCTAAAGGAGCCGATTGCATTTCCCACTTATCCATTTTCATGACTTCAAACAGCTTTTTAATTTCTTTCTTATCTGTAATTACTTTTTTATCACTTGAATCTGTAAGTGATTCAATCTCAACCTTTTGTGCCTTTTCAAAGTTCATATCAGCCTTTTCCTTCTTCGCACTACACCCTATTAAAAGAACGGATGCAGTTAGCAGAAGTAAAAATGACATAAGGGCTTTTTTCATTTCTAATCCTCCTAACTACATAGAGCTACTTTTTTCGTTTTTTGTTTGCTGAAAATGAAAATAATATAAAAGCGCCACTGCGATAGTACCTATTAATATTGGTTCATATAAGGGCAGATCCCATTTCATATATACTCTAGTGCAACCAACAAGCACAAACAAAATTTCCAAACAAAATAAAGGTTTTACATATTTCATTTTTACCCTACCATTTCTATTTTTACACTTGGATTCTCTTTTTCTACAAGCGATAAAAACTGCGTCATATGTTGCGGCATCGCGATCATATGTACTTTATATGCATTCGTCGTAATTTCAAGGGATTTCCCAACTTGACGAACAATTATTATATCTTTTAATACAACATCATCATTTAAAATACCGTACTTTAATACGCCATTTTCCACCTTATGTTTTTTAATAAATATTTCCCAAACGATTGGTACATTTACAATGAAGCATAAACCCATTCCAATCAACGCTGACATCCACTGCTCTTTATTTGTGAAAAGCATGACAATTGGATACACAAACATAAAAGCTAACGTGAGACTAACGAAAATTACTGCTGACTTACTTCTTTGAATTGGAAAATCCATACATGCACCCCCTAACCAAATTATACCATGTTTTCCATTTTAGTTCATAAAAAAAGGTCATTTATGAATGACCTTTTTAAACAGTATACCTATAAAATTTCTTATCTACCTCTAGCACTGGAAAACTTTTTGGCAACTCTTCTATACTCACGCTTTGAAAACCATTCTTTTCGTAGAAACGGTGTGCTGCTAGAAATTTAACTGTTGTTCCTAAATAAATGTCTTCCAAGTTCTTTTCCTTCGCCCAAGAAATTGCTGTTTGAAGTAGCGTATGTGATGCGCCCCATTCTTTTCCGCGGAACTCTTTCTTCACGAACATTTTTCTTAGCGCTACTTGATGCTTCCCAATATCTAATAAAGCTATCGTTCCAACTACTTTCCCATCATAAGTTGCTACCCAAAAATTTCCGTTGTCCCTTTGATAGAACATTTCTATTTCAAGTAAGTCCGGCTGCTCTTCTTTCGTAATAGGGACATTGTACTCTTTTCGCTGAATATGAACGATAAGATCTACTACTTCATCTTGAAACGTACTTTCATACGGAATAATGCGTAACTTCTCGTTCATCGAATCTCCTTCCACTCTGAAGCTAGTAAACTATATACAGCGATATCGTGAAAATGATCATATAACCATTCTTCATCTCTTAAAATACCATCTAACTTAAAACCTAAACGCTCTGGAATCGCACGGCTTTTCGCATTTTCAACACCACAACGAATTTCAATTTTATTCAGCTTTAAATTATCAAATGCATAATGAAGCACAGTCTTCACACTTCGCGTCATAATACCTTTCGCGCCAGCATCTTCTGCAAGATAATAACCAAGACTCGTAGCTTTCTTACCCCAGCTCACCGGATGAATACCTACCATCCCAACAAGCTTTCCTTTATAGCGTATACCAGCCTCAAACCCATCTCCCTCTGCAAATTTCTTTAACCACATCGGAAAAATCTCATTATACGCATCAGCTGATTTCGTTCCATCTACCCAAGGGAGCCATCTTCTTAAATGGTTACGGTTTTGATCTAATAATTGATATAATTCCTCTTTATGATGTTTTTCTAATAGTTGTAGTTCGATTTCGTCATCTACTCGGAGTGTGAACATGTTTTTTAGCCCCTTTTTATTTTTCTTATTATTCTAACACTTACAGATACAAAATGTTAAATATTCACACTTTTTTCGGTTTTATTTGTATAAAACCAGAAGAATATAATACTCCCGTAACAACTAATATCATTCCTATAGATTGTGCGGGTGTTATATTTACTCCTTCAATAAAAGAAATAATCATTGTAACAACAGGCACTAAATTAAAAAATAAAGATGTCCTTGCTGCCCCAATTTGAGCAATTCCATTATTCCACCATAAGTAACCGAGCACACTCATTCCAATTGCCATAAAGAGAATCGCTCCCCAAGCTAACAAAGGAATTTCCAAAACTGGTACTATACTTTTTTGAGTGACAGATATCACAATAAAGGCAAGAGCACCAATCGTCATCGTATATGTCGTAGTTTGTATCGGGCTACCAGTTTTAATAAACCTTCTGCCTAGTACACCGTATAACGCCCAGCAAATATTCCCTAATAAAATATAAAAATCCCCTTTTGAAAATGATAAGCTTTGTAGTATTGTAAACGAACCTTGTGTAAGTACAAAAACAACACCAAGTAATGCAAGTAACATTCCAATACCTTGGCGCTTTATAATTTTTTCTCGTAAAATAACACTTGCTAACAGCGTCGTAACGAGCGGATTCGTCGCCATAATAAGTGCACCATTAATAGCTTCTGTATGTTTCATACCTAAAAAGAAAAAGAAGTTAAAACCAAATATACCAACAATACCTAGCAAAAGGTAATAAGCCCTATTCTGCCTCCATACCTCCACCTCAAAATCTTTTCGTATTTTTAACAGACATAACATCACAAATGCAGCAATCACAAAACGCCATGCCGCTATATGAATTGCTTCGAAATATTGCACCGCATATTTCGAAGCATTAAATGTTCCGCCAGTGAAAATCGCAAACCCTAGTAACTGAGCGTATACTTTATTCTTCATTGTTGGCCTCCGAGTTTTTCTCTTCTAGAAAACCATAATAAATTTCTAACTTCTCCTCTGTTAACAAAACTACTTTTTGCAATTGCTCCTGCTGTTCCCTTAAACGATCTAAGTGTGTTGTTAAAATTGAAATCCTCTTTTTTATTTTCGCAGGTACTTCCTCTTCCCGCTGTCTAATCTCCTCTATAATACATCCGTCACTTGCAAACTCAGCCATCTCTTCTAAAGACATTCCAGTTTGCTTTAATGAATATAAAAATTTTAACAGGCGCACATCACCTTCTGTATACTGACGAATACCACTATTTCGCGTTGGTGGTGGCAATAAACCTAGTTTCTCATAATAGCGCAAAGTATGAATACCCATCCCTGTTAGCTCTGCTACTTCACCGATTTTATACATGTTTTCTCCCCCTTGTTTTTACATATTCATCTTACAACCTAGAGCTAACTCTAGGTCAATACATAAATAAAAATCGGACACAACAAAAAAAGACGCACAGCCAAGCTATGCGTCTTTTCTATTACTTCTCTGCAACTTGAACTTCTTTTACGTAAGCTGCTTCGAATTTTTGGATGTCTCCTGCGCCCATGAAAATAAGAACGCCGTTTTTATGTTTCTTTAACACATCCGTTGTTGTATCTGTAATCAGCTCTGCGCCATCGATACGTTTTTGCAGATCTTCAATTGTTAATTCACCTTTGTTTTCACGTGCTGATCCGAAAATATCACATAAGTATACTTGGTCAGCTTTACTTAAGCTTTCCGCGAACTCATCTAAAAACTTCTCTGTACGTGAGAATGTATGTGGTTGGAATACAGCGACAACTTCACGCTCTGGATGTTTTTGACGTGCTGCTTCAATCGTTGCATTAATTTCTGTCGGATGGTGTGCATAGTCATCAATGATAACTTGTTCTCCCATTGGCTTTTCATTAAAGCGACGTTTTACGCCTTCAAAAGTTGTTAGCTGATGCTTAACTGCTTCTACATCAACGTTTTCATAATGGCAAAGCGCGATTACTGCTAATGCATTTAATACGCTGTGATCGCCGTATCCTGTAATTTTGAACGTGTCATAATACGTATTACGAACGAATACATCGAATATAGTCCCATCAGTTCTCTTTTGAATGTTACGTGCTTGGAAATCATTATCTTCTCCAAATCCATAGAAAATAACAGGTACTTTCGCTTGAACTTTTTGAAGTTCTTCATCATCACCACATGCAATAATACCTTTTTTCACTTGCAATGCCATCTCTTGGAATGCATTAAATACATCATTGATGTCTGCAAAATAATCTGGGTGATCGAAATCGATATTTGTCATGATTGCATAGTCTGGATAGTAAGACAAGAAATGACGACGATACTCACAAGCTTCAAATACAAAATACTTACTATTTTCTACCCCATGCCCCGTTCCATCTCCAATAAGGTATGATGTTGGGTGTGCACCTTGCATTACATGGGCTAACAAACCAGTTGTTGATGTTTTTCCATGTGCACCAGTTACAGCAACACTTGTGTACTGATTCATAAGATCACCTAAGAAGTGATGGTAACGATGTACTGGGATATTTAATTCTTTTGCTGCTACGATTTCTTCATGCGTATCAGGAAATGCATTTCCTGCGATAATCACTTGTCCTTCTTTAATATTATTCTTATCAAAAGGAAGGATGGAAATACCACGCTTTTCCAATGCTGTTTGTGTAAAGAAACGCTTTTCATAATCAGACCCTTGAACAGTATGCTTCATGTCATGAAGAATTTGTGCTAATGAACTCATTCCTGTTCCTTTAATTCCTACAAAATGGTAAACTGTCATCTTAAAGAACCTCCAACATTTCGAACTAATACAACGGCCTATCTATAAGACAGTATATGAATCTTTTCTTATTTTGGTAATCATCATACATTTCTGATGCAGTGAATTTCTTTTTATATTCACTTATCAGTGATAAACTCGTACGTACTTCTTTTATGTCCATAACACATTTATTATAGCAAAAAACAAGCCGCTATACTATGATAACAGAAAAACTGATAGGGTCAATCACCTATCAGTTTTTCTCGCTTTTACATATCTTCTTTTGTTTCTAATTGAACACGCTCTAGACGTGAATTTGGACGGTATTTACGACCAGCTTTTGCTTCTGGTTTTCCATTTAATTCTACGTTATCACCAGTAAAACCAATATTCATTTTTAATAAGCTACTTCCTACTCCGTATATATCGACAGGAACATTTTGAGCTTCAAATTCACGAATACGCTTCTCATCAAACCCACCAGTTACAACGATATCTACATGTTGGAACCCTTCCTCATCAAGAGCCTTACGAAGTGCAAATACAAGTGATGGATTTACACCACGTGGATCGAATGTTCCAAGTACTTCTGGGTGACGAATGAAGTATTGATCAATCATTGTGCGAGACGTATCGACACGTACACCTTTTAATGTTGATCCAAATTCACGCGCTACGCGAAGTGCATCTGTAATGACATCATTGTTATAATCAATTAGTACGACTAATTCATCTTCTGGGAATTTTTTATGATATGCCTTTGCAGCTTCAACAACATCACCATTAAACATTTGAATTAAAGCGTGAGGCATCGTCCCCATACCACTTCTGCCCCACCATTCATTCATTGCATGCGTCGCTTGCGCGCTCATACCTCCGATGTATGCCGCATAGCCGTCACCAGCTTGTTGCGTATAATGATCGTCACGATCTCCCATGAAAATAACCGGTTTTTCTTTATCTACACTACGTGCAGCTTGGACAACGTTATATACGTTTGTCGCAACTGATGTACGACGAGCTAAAATCCCATCAATTACACCTTCTAAAAAGCCGAAGTATTCATAAGGACCATGAATTGTTAAAACTGTTTCAAACGGACTAATATTATCGCCATCCTTTAAAGAATGAATTTCTAATTCCTCAGGATTTTTGGCAAATGTTTGTAGCAATGCGATTACCTCATCTGCTCCGCAAAGAACTGCATGTTCTTTTTGAAAAAACTGCATTGTTACAACACTTTTCGGGCGAAATTCTTCAATGATTTCTCTAGTTTTTAAAAAGTAAACGGCAGAGAACCAGCCTTCTCCAACACGTTCATCAAATTTAAATGTTTTATTTGTTAGTCGATTTATTTCACCTTTTAATTTTAATTCAATTTCTTTCATGTCGCTTTACTCCCTACTTTACTATCCAACATTTTCTATTAGTATACAGCAAAACCGTTTCCTATACATTTGTTTCCTGCATAGCAGCGAATTCATCCTCAGAAATAAGGACATCTCTCGGTTTCGTTCCTCTTCCTTCAGAAATAATCCCTTGTGACTCCATCTCTTCAATTAGACGTGCCGCGCGATTATAACCTATGCGGAATTTTCTCTGTACAGAAGATGTGGACGCTCCCCCTTGCTCTACAACAAATTGACATGCATCAAAAAATAGTTCATCTTCAGACTCACTCTGCTCTGATTTTGCTAATAAATCCTCTTGCTTAAATAAGTAGTTTGGCTTCATTTGCTTTTTCACATGATCAACTGTTCTTTCAATCTCATCATCTGATACGTATACACCTTGTACACGAACTGGTTTAGATGTGCCGTTTCCTAAAAATAGCATATCACCACGACCAAGTAACTTCTCCGCGCCCCCAATATCGATAATCGTACGCGAATCAACTTGAGATGATACTGTAAACGCAATACGCGTTGGAATGTTTGATTTAATTAAACCTGTAATAACGTCTACAGATGGACGCTGCGTCGCAACTAATAAGTGAATACCACAAGCACGAGCTTTTTGTGCAATACGACAAATCGCTTCCTCCACATCACCAGGTGCAACCATCATTAAGTCCGCTAACTCGTCAATGACAATTACAATATAAGGTAATGTCTCACCTGGGATTTCTCTACCACTTACAATCGTATTGTAACGAGTTAAATCACGAGCACCAGCATGAGCAAACAATTCATAACGACGTTCCATCTCTTCAACCGCCCACTTTAACGCAGCTGTAGCTGCTTTTACGTCAGTAATAACAGGTGCTACAAGATGTGGAACAGAATTGTATGGTGCAAGCTCAACCATCTTCGGATCAATTAGTATCAACTTCACTTCATGCGGCTTCGCTTTATATAAAATGCTCGTTAAAATCGCGTTAATGCACACACTTTTCCCTGAACCAGTTGCACCCGCAATAAGTCCATGTGGCATTTTTCGAATATCCGTTACAATTGGATCACCTGAAATATCAAGTCCCAGCGCAACTGTAAGCGGTGATTCACTCTTTGTAAATACAGGACTTCTTAAAATTTCACGCAGGAATACTGGCTTACTTTCCTTGTTTGGAACTTCAATTCCAATTGCACTCTTCCCTGGAATTGGCGCTTCAATTCGAATGTCTTTCGCAGCTAAACTTAACTTAATATCATCACTTAAATTTGTAATTTTATTTACTTTCACACCTGGGTCTGGTTGTACTTCAAAACGAGTTACCGCCGGCCCTTGTGACACATTAATAACATGTGCTCCAACATGGAAATTATTAAATGTCGTATTTAATAATTCTTCCTGTTCTTCTAGCCACTCCGTATTATCTAATGCTGCCTGCTGTGGAATTGACAACAACGTTAATGGCGGAAGTTCATACTTCGGTGGCGCTTGTAGTACGTTGCGCATATCGTTCTCTTTTTGATTTACAGCATATGCTTTCTCTTGTACTTCCGTACTTGAAATTGGCTCTTGTACTTGTCCAGCCACCACTACTTGTTGCATCGGTTTTTCTTCCACTTGCGGTTCCACTACCACTTGCTGCATTGGTTTTTCTTCCACTTGTGGTTCTACTACAACTTGCTGCATTGGTTTTTCTTCCACTTGTGGTTCTACTACCATTTGCTGCATTGGTTTTTCTTCCACTTGTGGTTCTACTACCATTTGCTGCATTGGTTTTTCTTCCACTTGGGCTTCTACTACCACTTGCTGCATCGGTTTTTCTTCCACTTGGGCTTCTACTACCACTTGCTGCATCGGTTTTTCTTCCACTTGGGCTTCTACTACCACTTGCTGCACTGGACTTTCTTCCACTTGTGGTTCTACTACCACTTGCTGCATCGGTTTTTCCGTTACTCGTTCACCGACAGTAGATTGTGTTACGTTCGTTCTTACCGCATGTCTTTCCATTAACTTCTTTCTGTCTTGTTTTAACATGACAACGTTAAATGGAACATGACGCTTTTTCTCGCGTTTCGGCTCTTCTTTTTGTGCTGCAGGCTGTTCTTCGACAACTTGTTTCTTTTCATCAGCTTCTTCAATTAAAACATTCGCAAAGCTTTGAACATCTTTCTTCGTTTGCTCATCCGTTTCTGAAACTGGTACGAATACTTCACTTTCTTCCTTGAACGTAATTGTTTCTTGTTGAGAAATCACTGGTTGCTCTGCAACTGGTGTATTTTCCACTAAATCTGTATTCATCGTTTCTTCAATTACTGTTTCTTGAGAAGTTGGTTCTTCTTCCTTAGTACCCTCTAACTCCGCAACTTCTTCTGTCGCTTCCTTAGTTTCTTCTAATTCCACAACTTCTTCTGTCACTTCCTCAGATTTCTCTAATTCCACAACTTCTTCTGCTGCTTCCTCAGCTTCCTCTAATTCCACAACTTCTTCTATTGCTTCCTCAGTTTCTTCTAATTCCACAACTTCTTCTGTCGATTCCTCAGATTTCTCTAATTCCACAACTTCTTCTATTGCTTCCTCAGTTTCTTCTAATTCCACAACTTCTTCTGCTGCTTCCTCAGCTTCCTCAGCTTCCTCTAATTCTGCAACTTCTTCTGTCGCTTCCTCAGTTTCTTCTAATTCCACAACTTCTTCTGTCGCTTCCTCAGATTTCTCTAATTCCACAACTTCTTCTATTGCTTCCTCAGTTTCTTCTAATTCCACAACTTCTTCTGTCGCTTCCTCAGCTTCCTCTAATTCTGCAACTTCTTCTATTGCTTCCTCAGCTTCTTCTAATTCCACAACTTCTTCTGTCGCTTCCTCAGCTTCTTCTAACTCCACAACTTCTTCTGTCGCTTCCTCAGTTTCTTCTAATTCCACAACTTCTTCTGTCGCTTCCTCAGATTTCTCTAATTCCACAACTTCTTCTATTGCTTCCTCAGTTGTTTCTAACTCCGCAACTTCTTCTATTGCTTTCTCAGTTGCTTCTAACTCCACAACTTCTTCTGCTGCTTCCTCAGCTTTCTCTAATTCCACAACTTCTTCTGTCGCTTCCTCAAATCTCTCTAATTCTGCAACTTCTTCTGCTTCCTCAGCTTCCTCTAATTCCACAACTTCTTCTGTCACTTCCTCAAATCTCTCTAATTCTGCAACTTCTTCTGCTTCCTTAGCTTCTTCTTCAAAAGCATCTGGTATTTCTATAGTAATTGTTTCTTCAAGCTTTTCATCTGCTTTTACAATCACTACATCTTCTAAGGTTTCTTCTTCGACTTGATTTGCTGCAACTTCAGCAACAGTTTCTTCTATTTCTGTATTACATTCATTTTCTTCTGTTAATATCGAATACACATGCTCTACTTTAGAATCTATTGACTCTTCTTGTAAAGTTTCTTCGTTATCTTCTGTAGATGATAACGCCACTACATCTTGCTCCTGCTTCAAGGCTTGTACAATTGTATCCTCTTTTTCCACATGCTGTCCTACTGTTTTATGAAGCAAATCATCACTTAGGCTTTCTTCTAATGAAGGGGCTTGACGTTCAACTTCGTAACCGTTTTTCTCTAACCATGTATCCACAACCGATTTTTCTTCTACTTTATTACTTCGTTCGTTCACTCCGTTCTTAACAGATGAACTTCCTTGTAGAACTCCCGAAAAGTCAGATAATGTATATCCCTTTTTCTCTAACCATGCGTCAACAACAGCTTTTCCTTCAACAGATATTTCAAGATCTTCTCTTTCCTTTTCTTCCTCCTGCACAACCTTCGTTTCTACTGAAGGACGGTTATATCCATAAATCGGAGAAATCATTTCTGTTGGACGAAATGGTCTACGGTTACTTTCTTGCGACGGTACGAATGCTTTTTTTACGACAGGCTCTGGTTCCGGTTCATATTGCAATTCCGGTTCCTCATATGTAGGTGCTTCTGTTTCCACATACGGTCGTCTGCTTCTTTCCACTTTTATTCCTCTTTGAGTAGGCTGTTCTTCATATGCTCCTCTTTGAACAGGTTGTTCTTCAAAGTTAGGCAGTTCTCTTACATCCTCCTCATCGAAGCCATTATCTGGTATTAATGGAAAACGACATTTCCCTGCATTCCGACTTGCCATTTGTGCTTCTCTTGCTTCAGTGTAGTGGTTTACACGAGGAATTTTCGGCTGAATTTCAATTTGTGCCGGTACTTCTTTATTCATCACTGTTTTTTCTTCCTCTTTGTTAAACAGCTTTTTCATCCAATCTAACATGTTTACCACTCTTTCTACTAAATAGTAACATCCTTTATTGTATCAGCATTCGGCAAAAAGTGCAGGTAAAATTAAGCATATTAGTTTTATACATAATATTCTAATTCACGATTGTTTTTCATATAGAAAAACGAGGTCTTACATGTAAGACCTCGTTTAATCTTTACCCTTCCGATATTCATCCACACTATCCGTTACACTTTGCAATAAAGAATTTACATACTGTGGGTCAGATAATTTTTTGTCTTCTTCAGGATTTGACATAAATCCAAGTTCTAATAGCACCCAGGAACTTTTGCCCAATTAAATCCAGAAAGATCGTCCCTAAATTTAATTCCATTTACTTTCACTTGATGATTCTCTCTCATTTTATTTACTATCGTTTGAGAGATTTGAAGACTTTCAGCATAAATCTCTTTCGTATACGGATTTCCTTCTGCTGGCGTCAATACAGCGAACCCACTTTGGTTTTTGTTTTCAGAACCGTCTGCATGAAGGCGCAAAAATAAATTCGCTTTATGATCATTCGCGAATGTTGCTCGTTCCTTATTACTTACATCAACCTCATGTGACGTTCTCGTCATCAATACTTGTATACCTTTTGCTTCCAGTTTTTCTTTCAATATAAAAGCCATCTCTAATACAAGAACTGATTCCCTCTTTTTCGTTACAACTCCCGCTGTTCCGTCTGTTACTTTATATTTTTGCGTAGTTGCTCCTGGACCAATTGGCTCTAAATTTAAATTCGCTTTTTGTTGATGACCTGGATCAATAACGACGAGAAACTTTTCTTGTTTTTCATTACTCTCTACTTTTTGTTCATTATTTTGCAGCGGTTGCTCAGTTGGCTGTAGCGGTGTAGTTTCCTCTTTCTTTTCCTCGGCCGGCACTTCCTCCTGCTTATGTTCCACTTGCTCATTCGTTTGAATTGCTTGCGGCTGTTCTTTCTTTTCTTGTTCTTCTTGCTGCTTTTCTACCGGTGCGTCTTCCTTGTTATCTTTGTTTTTTTCTTGTATAGAAAATGTTGTTTCTTTTTTCGGCTCTTCTTGCGAACAACCTCCCATATATATTCCAATGACTGCAATAGCACTCATTATTTTTATATACTTCATTTTTCTCTCCTATCACTTTGCACCGGTCTCAAAGTTTTTCTTATAATTGTTTTATAATTCCATCCATATTTCCAATATGAACGGGTTGCCACGTTTCTGTACCACGCTCTGCGGTATAGACTAGATAAGCATCATCAGCTACATTTACGAAAACAGGATCCCCCATATCCGTTTCATATCCGATAACAATCCATTCCTCTTTCCATTTTCCACTTTCTTCACTTATTAATGAATTTTTATGTTTATCATATCGATAACCGATTTGTCCTTTTTCTAATTCATTTTCGCTAAACACATATATTTCATAGGAACCTAGTTCGATATCTTGCTGTTTTGAAGTTTCAATTCGTTTCAGAAGTTCTACAATTTTTGGTTGTTGTTTCATACGTCTACCCCCTTCTTTTTTCTAAATTTTACCTAATCCACTTTTGAAATACAATATAGATTTCGAGAGGAAACGTTACAATCCTAGGAATTTCGCACAAAAAAATAGCCTCACATATGCGAGACTACTTTTTCTAACATCAATTAAAATTTAAATTCTTGTCCAACTTCAAAGCTATCTTCTAATACAAGAATACCTTTTTCTTCTGGAGCATCTGGAAGCTCTAACTCACGTGCAGAGCAAATCATTCCAGAAGAAGGAACACCGCGAAGTTCAGCTGGTTTAATTAACATACCACTTGGCATTACAGCACCGATTTTTGCAACAACAACTTTTTGTCCTGCGTCAACGTTTGGTGCACCACATACGATTTGTAATGTTTCTGTACCGATTTCTACTGTACAAATGTTTAATTTATCAGCATTTGGATGCTTCTCTTTTTCAGCTACATAGCCTACAACAAATTTCGGCGTGAAATCAGCTTCTACTTTTTCTTCAAAGCCATTCTTCGCTAAAATTCCGTTAATTTTTTCAACAAACTCTTTCGTTAATGTAACGTTTCCGTTGTCTGTTACTTCTACATAAGAAGACGCATTAAAGATGTTGAATCCTGCTGTTACGTTGCTTTCACGATCGTATACGCGAGCAACATCTCCTTTGCGGTCAAATGTACGGTTTTCTAAAGTAATATCTTGTAAGGTAACAATTAAAGTGTCACCAATTCCTTCAAGGTTGTAAAAAACGTTCACTTCGTTCATCCTTTCTCTTTTCCATCTGTCTTCTTCCGATTCTTCGCTAAAATAAAGATTGGTTCGAAGTCCCCATCTTCATATACGAATGAAAGTGATGTAATCGGAACATGCCCTTCGGCAAAAAATTTCATTGTCATTTGTGCAATAATATCATAACCGATTTCGTTGACGATATCAGCAATAATTAATACATCTTGGTGAGGAACTGCAACAACCATATCACCAGAGATCTTTTCCCGCATCGAGTGTAGTAACGATTCGTTTAAAATACGACTCGCATCGTATCCATCATTTGTGTTTAAAAAGTAGAATGTATTACCTGCTACTGTCTCCTGCTTAAATTCATAGCCTAATGAGCGAGCATTAAATAATGCCATTTCACGTACTTGTTCCTCTGTAAGCTCTAATTTTTGCAATAAGCGCTCATCAATTAATCGATACGTTTTATTAGAATCTAGCGCATAGTAAATACGTGTTTCCGCCGTATGGTCCGTCATAATAAACGGATTTCCTTCTTCTGATTGTTTCGGGAAAGAAGTAGAGCGAATAACAGGTAAAATTTTCGCCGTGCTATTTTCTTCTTTATGCATTGCAATTAGCGCTTCTTGTACGTAATAAGCGACCTCTTCAATTGCTTTTTCTTTGTTCACTTCCCATTTTGCAACTACTCCTGGAAGTGATACGTTAATACCTTTTTTCGAGTCTGTTTGTTCAATACGAAGAACTTCTTTCTCGCTATCATAATGACAGTCCCATTCTGGTCGAGATAATTTCTTCATTAACTCGTCTTTCATCTTTTTACTTGTCATTTTCATCTCTTTTTCCTCCCTTCCAAAAAAATAACCTCCCCCGCGAAGGTAGAGGTTGTTTTTACAATTCAATTGGCTAATTGTCTTATTTTAAACCTTCAATAAACTCTTCGATTTGCTCTTGTGTTTTACGATCTTTATTTACATAGCGTCCAGTTTCTTCACCTTTATTGTACGCTACAAAGCTTGGAATGCCAAATACGTCTACTTTCACGCATAAATCAATAAATTCATCACGATCTACATAGTAAAATGAGAAATCACTATACTTCTCTTCTACTTCTGGCATAAATGGATCAACGAAACGGCAATCTGGGCACCATTCTGCTGAGAACATGAAGACTACATTCTCTTCATTTTTTAATTCTTGGAATTGTTCCATGCTTTCTAATGATTTCATCTATATTTCCTCCTCTAACGAGTGCACTTTTTCACACTATAATCTTTTCTTTATACTACCATACATCGCGCATGGTGCAAGGTTTATGCTTGCTTTTCATCATACTTATATTGCCCAACAAGTAACTTAACAACGTGTACAAATAATTCCGTTCGGTCGACATAATCATCTGTAAAAATACCGATAGCACCTTCGTGACTACGAATATCTTTTCGCTCTACAAACTCTTCCATCACTTCACTTAGCTCTTTTCCTTCTTCAAGCGGTGCTAAAAAATCGTCTGGTAACTTAATACGCGCCCCGCCCGCAACAAATGTTTTACCTTCAATCGTCGCTAAAGCACCCCAGTTACACATAAATAACCCATGCTCCGTTTTCATAACGCCGCCTTCTAGCCCAATGCCGATATGAGCTGCACCTTCCTGCAATGCTCTCTTCGCTCTATTTACTGCTCCTTGCATCGTCTCTTCATCTGAAAAAGGCTGATTTGCTACTCCTGATGGAACAGAAAGAGATGTAATTTCAGCATCTTCCCAAACCTTCTCCACAGCCCCAACCTTCGTCTTATTCTTCGATCCAACTACTACCTTCATTTCATTCACCTCTATATAAATTCATACTCATATTCCTTCTACATTCAAACTTTTCACTTTCACAACTTCGGGACTCAAACGTTAAAATAGATCATACTCTCACTATCTATTCGGAGTGAGCACCGATTAAGCACTAACCGCTACCACTCATCGCTGGGCCATCTATTCAATCAAAAAAAGAAAGAGCTTTTCTAAAATCATTACCGGCCTCGAACACAAAAACAGCCTTCCTCTCGCTTCCTATCCGGGGTTTAAACACATCATTCGAGCACCAATTAAGCACTAACCGCCACCACTCATCGCTGGGCCATCTCTCCTACCTAAAAAAAGAAAGGCTCTTCAGCCCTTCTTCCTCTTTACGCGTTATCCTTAATTGTCTCTAACGTCGTTTTGTCCGTCGCTCTCACAAGCTTCGTAATTAATTCCTTCGCTGCCGCATAATCATCAACATGTAAAATAGAAGCATGTGTATGAATGTAGCGTGCACAAACACCAATTACTGCTGATGGGATACCAGAGTTACTTGTATGCACACGGCCCGCATCTGTACCACCTTGTGAAATAAAGTATTGGTACGGAATGTTATGTGTTTCTGCTGTATCTAAAATGAATTCGCGCATTCCTCTATGTGTTACCATTGTACGGTCATAAATACGAAGAAGAGCGCCTTTTCCTAATTGACCGAACTGCGTCTTATCACCAGATGCATCATTTGCTGGACTTGCATCAAGCGCATAGAAAATATCTGGTTGAATCATATTTGCAGCAGTTTGTGCTCCGCGAAGACCTACTTCTTCTTGTACAGTCGCACCAGAGTATAATGTGTTTGGTAATGTTTCATCTTTTAATTCTTTTAGCAATTCGATAGCAAGGCCACATCCATAGCGGTTGTCCCAAGCTTTCGCCATAATTTTCTTTTCATTTGCCATTGGCGTGAATGGGCAGATTGGAACGATTTGTTGCCCTGGCTTTATGCCAATTTCAATCGCATCTTCATAACTATCTGCACCTATATCAATTAACATATTTTTTATATCCATCGGTTTTGCACGTTGCGCATCACTTAATAAATGAGGAGGAATGGAACCAACAACCCCAATAACAGGACCATTCTTCGTCATAACTTGTACACGCTGAGCTAATAGTACTTGGCTCCACCAGCCACCTAACGTTTGAAAACGAAGCATCCCATTTTTCGTAATTTGCGTAACCATGAAACCTACTTCATCCATATGACCTGCTACAAGAACGCGCGGGCCAGTTTCGTCCCCTTTTTTCAGGCCAAATACGCTACCTAAACCGTCTTGCACAATCTCATCAGCATATTTGCTTAATTCTTGCTTCATAAAACTGCGCACATCATGTTCAAAACCTGATGTACCTTGTAATTCTGTTAACGTACGAAATAATTGTAATGTCTCTTTATTCACGAAGTCCCCTTCTTTCAAACCTTAGTAGAATACCTCTTTTATTGTAACGAAATTTTCGAAATGTTTCTAGTTTCTTCTTTTTTAGTTGCATTTGCATTATAATTATTATTGGTACACTATTTTTATTTTACAGAATTGAGGTGAATATATGAGCTGGAAAGGTTTAGTCACAGGTCTTGGCGTTGGGTTCGCAGCTGGTTATTTCGTTGCAAACAAAGTACAAGAACAATCCCATATTTCTTCAGAAAAAGCATTGAAAATGGTGAAACAAGCATTAAGTCATAAAGGTGAAATTACTGGCTCTTGGGTACATATGGTTCCAGAGGCATTTGAAAAATATGATGTCGCGTACGAAGTTTATCGCGGCGGTCTTACAACGATGTTAGATGAAATACAAGAACGATTTGAATTTTTAGTTGATGCTAAAACAGGTACTGTTTTAGAGGTTATAGCAGCATAAAAAGAGGTTTCCCATTAGGTGAACCTCTTTTTTTTAGAATTACCAACAAAAGCTGATAATAACAGCAATACATAATAAGTGGAGATTGTTCCAATAAATATTTTTGGACACCTTCCTCTTATTAATATTAAGCTTCTATATTTGTTTTTCTCTCTATCTTCTCGACTATATGCCCTTCCTCATTCCACTTTACTGCACGGTAATATGCATCATGATAAAAAGTAAACCACGCCTCTTTTTCAGCACCATACTTCATCCATTTTTGTTTATGTTCAATCGATGTCATTGGATAGTCATCATATGCCATTACCCATAATACATTTTGATGTGCATACGTCGGTAAAATGTCCGCTAAATGAAGCATCGTTTCACCCTGACTTTCAAGGACGACAACAGCATGTCCATCGCTATGACCACCCGTATGCACCATCTTTATTTCATCCGTAATTTCTATTTCTTGCCTGAACGTAACAATCTTATCAACGATTGGCTCCCAATTTTCCTTCCAATATGTATTACGCGATCTAACATTCGGATTTTTCATTTCATTCCATTCAGTCTCACTTACATAAATCGTTGCGTTCGGAAACGCCGGAACAAGGCGATTTCCCTCCCATTTTGTTAAACCAGATGCATGGTCAAAATGAAGATGCGTCATTAAGATGTAATGAATATCTTCATTATGCAGTCCCAATTTTTCTAAGGATTCCTTAACTGATGATTCTTCTGTTACACCTTGATTCCGCTTCATTTTCTCATTCAATTTACCATTCCCTATCCCTGAATCAATAAGCATGTTTCCTTCTTTCGTTTGTAAGAGTAACGGATCTGTTCGTAAATAAATATGATTTGTATCATTATGTTTATATTTTCGTGACCAAAGTACTTTTGGCACAACTCCAAACATCGCGCCTCCATCTAAATGTGTATTCCCACCTTTTAGCCACGTCACTTTTATATTTCCAATTTGTAACTGTTCCATATCCCATCCCCCTTTTTCATTTAATTTTAACATAATATTCCGATTATTTTTCATATAAAAAACCTATGCATTACTGCATAGGCTCCGTACGATATTTTGCTTCAACTCGGTAAATACGATGACCTTTACTAGAGAATTTCTCTTCGTATTCTGTCATAATGTTTCCTTCATAATCACTATTATGAAGATCTAAGCTAAGGTAAGTTAATAACATACCATACTCAGCCATACTCATAAGAGAATATTCAAATAATCCCTGGTTATCAGTTTTGAAATGAATTTCTCCGCCATCTACTAACACTTCTTCATAATTGCGTAAAAATGTTTTATACGTTAAACGACGCTTCGTATGACGATTCTTCGGCCATGGATCTGAGAAGTTTAAATAAACGCAGTCAATTTCACCTTTCGCAAAGAAAACTGTTAAATCTTCAGCATCTTTATTAATTAACTTTAAGTTCGGTACTTCTTCTTCAATTAATTTATCAAGTGCATCTACAACAACACTTGTGAATTTTTCAATTCCAATATAGTTAATATGCGGATTTGCTTTTGCCATATCATACATAAAGCGGCCACGTCCTGTACCTACTTCAATATGAATTGGCTGTTCATTTCCAAATATTTCTTTCCAGTTACCAGCGCTCTCCTCTGGGTTTCCAATTACGATATGTGAATACTCATTAATTCGATCCATTGCATAAGGCTTATGTCTTAAACGCATAGATGTCTCCCTCTCTTTACAAAACTATTTTAAAGGAAAAATTCCTTCTTTCTGTTTTAATCAATCTATCAAACAAAAAACCAAGTACGTACGAGCACTCGGTCCGTTTCTTTCAAGTATAAGATGTACCATTTTGATAAAAACTACATAAAGCATTAAACATTCCATGACGAAATAGCTTTTTCTCTTACATTTCTAGAGAGAGAAAAACACTCGAAAGGATGATCCGTTCATGCCAATTAATCAACAGCATCAATTAGAAGTGTTAAAAGATATTTTAATCAACCATCAAAGTGATTGCTGCGGGACAGTTTCTGAATGCGAGCAATTAGAGCGACTCATTCAATCGTTACTCGCAAACGATAGTATAAGTAGTGACACTAAAGTAATGCTAAACGATGTATATTCTTATAGTCAATCGGGTAAATCTTCCTCTAATTTGGACAACCATATTTCCAATAATCAAGAACAACTTACTCAGTGGATTGCTGGAATGGACAATTTTTCTTAAGTATTATTCTGAAGCAAGTAGTTGCTGTAAATATTGATGCCAATATTTAGCTTCTGCTTGCTGCTTTTTTGTTGTGTGCCATTGCATAGATAAAATCGTTTGTGCTATCACATACCATCTCATACGCCTAAGCAATGATTCATCTAGTTCAATCTCATAATATCCGAGCCACTCACTCCATTCATGGCGCGGAACATACCAATATAATAACATACCAAGATCTAAAGCTGGGTCAGCAATAACAGCCCCATCCCAATCAATTAAAAACAATTCATCTTCGTCCGACAATATCCAATTGTTATGGTTTACATCACAATGGCATACAACGAATTCATTGTACTCAATATCTTTTAATGACTCCGTTAAATATTGAAGACCTTGCTGAATTGTTTCATCAACTCTTATATCTCCTCTTAAAACGAGCTGTAATTGTTGTAATAACTCTTGCGCATGAAGCGGCTGCTTTCCTAGCCTTTGAATCATCTGCACAAGCGCTTTAGAGGAGTGTATTTTCTTCAAAAGTTTCGCAACACGTTCTAGTTTCATATCCTCTGGCTCTAACTTCTGTCCCGGAAGCCATTTTTGAGCAGAAATTACATCACCGTTCGTTACCCTTCTTGTCCAAAGTAATTTTGGAACAATTCCTTCTGCTGACAATACCGCTAAAAAGGGCGATGTATTCCGCTTTAAAAATAACTTTTGTTGTCCGTTTTGCGCAATATATGCATCGCCCGTTACTCCACCAGCCGGTATAAGACTCCACTCTTTTCCTAATAATTGTTCCAACCATTCCATATTCATTACCCGTTAACAAATCCTTATCTTTTATAGTTATGAAAAGAAAAACCGCAACATTTCTACACATGTTGTGGATTCATATATTTTACTGTATTTGAATGAAAAAACTTGGCATAAGCCGAAAACAGGATAAATCACCTGTTCTTCTAGTTTATTTTACAAAATCAATCATAGAATGACAACTTATGAAAATCGTCACCTTTGTCAATTCTACATTTATTACATTCTCATCGTCAAGTAGCGATTTGTCACATTATCGTCAATATATACGTGCTAATTGGAGCCAATTGAAGTTCCTTTCCTCTAAATGAAGAAATTGGCTCTATTTTCGCTTGCTTTTCGTTTACTAACACATGCCACGTTTCTTCTTTTGGAAGCTGCACCGTTTTAGCTTCCAAACCGCTATTAAATAAAACTACAATCTCTTTCCACGGTCCAAATAATTCTACATGCTCTAGGTGGTATGCCAGTACTTCTGTAGATGTTTGCAAAAAAGTCATATGCGTTTTTATAAGGTCTGCATTTTGTAATCGGAATGCCCCGTGCCCTTTGCGAATCGCAATTAACCCTTTTATATAGTTAACGGTCTCCATCTCTTTCTCTTTTTGATCCCAATCTAATTGATTAATTTCATCATTTGCATTATAACTATTTTCATTCCCTTGCTTCGTACGATAAAACTCTTGCCCCGCATGTAAGAAAGGAATCCCTTGTGAAAGAATAACCATTGCAGTTGCTAAACGATGACGCCTTTTCAAAATTTCTTCTGATTCTGGATTACTTTGCACTAGTTTATCCCACATCGTCATATTGTCATGACATTCTACATAGTTGATGCTTTGCATTGGCTCTAGAAACAATCCTGTTTCTTTCATACTTAAAAGGCTACCAGCTACTATATACTGCAAATGATTACAATCTACATGCCCACCAAATGCAAAGCCACGTTTATTAATATTAAAAGTACTTCCTTTTATTCCATCACGAAATTGATCATTAAACTGTGCGATACATGGCATTTTATTCGCATTATTTAACGTCGCTTTCTCTTCAAGAGGAAGCGGTGTTTGCAAATCCCATCCTTCACCTAATAACAGCGCATCCTGCTTTATTTTTCGTACTTCTTTTTCTAATTCATTCATCGTTTCAACATCTAAAATTCCCATTAAATCAAATCGGAATCCATCAACATTGTATTCAGTAAGCCAATATAAAACAGATTCTATAATAAATTTCCTCATCATTTTCCGTTCAGATGCTATATCATTTCCAACTCCCGTCCCATTAGAAGGCATACCGTCTTCCCCATGACGAAAATAATATCCCGGGACAAGCTTCTCAAATGATGATAATTCTCTTTCATAAACATGATTATATACAACATCTATAATCACCCTGATGCCGTGATCATGAAATGTTTCAATTAGTTGTTTACACTCTACTATCCTGTTATATGGATCAGAAAGGTTTGTAACATAAAATCCTGTTGGTATATTGTAATATAACGGATTGTAGCCCCAATTATATGCGGAAGCAGGATTCACTTCATCTACACCACCAAAACAATGTAAAGGTAATAGTTCAACATGTGTAACGCCTAAATCTTTTATATGAGACAATCCTGTTAATGTCCCATTTCGTCCCATTGTCTCTTCTTCCATCAATCCTTTATATGTTCCCTTTTTATTCACTCCACTGTTTGGGTGAATAGTAGCGTCACGAATATGCAGTTCATACAATATGGCATCTGTCATTGACTGTAATGGTGATAATTCTACTCGTTTTGTCACATTCGTTTTTTCCAAATCGATAACGACGCCGTATTTTCCATTTATCGTCGCAGACTTTGCATAAGGGTCAACCGCTTCGTTCCATATTAAATTAATACAAACAAGGAATGTATATCGTGCTCCATCATGATCACCTTGTAATGTATGAATCCACACTCCGTTTTCTTCTCTGTACATTTCATAATCAATATATTCTTTATCACTTTTATAAATCCGTACTTTCGCAAGCCTTGCAGTCGGAGCCCATACTTTAAATATTGTTTCTTCTTTTTTATACACAGCACCTAAGTCGGTACCTTCGTAATAATATTTTTCATCGAAAACTACTGTTCGAATCACAGCGCCTATTTGTAAATCTGTTTCTTCATTCCGTTCATCACGTACTGTATAATACTTCCCCACATCTATCGGCTCTTCTATAAAACATTCATACTTCGTTGCATCTGGAAGAGCAATAGTATGAACAATCGGTAACTCTTTCACATTGCTTCCTTCTTGTAAACGAAATGTCCGGCTTGTTCCATACGCATGCGGGAGCAAAATTGTAATTTTATTCATTTCATCTAAATAGGCATCAAATGGACGTTTTACTTTCAACATAAAAAATCACCATCATTCTTAAAGTTAAAATGAAACGAGCTGCAAATGATAAGGGGTTTCTTATCAGCGAAGCTCTATACAGTAACACATTATTCCCTATAGTATATTCACCTGTATAAAAAACGTTTTCATACATTCTATTTTTGTAGTTTTATTTCAGTAATCGATTTATACTTCGGCGTTTCCTTAACGTGAGATTCATACAAAGTAATCGTATCTGCTTGAAATGATGTTACAGGTAACTCTTTTACATTTGTCAGATCAAACACTTTTTCTCCTACCCATTTACGCGCAACAGTAATATGTGGATGATAAGGACGTGTCTCTAGAGAGAAGCCATTTTCTTCACAAATTGTATGCACTTGCTTTTGTAAAGTAAACAAATCTTGATTATCACTTATCCCCGCCCAAAATATACGAGGCTGGTCCACCTGTCCGAATGTAGAAAGTCCTTGTAACGTGAACGATAATTCCGTTTTTTCTGTAAGTGTTTGTAATCCATTCTTTATTCCTTCTAACTGTTCCTCTGTCGCACTTCCTAAAAATGAAAGGGTAATATGATAGTCTTCTTCATGTACCCACGAGCGAAATGGTAATTCATCCTTCATTTCCTCTTTATAATTAGAAAGAATTTCTTTTATATGACGTGGTAAAGTTACTGCGACAAAATAATGCGGCACCATCTACATCGTCTCCTTTATGTTATTGTTGCTTTTCTTCCTTATCTCATTCAGCTAAAAAGAATCCGCCCTCTAAAGTAGAGAGCGGTCATTATTTACATATCTTTTATTTCGCTAATTCATGAATTGCCTGAGCATAAATCGCTGTCGCTTTTAATAAATCTTCAATTTCAATGTACTCATCTTTTTGATGCGCAAGTTCTTCTTTTCCTGGGAATAACGGGCCAAATGCAACGCCAGCTTTCAATGAACGAGCATAAGTACCACCGCCAATTGCTAACAATTCAGCTTTTTCACCAGTTTGTTCTTCATATACACGTTGCAAAGTACGAATTAACGTATGATCTTTGTCAACGTGATGCGGGCGAGAGTTAGAATAATCCGCTACTTCAAATCCATGAGTACCAACATATTCTTTTAACTTTGCAATTGTTTCTTCAAAGTTAGTTGTAACTGGATAGCGTACATTTAATCCTAAATTACCACCGTTTTCTTGCGAGTAAGACAAGCGACCAACATTCACTGTTAACGGCCCGCTAATATCATCTTTATAAGAAATACCAGCTTTTTCTCCAATAATATCACCCGTAAATGTTTCTGTTACAAACGAGGCAAATGAAGCCCCTTTTCCATCAAGAGAAACTTTCGTTAAGAAGTTTACCAATAATAAACCTGCATTTTCTCCCTTTTCCGGAGTAGATCCGTGAGCTGAAATCCCTTTGATTTGCAACGTCACCGTCTTTCCTTCTACAAGTGCTTTACCTATTTTTTTAGCAGTTTGTAAATACTCCTCATATGCTACTGTAAGTGTATTTACATCTTCTCCTGTAATAACTGCTTCTGCAAAATCAGGAACCATATTTAAACGACGACCTGACTCAAATGAAATAAGCTTAAATGTGCCTTCTTTCTCTTCGCCACCACTTTGCACAACTTGTATGTCAGAAATTCCTTTTTCCGCATTAATAATCGGAAAATCTGCATCCGGCGCAAAACCGATTGTTGGCATTTCTTCATTTTTAAAATAATGATCTACACACTTCCAATTACTTTCCTCATCGGTTCCTAAAATCATACGAACACGTTTTGAAAGAGGTAAGCCTAATTCTTTAACGATTTTCATCGCATAATAAGCTGCCATCGTCGGCCCTTTATCATCAATTGCACCGCGTGCAAAAATCTTCCCGTCGCGAATATCCGCACTATACGCAGGAGTTGTCCAGCCATCTCCTTCTGGTACAACATCAACGTGACAAAGAATACCTACTAGTTCTTCTCCTTGTCCCATTTCAAGATGACCTGCATATCCTTCTAAATTTTTAGAAGCGAAACCTTCTGCTTCTCCTTTATGTAACATGAAAGATAAGGCTTTTTCTACACCTTCACCAAATGGTGCGCCCTCTTTCGCAGATTCTTCTTCCCATACACTTTTAATTTGTAAAAATTTTTGTGTATCACGAATTAAATCATCTTTTCGTTTTGTAACTTCTTCTGTCCAATTAATCGTCGACATCACGCATCCATCCTTCACTATATTGTCTCTTTCATCATAGCAAACGAAAATCTCTTATGCCATACATGAAAACCTAATAACGGACAATTGTAATATTTCAGATATTTCTTATTAGTTTTTCTTTTATTTTTTTAAAAAAATTTGCAGGAATTTGGCGTTTTACGTAGAAATTTATGAGTTAGTTGACTGACCAGACATAAAATGTCAACTACCAATATTTTTCTATATGAATATTTGTTAAACTTTTGTAAAATTTAAGTAAGTTAAAGCATGAATTTTATCATGTAGAGTACAATGGTAGTAACGACCTTCTTTCCTGAATGGGGTCAAAAAAACTAGTAGAGGAGCGGTTTTCTCTTGAAACCTACAACTACTCGTATGCTAACACGCATTAAATCAATTTATATGTACATCAATGAAAACGGTACGGTAACAACGAAAGACCTTGTAGATGAGTTCGGGATCACACCGCGAACAATACAACGTGATCTAAATGTGTTGCAGTTTAATGAACTCGTGTATAGCCCTTGCCGCGGCAAGTGGACAACGACAGGAAAGAAAGTGAGAATGACCTCATAATAAAAAATAATTGTATGTAAATAAATACATCCCCCTTTCTAACTCATTAGAAAGGGGTCTTTTCTATACTTTGAAATTGGCGTTACTTTTCGTTATCTACTTGATACGTCTTTAACATTTCTACTTCTTCATCTGTTAATTCACGATATTGCCCAAGTTCTAACTCTTCATCTAACATTAAAGGTCCCATCTCTGTTCTCTTTAAATAAACTACTTTTTTCCCTACCGCTTCAAACATACGCTTCACTTGATGGAACTTTCCTTCTGTAATAACGAGTTCAATCTCAGAAATATCATCACTTTTTAAAATTGTAAGTTCGCCTGGCTTCGTTTCATAGCCATCTTCTAAAATTACACCTTTAGCGAATTCTATTACATCCTCTTCCGTTACAACGCCTGAAATGTGTGCATAATATTTTTTCGGCACATGCTTTTTCGGAGATAATAGTTGATGCGTTAACTTCCCATCATTTGTGATTAATAAGAAACCTTCTGTATCAATATCGAGCCTTCCAACAGGGAATGGATCGAAAATCGCATCTTCTAATTCTAATAAATCTATTACTGTTTCGTGGTTATCATCTTCTGTCGCTGAAATAACACCTTGTGGTTTATGCATCATTAAATAAACAAACTCTTTATATTCCACAACTTCACCGTGAATCATAACCTCTTGCTCTTCTACATTCACATGAAACTTCGCATCTTTCACTGGCGTTCCATCAATCTTCACAACGCCGTCTTTCAGTAATTTCTTTACTTCTTTTCTACTTCCGTGTCCCATATTCGCTAATAATTTATCTAATCTCATGTTCTTCACCTTCTTTATTTATCATAGAAAAGGGGACGTATTTACGCCCCTTTTGATTTCAACTTTATTTTGAATCTACTACCAAGTTTACGCTGGATTTTCTCTAAAGCTTCTCCGCCAAATACTCTTTCTAGTACTCCTGTGCGAATCGCTAACAATCCGTAAACAAGACCACCAATACCTGCACAAATCGCAACTGTAATAAGAGCACCAATACGGCCATCAGGCGAAATCATGAAGGATAGAAGCCATTGTGATAGTTTTACAGCAATAACCATTACAAGTGTTAAGACTGCAATTTGGAATGTTCTCTTATATACAACACCAAATGAATAGTGTGCGTGTTTTTTGATTTGTCTATTCGTATACCATACGGAAGCTAAGAAGCCGACTGCAGTAGCCAAGATCGCCCCAACTGTACCGAAATAACGAATAAAGATTACGTTACATGCAAATTTCAAAATAACACCCATCACAAGCGCAATAACCGCATGTTTCTGCTGGTTAATCCCTTGCAGAATTGCTGCTGTTACTGTGAATAAAGCGAATAACAATGCAACTGGCGCATACCACATTAATACTTGTCCACCTAGTGGGTCTGAATCGTAGAAAGCAGTGTAAATCGGATATGCAAGTGTAGAAATACCGACAACTGCTGGCAATGTTAAAAACATATTCGCCTGGAATGTTTGTGTAATTTGTAATTTCAAATAACGGTATTGCTTTTCAGTAAATGACTTTGTAATCGCTGGCACGAGCGTTAAACTAAACGCTGTTGCAAGTGATACTGGAATCATAATTAATTTATGCGTCCACATCGTGAAAATACCGAGTGCTCGCTCTGCGATATCTCCTTGACCAATCGCCTGCATAATAGAGTTAAATGTCAATGTATCAATTTGTTGATATAAAGGAATTGTTAATCCAATTACAACATAAGGGATTGCATATGCAAACAACTCTTTAAACAATTGAGCGGTACTTACCGTCGATTCTGGTACAGTTTGCTCAATTAAATATTGATCCAAATATTTTTTACGTTTTAACCAGTACCAAATTAATACGCCAAGTGCTCCAACTGCTGAAACGAACGCAGCGAATGTCGCAACCCCAACTGCCGTTGCTACTGTACCGCCAAGTACTTTAATAACGATGAAACTACCCGCTAATAAAAAGACGATACGAATAATTTGCTCAATAATTTGTGAAACCGTAGTCGGTCCCATCGATTGGTGGCCTTGGAAATAACCACGAATCAAACTTGCTGCCGGCACAACAATAAGCGCAAAACTTACGAGGCGAATAATCGTCGTAACTTCTTCTATCTTATTTTGTAAACTTTGTTTACCAAGCATTGCTTCTGCAAATAATGGTGCGGTCATGTACAGTACTAAGAAGGAAAGAACTCCTGTTACTATCATCATAACCATTCCCGAGCGGAACATTCTCCGGCTCGTTTTATAATCTCCAAGTGCATTATATTTGGAAACAAACTTAGAAACAGCAAGCGGCACTCCTGCCGTTGCGATACTTAAAAATATCGTATATGGAATGTATCCATATGTATAGAGCGTTCCGCCTTCTGTGCCTACTAATGCATGAAACGGAAAAACGTAAATCATGCCTAAGAACTTTACTAAAAATGTCCCTAACGTCACAATAAGCGTTCCGCGCAGAAATTTTGAATCGGACATACGAAAATCCTCCTACATCTACAATAAAGTGAAACTATAATTAGTGGGAGACTCCCCTCCTACTAATCATTCGAGCATTTACGGACCTTTTTAACTCCCTCTTTACTTCTCATAAATCTTAAGATAGTAGTCTTATTGCCCATAAATAGCAGGATAATGCTGAACTCTAACTTTTGTATTGTACCACAATTCTCCTCTTAAGCAGTACTTCACTCTATTTTTCTTTTAAGGGAAAACATGCTATTCTTTTAGGCAGGAAATGTAGAAAATGAGGTCGATATATTATGCATTATGATGTTATTGTCATCGGCGGCGGTCCTTCAGGGCTAATGGCTGCAATCGGTGCTGCTGAAGAAGGCGCAAGCGTCTTACTTCTTGATAAAGGAAATAAACTAGGACGTAAACTTGCGATTTCTGGTGGTGGTCGTTGTAACGTAACGAACCGTCTACCACTTGATGAAATCGTTAAACATATACCTGGAAATGGTCGCTTCTTATACAGTGCTTTTTCTATTTTCAGTAATGAAGATATTATTACATTCTTCGAAAATCTCGGTGTACAACTGAAAGAAGAGGATCATGGTCGCATGTTCCCCGTATCAAATAAAGCGCAATCTGTTGTAGATGCACTGTTAACACGATTAAAAGACTTAGGTGTGAAAATACGTACGAATACGCCTGTCGAAACGATTGAGTATGAAAACGGTCAAACGAAAGCAGTTGTATTACAAACAGGCGAAGTGTTAGAAACGAATCACGTCGTTATCGCTGTTGGCGGAAAATCTGTTCCTCAAACTGGTTCTACTGGAGACGGATACGCTTGGGCTGAAAAAGCTGGGCATACAATTACAGAACTTTTCCCAACAGAAGTACCAATTCTTTCAAACGAACCGTTTATTCGTGACCGCACATTACAAGGCCTTGCTTTACGAGATGTAAACTTAAGTGTATTAAACCCGAAAGGAAAAGTTATCATTTCTCATAAAATGGACATGCTTTTCACTCACTTCGGCCTATCTGGTCCTGCTGCTCTTCGCTGTAGCCAATTCGTTGTGAAAGCGATGAAAAAGTTTAAAACGAACACAGTGCACATGAGTATCGATGCATTGCCAGAAGAAAATAGTGAGCAACTGTTCCAGCGCATGCTGAAACAAATGAAAGAAGATCCGAAAAAAGGAATTAAAAACGTTTTAAAAGGCTATGTTCCTGAACGTTACTTCCTATTCTTATTAGAAAAAAATGAAATTGACGGTAGCGAACAAGCTGGACAAGTTTCTCATGAGAAGATTCGCGCACTTGTGAAAGACTTTAAAGAATTTACCGTCCATGTAAATGGTACGCAGTCAATTGAAAAAGCATTCGTTACTGGCGGAGGTGTATCCGTTAAAGAAATTAACCCGAAAGAAATGGCTTCGAAATTCACGAATGGTTTATACTTCTGCGGAGAAGTTCTTGATATTCACGGTTATACTGGCGGCTATAACATTACATCTGCCCTTGTTACTGGCCGAATTGCCGGAACAACCGCTGGACAAAATTCAAAAATGCAATATTAAAGAAGAAACAGGGACTCCTGTTTCTTTTTTTAGTATGTTGGAATAGCAAAGTAATACACGAAATTATATCGGCGATACTTTAAATATGTCGACCGTTTCTTCAAAAATATCCCTTCCTCCTAACTTCCCATTGCTTTTTTGTTGCTTTATATACCTTAGTACCTTTATATTTTATATTGTTGAATATTCGAAAAAGGGTAAGGGGAAAACAAATGAGAAAAAAAGTCATGATGTCTTTAATGCTAATGACGTTTCTTTCTGCGGTAGAAGGAACGATTGTTAGTACAGCGATCCCTCGTATAACGAGTGATTTGTCAGGCGTCGAACTTGTTAGTTGGGTATATGCAATCTATATGCTTGCAACAGCTGTTTCGACTCCAATATACGGAAAGCTAGCTGATTTATTCGGCCGTAAAAAAGTTCTGCTCATCGGAGCAACAATCTTCTTAATCGGTTCTGCACTTTGCGGAGTCGTTACATCAATGGAACAATTAATCTTCTTCCGTGCTCTTCAAGGTATAGGGGCTGGTGCTGTTATGCCGATCACAATGACGATTATTGGAGACCTATATAGCGAAGCGAAAGACCGTGCGAAAGCACAAGGCTGGATGAGTGCAGTTTGGGGTGTATCTGGTGTTATTGGGCCGTTAGTAGGTGGATTTTTAGTTGATTCTCTTTCTTGGCGCTATATTTTCTTCTTAAACGTTCCTTTTGGAATTATCGCTTGCTTAATGTTTGCCACTTCTTATAAGGAATCTGTTAAGTCCGCCGCTAAGCAACATATCGACTATCTTGGTGCGACAGTTTTCTCATTAAGTACAATTGCTTTACTATACGCATTATTAACAGGTAGCAGTAAGCAAAACTGGGGAGACATTTCAATTATCGGCCTATTAATCTTTGCCGCTGTTTCATTCATTATTTTCTTATACATCGAGAAAAAGTCTCCGGAACCATTAATTCCGCTAGCACTTTTCTCTAACCGTACATTATCTACAATAAACATACTAACACTTATTGCTGGCGCAATGATTATTAGTATTACAGTGTATCTTCCAATTTGGAGCCAAGGTGTTTTAGGAAAAAATGCGACAGAGGCTGGACTCATTTTAATGCCGATTCCTGTTATGTGGACATTCGGTGCTATGTTCTCCGGCAACTTAGTTGGCAAGTTACAAACGAAACAAATTATTTTACTTGGAGCTAGCATTTTATCAGTTGCTACTTTCTTATTATTTACATTATCAACAGATTCACCATCATTCCTTATTTATGTTGCAGTCGGATTATTCGGCTTAGGAATGGGGCTTGTTACACCAATTTACATGGTAACAATTCAAGCAGCTGTACCGGCGAATACGCGCGGAACGGCAGTTGGTTTAAATACATTTATTAATACATTTAGTCAAACACTAGGAGCTGCAATCTTCGGAACGATCTTCAATACGATGATTCATGCACGCGGCATTAAAAACCTTGATCTTGTTTCTTCTGGCGGACATGGAGGGGCTACAGCAAACGTAGCAACCGAATCACAATCCGCATTAGCATCAAGTGTACACGTCATTTATATGAGCACTTTCGTATTAGCGGTATTCACATTAATTATCGCTTGGATCCTATTAAAGCCAGCTAAACAAACAAGTGAACAATAAAAAGAGGATGACCATTTTGGTCATCCTCTTTACATAAAATCTACTCTTCATTCTCCACAATATGTTTAAGCATGGACAATTTATTATCCCAAAATCGTTCATAATACGAGAGCCACTGCTGTAATTCCTCTAATGGTTCTGGATGCAAACGATATATCTTCTCTCTTCCGCTCTTTCTTCCACTCACTAAATTCGCTTCTGAAAGAATATGAAGGTGCTTTACAACAGCAGTACGACTCATCGGAAAATGATCCGTTATTTTTGAAATCGGTAACTCTTTGTCACTTAATAACCGTATTACTTCTCGGCGGGTTGGATCAGCAATTGCTTGAAATACATCATATTTCGCTACTGATGAGGACACTTAGCCTTCGACAACCTTTTTCAGTTTTTCATTTACAATCGCTACCCAGCCGCCGCTCATTCTTTCGTGAATAATAGAGCTCTTCGCATTTGGTTTTGGGAGGATTTCATCAGGATGTTTCCAGCCGCCGTGAATTAACGTAAATTCTGTTTTACTATCTCCTAAGTCTTTCAAATTAAATGAAACAATCCAACCATCTGTATCCCATGAGAAAGATAAATGATTTGGCTCATCAATCTCTAACACTTTACATGGTGATGGTCCAAAAGGTGATTGCACATGAAACTCATGTCCTACCTTTAATTCAAAATCATTTGGCATAAACCATGACGAAATTCCTTCTGCAGTTGATACTACATTCCATACCTTTTGAATAGGCGCGTTAAAAACGATTGTTTGTTTAATATCATTTAATGTATTTTGTTGTTCCATTTTATATCTCCTTTATTCGGCATTAAAATATAACACCTTTTAGTTTCACTTTAACAATATAACACCTTTTGGTTTCATGTCAAGAAAGACTCTTTTTCACTGTTGAGAAATTCTCAACATTTTTTCAACAGGACAAACACCCTCTCACCATTCCTTCATAATATACTCACAAAGGCAATGAAAAATAGAAAATTCCCTCAACATGAACCCTATCACTCCTATTGAGAGAAGCGCCTAACTTATCTCATCTGTACTTCGTCTCTCCTCCTTCCCTCGGGGACAATACGCGAGATATGTAAAGATCAGAAGGAGTATGCCCGCCATTTGGGTAGGTAGTTATTTCTCTTCTCCTCAACATTTCCTTAGGAGCGAAATGACTACCGACCCACTTTTTTAAACAAAAATAAAAAGGAGATGAAAGCTATGTTCTATTGCATTAACTGTTCCGAAATTCACCATGAAAAACACCCGAATGATAAAGTTTTCAAAAACGGTTTTTATATTGATCCATTTTTAGGTGATCGTTATCACCTCGGTATGTGCACTGATGCTCAAGATCATGAAACAGGAAAAGTTCTTTTAACGGAAAAGAAAACAGGCGCAACACAATCTATTATGAATATTTTACCGACACATGTTGTCCCAACGTAAAGCATAAAAAAGAGCTGGCTCCCCAGCTCTTTTTTATGCTTTATAAACAATCATCGCTGAAAAACAATAAATTTGATTTTCATCATCGTTAATTGAAACACCAACTTGATACTTTATATCTACAAAATTTCCATCATCAATTTTTTTCAAAAATACATTTACAGCGTCTTCTAAGTCCTTTTCATGACTTTCATCAAACACTTTCACACGAATCATGTTAACACCATCCTAGATCGCAGCCCTCCGCCGCTTGTTTATTGCCACGGTGCGTATCTATGATGCGATAAAACTTTCCATCTTCATATATATATCCGTCTTCTAACACATATTGTTTATCTTCAGTATAGACATAAAACTTACCTATCATAAACTTACTCGTATATAATTCCAAATAATCTTGCCTAAATTTAGCTACAACTTTATTTGTAATATCAATTCTAATTGTGCGCCCCACCTTCTATCCCTCCCTTGCAAAGAACGGATTTAGGTATATTGTATTAGCGATTTTATATTTTATGCTTAAAAATAAGTGGATATGCTCTCTTTCTGCGCCTGTACTATTTTTCTAAAAAAATTCCCCCTATTTATTCAACTTATAAGAGCAAAAAAACAAACAAAAAAACGACTTTTATATATTGACTACAGCATATCAGATGTGATATTATATAAAATTTGACATTTTTATCCTAGTATGTTATCATTAAAAGTAGTTACCACATACGGAGGTGGATGATTTGTTTCAAATTGGTGATAAAATCGTTTATCCAATGCACGGTGCAGGAATCATCGAAGCAATTGAAGAGAAAGAAATATTAGGCACTACGCGTCAATATTGTGTTATACGCATCATTAGTAAAGATATGCAAGTAATGCTTCCGATGAATCAATTACAAAAATCAGGTATACGTTATATCGTCGATAAAGGTACGTTAGATGGTATACTTCTTGAATTTCATCATGGGGAATCAGACCCCTCACTCTCTTGGAAACAAAGATATACAATGAATATGGAAAAAATGAAGAACGGCAATCTTCAAGATAGTGCAGAAGTTGTTCGTGATTTACTTCGTCGCAATAAAGAAAGAGCATTAAATGCGAGCGAAAAACAAATGCTAGATAATGCGCGTAAAATGGTTATTAGTGAAGTTGCGCTCGTACAGAATGTTTCAGAACATCAAGCAACAGAATTTCTTCAAGATACAATCAATCATTAATTTTAAAAATAGCCGACCGCTATTTTTTTTTGCGTAAAAAAGGCCAAAGAGTTAAATCTCTTTGGCCTTTCATATTACCCACGCCCCGCTTGAAACGATGGGTATAAAGTCATTCCACCATCTGCAAATAACGTAATTCCAGTTACGTAACTTGCCTCTGCTGAAGCAAGCCACGTTGCTACTGCTGCGATTTCTTCAGGTTTTCCAATGTAACCCATTGGAATCATACTTTCTACGTCGTCACGTTTTTTCGGGTCAGCAAATTTTTCAGCATTAATTGGCGTATTAATTGCACCAGGCCCAATATTATTTACCCGAATACCTTTTGGTGCATATTCTAACGCTAACGTTTCTGTCATAAGCTTAATCCCCCCCTTACTAGCCGCATAATGCACAAATAATGGCCACGGGATTTTCTCATGAACACTAGACATATTAATAACCGAACCTTTAATATCGTGTTCCACAAAATATTTAATCGCTTCACGACTTCCTAAAAAAGCACCTGTTAAATTTGTATGAATTACTTTATTCCAATCCTCTAACGGCATTTCATGCGACGGTACCGCGTTTTCTATCCCCGCATTATTAATCATAACGTCGAGCGTACCAAACTCTTTCACAGCAGATTGAATGAGATTTACAACATCTGCCTCGACCGTCACATCACCTTTTACAGCAATCGCTTCTCCACCTACCTTTTTTATTTCTTCTAATACATCGTTCGCTTCTGACTCTCTTGAGCGATAGTTAATAACAACTTTCGCCTTCTCTTTAGCAAATCTTACTCCCATGGCTCTTCCAAGACCAGTTGCTGATCCTGTAATAACGACGACTTTCCCTTCTAAATCGCTATACATTTTAATACCTCCTTAACCTTTCGCAATCCCCAGCATAATTCCAGCTGCAATAATAAAAACGATACCAATAACAATCCCAATTAATTGACGCTTCGTTTTCCTTTCACCTAATATAAAAATCCCCCCAAGCGTCGAAATAATAATTCCCATTTGTGAAAGGGAAAAGCTTGTTGCGACCCCAACTCTTGGCTGCGAAATGAATAAAAACATATTTCCAGCTGCCCAAATCAATCCTGGAAGAATATTTCGAATCGCATATTTATTGAATGGATGATGTTTAAATGTGAGTAAAATCCCGCCTAATACCATACCGACCGCTTGTGGTAATAAAGCCGACCAACCGTTCACGTTAAATAACCGGATAACTACTACGTAAACTAAATAACCGACTGTTGAAATTAATAAAATAATAATTCCTTTTTTGAAATTTCCTGCTTGCTCTGCATTCTTCTCTTCTTTACTTTGAAGCGATGTTAAAATAACCCCGATAATAATACAAACGAGCGCCAAAACTCCAAGAACGACCGATATCGTCGTTGACCATTCATGAAACACGATAACCCCAAATAATGTTGTCGCGACTAATTGAAGCCCTGTTGAAATCGGCATCGTTCTAGAAACACCCATTAAATCAATACTTTTTAATTGATTCGCTTGACCAAGTGCCCAAAATAAGCCAGATACAATTCCAACTCCAATAACGGTCGGAGTTAATACCGGCTTCATAAAAATATAAACGACAATTGAGAAGATAAGTGCACCGAACGTTGTACCGAGCGTTTGACTATACGGTCCCCCGCCTAGTTTCACGTTAAATAGCACAATACTCCCCCAAAATATAGCTGGTAAAATCGCTAAAAGTATATCCATCGCTCATTACCTTTCTCTACAAAATGTCATAGGTTATCGCTCTAAATCATTAGAGTGAGCTTTTATTTTTTCGTTTTTTCGTGCACAAATCTTTTCTACAATAGCACCAGAAACATTCTTTTCTCGCTCCACTTTCTTTATCTTTATGTGATCTAAATTGTCTTCCAAAGTAAGTGTAACTTTATCATTCGGTGGATTATGTGCCCCTTGAAATGTAAGAAATTGTATCGTAACTTCAAACCTAGGAACAAACTCATCTTTCTTGCCTAGACGCTTTATATTTGTAACTGAGTCACATTCATATTGATCTTCTGTCACTTGCCTTATAACCGAGTAATATCGATTCAGTAACGCACTTTCTAAAAGCTGTTCCGTCGATTCCTTTGCCAAAGAATTGCTTGGAGAAAAGAAAAAAACAGAACATATCATTGCAATCATTACACATATCTTTTTCATAACTTCCTCCTTTTCCTATAGGATAGTGTTCTCCAAAATGCCATAAAAAAACGACTTTCCCTATTTAGGAAAGTCGTTTTTTATAGCATAAATCCAATATTAACCACCACTCACTGGTGGTATTAGTGCAACTACATCACCAGTGTGTATCGTGTCATCTTCATTTGCGTACTCTTCATTAATCGCAACCATAATTGGCGCTGACACTGGTACATTATATTCTTTCGCAACAATATCTTTTAACTCTGCAACAGTAATATTTTCTTTCTCTATTTGTAATTCACTCGTTCCTGCTTCTTCTTGCAAGTTCGCAAATAACAATACTCGAATCATATTTATAACTCCTTCCCAGGCTCTCCTGCTGGATATGGTGTTTTTTCTAATTGGTCACCAATCCATGAGTCACCATCTTCCCAAAACTCCTTTTTCCAAATTGGAACAATTTGCTTAATACGCTCCATAATATATTCATTCGCTTCATAAGCCTCTTTACGATGAGGCGTTGATACAGCAACAACAACCGCTATATCAGAAATTTGCAGCGTGCCGATGCGATGCGTAATCGCAACATGTGTACCGGGCCACTTCTCCTTCACTTCTGACCCAATTTTCTGTAGCATCTTTTCTGCCATCGTCTTATAAGCTACATACTCTAAGTATAGTGTACGACGCCCTTTCGTAAACTCCCTAACTGTCCCGATAAATGTTGTAACAGCACCACATTCACGGCGAACTACTTTCTTTGTCACCTCTTCAATCGAGATTTCTGTATCAATTACTTCATAATACGTATTTATCATTTTGCACCCCTAGCCGTTTGTAAAAACCAGTCTATATACAATTTTTCTTCTGTTATATGAAATACTTTATATTCTTCTCGTACATTTGACGAAGCATCATACCACGTAATAACTGCCGCTATATTTTCTACTTTATGTAAAAGTTCAGCGTCTTCCGCAGAACGAAGTAACACTACTTTCGGATAGTTCTCAGCTTTATAGCCCTCTATTAAAATCGTATCTACTTCAAAAAATTCGTACAAGCGGATAATTTCTTGCAAGGGCCATTCATCTCGCAAAGAGGACAAAGATAGTAATCCGGCACCTTCTACACTACTTACTACAGCACCAGCTTTTCTGTGTCTTTCACTATCTTTTTGCGCTACTTCAGGAAAGCCCCCGTGACCATGATGTTTAATTGTAGCAACCTTCATTTCTCTTTCAGTTAATGCATGCACCATCTTCTCTACAAGTGTTGTTTTCCCGCTATTTTGATACCCTACTATTTGTAAGATTGAAGAGGCTTTGTCCACGGCCAATCACTTCCCTCAGAGCATTCTAACAATAATACAGACACTTTCATTCCTGCTTCAAATCCTCTCGTTCCTCCAGGCAGCACGATAAAAGCATTTGTATCCGCAAGTGAAGAGACCGCACTCGATTTATCTAAACCGACTGGCATCGCTTGTAGTGCCCCATTAACAATACTCGCTTTCGCTCTTACAAAACGAGTAAACGGATTTGGTTTCGGGAAATCTTTTTGTAAAATAGCATCAGTTCTATATACGTGAGGCTCCTTCGCATGCAAATACGTTTTCATAATTGGATGCACAAATAATTCGAAACCTACATAACAAGCTGACGGATTACCTGATAAACCAAAGAGTAGCTTTCCATCAACTTCAGCTACTGTCGTTACACTCCCCGGTCTCATCGCTATTTTATTAAAGAGTACATTCGCCTGTAACCTTTCATAAATAGCTGGCAAATAGTCGTAATCCCCTACTGAAACACCGCCCGTTGTAATTAAAATATCAACCTTATCCATCGCTGATTTAACAGCTGTAAAACATGCATCTAACTCATCGGCAAGTTGTCCATAGTAACGCACTTTCCCGCCAGCTTTCATAATTTGAGCGGCAATCATGTAAGAGTTACTATTTCTAATTTTCCCTGGCTCTAACGCCTCATGCACTTCTAGTAATTCACTTCCTGTCGTTACAATACCGACAACAGGCTGTTTTACAACTTTCACAGTGCTATATCCAAACGTCGCTAATAATGCGGCAACACCTGGATTGATTACAACACCTTTCTTAACGAGGACTTGATTTTGTTTTATATCTTCTCCTTTAAACGACACATTGTCACCGTTTTGGAAAGGACGTTTTAACTTCATATATGTACTTTCGTTCCTATCGAATCCTTCCGTCAGTTCTAGCATTACGACTGCATTGCAATCTTCTGGAATAGCTGCTCCTGTCATAATACGAACCGCCTGAAAAGCCCCTACTTCTTCTGCAAAAACAGATCCTGCTCCGATCTCTCCTATTACTTCAAATTCAATCTGCTGCTCTTGACTCGCTTCCTTCGTGTCTTCTGCTCGAATTGCGAAACCATCGTAAGGAGAACGATCAAAGTGAGGAACGTCGTGATCTGAGACAACATCCTCTCCAAGAATCCTCCCGTAACTTTCTGTAATAGAAACTTCTTCTACTTCACCATGCTTAGCATATTTCATAACCCGCTCTACAGCCTCAGCAACTTGAATCGGGATTCGTTTTTCTACCATTGTTTCTCACCTCATATTTGCAAAATATCTAATCTCGATTACACTTTATATATTAAATCGCAATTACTTCAAGGAGGAATTCCATGTCTTCATTCACACATTTCAACGACCAAGGGCGCGCTAAAATGGTTGATATAAGTGACAAAAAAATAACCGTTCGAACAGCAATAGCATGCTCTAGCATTCTCGTTTCGAAAGAAATTTTTGATAAAATCTCACGCAACGAAATTGGTAAAGGTGACGTATTAGCCGTCGCACAAATCGCAGGTATTATGGCTGCAAAACGTACTTCTGATATTATCCCAATGTGCCATCCTTTATTATTAAAAGGTGTTGACGTCTCTTTCAATTGGAAACAATCAGAAGAACAATATCGACTACTTATTGAAGTAAAAGTTAAAACAGAAGGTAGTACCGGCGTTGAGATGGAAGCTTTAACAGCTGCTTCCGCTACCGCTCTTACTGTATATGACATGTGTAAAGCCGTTGATAAGGGTATGATTATTGGCGAAACGTACTTACTTGAAAAAACGGGCGGAAAAAATGGAGATTATATTAGAAATTCTTAATCCTACCTTTTCCATTTGAACCTAAAGGACTCTCCTTTAGGTTCAACCTATATATCTTGCATATAGTCGTTTTGCAACATTCATATCATTCGTACCATGAATAAACGCCCTACCATCTGTAAATAAAACAAAACGATATTCTTCCACCGGAAATGACAATAAATATGGCGTTGCTTTTACATCCACACTTTTTTGTAAGCGCTTTTTAATTTCTTCTAAATTAAAACCCTGACGCACACCTGGACGGATTTGAACTGTATTTCGCCCACATAATACTTCTGTTTTCGTTTGTGCTTCAAATGTTAAACTCGGATATGTACGTAACTTTCCACAAGATAAACATGTATCCTTTTTCTGCCTATTCACTTTAAATGCCATCTGCTGATTATTCCAAAGATCAAATGATAGCATCGTTTCACGAAGTGCCTCAAAATCTTCTACTAATATTTTCAAGGCTTCCGTTATTTGATGTGCAACTACTAATTGCACTGCTGGCTGTATAATACCGGCCGTATCACATGTCGCTCCGCTCGCTGGATGCTCCATTAAACATCGAAAACACGGCGTTTTTCCTGGCAAGATTGTATAAGTTACTCCGTAGCTTCCAACGCATCCTCCATATATCCACGGAACGTTATACATCTGCGATATATCATTAATAAGAAGGCGCGTTTCAAAATTATCTGTCGCATCTAATATTAAATCTACACCTTTAATTAATTCTTCCATTTCGTGCACCGTTACATCAGTCACAACCGGTACAATTTCTACTTCGGAATTAATTGCCTTTAAATGTTCTGCTGCCGCTATTGCTTTCGGTTTATAATGCTTTGCATCTTCTTCTGTATATAATTGTTGCCTTTGTAAATTACTCCATTCTACATAATCACGATCCGCAATTGTTATTTTTCCAACACCTGCTCTAACAATTGCTTCTGCATTCGCTGCTCCGAGTGCACCAGCACCGATAACGAGCACATGCTTCCCTCTTATTTTCCGTTGCCCTTCTTCCCCAACACCAGAAAATAACATTTGTCTTGAATATCGCTCTTGCATACGACATCCCCCTTTCTTATCCTCCTATATAAGACATTTCAATTTTCGGACGATTTTTCGCACTTTCTTCTGTCCGTTCATCTGAATATCGATCTTTTCTATTCTTCCATACATATTCTATAGCTTTTAATAACTCATTATCCGAAAGGTTCTCCCTCAGAAGTTTCCTTAAATCCATTCCTTCTGTCGCAAACAAGCAAGTATAAAAATTTCCATCTGCCGAAATTCTTGCTCTCGTACAAGAAGAACAAAATGAATCAGAAACAGAGGTAATAAAACCAACCTCTACATTCGTTCCAACGTATCGATACCGCTTCGCAACCTCACCAAAATAATGAGCTTCAGCTGGCTCAATTGGATACACCCCATGAATCATATCAATTAATTCTCGTTTCGTAATAACTTGATCAAAATTCCATCCATTCGTACTGCCAACATCCATAAACTCAATAAACCTAAGCGTGATTCCTTGTTCTTTAAAATACGTAGCAACCGGAAGTACTTGATGATCATTCATTCCTTTTTTCACAACCATATTTACTTTCACTTCAAGGCCTGCTTCTTTCGCTGCCATAATTCCTTTTAACACTGGCTTCGTATTCATATTCCGGCCATTAATTGCGCGGAACACATTATCATCTATCGCATCCAAACTAACATTTACTCGGTGTAACCCAGCTTCTTTTAACGCCTTCGCTTGCTTCGTTAAATGAATCGCATTTGTCGTTAATCCTATATCTACTAAACCGTCAATTTTCACGAGACGTTCGATAAGTTTTGTTAAGTCCTTACGGAGCAAGGGTTCGCCACCAGTAAGTCTAATTTTCCGTACACCGATGCTAACAAATACTTTTGCTAATCGCTCTATTTCATCAAATGTCAGTAAAAACTCATCTTTCAAAAAAGCATAATCAGGACCAAACACTTCCGCTGGCATACAATACGTACACCGTAAATTACAACGATCAATGACAGAGATGCGTAAATCTTGAAGTGGGCGTCCGAAAAAATCTTTAACCTTCTCCTGCATCGCCACTCTCCCTTTCTGCCAAATTTATACCTCTCTTCATTCTATTATAATATATTTTTGAACCGCGATGTTTTTGCTAAGGTGAATAAAGTGAAACTTTAATCAGTGGGGGTTTTGTCCATCCCCACTGATTATTAGCCCACAAATAGAGGGATAAAAAACCTTGAAACATAAAAGTTCCAAGGTTTTTTTGCTTATTAACTTAATCTAATAATAGTTAGAGTAGCTCCTGGCGTTGTCGTAGATAATGTAGCTATTGCAACTAATCCAAATAACTGCAGACTAATAGCAGCTCCAGCAGGCAAGTTAGCAATTATTGGTGCACTAAATGAACCAGTAGCCACTGTCGGGGAGTTTATCGTTCCCGCAAGCGGACTGCCATTTACGGTTATACGAGAACTGACAAGTAATCCTGCCGTTAAATTAATTGTATAGGCTATATAATAATTCCCTGCATTCGCAACTGTAAATACAGTATTTCCACCACTAACAGTTATTCCTGGTCCAATATTTTGATTGTTCGGTAATGAGATATTCGTACCGCCTAATAAAACGGAAATAGCGGTTCCTGATGTATTATTCGCAAATGCATACGTTGCAGTTGTACTAACTCCAGTCACTCCAGTCACTCCAGTCACTCCAGTCACTCCAGTTACCCCAGTCGCTCCTGTTGGACCCGTGCCTCCCGTTGGACCTTGAATTCCTTGTGAACCTGTCGCTCCTGTTGCTCCCGTTGGACCTTGAATTCCTTGTGAACCTGTCGCTCCTGTTGCTCCCGTTGGACCTTGAATTCCTTGTGAACCTGTCGCTCCTGTCGCTCCCGTTGGACCTTGAATTCCTTGTGAACCTGTCGCTCCTGTTGGACCTTGAATTCCTTGTGGGCCTTGCGCTCCTGTTGGACCCGTGTCCCCGGTTGGGCCTTGTGGACCTTGTAAACCTTGCACACCTTGCGGACCGGTTGGACCTATTTCTCCTTGCACACCTTGTATTCCGGTTGGGCCTTGTGGACCAGTCGGACCTTGCACTCCTTGTATCCCTTGAATTCCCTGTGGGCCTTGTGCTCCGGTTGCACCTGTTGCCCCTTGTATCCCTTGTGGGCCTTGACCTCCTTGGATTCCTTGAGGACCTGTTGGACCTTGGATTCCTTGCGGGCCTTGAATTCCTTGCGGACCTTGATCTCCCGTTGCTCCCGTTATACCTTGGATCCCTTGTGGACCTTGAACACCTTGCGAACCTGTTGGGCCTATGTCTCCTTGTACTCCTTGTATTCCTTGTGGACCCTGCAGCCCCGTTGCTCCAGTTGCACCAGTTACTCCAGTTGCTCCAGTTGCTCCGGTCACACCCGTCGCCCCTGTTGCTCCCGTATCTCCTACTCCTCCCGTTACACCTGTCGCTCCTGTCGGACCAGGTGGTCCACCGGATGGACCTGTCACTCCCGTCGGACCTGATGGACCTGTTGGGCCAGTCGGTCCGGCTGGGCCTCCTGATGGACCCGTTACACCTGATGGACCCGTTACTCCAGTTGCTCCTGTAGTCCCTTCCCCTGTCGCCCCTGTTGTACCCGTATCTCCAGTTACTCCTGTCGGCCCTTGGATTCCTTGAATTCCTTGTGGGCCTTGCACCCCTTGCGCACCCGTCGGTCCTTGAATTCCTTGGATTCCTTGAACTCCCTGTGGACCCATTGGACCTGTTGGACCTATATCCCCTTGAGTACCTTGCACTCCTTGCGGGCCCTCTGGACCTGTTGCTCCTATATTCCCTTGAACACCTTGAACTCCAGTTGCTCCTTGTGCTCCGGTTGCTCCTGTTATACCTTGAATCCCTTGTATTCCCTGAATGCCTTGTGGGCCTTCTGGACCAGTTACTCCTATTGGTCCTTGAATTCCTTGGATTCCTTGTGGGCCCTCTGGACCTGTTGCTCCAGCTGGTCCTGGCACTCCTTGTATTCCTTGCGGACCCTGAAGTCCTTCTGGGCCTTCTGGGCCTGTTGGTCCTATATCACCCATTGGCCCTTGAATTCCTTGGACTCCTTGTGAGCCTGTGTCCCCGGTTGGACCAGGTACCCCTTGAATTCCTTGTGGGCCTTGATCTCCTGTTGCTCCGGTTATACCTTGAGGTCCTATGGCCCCTTGTATACCTTGCGGACCTTGATCTCCAGTTGCCCCCGTTATCCCTTGAATTCCCTGAACCCCTTGGATTCCTTGTTCACCAGTTGCTCCTGTCGGACCAGGAATACCTTGAATACCTTGCGGACCTTCTGGACCCGTTGATCCAATTGGCCCTTGAACCCCTTGTATTCCTTGCAGGCCCTGTGCTCCTGTTTCTCCTGTACTTCCACTCGGACCTGTATTTCCAGTCACTCCCGCACTTCCAGTTACTCCAGTATTTCCAGTCGCTCCAGTCGCACCTGTACTTCCACTCGGTCCACCTCCTGGCCCTGTCGCACCAGTTGCCCCAGTCGGACCTGGAGGTCCTCCAGATGGGCCAGTTATCCCTGTTGGACCTGTTATTCCAGTCGGACCACTAATCCCCTGACCAGTCGCTCCTGTTGCTCCCGTATTTCCACTCGGTCCTTGTGGGCCTTGTATCCCTTGAGCTCCTTGTATTCCTTGTGAACCTGTTGCACCCGGCACCCCTTGCACTCCTTGAATTCCTTGAGGTCCCTCTGGCCCGGTAGCTCCAATCGGCCCCTGTAATCCCTGTATCCCCTGTATACCTTGTGCCCCAGTCGCTCCGGTTGGACCAATTGGACCTTGTAACCCTTGCACTCCTTGAGGTCCTGTCGCTCCAGTTTCTCCCTGTGGTCCCCTTAATCCTTGTGGTCCCTGCTGTCCTTCTGGTCCTGTTGCACCCATTTGTCCAGCTGGCCCTTGAATCCCTTGCACTCCTTGAGGTCCTGTCGGGCCCATCGCCCCCATCGGACCTTGAAATCCCCTTGGTCCTTGTGGGCCAGTCGGGCCTTGTGGACCGGTTGGACCAGTAATCCCAATGCCAGTAAATCCCGTTGGAACGGGGGGAAAAGTAGGTCCAATAAGATTCGGTGAAATTCTGAAATTAGAGTTTAATGAATTTTGTCTATCGCGCTCTTTCACACTTTCACCACCTACACACCATCTTTTTTACTTTAAACAAACCTCTTCTTCTTAATATGTATTTACAAAAACAATCTCAAAGACTATTTTTATTTTAAATAATAAAAACTCCCTTAATTCCTTAAGGAAGTCCAGAAACTGAATCCATATTATCTGTATTAGGGACAGCTTGCGATATACTCGACACATTTGCACCTTGCCCCATGTTTGTTCCCGTTACAGTACCAGCAGGGGTACCTCGTGTATAGGTTGTCGTCACCGAATCTCCCGGTTGTAAACAAAGCTTCGTCTCCGTCCCTATTACTGTAACAACGTCAATCCAAGTGCAACCCGTTGAACCACTATACGATTTCGAAGCAGTAAATGAAGTATCACTCAAATTATCCCCTGTAAATATATTCCCAGTATTATTAACGATAATAAATTCTTTAATACGTGCAGGCATACTTACACTCTACCTTTCCTTTATGAACCTAATGTACGTGTACTCGTCGCTAATGGCGGAAGAAACACTGATGTTCTAATCACAGCTTCTGGCTGTCGTTTCCCATTTAAAAAAACAGCCGCACTCGATCCTCCAGCACCCGCATATATTTTCGATACAGCAAAAGGTGCGATATTATAACAGTCGCCAACATTAACAGCCCCTGTATTATTAATAATTTTTACTTTACGCATGTTAATCCCCATTTACCCCTCCCCCTTTTGTATACTGTATGCAAAAGAAAAAAACTTGAAACAGACTCGTTTCAAGTTTTTGCAGCTACTTATTTAGTTTCGCCTTCATATTGAAGCATACCGCCAACCATGTTCACCGTTTTAAATCCTTGCTCATTTAAATAATGGCATACATTTTCACTACGCATTCCCGAACGGCAAATAAAGATATATTCATTCTCTTTCTCAAAGAAATCCACTTTATTTGGAATATCGCCCATTTTAATATGTACAGCTTCTGGAATTTTCCCTGCCGCTACTTCTTCATCTTCCCTTACATCTACTAAAAATAATGTTTCTCCATTTTCTAAACGCTCTTGCACTTCTTCTGTAGTAATTGTTTTTACTTCTGTCATATGTAGTTCCTCCTTATATACAATAAAACCTTCAGTTTCTTCTTTAAACAATCATTTCTCATCAATTTTAGCACGCGAAGGAAGGAACGCAAAGAATGGAACATTTATTTCTCAATTTTCCAGCAAAACTTATTCTTTACAAACATAACTGACGCATTGTATCCTCAATATACTTGTTTGATGAAAGGAGCCAGTTAAAATGACACTTTTTCTTTTCATTATGGGCATCATTTTCTTAGTTTTTGCAGTTATTGCTCTTAGTATGAAAAATAATAAAAAGATAAAATCCCCTCAAGAAATGTCATTCTTATTTCTATTACTTAGTATAGCTTTCTTCGGTTTATCAATCGCTTCATATATTTTCCGTCTGCAAATCATGTAAAAAAAGGTGCCTACTATAAATCATGCACCTTTCCACATTAATTATTTCCTACACAAAACTAGATACTTTCCGGTTTAAAAACTCATAAATTTTCTTTTCAAATAAATGAACATCTAACGCTCCTGCCATATGCCCATTTATACTTTCTATCTCATATACTTCTGCGTACTTCCCTTGCTTTTGCAAAATATCTACCATTCTATAATTGTAACGAGGCGGCTGAAGTAAATCTTGTTTGCATGGAATCATGAGTACATTCGCTTCAACCTTAGAAAGAGCCTCTTCTAAGGAAGAAAATCCATGTGCAATATCATGTAATAAGACCGCTTTCGCAGTATACATCCATGAATTTGCATCTACTAAATCTATACTTTTACATGTCACTTTATTTATTTCTTTCTCAAATGATGTTAATGCAGAAAATTGTTGATACGGTTCCATTTCTATACTGTTCCGCGGGAATGCCATTTCATAAAAATGTTCATCAAATGCATTCATAAACATCATTTTATTCGCTAAATGAAGCCCCTTCATTGGTTGCTCCTCTCCGTACTTTCCGCCTTTCCAATCTGGATCAAGCTGAATTGCTTCAATCGCATTTTGCGCTACATTTCCCGACGTTATAATTGGATTTTGCGGATTCGTAATAACTCCAATCATTCGCTGCACCATATGAGGATAGTGGACAGCCCATTGCTGCGCAATCATCCCACCTGCCGATGGTCCCATTACAGCATGTAACCTAGCAATCCCCATATCTGTTATTAACTCATATTGCATACGTGCTATATCTAAAAATGTGAAAACTGGAAAATCCATCGCATACTCAAAACCAGTCATCGGATTTATCGATTTTGGCCCCGTTGTAATCACATATGGGTTCTTCACTTGTACATTACAAAGGTTATCAGTACATATAATAAAATATTTATTTGTATCAATTGCTTTCCCAGGTCCAATTAATCCGTCCCACCAACCGGCTTCCTCATCATGCTCTGTATATTTTCCTGCCGCATGACTTGTTGCACTAAAATAGTGACAAACCAAAATCGCATTTGATCTTTCTCTATTTAGAGTACCGTACATCTCATACCCCATTTGAACAGGAATCTCCCTACCATTTTCAAACACAAACTTTTTTAAAACAAACTTCTCCTTTTTTACAATTTGCACAGAATCGCCTTCTTCCCGTCATATTATGAACTGCTTACTAAAGGATTTTTTTTATGCAAACCAATCTCCTCCTTCTTTTAATAAATAAATGAATAATATACAAAATTAGCCACAAAATAGCACTATATTACAAGATCAAAGAGGGCATACATATGATTTGGAATTGGTTACGTAAGAAAAAAAACTCAAATACAAAAGAGACAGATGATTCGAAACAACAGTCTGATGATCAAAAGGAACATAACAAAGATAAGAATGACGAGCCAAAAAGTAAGGAAAAAACTGAGGATTCTTCTCAAAACAAGCAGCAAAATTCTAAGCAAGATGATAATTCTCAAGACAAACAACAAAGTTCTAAACAAGGTGATTCTTCTCAAGACAAACAGCAAAATTCTAAGCAAGATGATAATTCTCAAGACAAACAACAAAGTTCTAAACAAGGTGATTCTTCTCAAGACAAACAGCAAAATTCTAAGCAAGATGATAATTCTCAAAACAAGCAGCAAAATTCTAAACAAGAGGATTCTTCTCAAGACAAACAGCAAAGTTCTAAGCAACAGGATTCTTCTCAAAACAAACAGCAAAATTCTAAGCAACAGGATTCTTCTCAAAACAAACAACAAAACTCTAAGCAAGAGGATTCTTCTCAAGACAAACAGCAAAATTCTAAGCAAGAGGATTCTTCTCAAGACAAACAACAAAATTCTAAACAAGTGGATAATTCTCAAAGCAAACAGCAAAATTCTAAGCAAGATGATAATTCTCAAAACAAACAGCAAAATTCTAAGCAAGATGATAATTCTCAAAGCAAACAGCAAAATTCTAAGCAAGATGATAATTCTCAAAACAAACAGCAAAATTCTAAGCAAGATGATAATTCTCAAAGCAA
>NZ_JBIYCW010000005.1:0-329746 GCF_044908115.1 Bacillus sp. RC51 | reverse complement strand
ACTTTCAGTCAAACAGTTGTTGTTATCAAATTAATAACCCTCCTACTTCGTGTTTGCACACTTATGAGGAAACGTGTCGCACAAAGGATTATTTTGTTAAAAACTTGATTCTAATTTATAACCTCTATCTTTTTCTTTTATTTCCCATTAAAATTGAGTAAAACTATTTTGATAACATAGGAGAAAGCTATGAAACATAACCTCAATCTATGGTCCTTTATATGCTCTTTGATTTGCGTTGGACTATTCCGTTTATATTTTGAAATTCCACTTGAATTATTCAAATTTTTCACGGATTCATTACACATTCACCCTTTATTTATATTACTAGTTTTAACAATAGGAACTTTTTTTGCTGGCATTATAGGATTTTCTAAGATGAATAATTGGATTGCGATGCTTAGGAGTGTAGCAACAGTCTTACTAACATTGTTATTATCAGTTTTTTTAACACTAACTTTGATTGTGGGTTATGCATTAAGTTAAACGTAGTTTTTTATGAGTAAAACTCAATATTCCGTCAATAATATAGATGACATTAGATTTTTCTCCTTGTTCTCCCTTGGAGATGAGCAGTTAGTTTTTGCTAACTGCTCTTATATTTATAACAAAGATAAGATTCTTTAGAATGATTCTTCTTTATTTCTCAATATAAGGAGCCTTGGATTTTCATTAAAACTCCTGTAGTATATAAACAAAGAGTAAGGTAAGAGTTACTCTTTGCCATTTTAGGAAAGGTTCTGTTGGAGACAACAGGACCTTTTTTCGTAAAGAGATGGTTTTGTTTAATTTCTCACCACTAACCACAAAAAAATATCTTATAATTGTTATATACTGAATTAAAATAATAGATTAGGAGTAGATCAAATGCCAGTTACACTAGAACTTATTCTTTTCATTCTTCTAGCAATTAGCGCTATTGGCTATTTAGTAAAAGAATTTCAAAAAACTAGGAAAAGAACACTTGGAATTTCACTAGAATTCTTGGTTCTTTTCTGGTCAATATGGAGAATATCGACTATCATAATCTGATTTGTAAAACATGAATTCCTTCGAATAAAAATCAATATTATGTCCATAATGTTGATAGGCTGTATGCCAAAATCCATTTAGTTTTCTCTGTATCTCCTTGTATTGAGCAGTTAGTTTTTGCTAGCTGCTCTTTTATTTATGAAAAAAGATAAAATTTTTATAATGATTCTTCTTTATTTCTCAATATAAGGAGCCTTGGATTTTCATTAAAACTCCTGTAGTATATGAACAAAGAGTAAGGTAAGAGTTACTCTTTGCCATTTTAGGAAAGGTTCTGTTGGAAACAGCAGAACCTTTTTTCGTGATTTAAAGGCACTAAGACAAAATGAAATATTTACCATGAAGGTAATTGTTAAATATTTTACGCTTATATAGTATAATGGGATAGTTATTGTGTATTGGCATTAAGAGGAGCGTCCTGATTAAGCGCTTCTCTTTTTTTATAAAATAGCTCCAAATTACTTGGACACATTTACCAGTTTATTCAACACAAATATCATGTTAAAATCCCTTGTGAATACGACATAACTCAACTTGGTGAAGCCCTGTAATATTTCCTGTAGGGCTTCTTTTTTTACAAGCAGTTATTTCATTAAGCTGACTACCTTGTTGTGCAAAATAACGATTTTGTTCACTTTTTTGATACATTTATAAAACATTCATATGTTATCTTCAGTAAGTTCTATTTCCTTTATAATATTGTGTGAAGTATACCAACGAACGAAGCCTAAAAAACTCTAATGAAGTGATGAAAAAAACCTAATTTCTCTACAAAACATTGAGAAATTAGGCTTTTTAATAGAAAAAGTAGCATTCATAAACAATGAATACAGTTTAACTCTTCAATTCTATTTTCACAGATTCATATATTCTTCTAAAGTCAATTTTTCCTTATATATATTTTCAGCAATATCTCCTACATAGCGAATATGCCAAGGTTCATATGCATAACCCGTAATACTTTCCTTCCCCTTAGGATAACGAATGATAAACCCTGCACGATGCGCGTTTTCTTTCAGCCATTTTCCTTCCTTCGTATTCGCAAAGGATAGCTCTAGTTCATTGTTCGCACTTTTAGAAGAAACATCCATCGTTAACCCTGTTTGATGTTCGCTATGCCCTGGCTTTGCAGAGAAGCGATCCGTATGCTCTTGCCCTTTCTTTTTAACATTGTTGGCATACAGACCTTTTTGATACCCATAGGAACGAAATCCTGAAACAGCATTCAACTGGATCCCATCTTGCTTAGCTAAAAGGAATAGTTTTTCTAACGCTTCCGCTGCTTCTTTACGAAGATGACTCTTTTCTACCGTTCCACTAAATGAGAACGGTACATTTGGTACAACTAAATCCTCTGGCATATAGTCTTCGGGTAAACCATATTCCTTATTTACTACAGCTTGTATACTAGCAAAGGAACTTGCTATCTTATTTGAAGTCCCATTTTGCTTACTATTTTTTTCTTTATTTATGGAGTTTTCACTAGTTTCATGGTTTGTCTTATATGGTTCTTTACCAATAGATATATTGGTGTAAATGATAAAGATACCTAACATTACTACTATACAAGTTAAGGTTCCTACTAATTTAAGTCTCATCATTCATTTCCTTCCTGCAACTCCTACTGTTACTCATTCATCATACTTCAACCATATCAAATCCATATTAATTCCCTGTGAACTTTTCTTCATAACGTATTCCTTAATAGATTGATAGTATATCTTCCCTTTCTTTTGGCACCCTTAAAATATCAGCTCTATTCATACATGTAGAAAAACAATCTAAAAATTTGTATAATAAGATATGAAGTGCAGCATTCTATTATAGAAAGGTCTTGGTATAATGCTAGGTATTGATGTCAAAAAAACAAAAGAAGAGTTAATTATTTCATGGCAATTTGCGGAGGTCACGATTCCATTACGTGATGTGATTGAGGTTACCGAAGATGCTACCTATGCGGGTGTTGAAGAACCAAGTGCAATCCGTATCGGAACAGCATATGGGACAACTGATCGTATATTAATTAGAACTGTAAAACAAAATTATGTATTATTTACTACGAATAAAGTGTCGATTTTAAAAGCTATTCTTGCTTAAATATGGTCATATAATAGACTCAAACAAAGTTCGAATAAAGCAAAGGAGAGAAGTCATAGAATAGACTCCTCTCCTTTGTTTAATCGAAATAAATTTTATAATCCATACTCACTTCAGTATAGCTTTTACAACATAAGTACGTCTTACTGTTTTGATTCTAATATTACTAATCTTATTAAGACCAAATCCACACATCATCATTATTTTGAGTGTTATTGTTTACCTCATGCACTTCTTCGATATGATCAACTGTGTTGTAATTAATAGAAATGCCGCCCCAGCCTACCTACTTCAAAAGCCGTTTTCACGACCCTTCCGTGCAAGTTTAAAAATATCCCTTTATCCATACAACCACTTGAAAAGGTGGTTTTTTTGTCGAAATTTATTTTTATAAAATTCAAATATCAAGGAGGTTTTACAAAATCTTACACAGAATTAGTCGTATATCGTATGGAATTGGTAATTTTTTACGATTTGTTTCATTTTATCTACCACGTTTAGACAAAATAGAAAAAACAGAAAAAAAAGGAGAGGTATAGTTTGAAAAGAAAAATTGGTACAACAATTGTAGGATTATCTGTCTTTAGTTTTGGTCTTTTTGGCTTAAACATTGGGGATGGCGGAGTTGTAAAAGCTGAACATGGCCATACTGGCGCGCCTGCCTATAATATTTGGGATACTGGTGGCGCTCCGAGATTAGAGTCACATGGGGATTCATGGGCTCCTGCTTATGATCATGGAAGACCTCCTATTTCATCATACAATAAAGGAGATACTTGGGCACCTTCATTTACAAATACTCATGGGGAAGGTTGGGCTCCTAAAAAAGAGACTCATGCAGATTTAATCGCTCCTACGTTAGAATCTCATGGTAATACTGGCGTGGCTCCTGCTAATACAGAACCTGGCGGAGATATCTAAGTTACCAAAAGGGGATCAAGTTAGATTTTAAATGATCCGTATTCTAAAAGAAAACTATTTTACGTAACAAATATGATGTATACGCATGTTTTCTAATGTGGTACACTGTAGCCGAGAGAAATCTCTACTACATAAGTGGTTTTCAAGTCTAAAAAATACACCTATACAATAGGTGTATTTTTGTTTCCAACTCGTTTCTTTCTTCTCATCCTCTTTATGACTTCCCATTTTTCTATTGTATATACTTCTGGATTGTAGTCATGCAATATACGAAACGGATTGTTCTTCCAAAAATTATGTAAGGGCGTTGATAAGTCATTTGCAACAACCCACTTCGTATCACATGTTTGTAGTACATCTTCTTCTGCCATCTTATATTTTTCTTTCAATAATATATGTAATACCTGAAGCGCGGTTGATTTATTCCAATATCCTTTTCGCACTCTACAAAATTTCCATTATTGAAATTCACCTCAATATGCTGCATTTAAATAATGAAAAGGATTGTTCCCCCAATGCTTATTGAGCGGGGGTGATAGATTATTTTTTCTAATCCATTCCATATCGAACACTTCTATTAATTTTGAATCTGAAAGCTTTTCATTTTCTTCAATCACCCATTTCAGTACTTCTATCCCTTTTTCTATCCACAGTATTAATTGCATCATAAGTATACACACGTTATAATAGTCACCTGATTACATATGAAGAGGTGCAAAAAATGAAGAAGATAATTTGCTTAATAAAAACAGATTATCTTCTTCATAGTACAATCTAAAAAATCATTTATGAAACGAGTTTTAAACCTATTGCAGCACCTAAAACCATACCTATAAAGATAAGTCTTCTCCAGTCTTTTGATTCGCCATAAAAAACCATGCCTAAAATTGCACCTCCAGACGCACCAATTCCAGTCCAAATTGCATAAGCGGTTCCCATAGGTAGTGTTTCCATTGCGTAAGCAAGAAATATAAAACTTAATCCAAATCCGAGAATTAACAAAGCTAATGATTGCCAATTTTGATCTTTATGCAATTTATTTATCATAGCAACACCAAACATTTCAAAAAGACCTGCTAAGATTAAAGAAATCCATGCCATTAGGATTCATCACCTTTCTGAACTTTGTCATCTGTAACTAATTTCAAGCCAATTACTCCAGCTAATAAAAATAAAATCAAGAGTACTTTTCCCACTTTAAATGGTTCACCAAAGAACAGGATTTCAGAAAAGACAGTTCCAGCTGTACCTAACCCAACAAAAACAGCATAAACAGTTCCCACGGGAAGTTTTCTTCCTGCCATGATCATTAAATAAAAGCTGAAAAATATAGCAATGATAGTCCCCGTCCAAGTCCAAAAATCATCAGCATTTTTTAAACCAATAACCCAAAAAATTTCAAAGAAAGCAGCAATAAATACTTTAATCCAGTCTTTACTCATCTAAAAGACACCTCCAATTTTATTCTTACCAAAAAAAACAAAAAAAGCCTAAGAGAAAACTGTTAAACAGTTTCTTCCAGGCTTTTATCCTTCCGTTACACAGTAAAGCTGTGAGTTTTCTCTCGGACAAGACCAAAACTAAATATACATACACACATGAAAACAAAATAGTTTAATGCTTTGTATACATCTTTCATTCTCATCGCTCCCTTAACTATATTTTCCCATTTTGGAATCCGCTTAGCGTACAAGATTCGTATTTTGTTGACGAGACCACATTAAATAGTTTACCTAAAGTGTTACCGATAATAGAAAATATAATTGAGCGATACTTTTTTCTTTATTATATAAAATTTATATAACAAACGTGGAATTTAACAAAGTGGACAATTGAACCCCGTAACTCATATATCTCGCACATTGATTCATAGATAAAATATTTTAACAAACGTTTGTTTAATTCTCCTACACCAAATTTCTTCATCACATAAATAAAAAAATAAGAATACCCCATTTACATATATTCATGAATTATATTTAGATATAATATGAAATTCATTTTCTTATAGTTAATTAATCTTAAACATAAATATATACCTTTCTGTAAGAATGCTACATTCTTCTCTATTTACCTACACTCACATTTTTTATAATTTATTATGATATAGATATTGTTTTAAAGTGTTTTGTGCAAAATAAACAATTGAGGTTTTTAGGAATTATAATCAGGGTTTTATTTTCTCTCTCTAAATTTACGTAATTTTCAAATATTAAAACTTCACATGTTAGGATTTGGTATATAATGAAGGCAACCCGTAGTTAGAGTGTTTGCTCCGATTCAAATTATGAGATAGTTTGTTTCACCTTTTTTGCATTATCTAAAAAAGAACTTGTAGGGATTCCTACAAGTTCTTTTTGTTTCTCATTTTAAATAACCTACAATCTTTTAAATAATTAAAAGGCATAAACTCAGTTTTACTTTTTACCAGTAACATGCTCTTAAATTTATCTTTCTTGTCCATCTGTTTGATTGGCTTGGAATTCCATTTTTAGCGCAATACTATCCCCTTGGAACACGTTCTGATCTGTGCCGTTGTCTTCAAATACAAACTTTATCCAAAACCAATCCATTTTCCCAGGTTTTAATCCCCCTGTTTCATTCCACTTAGAATGAAATACTTTTTTGGAGGCAATCTCTGGGCTTTGCGATTTTAGTTCTTCAAGAGTTGTCTCGTATACAGGGCTTTTCGCAGGATCCCAATCCAAAAGAAATTGTACTTTAATATGTTTACCGAAATCTTCTGTAGTGTTATTTTGTTTTAAATCGTTTACAGTATAGTCTATTTTCATCATGATATCTTTAATATTTAATGTACCACTATTTTTTAAATTGAATTTCTTTAATATTTTGTCCCCAGGTTTTAAATTTTCTAAGTTAAGTGAAGTAGTTGGTTGCATAGCTAAATCCAATGTACCTGAAGCAAATGAATTATTTGTCACCACTTGATCGCTAAAATATGCATATGTTCCCCCACCAATTAAAGATAAGCCAAGAGCGGCTGAAACCACTCCAACACCTAATTTCTTTTTCAATGACATTTTTTGTTCCTCCCATATCATTTTTATAATCTTTCTCCCTAATCAACTGAAAAGGTCCCCTTAATACAGATATACCACAAATTGTTAAAAAATTATATTAAAAGCAGAAAATTCCTTATTGAGAAAATTATGTTATTATTTATCTTCTGTAAGTGAAACGTCCCAAAATAGAAAAGTTGAATTTATAATTATCAAAACCTCCCCCAAAAACAAATTAATATTAACTACCCTTTATTTCCAATCCCTATCTGCAAAATCAAATCGATGCAAACAAACAAGATAATCAAGTTTCAAAAACGCAAGCCTGGAGAGATAGAATGAACAAAAGTTATAGCGCAATTGAAAGTGTAAATACAAATTTCAAAACATATCCAGATGAAAAAATCCCCAACGATTTAAAGTAGAACCATCATATGCTGAAGGAAGGACTTGGCCTATTGGTAAAAAGTAAAGAATTTCTAATACTCGACTTACAAATAATGATAAATAAGTTATTTCCGCTGGAAATGTATTTACAAAACAAGGAATGAATTTAATTGATCCTGTAACAAATTTAATTTTAGATCAAAAATAATACAAGAAAATAAGCACATCTTGTAAAAAAACAGATGTGCTTATTTTTTAATTTTTATGCATTTTTACGTTTTAAGAATATAACTCCACCAACAATTAACAGTAATGCGCCTGCAGCCATAGAGATCCAACTTGTAAGGTCAGCACCTGTTTGTGGTAACCATCCAATTTTAGATTGAATTTCTTTCTTAGATTGTGGTTGTTCTTTTGGTTGTTCTGAAGTTGGAGTATTTTTATCTTGATGCGGCTGTTCTGGTTTTGGTTGTTCCGGTTTTACTTCTTTAAATTTCACCGTTTGACCCTTATCTTCGATGTCAACGTGAATAGCTACCAAGACATTATCTTGATACAATTCTTCAAACACTACCACTTCTTTACCTTGTAATGCAGAAGCATTAAATGTGAAATCGAGTGTGATAGAACCATTTTTTTCTTTTGCAGTAAACTTAGATTCTACTGTTACTTCTTTACCATCAACTAATAATGGTTTGTTTGTTGCTTTATCCATTAGTTTACCTTTTACAACGTACTCTTTACCCACGATTAAGTCTTTGTATTCCACTTTATCTTGGATTGTTACAGATTTAGAAGCGTCTAACTCTTTAGAACCATCAACCTTATTTGTAGCTGTTGTTTTAATGGAAGGTTCTACAAATCGAACTGTTTGACCTTTGTCGTTAATATCAGCATGTGTTGCAATTACTTGACCTTCATGTAACAAATCTTCAAATACAACTACTTCTCTTCCTTGCTGTTCAGCACCAACGAAAGTAAAGTCTAATGTTACAAAACCATTCTTTTCTTTTGCAATAAACTTAGTCTCAGCTGTTACTTCTTTACCATCAATTAATAATGGTTCATTAATAGCTTTGTTCATTAATTTACCTTTTACAGTGTACTCTTTACCAACAACTAAGTTAGTATACTCTACTTTATCTTGAATAGTGATAGAATCCTTTGAATGAATCTCTTTTCCACCATCAGCTTTGTTTGTAGCAGTTGTTTTTACTGATGGCTTAACGAACTTAACTGTTTGACCTTTATCATTGATATCAGCATGTGTAGTAACAACTTTTCCGTCTTTCAGTAACTCTTCGAATAATACTACTTCTTTTTCTTCTAAACCAGTTGCATCAAAAGTGAAATCTAGTGTAATAGAACCGTTTGCTTCTTTTGGTGTAAACTTAGTTTCAGCAGTTACTTCTTTACCATTTACAACTAATGGTTTATTAGTCTCTTTATCCATTAATTTACCTTTTAAAGTGTACTCTTTACCTACTTGTAGGTCTTTGTATTCCACTTTATCTTGGATTGTTACAGACTTAGAAGTGTGCATTTCTTTTGTACCATTGGTTTTATCAGTAGCTGTTGTTTTTACTGATGGAATCTTTTCATCTTTGACAATATGTTTAATGATTTGACCATTCTCTTTGATCTCAAAAGAGAATATTTCTTCATTCAATACATAACCTTTTGGTGCAACAGTTTCTTTATATGTGTATTTTCCAAATGGTAACTTTTCAAACTTCGCGATACCTTTATCGTCTGTTTTCCCTTTAACTACTTCTTTTCCTGCTTCATTATAAATAGTAAACTCTGCATTCGGAAGCTTATTGTTTCCATCAGCTACATCAACTTTTGTAATTTCTAGATCACCTTTGATAAGATGATTAACTGCTAATAGCTCAATAATTTTTCCGTGTTCCTTTATTTCGAACACAATCGGTTCTGTAATAAGAACGTAACCATTTGGAGAAGCCTTTTCTACAAATGAATATTTACCATACGCTAAATCTTTGACGTTAACTTCACCATTTTTATCTGTCTTATATTCCCCAATTACTTTCCCGCTTGCATCTTTTAGCTCGAATACTGCACCTTCTAATTTTTTACTGATATCTTCATTATCTACTTTTAGTAATTTCACACTACCTTTCACTTCTGTATTTTCCACTGTAAAAGTAAGTGTTTTATTGTGCTCTTTAATTTCAAAAGGATACTTTGTTTTATTTCCAATATATCCATTAGGTGTTTTTGTCTCTAAGAAATAATATTTACCATACGTAAGACCATCAACATTTGCAATTCCATTTTCTTTTGTTACTACTTTTTTCACTTCTTTTCCATCTTCAGTAAAGACCGTGAATTCAACATTAGGTAACATCTTACCTGAATCACTAAGTTTTTTTATTTCGATGTTACCTTTTACTTTGTTGTTTACTACTTGAACAGCTCCTATTTCCCCTGTCTTAACTTCAATAGTTTGTGGTTTATCACCTGAAACATAACCTGTTGGTGCTTTAATTTCTTTTACTGTGTAGGTACCAATTGGTAGGTTATTTAATTCTGCAGTACCATCAGCACCCGTCGTGATTTTTCCAACTGATTCATTATTTGCATTAAAGACTTCAAATACTGCACCAGCTAATATTTCTCCATTTTCCCCAACCTTTTTAATTTTTAAAGAACCAGCAGCTTCCCAATTTACTGCAAGGTCACTACTAAGCTTTTCCTCATTTCTTTCTAGTAGCACTGTAGCATTCTGAACAGTATCAGTACCGCGATAAGCAATTGCTTGAACTTTAGTTAAATTTGCAGCAACACTTAGATTAAATTCACCTGTTTTTGTATCTTTAGGAATTTGGATACGGAATTTTTCCCCAAGTGAAAGCTGATCTTTCACTTCTCCATTTTCACTAACAATTTTAACTCCATTAGGTGCATTTTTCGCTACTACTTTATAAGAACCACTCTTAGCATTTGTTTGTACTGTGTATAGGTTTGTTTCAAAAAACTCACCCTTTAATTCTGCCTTTTGCTTTTCAGCAGGAATCACATTCATAAAAATATCTTGAGTATCTTCACTTGTATTTGCAGCATTAATAATTGTCTTAGCCGCTTTTTCAACATTTTTATTTTCATGCTTTAATTCATTTACATCAAGTTGACCTAATGCATTCCAAACCGCAAGCTGAGTTGCATAATGTGCTTCATTCTTATTAGCTACTCCCAGTTGTTCTATACTTTTTTGTGGGAAACCATTTAATAGAACCCTATATACTACATTATCTGTTTTCCCCATTTCAGGAAGATCTTCACCATTTGGTGATTTTAAACCTAGAGTTAAACAATAAGCAATTTGACCGCTTGAATTTTTGATAATTTCAGTTCGGATATCCTTTCCTAAACTGTTGCTATAACTCCAGTTCATTGAATACTTTTCATGCGTCATAACCTCCGCATTTGCCTTCGGTAGAAACACATTAAAGAATAATGCTAGTACTGATAATAATGCAAAAACTCTTTTAACAACTCTTTTCCCCAATTTTAAAACCTCCCTAGATAAAATGAATCCGATGTATTATTCAAATATTTAAAATAATCACAACGAAGATATTTCATATTATAAGACATAAAGTTACAAATATTATATTATTTTTACAAATTATTCATTTTCTCAACATCCACTATAAATTATAATATTAAAACATTTCTTTTTACAAAAGTAACAATATTAGGATACCTTAACAAAATAAGAAACTTGGTAAAATACTAGAATAACGGTAGTTGGCGTACGGAAACGATTCTTGGCATGAAGGACCACTCCAAAGATATTTTAATATGTAAACAGATATTTTCAGATTGAATATATGTATTAATAATGAAATTTTATTGCATTTACACCTGCAATGTTTATATAAAAGATAGTAAATTATGTTTTTATAGGATTTTTTCTATTAGTTTACTGAAAATTTGCATTATTATGTGACAATAAATATCATTGTATTTAATATAAAATGATATAAAAAAAGGGGTACGTAAATAATTATTAGAACTTTCAATCAATTAATTATACTAAAATTAGTATTAAGAATATTAGTAAAAAAGTAACAACGTTATTACGAAGTTCGAATATTGGTCTAAGTACCCTAGCATCTCAATGGTAACCTCTTGAATACTTTTACGTTTTTAAATAAAATAAATTGAAATAACAAAAAAATAATAATTTTTAATTTTTTTCTTTGTAATTTAATAAGTTGCATGTTAATATGGCGAAGGTTATAAAATGGATTTCGCCATACACAATGTTTTTTCGGAATATTCACTCCAGAGAAACGTAACTATTTCAGTAATTTGCTTCATCTTTTACCTATACAAGGGCTACTTTCAATTTTTTTGTTCATAAGTAAAAGTAACTTTTTATTCTATCTTCCTCATCAATTTTAATATAAATGGTAAAAAAGCACTTTTTCAAGTGCCCTTCCTTTTCTTTTTTAAAGATAGAAAATCTAATAAAAGCAAACACCTAGATTAAACACATACATAATCCTACTTACAAACTCTCAGAGAGGTATAAACTATGGGAATTCCTACACTATTATTAAATACATTTATTATTATTATTTGTATCCTTAGTTACCAAGTATTTTGGCTAGAACATAAAGAAAAAATGGCATGTAATAATATATTAATTTCTGTACTTTCCTCCATTGCAATTATTTTTTGTATGACTTTTCCTTTTCATTTACACGCTGGGTTCATTTATGATTTACGTTTTATTCCCATTATATTAGTTTTTCTATATGGAAATACAAAGAGCATTATTTGTATTGGAGTTTTATATCTTTCTTATAGATTTTACTTAGGTGGAAGCGGAGTCTTCCCATCATTTATTATCTTTACTGTTATTTCTGTTATTACAATCATGTTTCGTTACTTGTCACCTACTTATTTCAAGGAAAAGAAGATATTATTAAGTATTCTACTTATTTTGATATGTACAACTTCCCTTTCTATCTGCGGTATTGTAACGCAAATAAATACAGGTGGTAAAATTGACTCTACTCTCATTGAATTTTTATTCAATTATATAATCATAAATATTTTCACAGTATTATTATCAGTTTATTTAATAGAAGGAATGATCGAGAAATATAAAATAAAAGAAAGAATGCAAAGAGCAGAAAAATTTTATATAGCTAGCGAACTAGCTGCATCGATCGCGCATGAAATTCATAATCCACTGACCACGGTACGTGGATTCACTCAATTACTAAATGAAGATGAGAGTGCTAAGATGTCTCAAGATAAGTACTTAGAAATTATGTTACTTGAAATGCAGCAAATACAATCTACTATTAATAACTATTTATCTTTAACCAAACCACAAAACATTATAAAAGAGGAACTAGATATTAATTACATATTAAATCAAGTGAAAGATAATATTTCACCACTCGCTCTTTCATATAATGTTGAAATAAAACAGCATATTACAACAGATTCCCTTTACATAAATGCTAATACTGAAAAATTAAAAATATGTCTAACCAACATCATACAAAATGGAATTGAGGCTATGAAAAATGGTGGCGTATTACAAATAAATATACAAAAAATAAAAGATAATATTGTAATTGATATTATTGATACAGGAATAGGAATGTCTTCCCAACAAATAAAACGTATTGCCTTGCCATTTTATTCAACAACAGAAAAAGGTACTGGGCTTGGTACTATGATTGCGTACAGTATTATTAAAGAATTAAACGGAGATATAGAGATAGAAAGTGAACTAGGAAAAGGAACACACTTTTCTATCACTATCCCCTGCTAATATAATAGAAGATTTATTTAAATGATATTATTTTGTAGCTAATATAACCATATAAAAAGAAGACGTAACTATTCGTCCTCTTTTTATATGGTTCTGGTGCAAAAATGTTAGTTAGAAACATAGAGTAGCAATTTCACAATTTATTCACAAGTACCGTTAAGCGCAAGTTTACGTTAAGTATGCTATTTGCATAATAATGTTTTCAAGAAAAAAGTAGCTGTACTTTTGTGCAGCTACCTTTTTATGCAATAAATCAGTAATAGATATTCGAGCTGCAATAAATGCCCCTTTTATACTTTGAAATGTAATTTGCAAACTACAATTTGACATAATTCTAATAGTATGGGACGTATATTTCTCCATAAAAGCAACTTATTTTTATCTCTTTTAAACAATTTATCATATTATTTTCATCTAATTAGGCACAGAAACATTTTGCAAAATCTTACTACTTTTAGGAAAAACGTTTTTAGGGTACATTTTAAAATAGCTCTTTTTCTTTGAAATGTTTCTGTGCTTAATATTTAAAATATCTTATGTCAAAATTTTCCGCAACAAATATGTTAAATTATTCATAATTATATATAATACGGAATATTAAAGTTAAATATTCCGTATTATACTCTATTAAATATAGCGTATTTAATTTATTAGTAATTAATTTATTAGTCTAAGTATGAATTATAAAGTATATTCGTTTAAAATTGTCACAATATAATTTTATATTCGACGTTTTTAATTACTCGTGAAACATTTGCAAATGTTTTAACCGTTATGTATAAGGTAAATATCCCCTCTAAATATAAGATTTACTTAATTTAGATTCTTTCTCTCATAGTCGTAATGTCGAAAAAAGTCGAATTTTTATATTTTTTCTTTATTTTCTAGTTGTAAACGTTTTATTTTCATATTACCATCTTAATCAAACATTAGATGGTAATAAAACTTAAAGTATTTCTTTCCCTTAGAGACATATAAACGTTCGGTAATACCATGAAAATAAGGCCAAAGAAATATGAGTTACCTGATAAAAGATTTAATAGGATTTTTACCACTTTAATTTTCTGTCAATTCAGAATGTAACACTTTAACATTTTGTCCCTAAACAAAATTTAAATTTTAGTTTGGTAAACTCAAAAAGCTAAATCACCCACCCAAATTAATAAATGATATATCCTGTTATATCTAGCGATCAGTCATGAGAAATAAATTTCTTCCTAAGAAAACTTAGCCCATTAATAAAAAGTGTCTAAATTTCTATCTTTATTACCATCTATTGTTGATAACATATTTACCAACTATAAAAAAGAGCCTATTGAAGGTTCTTTTTATTATAATCATTAGCACTTCAATTATTGATAATCATTGGTGTTGAATCTTTATTCCCTCACCTTATATAGCTTTCTTTTATTAACACTTGAAGACTTATTGAGGTACGGTTCTGATTTTAATTTTTTTTATTTTTAAGCGACTAATTTCCGAATGATGGGCCATCCACAGTTTTATATCTAATAAAGAAAGAATTATATCTGTTTCAAGTGATATTTTGCTTATCTCCTTCTCTCTTATCGGTTATGTAGATAATATATCTCTTGAATCTAGAGCCTTTAGAACACATAATAGATACCCTAAAAAATGGACTTTATTTTATCTTTATCTTATCTTTACCTTATCTTTAAATTTTTCTATTAAACTTAGCATTTAGAAAAAAATTTTCGAGTCTAAAAAAGCTGGGAAATAGAGAATTATTGAATTTTTTTAATAACCAGCCACCATTGAAAATAGGGTTTCTTGTAAAAGGAGGAGTAATATTTGAAGAATAAGAGAAAAGTACAAACTATTATATTATTCTTTATTAGTATTTTAGGGTTAGGAACAATAATCGGGATACTATATTTTAATGACAAAACCAATACTCAAAAAAATAAAGCGTTCGCTACCGAGGAACGTTTATTGCAATATGAGCCCATCATGAAAAAAGAATTAGAAAAATATAATTTGGGAGAAAAAACAGCAATTTTACTAGGAATTATGTACCACGAGAGTAGGGGTGAGGGCAACGACCCTATGCAATCTTCCGAATCACTTGGATTAAAGCCAAATGAAATCCAAGAGATAAACTTGAGCATTAAACAAGGGGTAAAGCACTTTGTTCAAATGTATAGATATGGAGAAGAAAAAGGTGTTAGCATGGATACAATTATCCAAAGCTATAATATGGGGCCAGGCTATATTGATTTTATTGCCAATCAAGAAGCTAAACAACACTCGGAAGATACAGCTAAACAGTTTTCTAAGTTGAAAGTTGATCAGAATCCAGCTACATACACTTGTGGTGGAAATAAACAAAATTTTAGATATCCATATTGTTACGGTGATTTCACATATACAACAAAAGTGAATGAAAAAGCAAAACTTATTGAAGAACGCCTCCAAAAAAATTAAAATTGTATATATTTGTTTGAAGGAGTTTTCCATTTACTTTTATATGGTTTTTCATCAACTTTTATCCCCTCTTACCATCTAAATGTATATATACAACTATCGTATCATATTTCAATTTAAATACGGCTCTAGTTACATATTTCGCAAGAAATCTATCCAGAATATAAATAAAATCACCATTTTACATGAAATAGTATCCACTTAGCGAATTCATTAGGCATAAAAATAAATGTAGATTCAATAAAAAGAGAGTACCCTCGCTATTGGTGCTCTCAATGTGAATTGGGGTTTATCCTGAGCATTGAATAGGACACGAAAAACTCGTCCTGTTACATAATATTATGCTTGTCCATATTATAATGTGCAATAAAAAAAGCACCCTCGCCCAGGCGCCAAGAGATACATATACGTTGAGGTAACTAACACGTTAGAAAAGGCCCTTCCATATCATTGTATGATTATCAATTATCTTTATACCTAGCAGACTCATTAAATACGTTTAATGTATCATTTCTATTAGTTTAACCATGCCTAATGTCATCCTTTCCTATGATTCTACAGAAAGAATAACGTATTTTTTCATTTTAGGGGAATAATTAATCTCTTAAGTTGATGAGCATGCAGCAAGCCCCTTTAAAGGTAATATTGCGGTACCAGGCTGCCCTCTATACTGAAAAGGTAATATCACAACTCAAACTGCTATATTTATTTCCTGTCGAATACACTCTTTTTTATTAGCACGTTTCCATAAATATATGGTGTAGAAGAATAAAATTGCAATAATAACATATGCGAAAAGCGACGAGGCTTGAACATTCCCCATAAAATTAAAGAAATTATTAAAAGTGTGGAAAGTAATGGTGATAATAATTGATTGCTTATTTACGATAAGTAAGGACAGAATAAGTCCAACTAAAAATGCATATATGATTTGTAAAATGGTATCTTCAATAGACTGCCCACCAATTAGTTGTAATAAATGGGTGAGACCAAACAAAAAACTCGAAATCAAAACTGATTTTTTTATCCCCTTTGAAAACAACATTTTGAGCATAAATCCACGAAAAAAGATTTCCTCAATAAATGCAACAACAAAAAATTGCATGATAAACATAAAAAATAAGTCAGATACCGATGTTGTGTTTAATCCTTTATTACCAAGTAGTATTACTAATAGAACAATCACTAATGGGGAATTTAATAAAATGGTATTCTTCATTGAATTATTTAACTTAATATCAAAGAAATAGAATTTCCACTTGTTCTTTATTGTTAAATATATTAAAATTCCCACTGCTAAAGGAACAAGTCCAATAAATTGTAATACTGGACTGGATGGCTTAGTAATAGTTTGATAGGCCCCGTTAAGCGTGTAAAAAATCATTAATAAAAATTCTAACCCAATAATTTTTAAAACAATATTCTGATTTACCTTCATCTAGAATCCTCCCCTATTTATCGATTTGAGCATTTTTCTTTTGGATTACTGCACTGTTACTATTTATAGATTAATAGTAACTTATTAATTCATCAAATAATTTACTGATATTTCAAAAAAATATAATATAAAACACTTTATTGTCCTCATGATAAGGTAAACAAATACCTCAAACGAGGAAATTGATCTCTTCAAATTGAAAATATATAAAATTCCTTTTTGGGGGTTTTATATATTTTTTTAGTTGATGGCGATGTGGTGAGACCCCATAAAGAAAAGACACCCATATAAGAGTGTCTTTTCCAATAGTTTTTTAGCAGAAGCAACTGCATCCGATAATGATTAATAAAATAAATAATACAACAAGTAAAGCAAATCCTCCAGCAAATCCGCAGCCTTCGCCGCAACTACCACCATATCCCATAATAATATTTCCTCCTTTAGATAAGAGGGTGAAACTAGGGTTCATTCCATGTATTTTAACGGGTTCACTTTACCTTATGTTTTTACGCCTGAATTGAGCACGTCCTAAAAAAAAGACGCCATAAGGCGTCCCCCACAATTGGGTAGATAAGGTTTAGTTTTCCAATTTAAAGAAATTATGTATCACACCTTGAGAGTATATCATAATATCTGTTAAATTTAATATTCTATGCATTATTACATAAAAAAAAGACACCCTAAGGTGCCGGTGCCTTCCTCCGACTTGAACCACTTTAATTTAATAATATGTATTGGACATTAAGTAAACACGTCCTATAAAACAGAATCATTTATTTTCAACAGATTGTTAGTGTACAAATACAAGAGAATCGAGATCGTTTGTTTGGCTAGATTAAAGCAACGCCACACCTATATGGTTGAGATGTGTTACGCCTTCTAATCGGAGAATCAGCTTTATAGAACGTGTCCACAATTTATATTTTACTACATGTAATATTTATTTTATGTAATTTTTACAAATATGTATAATTACATAAAATTCACGAGAAAAAGAGAGTATACTTTGATATTGTGTAATAAAGATAAGGCCCACCTACGGAAATAGGTGGGTTTTTTGTTGGACATTACTATCTCATTGCACAAAAGGGAATTTGCATTAAAATAATATCATATTCTTAGAGTTCTTATATTGAGAAAAAAGACACTCTTATGAGTGCCCCTTTTTTTAGTAACCGAATCCGCCGCCCCAACAACTACATCCTATAATGATTAACAGGATGAATAGAACGATCAGTAAAGCAAATCCGCCACCTAACTGTCTACGCTTAAAGACTAAAGTTACCTTTAGCCCTCCAAGACTCGCTACGAGCGAATGGCTAGTTCTTACTCGACGGGAATCCCACCCGTTATATGATACGACCTAGGCTTGGCCGCACACCTGCCTCGTTAGTTAATATGAAAATGAAACCCAATGTCTTTCAGGCGAAAGTATAATCTTCGTTTGGAAATATACAACTGTTTGGACATAAAAAAGACCATCGAAATGATGGTCTTGCAGACTGTAGACAAATGCATAAAATAACGGATGAACATTTCTCTGAACACTTACTTTACTTCTTTCATAAATAGTCTAACGTTTTCAGCGATTTCTTTGAATTTGGTATGGTGTAAATAATGTGATCCATCCATGGTTACTACTTTTCCATGTACCGAGTCTTTGATCTGCCCTTCATGCAGAGGTATCCATCCTGCTACATCTTCACTATTCGCTTGTACAAAGAGAAGAAGTGGAAGATATTTAGGGAAGATTAAACCTTGAGCCCCTTTAAAATTAGACGAAATATGGTCCATCTCATTCAAGGTTGTGTCATTATACATGTTTTTATTCGAAATCATTTTCATTTGCTCTACGGTTTTTTCATCAAATGCCAGTCCAGCATAGGGGTCAGCACTGATTTTCATAGCCAATCTTAAGAGGCCTGATTTTTTGAGATATGCAAACGTTTTTAATGGGAAATTGATATCTATACCCGGTTGTGTTGCAACACTGCTATCGATTCCGACAAATGCAGTCACCTCGTTTGGATATTTATTCACATAATCAATTCCATAAATGCCTGCAATGGAGTGGCCCATGAGCATGTATCTGTTAATATTAAGCTGCTGTAGAGCTTCATGAACTTCACTTACCATATTCTCCGTGGTTCGCTCTTTTACAGTTTCATCACTTAATCCATAACCGAAAGGCTCTACCACAACAACTTTATAAAATGGAGATAATTCATCGACAAGAAGCTTAAAATCAAGCCCTGGAGTAGCTGTTCCATAACCAGGCAGGAGCACGATCGTTTCCTCGCCCTCGCCTTGAATTAACACATTCATGTTTTTCCCGTCTACAGATACGTGCTGCCCGTAGGGCACTATTCGTTTTTGCTCCGAATGACTACTCATCACATTTACGATATAAACAATACCTAAAAAAAGTACAATGGCTAGAACGATTGCTCCTATGATTTTAAGTAAGATGTTTCGCACTTTCTTTATTTTCATTCCACTCAGCGTTTTCTTTTCCTCTTGTTGTGTCACTGTCATCTTCTCCTGTCCTGATCTGTTTGCCTTCCTTCATGTGCCTGTAATGAAAACTTAACCAATGAAGATGTACTCACCATGACGACAATATGAACTGAATATGAACTGCCAAAAAAAATGCTACGGCTCTATATGCAAGTAAGCTTGCATATGAGTCGTAGCATAGAGAATGAATCTAACTAATCTGTTGGTGTAGTGATTGGCAAGGTGACAATGAAGGTCGTTCCTTGACCAAGTTCACTTTTCACTCGGATGTCACCTTGATGAAGCGACACGATCTGTTTAACGATAGCGAGTCCCATACCACTTCCGTCATACTTACGACTGTGGGAACGATCGGCCTTAAAAAAACGCTCGAATATACGCTTCTGGTCGTCAAGGTGAATACCAATACCAGTGTCGGATATTCGGATTGTCACGTTTTTGATATCTTGTTTGATGCTTACGTTAATCACGCCGGCATCCTCGGAAAATTTGATGCTATTTCTGAGGATATTCGTCCATACCTGATTTAACAGGTCATGATCAGCCGTTACTTTAACTGTCTGTAAATCAAGCTCGAAATGTATATCGCGAGCAGACCATTGTGGCTGGAGCGCCACAATTATCCGTCGGATTTGTTCATCGAGGCTGAGCGTGACGAGCCGCAGTTGCTTTGACTGCGATTCAAGAAAACTCAGCTTTAGCAGGTTATCGCTCATTTTGGACATCCTTTTCGCTTCAGTGATGATAATATCAAGATAACGGCTTCGTTCGTATTCTGAAAGGTCAACTTGCTTAAGCACTAGAGCATAACCGGATATCGAAGTGAGCGGAGATTGAACCTCGTGCGACACGTTCGTTACGAATTCCCTGCGCATCTGCTCAAGTTGCTGCAGATCGTGCATCATTTCTTCGAAGCTGCGAGCCAAAGTACCCAGCTCACTCGTTTGCTTAATATTCAACTTGACGTTGAAATCTCCAGATGCTATCCGCCTGGTCGCTTTTGTCAGCTTTTTTATCGGTCTTACCAGGAATACAGAGGCAACTAGAATCAATAAGCTTCCTGCAATCAACGAACATGTTGCAAAGACCAATGCCCACTTTGTGACAAAAGAGGATGAAGGAGGGGCGAGCGCTTCCAAAAATATCGCTTTCGTTCCCATTTCCGTTTTCAACGGCAACCCTAAGAGGACCGTGGCAATACCATTAGGAGTGTCCTGAACAACACCTCCATCTAATACTTTCTTTAGTTGCTCCATCGTCACAGGCGCAGGTTTGTGTCCGTGAAGTTTACCGTAAGACTTGACCTGACCCGTTGCTTCGTAAATTCGAATATAATAAGAATCGAGCTGCTTCATTTCACTTACGAACAAGTCCGCTTCACGTAACGGAAAGGTCTTGTAAATCCGGACGATGTCTTGGCCAAAGTTACGTGAGTTGATTTGAGCGTTTTCGTTCAATTTATCTTCGAATATCCAAGTTGACACAAAAAAAGAAATGATCGTGCCCCCGATGATGGAGACTAAAAATGTCAGGACAACACGTATATATAAGGATCTGATCATTCATAAACCTCAAGCCGATACCCAAGCCCGCGCACCGTTTCGATCCGAAAATCGGGTGTTGTCGCGAACCGCTCACGCAACCGTTTAATATGTACGTCTACCGTTCGATCATCTCCGGCGTAATCGATACCCCAAATCTGATCGATCAACTGCACGCGCGTATAGACTTGTCCGGGTGTTCCAGCGAGCTTATACAGCAATTCGAACTCCTTTAGCGGCAACGTAAGCGACTCCGTCCCTTTCATGACCTTATAGGTCTGTCGATCAAGGATGACGTTCCCTAAATGGATCGTCTGCGTGGAGCCAATCTTGTATCGTTTGAGTAGTGCCCTAACACGAACCGTCAACTCTAACGGATCGAATGGTTTGGTTAAATAATCGTCCGTCCCAAGTTCGAAACCTTTCACTTTCTCCCATGTTTCTCCTCTCGCAGTCAGCATAAGTAAAGGTAGATCAGGATTGGCTCTTCGGAGCTCCTTGCTTAACGTCCAACCATCCATAATCGGCATCATAATGTCAAGTACGACAAGATCGACATTCGTTGAGATGTAGACGGCCAGTGCTTCCTTGCCGTCCGCTGCTTCAGCTGTTGCGAATCCGTCGTTGCGTAGAAATAAACAGACGAGTTCGCGAATGTTCGCATCGTCGTCAGCAACTAGTATAGTAGGCATCGGTTCCCTCTTTTCCCTGTTTTCCACCGCATTATTTCAAGCAATTATTATACTATAAATTAACACGTATGTTGATTAACCAAAGTAATACAGTTTCTTGATTTATCGACCTGTAGAATTCAAGTGTTTCTTTCAAACTAATTTGCTACTCAATTGACAAGGCTTCACAAAGAAACAGGCGTGTGAAACCTGCAAATGACAAGCGTTTATTTTTTCTTTTGGCCTTGTGCACGAAGAAATTTCAACAAAGCATAGGCAATTATAGCTGTGAATAACTGATTGAACAACGCATTGGATGTTGTGCCAAACAATACGGGAACGTTCAAATTCAGCTAAATCCAGCGGAAAAATGATTCAATTGCCCAGCGCGATTTGTACATGGCGGCGATTCCTTCGGACAGATAGATTGATAGAACGCATATTCCCCAAACTACTCCAGTAATTACACCATCTGAAATAACACGTCCCATACCCACTAATTATTTTTCATCAAATGTGTATGGCGTATCAACTTTGATTGCACATTCGTTCCAAATCATTACTTGTTAATTTAAGTGAATTCCATCATAAAGATTCATATAGGTTTAGTAATTAGTCAAAGTTATTAGGGTATTCTGTCGTATAATTTATATATTACCATATAATTACCTCTTGATTTTTTTATATTATAGTTCTACATCAACACATAATATATAACTTTTTCTCATTGCTTATTGAACTAATCTGCTCCATTCAAGAAGAACCATATCAGTTTAAATAACTCAGATTTTGGCAAAATTAAATTGATTCAAATGATACCCACCTTTTAGTAATCTCAGAAAATTTCTTAGTCGCGAGTGAGGTTGGTTTTCTTATAGCTAATCCAATAGTTCGATAGCTATCACTTTCAAGTGGAATTGCTGCAAAAGAAATTTTTGATGTCGGTATAATCATTTCTGGCAATATACTAATTCCTAGATTATTCTCCACCATGGAGATCACTGAGTATTCATTCATATTTTCGAATCGAATATTGGGGCTAACTTTATTCTCCCTAAATATTTTTTGAATATCATCATAACACTGATATGTTGGCATAATAAAAGGTACATTTTCTATTTGTTGCATTGATACTTGGTTTTCCTTACATAATGGGGATTGGTTAGATACAACACATAAAAGTCGATCCCTCTTCAATTGTACGATTTCAAAGGATTTTTCAAATGATCCAAAGTAAGTATCATTATTAATAAATCCACAATCTAATCTCCCGTTTTGTAACCAATTCTCAACCTCAGCATAATTTCCTTCCAGTAATTCGATTTCAATATTTGGAAACTTTTCCTCCATTTTTTTAAGAATACCAGGAATCCAGTTTTTGGAAATACTCGAAAAAACCCCCACTCTTACTGTTCCTTTTTGGAACCCATTGATAGCGGCTACTTCCTGCTTCAGCATGTTGTTATAGTATAAAATTTTCCGAACGGTAATTAAAAGCTCCTCTGCATTTTTGGTCAATGTTAAAGTAGAGTGATTACGAATAAATAAAGGAAAGGAAAACTCTTTTTCCAAACTGCTAATTGCATGACTTACAGCAGATTGGGTGAAACCTAACACTTCTGCAGCTTTTGTAAAACTATTGAGTTCTGCCACTTTGTTAAATATTTCATATTTTATTAAAGTCACTATGGTCCTCCTCATGAATTTTATTCATGTCTCCATTATATTTCTTCGTTTTATTTAATGCCATTACCAACATACAATAAGTGCATGCTCGATTATATGACCCTTGACAAGGGATGTATTTTTTATGGAAGGATGAAGTGAAATGCAAAAAATTTTAGTTACAGGTGCTGCAGGTAAGATTGGCCAAGATGTTACAAGATTCCTAGATAAGCAAGGGAATTACCAGTTACGGCTAGCAGATATTAACTTATCTGCTTTAGAAACTTTTAAAGATACAAATCATGAAATCGTATATTTAGATGTTTCTGATTTAGCTGCTTGTCAAGAATTTACGAAAGGTATAGATATAGTTATACACTTGGCAGGTAATCCTTCGCCAAATGCTGATTTTTATGGCTCCTTATTAGAAAATCATATAAAGGGAACCTATAATATTTTTAGAGCTGCTAGTGATAATAATGTATCCAAAGTGATAGTTGCTTCCAGTGCTCAAACAATTGAAGGCTATCCTTTGGATTATCAACCACATGCTTATTCACCCACGAGACCCAAAAATATGTACGGGGTAAGTAAGTATTTTGCAGAGGCTGTTGCTTCTTATTTTGCTTATGAAGAAGGGTTACAAAGTCTTGCTATTCGTATAGGTGCATATGATGATTATAATCCATATGGTAAACCACTAACAGCTAGAGATATGAGTGCATACTTAAGCCCAGAAGATTTTATGGACCTTCTCTTAAAGTCGATGACGGCAAAGAACTTACCTCCATTTTCAATTTTACATGGTGTATCTAACAACAGGTTTAAACGAATTGATATTGAAGGAACAAGAAAGTTAGTTGGTTATAGCCCAAGTTCTGATGCTTTTGTACTAAGTGGTATTAAGTTTTTTGATTCTTGATAAAGGCATATCTAGAAAAGAGATTATATTATTGTTATTTAGCTTTTATTTGTTCTATTTTCAATAGCTACAGTTTCTATAATCATAAATATTCCAATTTTCCCAGATAGAGCACACTATTCTTCTGTCTCATTTGTGGAACAACTCTATTGTCACCACTAGTTCCACAGATGTTCTTTTCCTTTTCAACATAATGGGGTAGCACCACATGCCCATCAAGCTAACCAAGTAAATTACTAGATACGAAATGATTCTTGTTTCAAAACTAGCAAGTGATAAAAAAGTAGGCATGCTAAAGAAGCCTATTAAAATGCGATTTTTTCGCTAGGCAGCTTGTCTATGCTTCACCGTCGTTTTATACACAATCCCTAGAATATCAAAGACGGTCATCTTCTTATACCTATGACATTTACGACCGTTTTTTTTGAGCAGCTGATAAAGGCGATGCAGAATTTTTAAAAGTTCTTCTGTGCCAACGGCTATCGCTTGAAACAGTAAAGGAAAGTAATCTTTAATCATATAAATCGCTTTGTATTCACTCAGCTCCTGCTTTTTCTTTTCAAGCAGAAACTGTCGCATTTGAAACATTGTAGAAGAACAGAGGAGAATGCCCATGAGTTGTCCATATAAATGGCACTCTAGGCGTTCCCTTTTAATATTTTTACATTCATCAATTTCAAAGAATGACTTCCACGTTTTAAACAAAATTTCAATCTGCCAACGAAGTGAATATAATGAATGCACGTAGTTCGTCGGTACTTCTTCTAGCGACGTGTTCGTGATATATACATTCATGCCCATTAAACGTTTACTTTTATCCTTCATGACAATGCCTTTCTTCTTTTCACGTATCGCTTGGTTTTTCAGGCGTGTTTGCGTTTGATCATCGGTTAAACGATGGATAATAACACGTACTGGAAGTTTCTGGTTTTGGCCAATGTATACCTCGGGGATTTCTATCGTTTCATCAGGGATTAGACCAGACATCATTTGTGTCATATCAAGTTGGATGTATTCTGTCTGCTTTTTTAACGTACCATTGTTGAAGTATTCTGGTTCAGGGTTCTTGATATAAATGCGTGTATTTAACTTCAACCTCGAGATATAATAAGCATTTTTATCATGAATGGTTTGTAAGTCTCCTAAATCGAAGTAACCAAGATCACGTAAACACAAATCGCCCGCTTCTACGGTTTCAAGGCAGATAGTACCGTATGTTTTATCATTATTCTTTCCTGGTCCAAGCTGCACGTTAAGAAATTGACCACTAAGTAAATCATATTCCAATTGGATTTTCACGCCTGCGGTATTACTACTCCCACCTGAACCTTGATAGTCAGTGGCGAAATGGTCAGGCAGTTGAAACACTGTTGCATCTAAAATACGGATACGATTGAAAGTAGAGATCACGTGTGCAGAAAGTGAGTGATTTGAACAGAGTTTTTGTGTGAGAAGAGAAGTAAAGACTTCTCGAAGAAATGCGACAGCTGCTGGATTAAAGCGTTGATTCAGTCCTTCTGAGCTCATAAGTACCCCAGTGGAAACTTCTAACTGACTGCACAATTGTGTAAGTGATGTGCTAGCAATTTCTTGGCTGATCCATACGCAAAGGGCAATGAGTTCGTTGGCTTGATACTTGCTAGATCGCTGTACAAAGCCAACTTGTTTGGCGATATCTTGTAGGAATACTGGAGATAAAAAGTATTGTAGCTCTTGTGCGAAAAGATTCAGTTCATTTGAAATGATAGGATTCATCAAAAACGCTATCCTTTCTGTATATTTCTACAAAAAGAATAGCGTTTTTTTCGTTTTATGGATACAATTTTTTAGCTTGATGGCGATGTGGTGCTACCCCATACCCATCAACTTAAGAAATTATTAAAGGTTGCTACAAAAAGACTATATATTTCGCTCCTCATACTCAAAGGGTTCTTTGCACGAGTAAATTTTATGAAAAAATCCCATATACGGAATATCGTCTTCCAAGCATTTTATGCGATATGACAACTCTTCATCGCATTCCGGTTCTTCACCATTGTTCCGCATACAGTCGAATTCCTCTATAATAGATTCCATGAGGTTTACCTTGATAAATAAGGGTAACTTTTCTAACATCGCATTTTCAATTTTGGTCTCAGATTTGTATCCTGCGAGGACTACTTCAAAATAATTATCCATAAACTTTTTACGTTTATCCGCATCTGGTTCAAATTGTATCCAACCCATTCCGTTTGTCCAGAGACTTGCAAGGTCAAACATATACCAACAGTAACATGAATTATCGAAATCATATACGGTTATTTGCCCCGTATCAAAATCTATCGAATAATTCCCATCGTTGTAATCAAAATGGACCATACCGAAAGACTCACGGTTCCTGTCCAATCCTTCTAAGGTTTTAAGGAGCTGTATCATCTTCTCCTTAAGTAGCGATAACGAGTCAGGTATAAGTTTATCGACATATTCGGCATTATACTTTTCAGAAAAACTATTCCGGTGGTGGACAGGAGTATACCCCTTTGATATTTGGTGCAGTTTTCCTAGGGATTTACCACAATTATAATAATACTCGGAGATCAGAACTCCTTCCCGGTACCTATAATTATTTTCCACAAGCATTTTTCCTTTTGCCTTTTTAAATAGACAGATAAAAAAGGTATGATTATTATAGATAATCTCTTCCAGCAGTTTCCCCTTCTTAGAGCTGATTACATCCGATACACTTCCTCCATGCTTGAATAAATACCTGATGTACTCAACTTCTCCCAGAAAATCTTCTCGGCTTCTGTCATTTAAAAAGGAGATTCTAAGTATCTTGGCATCAGTGCCCTCTTTCTCACAGGTATAAACGACATTACGCCCTCCGGTATGTGCCTTAACCGGCTTGACTTCATAGCCTTGCAACCCGTACAAGTTTGATACTAATGGAAGTAAATATGCATCACCGATTCTAATAACCTCGTTATGGGTCATAATACCTACACTCATAAATCGACGTCCCCCGCTTCCTTATTTTTCCTTGCATTATTATCATATTGTGAATAGGGAAATTTCACAATTATTTTATTTGCTTTGGGGAACGATGAATTTCCTAAGTTGATGGGTATGGGGTCGCACCACATCGCTATCAAGCTAAGCTTATGCAAAGTCAATTTGTTTCTTTTTTCTAAGGGGTAAGTGTAGGTGATTGAAAGATTTGCATACGAAATAAACCCTAATGGGTTTCACTTTTTTGAATTAAGCGGCTTGATTATCAGACATGGAATTGTAAACGACACCTAATATATCAAAGACCGTTTTTTTCTCATATCGATGAGATTTCCGCCCGTTTTGCTGTAGGAGATTGAACAGACGAAGTAACACCTTTGATAGCTCTTGGGTGTTTTTTTGTATAGTTTGGAATAGAAGAAGAAAATAGTCTTTAATCATATATATGGCTTTATACTCACTAAGCTCTCGTTTTTTCTTCATGAGGAGCAATTGGCGCATTTGAAACATGATAGAAGAACAGAGTAGAATGGCAATCAACTGACCATATAAATGGCACTCCAATCGTTCTGGTTTTATCTTTTTACAATGATGAATTTGAAAGAATGACTTCCACGTTTTAAATAAAATTTCGATTTGCCAACGCAAAGAATACCAGTCATGTACCTGTCCCATCGGGACAATATCTGTAGGGGTGTTTGTCATATATACATTGATACCACTGAGTCGTTTACTACGAGAAGAATACTTCATTCCTTTCTTTTTTTCTCTTACAGCTTGATCTTGTAATCGTTTTTGTTGCTGTTGTTTTGTTAATCGATGAACAATTACACGAGCTGGCACTTTATCAATCATTCCTACATAAGCATCAGCTATTTCACATGTTTGTCCTGGTTGAAGAGAGTTCAGTAACATCTCCATATCTAACTGTATATACTCTGTACCTTTCTTAATTCTTCCATCTTGAAAATAATCAGGGTTAGGATTTTTTTGATACATACGTGTATTCGACTTGATACGAGAGATATAGTAGGCCTCTTTATCTTGTATATATTGAAGGTCTTTTAAATGAAAATAACCTAAATCTCGGATAAATAAATCATTTGCCGTCACAGTTGGGGCACACAGAGAGCCGTAAGTACGATCATGTTGTTTACCTGGACCTGTATGAATATGTAGGAACTGTCCGCTTAACAAATCATACTCAAGTTGAATTTTTATCCCAGCAGTATGGCTACATCCTCCTGCACCTGGATAAACCGATGAAAATACATCCGGGAGTTGAAATGCAGTTGAATCTAAAATACGAATACGCTTGAAAACAGAAGTGTATGGAGAAGAAATCGGCATAGATGCGGCCAATTTTTTGCTTAGTAGTTCGGCTAGTAGCTGTTGTAAGAGTAGGACGGCCGACTTATTAAACCGTTGATTTAGTCCCTCAGGACTGATGAGTACTTCTGTTGATGCTTCTAAACAGCTAGATAACTGAGTTAAAGAAGTCATAGCTACATTTTGGCTCACCCATACACATAAAGCTACTAAATCTTTTGCTTGGTACTTACTGGTTCGTTGTACAAAACCAACATCTCTAGCAAGATCCCGTAAGGCATATGGAGATAAAAAACTTTGAATCTCTTGAGCAAATAGTTGTAATTCGTCAGACACAGAAACAGACATAAAATACGCCATCCTTTCCTATGATTCTACAGAAAGAATAACGTATTTTTTCATTTTAGGGGGCATTTCTTTTTATAAACTTGGTAGCGATATGATGATACCCCTTGTAAGTGAGAATTAAAGCTGTGTTTATGCTTGATGTTTGAATGTAAACAATTCATTTTCAGGTACCTGCAAAACACTCTTATTAGTATTTTTAACAGAGATACTGGCAGCTCTGTTTCTTTCTAAAGAATCTTGAATACTATCAGTTATTTTATTCGCAGCTAGAACAGTCAAACTAAAGAAGATTATCGGAACCATTGGAATCCAAGTATCAGCAGATAGAGAAGGATAGTACATCCCAATTAAACCAGTCCACTCATGTGTTACAGAATCAGCCTCATCACCATAAAGAACTGTTCCACCAAAAAACAAAGTTAGTAAGCCTAAATGAAGCAACAATGTTAGTGTTTGTACGAATTGTTGCATAAGCATTATTATAAACGTTGGAACCAGGTGAGGAAGAATGTGCTTAACAACAATGTATAATTTTCCGCCACCGAGGATCTTTGCAGCTTCAACAAACTCTTCAGTTTGCAATTTCCTTACTTCATTTGCAGCATATAATGATAGAGTGGGAACACTTAAAAGAACAATCACAGCCAATTGGAATAGAAGTCTTTGGTAAAATGGAGCCGGTATCGTCCCATTTGCATAAATAAGTACTTCTGATAATATGAAATAACAAATCATAACCATTGGTACAATTGTAAAACTATCAAAAAATGCTTCAATTTTTTTAAACCCTCTTTTAACATATGCACCAAGTAAAAAACCGATTATAACGCCTAACACCATGCGTAATATGGCTACTACGATTGCAAACCCAATAGTCCATTTTGCCCCTTCAATTATCAGATTGAGTAAGTCGTACCCCGCTCTGTCGGTACCAAATAAAAACTGCATTGAAGGTGGAAATGGAGGCACTTCAGGATAACCAGTTTTATCATATTGAAGGATTACTTTATGTATATTTCCGTCATTAAAAACAGTATTTCCTATACTTAGGACCATTAATATTGTTAAAAATAAACCACCTAACCAGAACCGTTTATCACGTTTTAAATAATTCCACATATTATATTTTCTCCTTCATCGCAGTAGGTACCAACCAATGGAAACATTTAAAAAATAAGAATATAGGTAAGTAAATTAATATTAATCCAACCGTGAATACCTCAACACTTTGGTATTCTTTAATAAAAACAAAGAATCCGAGAGTATTGAAAATCGATTCTATTATGTATAAGTTAGAGAGCATAAACCATATATTAGCTTTTACAAAGAACAAAGTACTTAATAGAACGTTTCTTAGTACATGGTGGTTTAAAATATGAAGACGATCCATCCCCTTTGAAGCAGCGAACAACACATAATCCTTTCTCAACTCATCCTCAAATCTTAGAAGTAAGAACTTAACAAACATGATAACGGTAGGTATACAAAAACAGATAATCGGTAAGAGTCGCACCTTCTGGTCTCCAATTCCTGCTACTTGTGCTGCCATAACACCAGTTTTCTGGAATATCCATACCACCAACAATTGGGAACCAACAATAAACAATATGTCAGGTAAAGATTGAAGAAATAACATGAATTCTTTAATCCTATTCTGCCATTTTTCGTTAACCCTTAAGATTACGTGTACTAGTATAAATGACACTATTAATGAAACAATCAGTGAAATTGAGAGTATAACCATCGTCTCTTTATAGTGAAAAAATATTTGTGGGAACAAATCCTTTTTAATCTTCATACCATACTGCATAGATGAAGCATGTAGTATTATCTTCTCGCAAATTTTATAAATACTACTAAAATACCCTGGAATATCTATTGAAAGCCCTTTGAATAGAATTGGTAGAGAGCCAACCGCTAGTATACCGACAAACGACAACAATAGATGAATAATTAGCTCCCAGCCTGATAGAATGATTTTCTTCGACACAGAACCACATCCTTCTTACTTAATTTTCCACTATTAATAATAGATTTAATTTTCAGAAATGTAAACCCTTATATCGGTATAGGTAAACTTTCAACGGGGCATTTACAAAAATATGGAGCTCTATTATAGAATTGGCTAAAATCTAACATCATTTAGAGCATCGTTATTTTAAAGTCCTTGATAGTTTTGTATTTCCTAGGATAAGGGAAGTCCGTGAAAAAACGGATGATCTTTAGCCTATTCTATTACCGTTGAGGAGTTTGAAAAGGCCGTAATGGAACTTCTTACAGGGGTACCGTCACATTGCTATCAGGCAAAAAAAATACAACTACCCACAATAAGATTTTGTGCTAACTTGTAACCAAAAAGCTCATTTTTTCGTTTTGGGGTAATTCTGAATTCTTAAGTTGATGGGCATGGGGTCGCACCATCAAAACGTGAATTTCGTACGCTAAGCAAAATTTCATAAGAAAAAGAAACTGTTTTGATTAGTTTATTTAAAACTTTTTTCAAAATCGTTTCTTTTTATTAGTTATCTATTTTGAATTAAACGAACATTTTTAGTGCTGTATTATTTCTTGATTACAATGGATAATTTATAGTTTGCATACTTGTTTAAATCCATTAAAAATTGATCTAATGATTCATTAGATGGAAATCTGCATTCAAGAAGATAACAACCTTCCCCACTAATTTTATAGTTATTTATGATGTGTTTCTCATATGTTTTAATAAATGAAAGATACGGTTGATGATGTGTATCTTTTATATAGATATTAATAAAAGCATACATAAAGCAACCTAATTTAACTTGATTTACTTTAATGCTATAACCTTCAATTACCCCATTATCCTCTAATTTAGCAACTCTAGATGCGGCGGCTTGTCCTGTCAAATGAACTTTCTCTCCTAATTCTTTCATAGTGATACGACTATTTCCAGATAATTCCTCTAATATTCGCATGTCTGTATGATCCAGCATAAAATCAAATCCTTTCAAAAAAGTGTAAAAATCTTTATGTAAATGAAGTGCTTTTTAATAAGTTTGTTAATGCTAAAAATTGTGCTGATGACAAATTTTTTTGAAATAGCTCAGCACATTTACTTAAAAAAGAATAAAGTGACTCTTTTTCTCCACACATTATTTTAAATGAATCTCTATATTTCTTCAATTGAAATGTGGTTTAGCTTAATTAATACTCATGAACACAAAAACATGTTGGGTCTTTCAAAATTCAAGTCAAACTACAAAAACACTTGATTTTATCTATGTAAATATATATTGCAAGTGTTATAGAATATACGTAAGTTACTAAACAAAAATAAAAGGAAGTGTAAATATGAAGATCACACAAATTAGGAATGCAACGATCGTTGTAGAATATGCAGGAAAAAAGTTTTTAATAGATCCAATGTTAGCTGAGAAAGGTACTTACTCACCTTTTCCAAATTCACCAAGACAAGATCAAAATAATCCTTTAGTTAGCTTACCAGTATCCGTTGAAAATATTATTAATAATATAGATGCTGTCATTTTGACTCATTTGCATTTAGATCACTTTGATGAGGCAGCTCAAAGAATATTGCCAAAAGATATAAAAATGTTTATACAAAATGAAGAGGATGCTACAGAAGTTAGAAACGCCGGTTTTCAAAATGTGGAGGCTTTACAAGAGGATACAGTCTTTGAGAATATCCAATTAATCAAAACAAAAGGCGAACACGGAAGAGGAGAAATTTTAAAACTTACTGGTTTAGTGTGTGGCTTTGTCTTCAAGCACTCAACTGAGCAATCATTGTATGTAGCTGGGGATACAGTATGGTACGACGCTGTCCAAGAAGTGATTGATACACATAAACCAGAAATCATTGTAGTAAATGCTGGAGATAACCAATTCTTTGAAGGTGGTTCTCTTGTCATGGGGAAAGATGATGTTTATGAAGTGTATAAGGCTGCTCCCAACGCAAAAATTATTGCTGTTCATATGGAAGCTATAAACCATTGGGCATTGTCTAGAGAAGAATTAAAGAGCTTTATTCATGAAAAAGGAATCACGTCTAATGTGTTAATACCAGACGATGGTGAATCTTACACGTTTTAGGTAAAGAAACACACAGCAATCTTAGCTAAACATGAGATCCGTAAAGGGTCTCATTAATTATTTTAAAAGCCGATTATTCTGAAGTGCACCCCGATTGTTAGACACAGTCTAACAATCGGAGGTGCACTTCAACGGTACTCTAAGAGAATAATTGGCTTTTTACTGTTAAGTTGTTTGTAGTGATCGTAGGAAGTCTAATGATGCAATTTCTTTTATACTAAATCGGTATTTTCCTAGAATATTAATGTGTTCCCATTCTAATGGAGGAATATATTTCAATAATTCTTCATTAAGATGGGAATTAAATAACTCAACTTTCGCACCTATAAAATAAGCGGGAAGATTTAGCTATATTGAATTTAGAGTCTATCAATTGTGTACTGTACAACTTGAGTAAAATGAAAAACACCTCGATCCTTGGTATAGTGAGATTACCTAGAAATCACTACCACAGAAGAGGTGCCTTAACTACAATAGCTCAAAATAACCAATGTCATCAACTACCAAAAGAACTTAATTCTATTTTTTCCGAGCTTGAAATGAAGATCCAGCTAAGGATGCAGTCTATCGCTTCTTATAAACGGTGCCAATGTTCAATTGGCGCCCTTTCCTGCTGCTGTTTAGTATGAATGCGATTAAAAAAGTAACTCGACTTACGAAAAAAACGCTCCAAAGTGTTGATTGTGCTTATCATCGTAACTGCAGTAAAAAGTTGAATTGCTAGCACACTATTTTGAAATCTTGGTTAACTATTCCAACTTTGAAGTATTTCCTGTTTTTAATCAATGAGTAAGGGGCAAAATTCAAAGTATATGGTGGCACTATTTGTACTTTGTCCTGTAATCTTTGCTCATCGAATAAACCTAGAGCTATCACTCATGCCTTCAGTTGAACACCCCGATGACTGAACTAAGATAAGTTATGGATGAAGCGCCCGTGCCATCGCATCAAAATAATTCTGACTGGCACGCTGACTCACTTCGGCTTCAGGCACAAGTACTTCAAAGCAATGGAAGCAGCCGGGGTAGAGATGAAATTCAACATCTACTCCTGCTTGTGCAAGTCGTGTTACATATTCAATAGTTTCATCTCGAAATAAATCGAGTTGACCTACACATGTATAAGTTGGCGGTAGCCCTGCTAAGTTTTCTGCTCTCGAAGGTACGGCATAGGGAGATAGTTCGTTGGAATCTTTCTCCTTGCCCAAGTACATACTCCAAGCCGTCAAATTGTTTGATCTATTCCATGTTGCGTGGTCTTCTGTAATCTCATAGCTTGATGGTGTTATGTTGTGGCTATCAAGCATCGGATACAGCGGCATCTGGAATATAATAGATGGACCTCCTTTATCCCGAGCCATTAACGCAAGCGCTGCTGTTAGTCCACCGCCTCCACTTGCACCGGCGATCGCAACTCGATTCACATCAATGCCCAGCGAGTCTGCCTCATTTGTCATCCAAACCAAGCCTGCATAACAATCTTCAATAGCCGCTGGATAAGGATGTTCGGGCGCAAGTCGATAATCGACAGACACAACAACGCATTCAGCAGTCTGAACAAAGCGTTCACACAAAACATCGTCCATATCAGGGTGGCCTATTACGTATCCACCACCGTGAATCCACAGCATAGCTGGAAGTTTATCAAGATTTTTCTCAACGGGTTCGTAAATTTTAACTAACATCTCGCCGGCTGCGCCAGGAATCATTCGCTTGGTCATGTTTACAAGCTCTGATTTTTCCAAATGTGGATTCGACAAGAGACTTCGACTCGCCTCTAAATCCTCCTCTAATTGAAAGCCTGGAAATTGTGAGAAAGCCTGTTTTAATTCTGGTAATACTCGACTGTCAATTTTCATATAAATTCCTCCAGTTAAATAATGAAACCTGATGTAATCCTTATGGAATAATTAACGGAATAGATGTGTCTCCTGTTCTCCTTCAGCTTCCCATTTGGCAATTTCCTCTCTTACACGAGGAGCAACTTCTGTTCCAAGCAATTCTATGGCACGCATGACTTGATCATGTGGCATGGTACTTAATGGTACATACATCATAAAGCGTGTAATCCCTACATGCTTACGAAGATGAATGATTTTTTCGGCGACTGTATCTGGATCACCAACATACAACGCCCCTTCAAAACTTCGTGCAGCATCAAAGCTGGAACGATCATAATAAGGCCATCCCCGCTCTTTACCAAGTTTATTCATGCCTGCCTGAGTGGAAGGGAAAAATGTATCTGCTGCCGATTCCGTATTCTCTCCAACAAATCCAATTGAATGAGATCCCACCTGAAGCTTTGATACATCATGACCAGCGTGAGCCGCTGCTTTCTTATATAGCTGTACAATTCGTGCAAAGTGCATTGGGCTACCACCAATAATCGCCAGCATAAGTGGTAATCCCAGAAAACCAGCACGGATAGCAGATTCCTGATTCCCACCACTACCAACCCATATCGGTAAAGGATTTTGAACAGGTCTTGGATACACACCTAAATTATTGATTGCTGGTCTATGTCCGCCTTCCCAAGTCACTTTTTCGGACTGACGTATTTTGAGCAGTAGGTCCAAATGTTCTTCAAACAGTTCTTCATAGTCTTTCAAGTTATAGCCAAACAATGGAAAAGATTCGATAAAGGAACCACGACCCGCCATAATCTCTGCGCGTCCATTTGAAATGCCATCCAGTGTAGAAAAATCCTGAAAAACGCGCACAGGATCAGCTGAAGAAAGCACAGTTACTGCACTCGCGAGCCGTATCTTTTTCGTTTGTGGTGCCGCGGCTGATAGAACCATCGCTGGAGAGGATGCTGCATAATCCTTCCTATGGTGCTCACCAACACCAAACACATCAAGTCCTACTTGATCAGCAAGAACGATTTCTTCAACAACTTCACGTAATCGCTGTGCGTGACTTATCACTTCACCACTATGTACATCTGGTTTCGTTTCTACAAAAGACGTAATACCTATTTCCATTTGTTATCTCTCCTAGTCCAATTAGATTTTAAGTCAAAAAAATTAAACATTTCCTTTATGGTAGTAACGTGTTTCTCATATTGGCTAACACACGTTTATTTCATGAAATCTTAACTCGTCTGGTCATAGCCCAAAAAAGAAGAGCGAAAGCACTGACAGAGGCTCCAAGTAAGGAAACCCCTCCCCAGCCAAAGTGTGCGTATATTTGAGTCGAAGCAATTGAACCACCAGCACTGCCGATAGAATAAAACACCATATATCCAGCAGTAAGTCGACTCCGTGCTTCTGTATGCAATGGAAGGATCATGGTTTGATTCGTGACATGTATTGCCTGTACGGCCAAATCAAGTAGAACTATCCCTATCACTAATGCGATTAATGACTGCTCTATATAACTGATGAACAACCATGAAATCAATAATAGAGCTAAAGCAATACCTGTCGTTCGTTGTCCGTAACCTTGATCGGCCAATTTCCCTGCCCGTGCCGCAGCTAAGGCTCCAGCCACACCTACAAGACCGAATGCGCCAATTGCACTATGAGATAGAGCAATTGGAGGTGTACTAAGTGGCAGTACTAGTGAAGTCCACAAAATGCTGAAATCAGCAAAAATCAGCATGGCTAGAATGGAGCGAACGCGTAACGTTCGTTCTTGAATAAACAAAGCAAGCACCGATCTAATCAACTGAGGGTAAGATAGCGATTTTACCTCGCGCTCAACATTGGGCAACATCTTTATAAACATAAAAACCATCAAAAGCATGAGCGCAGCAGAAAATAGATATACAGAACGCCATCCCGCAACATCTGTTAATATACCAGCAAAAGTACGTGCAAGAAGTATGCCAATAACAATCCCACTTGTTACAATGCCAACGACACGTCCTCTTTCTGTAGGGGAAGCGATGGTCGCTGCAAACGCCACGAGAGTCTGTGTCACAACTGCAAGCAGACCCACCAAAGCCATACCTGCGAAAAGTACCATGCTGGAGGAAGCAGTACCAACTATAACCAGAGCTGTTGTAGATAATAGCATCTGACCGACAATTAGACGTCGCTGGTTTAGCAAATCTCCAAGCGGTACGAGTAGCAGTAAGCCCACTCCATAAAAAATTTGTGTAACGGTAATAACAATACCAATAATGGAATGGTTAATACTAAACTCATTAGATAGTTGATCAAGCAACGGCTGTGCAAAGTAAATATTGGCAACAGACATTCCACAGGCAGTCGCAAACAATAATGCCAAAGCGTGAGACATGGATGGCTGTTGATTCAAATTAGGTTTTGTTATGGAAGATTTATGACTTATCTTAGTGTAGAGTGGATCATCTTCTATATTTGTCTCTGTTTTAAACATACCTTAACCTCCAATCACATTAGATTTTTGATCATAACGTACCGTTCAGTACAATATGATTACTGGTAAATATAACTTAGCCTTATTCATGATGTCAACGATTTTTTTGCACTAAAGTTAATATTGCATTAAATGAATGGAGGTTGATTTGACAGGAAGAATGGCTAATTATATAATAATTACATACTGTTTGGTAATAAAAACAACAATTGTAATTACCTACACACCTATCCTAAAACAATTAATAAAATCAAAGTTTGAGGAGGAGAATTCTTAATGGCAAGAACTCGTGAATTTGATGAGGATCAAGTTTTAGATGCAGCAATGCAGTTATTTTGGGAGAAGGGATATGAGGCTACCTCATTAAGTGATCTTACTTCTAGAATGGGCATTCAACGCCCTAGTATTTATTCGACTTTTGGAGATAAGAAAGAATTGTTTGAAGCCGCACTTCGCAGGTATACAATGTCTCGGGCCTCTGATATACGAAATAGGCTTCAAAGTCACTCCTCTGTAAAAGAGGCATTTTCTATTTTCATTGCCGATGTCGTCAATGAAGAATACGCAGGGGATCTTAGTAAAGGTTGTTTTTGTATCAATACAATGGTTGAACTAGCACCTCATGATGAGAGATTTGAAATTTTGACCAGAGAACATCAAATGTACCTCGCCGTCATTTTTCAGGAGACGATCGAACGAGGAATCCAATCAGGTGAGCTGGAAGCCAACACAGATGCAAAGTCTTTGGCACAGGCACTGATTGTATCGTTAATCGGTCTAACGGTTATGATGAAATCTCGCCCCCAACGTTCCTTTGTCGACAATGTAATAGCAGCGACGCTCACATTACTTAAGTGACATAATTGTATTTAACAGTACGAAAACCATACCTTTATAGGGGTAACGTCAAATCTCCATCAAGCTACAATTTTATAGTACCCCCAGAACGAAATTTTGTGCTAACTTGTAACAAAAATGCTCATTTTTTCATTTCGGGGTAATTCTGAATTTTTAAGTTGATGGGTATGGGGGAGCACCACATGCCCATCAACTCAAAATCTCATACCACCTCCAGAACGAAAATTTTATGCATGTTGCTCGTATTTATTGTTGGGGGATAAATCGTTCTTTAAGCTTGATGGCGATTTGGTGCTATCCCTAAAACATCTGGACTGTAATAGCCAATTAAAAAAATGCAAACAAAAAGACCTTTAATCAGTCGTTTTGTTTGCATTTCCTTTTTCTAAAACCACAGAAAAGATAAGTACTATAGTTAACACCATAATAAACCCTACTTCACTTCCATCACTTACAAAAAATGAATACAAAGTATAAATTAAAATTAATATTCCATAAATAACTTTGTGCAATGAACTCCCCTCTTTTTGCCGTATATATTTTAGTGTAAAAATTTAATGCAAGCCCTATATTAAAATGAAAATAAAAAGCACCTGTGATATACACAAAGTGCTGTTCTCTTGTCAATTTATCTATTTTCTTTTTATAACTCAAATTTCTTCGAATCGTACTTTTCTAGGGTTTGTTACAATTCATTTTGTTCATATGGAATATGTTTATCTGTCTGTACATCTTCAACATTTTCTCCACCTGTTAATAATCTCCTGTACTTAAAAGAGTGCCCTGTTAATACTGTTGTAATCATTTTGTATTGCCCTCCTTTTGTTTGATTACTTGTATCATAAAACAAGTATCTGAAGTTGATATGTAGTCTATCTAGAGTGTATGTAAATTTAGAAAACCTCTAATAAAATGTTTATGTCGTAACGTTACCACCAAAACTAGTGCTTCAAACACCATGATTTGAAGAGACAGTAACCCATATTCTAACCTCAATTCCTCCTACAGTTCTATATTGAGTAAAACCAGTTGATCCCTATAATATAAAAAGAGCACCACTTTTTGGATGCTCTTCGTTATAACTATATATTATTTAATTTCCTTCTTTTGTTGGTACCATTTTTCCTTCTTGAGAGTCTGTGCCCTCTGTTCTTTCAACAGTTTTTGCATGTTCTTTAAAAGTTGCTGGCACTGCATCTTTAGGTACATCAAAGTTTTGTGAGAAAGACGTTGTTCCATCTGCACTCCGTGTAATTACTTGATTTGAACTATCTTCATTTGATTTTAAATTGTCCATTTTCGCATCATCTGCACCTACTGCACCCCCCGCTACCAATCCTGTACTTAAAAGTGCTCCTGCTAATAATGTTTTAATCATTTTTCATTACCTCCTTGTTTTGTTTGGAACTACATTTAGCATAAGACAAGAATCTATAGTTGATATGGACTGTATCTGGAGATTATGTAAAGAAAAATAGATGATCAGTTGTATATCCTAATGGGTGCTTAGGCAAGATTGAAACTTAATATGAGTTTGATAATTGAGTTTCCCTTCGTTTTTGGGTGTAAGGTTTTTGGCTGGGGTGAAGTGAGGAGCTAACCTTTTCTAATTTGAAACATTTACAAATAAATTTCTCAATATAGATATACTTGTTATTTATAGTTTCAAAATTTTAAAATAAAGCGTGATAAAAATATGATGATTATTCCTTATGTTTACTCCTTGTACTAAAGATAAGATTGAATTCTCCGATCTTATCTTTTTTGTTTGTAGAAATTTAATGCAAAAAAACAGAATCCTTATAATAAGGATTCTGTAACAAGAAATGACAGATATATAGCAATAAAAAGAGTTACTTATATTATAATTTAAAAATGCAACAAACACATCGAGAAAATTCAAAATAAATAGAATATTATATATGTGTTTCTCATGCAATTTTTGTTCAAAATGCCAATGTTATTTAAGACTTTCTCCACAATAACTGAATTAATTATCTTTAAACTGCAATTCTTCCGTAGAACCTTTCAGCGCTGTCGTAGATGAAGTTCCACCCGTAATCACTTGTGCTACTTCGTCAAAGTAACCTGTTCCAACTTCGCGTTGATGACGCATAGCAGAATAACCATGCTCTTCTGCTGCAAATTCGGCCTGTTGTAATTCAGAATACGCTGCCATACCACGTTCTTTATAGCCGCGTGCTAATTCGAACATACTGTGGTTTAACGAATGGAATCCTGCAAGTGTTACAAATTGGAGTTTGTAACCATATGATGCCATTTCTTTTTGAAAGTTTTCAATTGTTTTTTGATCTAATTTTTGTTTCCAATTAAACGACGGTGAACAGTTATATGCGAGTAACTTTCCTGGGTATCTCTCATGAATTGCTTCTGCAAAACGCTTCGCATCTTCTAAATTTGGTTCAGACGTTTCACACCAAATAAGATCTGCGTACGGTGCATATGCTAGGCCACGTGCAATTGCTTGATTGAGCCCCGCTTTTGTACGATAAAAACCTTCCGTTGTTCTTTCTCCTGTAATAAATTCTTGATTAATTGGATCAATGTCGCTCGTAATTAAATCTGCTGCATCTGCATCTGTTCTTGCCACGATTACTGTCGGCACGCCCATAACATCCGCAGCTAAACGAGCAGAAATTAAATTACGTACCGCCGTTTGTGTCGGTAATAATACTTTTCCACCTAAATGTCCGCATTTCTTTTCTGAAGACAACTGATCTTCAAAATGTACACCTGCTGCGCCTGCTTCAATCATTCCTTTCATTAATTCAAATACGTTTAATTGCCCACCAAAACCAGCTTCTGCATCTGCAACAATTGGTACGAAATAATCTATATCACTGCCACCTTCCATATGCTGAATTTGATCAGCACGTTGCAACGTTTGATTGATTCTTTTTACAACAGCGGGCACACTATTCACTGGATATAAACTTTGGTCTGGATACATATGTCCAGATAAATTGGCATCAGCAGCTACTTGCCAACCACTTACACAAATTGCTTTTAAACCTGCTTTCACTTGCTGCATTGCTTGATTTCCTGTTAATGCACCAAGCGCATTGATGTAGTCTTCTATATGAAGCGATTGCCAAAGTTTCTCTGCACCGTGGCGTGCTAGTGTATGTTCAATATCGATAGATCCTCGAAGACGAATAACATCTTCGGCACAATACGGGCGTTTTACCCCTTTCCAACGTTTATCTAACTCCCAATTTTCTTGTAATTGTTGAATTCCTTCGTTTTTCATTTCTTCCATCTCCTCGTATGTTATTTTTCAGTTATTCTTTCGAGTAACTATTGCACTAAATATTTTCTTGGCCGCCTGAGTATATTCCTGGATAATGAAGATAAGAATCAACGCTTTCTTTTATTTGTTCTTGGAAGAAAGAAAGCTGCTAATATTTATTTTCCTGTTGAACAAATCCTATTTCTCTAGCTAATTTATCCAAGATATGTGATGACATATGTCGGGGGAATTTCTCTGTAAACAATTGTAGTTCATTTTGAATAGAAAGAGTCATAAAAAATGTTATGCTCTCTGTAGGAATATACAGAGAGCATAACATTTTTTCGTTTTTGGGGAACAATGAGTTTCTTAACTTGATGGCAATGTGGCGGGACCCCATGGCTATCAACCTAAAATTTTATAGTATCCCCAAAACGAGAAAATTGGCATCTCCAGGTGAAAATATACATTTTTTGCTTTGGGGCAACTAGTTTCATTAGCTTGATGGGCATATTGGTGGAACCCCGAAATGGACATTCGGGTAGGCAATTCTTCTTCTCTTAAAATAACCTTAAATATATTATAGATTTAAGAATATTAGAAAAATAAATGGTATAATTTTCTAAAACATCCTGAATAAAGTTAATTTTAGAAAAGGAGTAGAGGGGAAATGTTTCAGAAGCTCAAATTTTATTTAATCAGCCTTGTAATTAGTTCAATGTTAGGTGGGATTATCATAGGTGCTAATTTCTTGGTCCATAACATCTACTATTTAGTTGTAGGTAAAGAATTTCATTTTAATATGTGGTCTTCCATTATTATATTTAGTATCGTATTTATTTCGGGTTTCTCGTATATGTTGAAAAAGGGTCCAGATATACTTGTTAATGATTAAACCAATAGTAATTATCGTAGGCGCTACCATGATCTGGTTGGCGTCTTGTTTGTTGTTAAGGAAAGATAACAAAACAAAATTTCCTTAATCACAAGGCTTTAAAAGTAACCTATCCATAGTGATATTAAAGTTACTACTAACAAGGCAAGAAGAAATGTGATATTTCGAATTCACTTTTGTATATCATCAAAATACCGTTCTATAAATGCAACGTTGATATTAAAACATGAGAAATACAACAAAGAAGGTAAAGTTACCAAATTTATCATTCAATTTTTCATTAGTAAATGTACTTACATGAAGGAACAGTAAAGCAAAAGTTACTAAGAATAGCTCAAATAGCCTTTTTTTGCTCACGCCACCACCACCCTACAGTAATTTCCTTTCGTTTTATTTTATCTGAACGTAGTGTGTAGCAAACTGTAAATATTATTTACTTATGTAAAAAAAGGCTAACAATTCAAGATCGTTAGCCTTAATCGCGCCTTTTAAAAAATAACTCAATATAACAAATGAATGATTCTTCAACTTACACTATATTCTCCTTTTATCACAAAAAACGAACCTCGAATTGTTCCAGCAAGTTTAGACTTCTGTCTAGCAAACTTAAACTTCTCTACTAACTCCGTTGGTATCTCCATTCCCTCTGAAAGCTTAAATCCAACAGCCCGCTTCTTCGGATTATCCAATGTATACATGACGTTGACTGCAAGACCATCCTCGTAGAAGACGTACGCAAATTTAATATTTTCCACTTGAAAACGTGATGTTTCTAAAGGTTTTGCCGCAAACTCAATATCACGTTCTTCTTTCAAAATGCGGTTCACATAATCAAGAGTCTTCTCGCTTTCACTAGCTGATACAACCGTAAATTCATGCTTGTATTTATTCATAAAGTAACGTGCTTCATGGGCACGTAAACCCGCAAGTGCTTCTGCTACAGGTGAAGACTCCATGCCAGCTGTAGTTACGTTTTTAAAATCAACTATATTGGACAATTCCATCTCTCCTTTTAACACTTTACTTCCTAACAACTGGAATCCATATTTCACCAAATACTAAGCCATTTCGCTGCCCCATCTCAACTGTTGTATTTGGCCCACCAACATAGGCAAAATCTTTTACTTCTGCTAATGCTTGACCAAATGCAATACCAGTAAGCTTATTACTTAGCTCCTCAGCTGTATTGCCTTCCCCTTTAACTACTAGGTATTCTCCCCTCGGAAACTGGATAACTCTAGATTCTTCTTGTATCGTTGCCTCTGTCATGACACCAGCGTAATACATCATCTTGTTATTCACCGCTTCACTCACAGAAAAAATGTAATCATTTGTAGCTAAAGCTTTTAAAGTGTCCAACCTTCCATCTTGTTCGACGGCCAGCCAAAAGTCTGCCTTTTCCTTGTTTATGCCCGCAAAGTCTGTATAGTGGCTCTTAAGTTCAGTTCCAATACCTAACACGATAAAGCTATCTTTTTCTTCTATTGTATAATTTTTCATATTTAAAACCTTCCTCACTTTTAAATTAATCAAACGATTTATCTTTTCACTTGATGAGTTTATAATATCTTTAAATCATGTCAAAAAATGATACTGTTTAGGAGACCAACATGAAAAAAGTTGAACGGATTAATACGATCATGCGCTATATTAACAACCGCTCCCACTTTACAATTTCTGAAATCATACGAGAATTTAACATCTCACGATCGACAGCTATTAGAGACATTAGAGAAATTGAAGCCATGGGGATGCCGCTCGTCGCTGAAGTTGGCAGGGATGGAGGATATTTTGTCATGCATAACTCTATCCTGCCCGTTGTTCGCTTTACTGATAATGAGGTCAAAGCTCTTTTTATTGCCTTTATGGCCACAAGAAATCAACAACTTCCCTATTTAAAAAGTCGTCAGTCTTTAGCTGAAAAACTACTAGGACTCATCTCAGAAATCCAGCAGGATGATCTTGTTCTTTTAAATCAAATCTTGCTTTTTGAAGGGACTAACCCTCATAATCCTGACCTACTTGAGCTTTCTGACCTCCCCCATCCTATGTTAGAAAAACTCATCCAAATCCTTCTTTTAGATAGCCATTTATTGATTACCTTAAAAGAAGAGGAGGAAACCAAGTCTTATCCAATTTATCTACTGCACCTTTATCAAGAAAAAAGCCATTGGATAATTGAAGGCTTTGACATAAAAGAAGAAAAAAAGAAGATGTTTCTTGTCGATCATCTCATTAATGTCGAACCCTATACGCCGAAAAATAGATTAAGTAAGAAAAAAATTTCAGAAAAACTAGGTAAGAAGGACGAAGCAATCAACCTTGTACTTGAACTTGGTCCAAAAGCGATTACCCAGTTCAAAAAATACCATCCTATAAAAATTTCTATTTCCTATACAAATCCTTACCAATCCACAGCCATTCTAAAAACTTTTATCAATGTTAACAATCTCGATGAATTGATAGAAATAACAAATTGGCTACTTTTCCTAGGTAAAGATATCAAAATCAGGGAAGTTCCTGAAGAAGTGTTAGAAGGTTTAAAAGAGAGATTATGCTTATACTGCCCATAAGCAGTGACCCGTTACACCTAAAATAATATTGAGTTTGACTAGATGCCAGTTACCCCTATTTTCAAGCAAATAGAGAAAATATTTTATTTACTACCGCTGCTTTAAACGCTCTTCTAGTCATAACGCGAACGCAAAAAAGACATGAACTAATCTTTGTTCATGTCTTTTTATATTAGAGTTTAACCTTCGTTAAAATTCGAGTGTGGATTTATCTTATCCATAAGATCTTTCATTCTTTTTTCATATTCCACTATTTTTGAACTAAAACCAACAATAGTGACTTAGAATAATGACTTAATACTTGCTAAAACAGTAAGTACACCTACAACAATAACAAATACATTGCTCATTTTCCCTTTGTATTTAGCTAGTACTGGTACTTTACTAATCGCATACATCGGTAATAGACATAAAATAGCAGCAACTAATGGACCGCTCAGAGAATCAATAATTCCAAGAATACTTGGATTTGTATAAGCGACAAACCAGCATGTTAATACAACAAAAGTAAGGATCATTGTCTTAATTGTTTTTTCTTCAATAACTTTTCCACGTGTTTTACCGAACTTCATAATCACGTCACGCATTACCTCAAATGCTCCTATATAATGGCCAAGGAAAGACTTTGTAATAGCCACAAAAGCAATGATTGGAGCTGCAATAGTGATTACAGGCGAATTAAGCTCATTAGCAAGATATGAAAGGATTGATAAGTTTTGCTCTTTTGCCATTTTTAAATCCTCTGGAGTCAAACTCAGTGTACTACTCCAAACGAAGAACATAACTACAACGAATGTCATGATATAACAAACTTTTTGTATTTGTGCACATTTAGCATCAGTAGCTTCTATTCCATACGTAGCCTTCTGTTTCACAACAAATGATGAAATCATAGGTGAATGATTAAATGAGAATACGATGATTGGTAAAATCATTAATATCGTTCCAAAATATCCTGTTCCTGTTGAAGCAGTAGAAACACTTGAAAAGCTAAGCATTGACGTATTCCACTGTGGAATTAAAGATATTGCGATGAAAAGTAGAGAAGCTATGAAAGGATATACGAGCATACTCATGATTTTCACAGTAATATCTTGACCAAAATTTAGTATAGCAATAAGGCCGAGCACTAATACAAGAGATAAAATGGCCCTTGGAGGCTCCGGCATGTGCAATTGATGCACGATAAAACTACTTGCGGTATTTGTAAGCGCAACCGAATACATCAATACGATTGTATAAATTGAGCCAAAATATACGATGTTAAAAATGATACTTGCCTTATTTCCGAAATACTCTCTTATTGTGCCTGTAATCCCCTCATCAGCAGAATTAGAAGTGTAAATCATTTTAGCAAGTGCCCTATGTGAGTAATACATAACTGGATATGCAAGCAATGTAATTAGTAGTAATGATAATAAACCACCTGAACCTGCATTAATCGGTAAAAAGAGCACCCCTGCTCCAATTGCTGTTCCAAAAAGGCTCAATGCCCAAGTAGTATCTTGTTTATGCCACTTTTTAGGATCTAGATAGTTCTCATTTTTCACTGCATTATTTTCAGCTTGAAATTCTATTTTTTTTGCAGTATTCCCATTCATATAATAAATCCCCCTTATATCCTATTCTTACGTCTCTTTTTAGGCTTAAGAATATAGACCATTCTTAAAAAATGAACCGCTTACTAGATGCGCCATATTGTAAACGATTCCACCTAAAGCTGTCTCTCTTAATGTGCGAGGCATTTATCCTCCAACCCTATACTTACCATTGATGATATTGTTTACACCAGCTAATACGATATCCGCTGCTGCTAAACTATTTTGAAGAAATCCCCCTTCTGGTCACACACCTTTCTGTAATTAATCGTTTCAGTCTGTCCAATTTTAAAATGTTTGATATTTTCTTCGTAGGTAATCGGTTACCTCTCGACGCCCTCATTATAACGTTTATATTTGCGAGTCTAATATTTTTTTATTTTTAGAAAGACAGAATAAACAGAATTATGAATAGATAATAAATTACAATTGGTATGTAGCAATTGTGTCTATTTTTTGAAGCTGTATTAGTTAATAGAAAAATAAACATAATACAGAGTTCCTTTCGTTAACACATTGATTATATTAGGAACTCGTTATAAAGATACTTATATTTCCCTTTGCTTTCACATCTTATCTTTGACATGAAGCTGTTGTAATAAATAATACACATTGATGTAAAGGAATAAATTTAGAAAACATAAAATTATTCCCGTGAATTTTTATTGCATATAACGAATTAATATTCATTTTTCAGAAAAGAAGAACTTTTCCAAAGGAGCCTACGCACCTTATATAATGGTTATCATGTTGAGCCTGTTAAAAGAATTACACCATAAGTTTCCATTTACTATATGTAATATTTATTAAGTGTAGTTTTTTCTAAATATGCATAATTACATATTTAGAAAAAGAGAGTATACTTTCGAATTGTGTAGTAAAGATATAGCCCACCTACGGAAATAGGTGGGCTTTTCATGTATAAAAATTGCATTTATTATATGGCAATTAGAATTGAGGTCAAAATATTATCTCTTCTCTTTTAACTCTCTCAGTCTGCTTTTTCTCAACGTCTGATCCTACTTACGTACCAACTACGCAACCAGTAAAAATACCAACAACTATAGCATTAACTAAGATTGATGTGATTTTAATCCACTTTTCCAAACATATATATTATTTCAGAAGATTTAGTTGCAATAGAACACCGAACTGATGGTTTTACCCTAACTGACGTTTAAATGCTTTACCAGCGAAGAAGTAAGCGATAACCATAATGCCAACGCACCAAGCAAGTGCAATCCAAATATCCTTGCCAACAGTCCCTTCATATAAGAGGGCACGAATCGCATTCACGATTGAAGTCACAGGCTGGTTTTCAGCGAACGCACGAACAATTTTTGGCATAGTTTCGGTAGGAACAAAGGCCGAACTAATAAAGGGCAGAAAAATTAGTGGGTACGAGTAGGCTGTCGCCCCTTCCATAGACTTCGCTGTCAACCCAGGAATGATAGCCAACCATGTCAGCGCCAGCGTAAACATCCCGAGTATTCCAGCTACCGCGAGCCAATCCAGAATATTAGCACTGGAACGGAAGCCCATTAAGAGCGCAACAAGGATAACCACCACGATAGTAAGCACATTAGCAACAAGTGATGTTAATACGTGAGCCCATAATACCGACGAACGCTTGATAGGCATAGTAATGAAACGTGCCATCAGCCCGCTCTTTACATCCGTAAACAACCGTATGGAAGTGTAAGCGACACCGGATGCGATAGCCATCAGCAAGATTCCCGGCAATAAATAATTGACGTAGTTATCCGTTCCTGTCTTTATGGCGCCGCCAAATACGTAGACAAACAACAGCATCATCATAATCGGCGTAATCGCTACTGTAATAATTGTATCTGGACTGCGCATGATGTTACGCATTAAGCGCCCTAATAATACCCCTGTTTTGCTTTTCATTTACATCTCCTCCTTTTTTCCAATGATCGCAAGGAAAATTTCTTCCAATGTCGGCTGCTTCTCGATATACTCCACCTTTGTTGGCGGGAACATCTCTTTAAGTTCTGTAAGAGTGCCAGTCGTAATAATTTTTCCGCCATGCAAGATAGCGATACGGTCCGCCAGTTGTTCGGCTTCCTCGAGGTACTGAGTTGTCAGCAAGATGGTTGTGCCGCCGCCGGCAAGTTCCTTGACGGTATCCCACACTTCAATCCGCGCTTCGGGGTCAAGCCCTGTCGTCGGTTCATCGAGAAAAATGACTGCTGGCGTCCCAATCAAACTCATCGCGATGTCAAGCCGGCGCTTCATCCCACCTGAGTACTGGTCTGCCCTCTGGTTGGCTGCATCAGTCAGGCTGAATCTTGCAAGCAAATTGTCAGCGACTTGAGCGGGACTAGAAACTTCACGCAACTTGGCAATCATTATCAAGTTTTCTCTCCCCGTGAGCATACCGTCTAAAGCTGCGAACTGCCCTGTCAGACTGATACTTTGACGAACATGATCCGGTTGACGCTGAACGTCAAAACCACAAATACCTACTTCGCCGCCATCTTGCTTCATCAGCGTCGAGAGGATATTGACTATCGTCGTCTTGCCCGCTCCATTTGAGCCCAGCAGCGCGAAAATTTCGCCACGCTGCACTTCAAAATCCACCCCTTTTAACACTTCCTTATCTTTAAAGGATTTTTTTAACCCTTTTACAGAAATCGCTGTGTTGCTCATGCTTTTTTCCTCCTTGAAAAATGTTTTGTAAAGTTAGACTGCCTGCACTCCTCTATTTAGTATCACTGATAATCTGTATTACTTAGTACTGGTTTAAAAATATAACTGAATAGCGATGGTGGCAATTCACATTTGTAACCAGCTAATCAGTCGGTATTACCTGTTGCATTTATTTTTTTCTCAATTGCTTCATGATACTTTCGTTCAAATCTTCACGATACTTGGAAACATAAGTTTTAGCATTTGCCACTAGTTCGTCAGCAAAGGATGCCACGTCCTCCCCAGTTATTTCTAGCACTTGTCTGCCTTCCGCCGCACCGGCTTCAAACAAATCGATTAGTTCATACTGTATGTGTAGCATATCCATCCCGTTACCAGCTGAAAAATTCCACATGTAGTTTTGAATTTTCTTAAACACAAACTGATAGTCCTCTGGCAGAGCTCCAACCCGTGCCATCATCATTTTGTACTCTTTTTTATCACCAATTAATTTTTTGAACATTTCCAACATATTATTTTTCCTCCTTTTTTATAAAGCAGAACAAGAAACTCCCAAAATATCGGCCGAATATTTAATCTTATGAGGCTAGTTTGACTTCAAGACGTTAATTTTTGATGATACAAAATCCCATTTTCTCCAAAACAATTCAAGCTCCTGACGGCCATCCTCATTTAGTGAATAAAACTTGCGAGGCGGCCCCATGTCTGACGGTTTCTTTTCAATATTCACAAGTTTTTTCTTCTCTAATCGCACAAGGATGGTATAGACCGTTCCTTCCACGACTTCAGTAAACCCAAGATCATTCAGGTGGCGGGTAATCTCATAGCCATAAGTTTCACGGCGGCTAATGATTTCCAGAACACACCCTTCCAGTGAACCTTTTAGCATTTCAGTTAAATTTTCCATATTCTTATCCTCCTTTACCCCCTATTCTGTCTGACTTATATTCAGTATCACAGAGTACTAAGGCTAATTTTTACTGAATAGCTTTTGAGAAACCTCACTATTCAGTATTACTTATTACAACTACATTGTATGACTAAGTAGATGTAATGTCAACTCGATTTTTAAATTTTTTCTTAAATCCGCTTTTGCCTATTGGATACTGAATATATTTTTAAAAACTACGCTATTCAGTATTACCCATTACCCCTACATTGTATGACTATGTAGATAGAATGTCAACTCGATTTTTAAATTTTTTCTTAAATCCGCTATTATCTATTGGATACTGCCTATTTTCTTCTTAAGAAATCTCACCACATACCTATCCAGCTAAGAAAAGGAAATACCCAAAACAAAAATTCCGCATTTTTATTTTGGGCGTTATAATATTCCGAAGTTAATGAATGTGGATAGCTTTCCTTATTAAAAAGACGGATCATTTTTTTGTTCTTCTACTAATGCACCTGTGCATCTAATACATGAGCTTGCGAATACATACAAACTCTTTATAAAGTCAACTCTACATATAGGACATCCTTTTTGTTACGATAACATCATATTCATGTCTTCTGCTGCGGTTGTAATTAGTTTTAAACCGAATGTCTCTTGTAATACATCAAGCACACCAGGTGAAATAAATTCAGGTGCCTTTGGACCAATGCGAATATCTTGAATACCAAGACTAAATAGCCCAAGTAAAATGGCAACCGCTTTTTGTTCAAACCATGATAGAACAATACTCACTGGCAATTCATTCACTTCACATTGAAAAGCATCAGCTAAAGCGGCCGCTATTTTCACTGTAGAAATTGAATTATTACATTGTCCTAAGTCAATGTAACGCGGAATCTCCGTATCAGGTACAACACCATAATTTACATCATTAAAACGGAATTTCCCACAAGAAGTTGTTAAAATAATCGTTTCTGGCGGAAGTGACGTTGCTAATTCACGATAGTATTCCCCGCCTTTTCCTGGTGCATCACAACCTGCGATAACAAAGAAACGCTTAATTTTCCCTTCCTTTACTGCCTCAATAATTTCTGGAGCTAATGATAATACTGTATTATGATGAAACCCTGTTACTAACTGTTCATCCGACTCCATATGTACTTCTGGAAGTTCTAGCGCTTTTTGAATCACTGGTGTAAAATCGTCATTTTCAATTTTTTGTACGCCCTCTAAGCCTGCAATATCATATGAAAAGAATCGATCAGAGTATGATCCTTTAATTGGCATAACACAGTTCGTTGTAGCTAATATAGCACCAGTGAATTTTTCGAAAAGTCGTCGTTGATCGTACCATGCCTTACCAATGTTTCCTTTTAAATGTTTATATTTTTTCAGTTGTGGATATCCGTGTGCTGGTAGCATTTCAGAATGCGTATAAATGTTAATTTCTTTTCCTTCTGTTTGCTTTAATAACTCTTCTAATGCAAATAAATTATGACCAGTAACTACAATTGCCTTACCTTCTACATGGTTCTGCGTAATTTGAACAGGCTCCGGAACACCAAAGTGATTCGTATGTGCCTCATCTAATAACTCCATTACTCGTAAAGCCGATTTCCCTACTTTCATAGCCATATCAATATGTTCTTGTTCATTAAAGTTAGAATTTGTTAATGTCATATATAGCGCTTCTTGAGTTGTAGCATCTACAAATGCATCTGTATACCCTAGCTGCGCAGCATGTGTACGATAAGCCGCTATTCCTTTTAATCCAAACACAATCGTATCTTGTAAACTTGCAATTGTTTCATTCTTACCACAAACACCCATCACTTTACATCCGCCTGTTGGCGTTTGTTCACATTGATAACAAAACATATCATCCCACCCTCTCCCAATCATTCATTACAAATCAAGCATAATACCCATTAGGAAAAAAGGATGTGATATCAATCACAATAATATATATAAATTTGTGACAGTTCATATTGTTGACATAATATTTTTACTGACACTAAAAAACATACAGAAAAATGGACACCTTTGTTGATGCCTTCAAATAGCTAGATAATTGATTTAGAGAACTATTAGCAACTAATAAGCATACAAAAACACTATTCTTTCTATCATTCAACAGAAAGAATAGCGTTTTTTCATTTTGAAGAACTATCAATTTTTTGATTAAAGATTTTATAGGAAACCTCTTTATTTACAATACGTTTACACCATCTTAACATTTTTTACATTATTTATATGATATATTTATATAGAAACTACTTAAGAAATTTCATGTACATTGTTATCTTTATGATCTCTTATTTAATTGATAAGAGGTCATGTTATATTTTTATAACAGGGGTGAATTAGGATGACTGAAACTTTAAAGACACTTATAATGCTTGATGTTACTTATGTTGTTATAGCAATTATGACGGTACTGGTATTTGTATACTTGGAATTAAAATCTCAGTAACTTATGCAGGCATAATTTATAGCTTCGCATTTAAATATAGTTAGAAGAAAGCGAGGAGAAAATTATTTCTCCTCGCTTTTATATTCCCACAGTTTCTTATTTCAACAAATCCAATGTATGTAAAAGTAATCCTCTGTCCCCTACTTCTCCATGACCAGGCACTACTAAGTTCATATTTCCATATCGGTTCAATACATTCTCAATCGATGTGGACCATTCATTTACATATGCATCAGCAACATTCCCTAAATCTTTAGCTTCCGCAGATTTCACTAAACAGCCTCCAGCTAAAATGTTGTATTGCGGTAACCATACGACAATATTATCTTCTGTATGCCCTTTCCCTGGATAGAACGTTTCTACTTTTATATTTCCAAACTTCATATTCGTAATTGTTTGTAAGTCTCCAAGTGGCTCTTCATATCCATTTTTCTTTGCTAGTTCCGCAGTTAATGCTGTACTATGCGCTTTAATGCCTCTTTCTTTCAACGTTTTAATTCCGCCAATTCGATCAGCATGCGCATGTGTAATAATAACATCCGTTACGCGCTTCTTAAATTTCTTTTCTACCATCTCTATTAGTTCCTTCGTTAACTTATCATCCCAAGAAGAATCGACAAGTACTAACCCATTAGAAGTAGTAAGAACTAGACCACTCGAAGGAACTGCTACTCCATTAAAATAACCTAGCTCAGTATGAACCCATACATTTTTATTTAACTGAGAAATTGAAATAGTTCCTGTCTCATTCTTTATTACTTTTTGCTCTAGCTTTTGTTCCGCTTTCACAGAAGAAATTGTACTAACAAATTGAGTTGTTCCTAGCAAACTAACACATACCCCTAATTTTAATAATGTATTCTTTTTCATTTTCTCCACCCTTTCTTTCAAACTAAATAATTATTACCTATATTAGACAGTTCATCTCAAATGTTTGTTCCATCTTTTTTTACATATTTTTCATACCATTAATAAAAAGCGCACAAAATTTTGTGCGCTTTTTAACTTTCCTTTTACCATTCACGTTTTTTATTAATCATCATTTTTTCTTCGAATGCCTTCTCTAAATCAATTTCTAACTTGTTTGCTAAATCACATACATTCCAAATTACATCAAACATTTCTAAACCAATCTCTCTTTTCAAATCTTGTATTTTATCACGCCTTAATATAACTTCCGCTAATTCACCTAATTCCGCCATCGCATACATCGTACGCTCTTCAATTGTTGTATCTTGAAATCCTTTTTCTTTACTGAAATTTGATACATACCTCTGGAATTCCGCAATATTCATACTTAATCTCCCCTCATCACAAATACTCCATTGTTCTATCACACTTAAAATCAAAATTGTATTTTGTTAAATTATAACATTCATACTATAATTTATTTATAGCCTATTAACGGAGGTGTTTTCAATGACTCTCTTCGCTTCCCCATCATTATTCATACTAGCAATCATTTCATTTGCATTAGCTTATTTCATCGGAGTAAAACAATACACTTGGCTCTTATCAGGATTCAATGAACGCCGTGTACCAGATAAAGTGAAGTTATCAAAAATTATTGGCCTTTATAATTTAAGCGCTGGTGTTATCGCCACAATTGGTAGTGTCTTCATTACTCCTAATGTCAAAATCGTTATTCCTATCATTGTAATTGGACACGTCATAATAGCCGCATATGTAAATACACGTATGGTTCAGTAAAAAAGATCATCCAAATGGATGATCTTTTTCATAATTTATCGACATATTGCTTTGCTTCTAACAATGAAAATCCAAAAGCCTCTCTTACTCTCTTAACTGCTGTAACTGTTTTTCCTTCTTCTACAAGCTGGCGTAATTCTTTATTAATCTCAGGTTCTCTTTCTACAATTCCCATTTCTTTCGTGATTAATTGTAATTTATCTTCAATCTTCTTTAAACGTGCATCATTTTTCTTTTCGATTCTATTTATTTTTTCAGCAATATAAATAAATCCAAAGACCGCTATCGGTATGATCATCCAAAATCCCATGACTATTCCTCCTCATTAACTTTCATTTGTTTTATTTCACTAATTTATGTAAATTTTACCATCAAACACATTTAATGTATAAAAGTAATATACAACATTGTTGATAAAACCTTTTATTTTAGGGGGACACTTTATGAAAAGATTTTTTAAGACGTTACTACAATTTGTAGTTCTTTCATTTGCACTACATTTATTATTTGATATCGTTGGCTGGCTTGCTTTCAATGCGCCTTTCGAAAACAAAGGAGCACTTATTTCCTACATATCAGCTCTATGGCTAATATATATGTATAGAGTTAAATTACTTCAGCTTATAATGCGAATTTCTGCAAAATAACAGAGGGCACTTCATCAAAAATGATGAGGTGTTTTCTTTTATTCTCTTTCCCTATACTAAAACTAATTTTTAATCCCCTCCACATCACCTCTCATAGATTTACAATGTATAATAAAATTAATATTCTGTTTTTAAAAGAAAGGAGTCACTATGAACTTAAAAAGTAACAATATCTATGAGAAAATGAACCAATATTCTGTTGCAGGGTTAAGCTTTGCCGTTATACGTGACGGTAAACTTGATGAAGCTACTGCTTTCGGAACACTTGAATCTGGAACAACTAGAACTGTCACTACGAATTCCATATTCAATTCTTGTTCTATTAGCAAATTCATCACTTCAATGCTTGTACTAACGTTATCAGATCAAGGAATCGTACATTTAGATGAAGACGTAAATGATAGACTCACATCTTGGAACATCCCTACCAATCTATTTACTTCACAGAAAAAAGTCACGCTGCGAAACTTATTAAGTCACCAATCTGGAATCATTGATCCTCCCAATGGTTTTGAACATTATACACTTGCACAAGGACTACCTAAAATGGATGAGCTCCTTGCTGGTAAAACATTATATTGCCCAGTACCTATAGAAGTAACTTATGCACCAGAAAGCCAATTCCACTACTCTGACGCAAATTTTTGTATTATCGAACAACTACTTGAAGATATTACTGGAAAATCGTTTAACCTTTTACTTGAAGAATTTATTTTTCAGCCACTACAAATGAAAAATAGTACACTCTTCTCTCCCGAAGACATAGATAAAACCGATGCTTTTGCTTGCGGGCATAATAAAGATGGAACTGTAACAAATGAGAAGTATCCATTTTATCCATTCGCAGCAGCTTCAGGCGTTTGGACAACACCAACTGACTTATCAACTTTAGTACTCGGACTCATTCATTCCTTACAAGGAAATAGCAAACTGGAACTTTCTCAAAAAACAGTACAAGATATGATTTCTCCTCAAGGATTCACCAAATGGACTGGGTTAGGTCTTTTTCTAGAGTATTCTAATGAAGACTTACAAATTCATTCACTTGGCTGGGGTGTTGGATTTCAATGTATGATGGTATGTAATCCATACCGAGGTAATGGCGCTGTTATTATGACGAACTCGGATTTAGGTGTTCATCAAAAGGATGGAATTATTGGTGAGATTTTAAAAATGTTATCCTTATAATTAACGAAGTAAAACAAAGAAAGAAGCTGATCCTCCCAGCTTCTTTCTTTATATAACATTTTTCACCACAATTTTAATATGTTCTGGTGCGATAATTTCCGTTATACTTTCTTGGAAATCCTCATGCAGCAGTTCTTCAATATGTTCTAACTGCACTTCGACATGTGTGCATTCTAAATTATGTATGTTTAATAGTGCATAATGATCTTTCTTCTTAATTACTAAATATTGATTTTCTTCTGTTATGAGTACAGAACCTAATCGTATTCCTAGTAGACGTTGATCATCAAACTTCACAATCTGTTCCCCTTCCCAACTGTGAATGTAATTACTATACAAAAAAGATATTTTAAGGAAATCAATCTTATATAGACTATATCATACTTTACTAAAATATAAAGTGAAACTTTAATCAGAGGGACTTTTGTCCCTCTGATTATTAGCCCTCACCAATCGGGCTTTTACGGGCAGTTGATCTCTCACCTAACTTCCTCGCATGTGCCGAATTTTGAGGTGGGAATCTTACTGGCCGTTAATGCGGGATAAATATCATATTTTCTTTCAATAGAAATCCCCGTTTTTATATATATTTCGATACAAAAAACTTTCTCAACAAAAAATTATAATTTTCAGTTTTTTATTTCATGAAAATCTATTATACTAAAGCTAATAAACGTTTGAAATGTTTGACCTCTCCTAATTCATGTACATATGGATGATCAGTAGCTGTTGCTACTGATCTATTTTTTTGCTACACAATATATCTCCAAAATATAAAAGAGTAGTTCTTTATTTTATTCGCCAAGTCCTTAACTCAACTTTCCAATCTAATAAAGGATTTTTTAGTACTTCTAATCCTAAACCCGTTCCTCATAAAATATTATTCTATTTATAAACATCCGCCGCCAATTCCCGCAAAACATCCACATTCATCACTTCAAAGCATCCATTGTTTTTCTGTATTATCCCTTTATCACAAAAGGTATTTAATGTACGTAATAAATGCCGATAACTCGTCCCTAACAATTCAGCTATTTCCGTTAAATTCCCACTAAACACAATTCTATTTCCGTGCTGAACCGCCCGTTCCCCTGCTGCTAACATGTAACTCGCAAGTCGATTTTCAAGTGGATACAGTAAATTAATTGTACTATTTTTTGAAAGTCGATTTAATTTATGGGCTAAAGAACCGCAAATACATCTTAAAAATTTCGCATCATGAAATAATTGATTTCTCACTTTCCCTAAAGGTAGCCCAACACAATACGAATCTGCCATCACTTGTACGTTTGAAGCAGTCTTTTGAGAATGAATTAACTCCACATCTCCTAGTAACTGCAAACTATCATAAAAACATAATAATACCGATTTCCCGTTACTTAATGTGTTAAACGCTTTCGCTTTTCCTTCAACAAAGAAATATAAATAATCTATCTCTTCGTTTTCTCTGCAAATGAACTCATTCTTTTTAAAAAATATAAGTTCCATATATGGTTTCATATCACTACTAAAAAATGAATCAATATTATTTTGTTTCATATACTCTGCTAATTTATTAGGATTACATACTTTCTTCATAGTCCCCCACCTTTACAACTCATCCCAATTGTAAACAAAATTTTCTTCTTTCACTATGACATATGTCATAGTAATACACAATTTCAGCATGATACAGTCATTACAAATATGAAATATAAAAAGGGGATATTACATTGTATAACTTTCTTTCTGTCTTTATTGGTGTGCTTATTGCCATTATGCTCCCATTGAATGGGATATTATCTGAGTTAATTGGCAAGTATACAGCAAGCGTTGTCATTCATCTTGTCGGTTTAATAGCAGTTATTTTCGTTTTAATCCTTAACAAAAATAAACTCCATTTTGATAAAGGTATTCCACTTTTTTTATATAGCGCTGGGGCAATTGGAGTATTCACTGTTCTTTTTAATAATATAAGTTTCTCTGCTCTTGGTGCCTCTATTACGATTGCATTAAGCTTACTTGGCCAATCCATCGCTTCCATAGTTATTGATCATTTCGGTTTATTAGGAATGAAAGTTTCGAAGTTTGATAAGAAAAAATTAATTGGATTAGTATTCATCTCTTCTGGAATTATAGTCATGACAATTTACTAATGGAGGTAAGAAAATGTTATATATTTGTATCGCTATTTTAGCTGGTGTTTCTATCGTTGTTGCTAGAATTATTAACGCGAATTTAGCAAAGGAAATTGGAAATTGGGAAGGCACATTTTTCAATTATATTACTGGATTATTTTTCTCCATGTTATTTTTAATTTTCAGTTCAGATTCGTTGTATATTTCTAGTCATACGTTACAATCCATACCTATCGCTGTATACTTAGGCGGATTAGTAGGCGTTATCGTCATCTCATTATCAAACTATATTACTCCTAAAATATCAGCATTTTATTTAACGTTACTCATCTTTATCGGACAATTGTTTACGGGGACTATCATCGATTTCTTCCTGTCACACGAACTATCAACCGGAAAAATTATCGGTGGAATTCTCGTATTAATAGGGCTCACTTACAATTTACTCATTGATCGCCCTATAAAAACCGTGAAGCATAATCACGTTCAACTATAATACTTTACGCTTACCTATCATATATTAGTAGAAAAGCTCTTCACATGAAGTAATAGAGAGGAGAATATTCTATTAAGAAAATCATTTTACTGCTAGGTAGCGCATTGATCATTTTTGGAACCGTATGGTTTTTAAACTCTGGAAAATCTATTCAAGATCTCTATACAGCAAGTAAACCAAAGAAGAAAGCTACTATTATTTCAACTCAAAGAGACCCAAATGCACCTCCTGTTTTTTTAGGAAAACAGGAAATAAAAGATATACATGTAGAGTCGCTTAAGACAAAAAAATCTATCTTCCTTACAAAAACAGATGAATTAAAAACATTCATTAACAGTATGGATACAGCAAAAAAAGGCGATTTAACGCTAGATGAAGAAGGTTCTGATTTAGTAGATTGTAACATGTGGATTACTTTCCAAGATGGAACTTATAAACAATATTTAATTTGGATAGTAGATAACAACAGTAGTGAAGTTATGATTGCCCATCAAAACACTCCTGATGACGTAGACCTTACTTATTATCAATTAAATGAAGGTAATTCGAAAAAAGTATATAACTTATTTAAAAAGGTTATTTAATAGAAAAAGTCATGAGCTCCTTGAAGTGAGCTCATGACTTTTTTCACTATAAATATTCAGGGAACACTTTACAGCTCTTTTCCTGCTCTATATCATGTCCAAAGAAAACAATTGGGTTCTCTTTCCTAACAACTTCTTTTAAACGCTTAATTGAAGATAAAGCTAATTCCGAATCAAATCCAGCGAACGGCACTTCATCTTCAAAATTTTCTTTCCTATACGATGCATCTATCGTTAATAACACTGGGCCAGAGTTCTCTGTCTCAATGAATAGTGACTGATGCCCCGGAGTATGTCCTGGTGTATACAATAATTGAACTCCTGGTACGACTTCATAATCCCCTTCAATGATTTTGTAGTTTAAATTTGGCAAGATACATTCTTTCATATATTCTTCACTATATTGTGCCGCCTCATATTCAGTACGCTGCACAATAATCGGTGTATTTGTAAAAGCACCATTTCCTCCTGCATGATCAAAATGTAAGTGAGAACTAATAATATACAGAAGGTCTTCTGGCTCATACCCTGCACGCTTTAAAATATTTACGATTCTATCTTCTTCAGTCATTTTCGGTAAAATCTGTCCTTCAACAAATGTACCGTTAAAAAGGCCTTCATTATTAACCGCACTTTCTGGCATACCTGTATCTACTAAAATAGGTCCTTCTTCAGTCTCCAAAAGATAACACCAAACCGGTAAGTCTAATAATTTCCCTGGTGTTAATGTACTGTTAACAGACGAATGATCCAACATACAACGACCTGCTGGGACGAAATAAAGCTTCTTTACTGTCATTATGTATCCACCTTTACATTTAGTTTTGAATAAAACAATACAGTAAAAAATTCTTCCTACTAGAAATAAACTCCTTCTCTTCTTCCACTGTTTCAACTATTATTTTTAGGTTGTTCACAATTTCTTCATTACAGCATTACTCATCATTTTTTAATTTCCGAATAGCAAAAAACAATAACCTAGCTGTGATATAACATATAGCAATACCTACAAAACTAATACTAAATCCATTTTGTTGAATAGCCATCACTTTTAAGATATCTAAATTTAATACGTGACCAATTAACGAATACATTATAATAATTGCCATTACGATTACATAATCACTTTTTCTTAGTTTTGCTGTCATTAGTCATTCACCTCGTATTATTTTCTATACTAATTGTATATTATTTGTCAGAATTTTAAAACCAATCCAATGACAGTATAAAAATGAGTGTACTTTTTTACATAACAACCTTTCTGCATCTATAATAAAAGAGAAAAAGACTCTTACTTTAATGGAGGGAATAAAAATGAAAGCAATTGGTTTACATGAATACTTACCTATTGAAGAAGAAAACAGTTTAATTGATATTGAAGTTGAAAGACCTGTTGCCACAGGAAGAGATATACTTGTAAAGATTAACGCTATTTCCGTTAATCCAGTTGATACAAAAGTTCGATCTCCGAAAGATAAAAAAGAAGATATAGCAAAAATACTTGGCTGGGATGCTAGCGGTGTTGTCGTGCAAACTGGCGATGGTTGTACGTTATTTAAAGAAGGCGATGAAGTGTTTTACGCTGGAAGCATTACAAGGCAAGGTACATACAGTGAATACCATTTAGTTGATGAAAGAATTGTTGGTAAAAAACCAAAAACGTTAAGTGATGCTGAATCTGCAGCACTTCCTTTAACAGCCATTACCGCATGGGAAGGTTTGTTTGAACGTTTAGGGATTGATTATAATAAGAAAGATGAAAATTCATTTAAAAACATTTTAATTATCGGCGGAGCTGGTGGTGTTGGCTCGATTGCTATTCAGTTAGCTAAATGGGCTGGACTAAACGTAATCGCAACCGCATCCCGCAACGAAACTATACACTGGGTGGAAAAATTCGGTGCCGATTATATAGTTAATCATCACCAACCTTTAAAAGATCAAATATTAGAATTTGGGCTAAAAGATGTAGATTATATCTTCTGCTTAAACAATACTGATCAGCATTGGCACGCGATGGGTGACATCATTAAACCACAAGGTAAAATTTGCTCTATCGTAGAAAATGAACACCCTCTTGAGATGGGAATTTTAAAAAGTAAAAGTGCTACATTCGTTTGGGAGTTTATGTTTACAAAAGCGATGTATGAAACTGGTGATATGAGTACGCAGCACGAACTATTAAATAAAGTAAGCGAGCTATTAGATGAAGGCATTTTAAAGACTACATTAAATGAAACATTCACACCAATTAACGCTGAAAACATAAAGAAAGCACATGCACAACTTGAAAGTGGGCGTACAATTGGAAAGATCGTTGTAGAGAAATTTTAATAATAAAAAGTCCGATTTCTAAACGAGAAATCGGACTTTTTACTATCTTTATTTACTTGAAATCTCTTGATCATTTTGAACGTCTAACGGAGGTCGTTTCCCTATTCCGAAAGCATAGAAACTAATTGTGACGATAGCTAAGAAAACAATACCTACAACTAATGAAATACGCGTATCATCGTTAAACCACATTCCGATTAATACCATAATTAAAAAGGCAATTGTCAAATAGTTTGTAACAGGAGCAAATGGCATTTTGAACGGATGATCTTTCATCTCTGCTCCTTTTTCTTTTCTAAAATTAATTTGACTAATTAAAATGACAAACCATGGCACCATACCAGGAAGTACACTCGCACTATATACATATACGAATAAGTTTTTCGGTGCAATATAACTTAAAACAACACCAACCGCTAAACCGATAATTACACCAACTGTACCGAATAAAGGTACACCGTTATTAGAGATCTTCGTAAAGTATTTCGGTGCTTGTCCATTTACTCCTAGTGTATAAAGCATACGTCCAGCACTATAAATACCACTGTTACAACCAGACATTGCGGCTGTAATAACAACGAAGTTAATAAGTCCCGCAGCTGCCGTAATACCAACTTTCGCAAAAGTTGCTACGAACGGACTACCAATTGAACTTAATTGATCCCAAGGATAAACAGTTACAATAACGAAAATAGCACCAATATAGAAAATTAAAATACGCCAAATTGTACTTTGGATCGCTCTTGTAAGTGTCTTCTTCGGATTCTTCGCTTCACCAGCAGTAATCCCGATTAATTCCACACCTTGATACGCCCCAACTACAAGTGATAATGCAAAGAAAAATCCTGAAAAACCACCTGTAAAGAAACCGCCGTTTGCCCAAAGATTAGATATGCCGATTGCTTCTCCTCCATTCCCAATTCCGAAGAAAATGAGGCCGAATCCGGCAATAATCATTAATAAAATCGTAACGATTTTAATCATCGCAAACCAAAATTCAAATTCACCAAATGACTTAACAGAAATTAAGTTAGCCGCACCAAGAATGACCATCGCGATAATACCAGGTATCCAAGCCGGTAAATCCGGGAACCAATATTTCATATACGCTCCAACTGCGATAATCTCTGACATCCCAACAATAACCCACTGGAACCAGTTACTCCACGCTGTCATATAACCAGCTAACGGATGAATATATTTGTGACCAAATGTCGCAAATGAACCTGTGCTTGGCTCCATATACAACATTTCTCCCATGGCACGCATAATGAAGAAGATGAAAACACCTGCGATTGCATATGCAAGCATTACTGACGGACCTGTCCATTTAATCGTGCTGGCTGACCCCATAAACAAACCAACACCAATTGTTCCGCCTAAAGCAATCATTTGAATATGACGTGCTTCTAAGCCCCTTTTCAATTCTTTGTTTGCCACTTCATTTCCCCCTCTTAGATGATTCATAGCCGCATTTAAAATAAGATGGTGTACCCTAATTCCTGTTTGGCCCTGAAAATGATGAAACAAATGTCATTTTAGACTAACTTTAAAGCTATCCTAAAATCTCATTTTGCCTCTTATAAAATTCCCAAAACCCCTCATCTTCCTATTTTCTATAAAACTTAAAATTGCTCACTTCATATTAATTCATTTATCTGAAAAGTTCAATTATTTTTTCGGTAAATTATTATATATTAGTTTGATTAATTTTTAACTAAATTAACAATAAAATACATCTATTCAATATGATTCTAGTGTGAATATTATTACAATATAAATAACCGAGGAGAAAATATCCGCCTCGGTTTCATACCTCATGTACTTCAATTTTTATAGTTCATAATGTAATTCCCCGCATGTTTGATTAACAAATCATGCAGGGAATTTAATATATCAGTAAAACTATAATATTACTAACTTCTCCCTCTCTTGTTTACCCAATGCTTACATATAAATTTTCTCTTTCCCATCTCCTATTTCAAGAAAAATATAACTATACTTAATACAATCAACACTACACCTGAAAGCGGAAAACTCTTTTCTTCAGCTTTTATCTTTTTCTCAATAATACCTTTAATTTCTGTCCTCATATTCTCTGGACATTTCCTAAATAAAATATTAGTTGTATGTAACGGTCTATGTAATACTCGGATTTTCACAGGAGATCCTGATAAATATATATTATTTTTATTCAAAGTAAATTCTATGTCCGCTTCAGTAAGCCCTTCTTTCACTAATATATTCACTCGTCTAGAAGGAAGATTAAATACTGTATAATCGTTAACAGTTAGCCCTCTAATATCGAAATGTGAGTATACAAGAACAAAAGTTATAAACAACAAACATAGTATAAACATTGTTTTTGTTAATGAAAGTTGCTCTAATACGTGGGTAGATGATGTCATATAAGCACAAAAGAATGCCATTAAATTACAAAGATAATGATTTAAAATGAAATTTTTTCTCACAACTATAATAAGTCCGGAAATGATTAGTAGAGCGCATACTAGGTTCATTAACATAGTTTCACCCTCCCCAATAACTATACAACTTTGTTATATTTTAATATTAATTACATATTCATACCTATAGTTATGTTCATAAAATATAAAAGAGTCTCATTAAAAAATGAGACTCTTTTACGATTTCATATTTAAATCGATTTTGAAGTTTTCTTACCAAAAATAAACACCTTAGTAAACACCATCATTATAACTACAATAACAAGAAAATAAAGTGGCATCACCATTAACGAGCCCGTATGAAGCTGACTCATTCCCCAAATTGTCATCGTTACAATTACATAGTAGCCTAAGCTAAACAATGCTCCAGCTGTACCAATGACATCTTGAAAATCTACTAATGCTAAACTTAAACAGTTAGGCAATGCTACCCCAATTCCTAATAGCAATATAAACATCGCTACTAAAAATCCAATCATATATATTATGTTTGGATTTGATCCAAATGAAGTAATAACAGTTAAGAGGATAGCTCCCCCTGCCATTACAAGACAACCGATATATATAATTTTCTCTGGTTTATAAGTAGCAAGTAACCGCTTTGAAACTTTCGCTCCAATAATAGAAGCGGAAGCGACAACAATTCCTAGAAATCCGTACATACTAGGCGATAACTGAAAGTATTCAATAAAGATAAACGGCGCTTCTGCATAGTAGCTAAATAAAACACCATTCGCTCCTCCAATTAATAACCCATATGTTACTACTTTCGGATTTGTAATCAACCGTTTTAATACAGAAAACACATTTATTTTATCCGTTACTGATTCCGTTTTTGTTTCCGGAAGCGAAACAAACGTATATAACAAAATCCCAACACTCATAACAACTAAACTTAAAAATACTATTTTAAATCCAAACATTTGATCAAGAAAGCCCCCAATTAGTGGACCTATCGCTGGTGTAAAAGCAATGACTGCCGAAATTTGAGCAAACATAACATGACGTTTATGCCCCTCTACACTTTCACGAAGAATCGTTTGTGTCACAACTGAACCAGCACTTGCTCCAAATGCTTGAATAAAACGACTAAACAATAAAAATTCAATAGAATTTGCAATATAGCATAAGAAACTTCCAGCGCCATATACTACAATTCCAAATAACATTGCTGGGCGACGACCAATTATATCTGATAACCATCCAATAAAAAATACACCTAAAGCAAATCCAGCAAAATAAACACTAAGTGTTAACTGTACCTCATTATTACTTACGTGCAACGCCTTTGAAATATCCGGTAAAGACGGTGTGTAAATCGTTTCACTAATTTGCGGAAATGCCACAAGAATAATCATTAACCAAAGTGATGGTACTGAGACTTTTTTCACTTTTAATACCCTCCTATAACTTTGAAAATCTCAGAAATGAATAGACTTTCCTTAGCTATGGAACAGGAGGGGTCATTATAGAAATTCGATCATAAAACAACAAAGAAAACACCTCAATTACGCATGTTAATACTTATAGGAGGGTAATATTAACATTGATTTTAAAATATAGTCTTTCAATTATATGATAGGTTGTGTTCGTTTTCTAGTGTTCATAATCTGAATATTTGTTAGTAGACGAATATCCTTTCAATTCTCTCGGAAAATTAATACGATTTAAAAAGCGCAACTAAACAACTGAAACGCCCCTTCAATTGTTAAAATCATTCTCACAATTGAATGGGCGTTTTTTTATTGCTACATTTTCACTGATTGTTCTTTTTGATAGATAATTTCACCATCAATAATTGTTGTTTCTACTTTTAAGTCTTTAATTTGGTTTGGATTGACACTTAAAATACTGTCATTTAATATAACTAAATCCGCCAGTTTTCCGACCTCTATGCTTCCTTTTATCTCTTCTTCAAAACTCGCATAAGCACCATTCCATGTGTATAGTTTAATAGCTTCCATTACGCTTATAGATTGATTAGCACCAACCTCTATTCCAGACTTAGTTTTTCTATTGACAGCAACATGAATTCCTAATAAAGGATTATAGTCAGTAACTGGTGCATCCGAACTACCTGCTGCAATGATGCCACGATCAATAAAATCACGAGCAGCGTACATGTGATTAACACGATCACCATAGTGCTCTACATATATCTCTCCGAATTCATATGGAAATGGAGGATTTGGAATAGGAATCATCTCGAGTTTTTTCATTCTCTCTTGTAAATCTGGTGAAGAAATTCCCGCATGCTCGATTCGATGACGGTGATTTTTTCTTGGTGATTCCTCTAGCGCCCTTTCTACACAATTCAAATACATTTCAATAGCTTTATCACCTTGTGCATGTACAGTGATTTGATAGCCTTTTTTATGCGCTTCACCTAAAACCTTATAGATTTCTTCCTCGCTATAATAAAGAATGCCGTAATTGTTAGGGTCACTTGAATATGACTTACGGGTTGCAATTGTAGGCCCCGTGCTACTTCCATCTGTAAACAATTTAGCTGGTCCGATTTTGAATCTTTCATCTCCGGTACCAGTTACCACACCAGCTTCGACCATTTTATTAACAAATTCATGAGAGTTATTTATTTGACATATCATTGCATATATTCGGACACGAATATCCCTACTCTTCACAGCTCGTTGTAGTAAACGAAAACTCTCCGGTCCATCTCCACCTGCGTCATGTATACTTGTTATGCCAGCTGCAACGAAATGATCTGATGCAATTTTCACAGCCTTCATCATTTCACTTTCTGTATAACTTGCAACCTCGCTCATACTCATATTTGCTGCTTCAATTAACTTTCCTGTAAGCCTTCCTGCCTGATTCTTTTCAATAACTCCCCCATTCGTATCCGGTGTGTTCTCGTTAATTTGCGCAATTTCTAATGCTTTACTGTTCACCACGCTTATGTGGTGACAAGTACGAGTTATAATAATAGGGTGTTCAACTGAAATTTCATCCAACTCAGTAATTGTTGGATAACGCTTTTCCTTCACAGCGGTTTCATTAAAGCCCCAAGCACGTATCCATTCACCTTTTGGCGTTTCTAAGGCCTTCTTTTTCAGATCATCTAATAAAGCATCTATAGAATCAATATGTTCAGCTTTACAACTGACCGCCAACTGATTTAGTCCATGAGAAATGATGTGAAGATGCGAATCAATGAATCCAGGAAGAAGAGTTTTCCCTTGCAGGTCAATTACATCCGTATTTTCTCCTATAAAACTCTTAACCTCCTGATTTGAGCCAACAACTACGATATGATTATCTTTTATTGCTACAGCTTCGACTACTGTATTCTTTTGGTCTACTGTAATAACTTCTCCATTTATCAATACAACATCAGCTTTCATAAACTCAACCCTTTCGGAATTACTCTTTTCGAGTAATTCATTCAGTATTTAAAGTTACATCTCCTAATAGGCTCATCCGCTTTTCAACAAGATTTATCAATAATTAATTAAAGTTGAGCTAAAGTGAAACTTTAATCAGTGGGGGGTTTTTGTTCATCCCCCACTGATTATTAGCCCTCACCAATCGGGCTTTTACGGGCAGTTGATCTCCCACCTAACTTCTTTGCTCCAGCCGCATTTTGAGGTGGGAGTTTTACTGCCCGTTAATGCGGGATAAACATTCTTTCATTGTTTTAACGATAAAAGTAAAGTCTTCCTCTGTGATGCTTAATGGAGGAGCAAGCTGCAAAATATTATTGTAACCTGCAACAGTGTCACCATTTTTACCAATAATTAGACCTTTTTCTTTACAAGCATTGATGACTTTGTTCATCTTTTCAATGGAAGCCGGTTCTTTTGTTTGCTTATCTTCCACTAGTTCAATGCCTAAAAGAAGGCCCTTTCCGCGAACATCCCCTACGTTTGGATGCTCTTTTACATCCTCTAGCTCATATAACAGTCGTTCACCCAATTCTTTGGAACGTTCAATGAGTTTCTCATTCTCCATAATTTCTAAATTCTTCAAAGCTAAAGCGCAAGCAGCAGGATTTCCTCCGAACGTATTTACATGGCGGAAGCGATCATAATCATCACTACCTACGAATGCCTCATAAACCTCTCGTCTAACTGCTGTTGCTGACAAAGGAAGATACGCACTTGTAATACCTTTTGCCATTGTAATGATATCTGGTTTGACGCCATAATTCATAAATCCAAATGGCTTCCCTGTCCGGCCAAATCCACATATAACTTCATCACAAATGAGCAACGCACCGTGCTTCTCGCAAATTTCTTTTACTTTTCCCATATATCCATCAGGAGGCATTAAAATTCCGCCCCCTGTAATAATTGGCTCCATAATCACACCGGCTACTGTTTGGCTTAACTCCCATGTCATGACACGATCGATTTCCTCAGCACTTGCCAGTGTATGAACATCCTCTGGATTTCGATACGTATCAGGCGGTGCTACATGCAGGAATCCTTGCCCGAGTGGTTCATATTTATACTTTCGCTGTGCTTGACCTGTTGCTGCAAGAGCTCCCATTGAGTTACCGTGATAAGCGCGGTAGCGGGAAATAAACTTATAGCGTCCATGATCACCTTTTTGCTCATGATATTGACGAGCAATTTTAAATGCTGTTTCATTCGCTTCCGATCCACTGTTAGAAAAGAAAATGACGTATTCATCATCAAGCCATTCATTCAATTTTTCTGCTAATTTAATAGCAGGAACATGACTTTGAGTCAGAGGGAAATACGGCATTTCTTCAAGCTGCTCAAACGCCGCTCTTGCAAGCTCTTTTCGACCATACCCAACATTCACGCACCAAAGACCGGACATACCGTCTAAATAACGGTTTCCATCAATATCCGTCACCCATGCCCCTTCTGCTTTTGTGATAATTAAATTCGTTGGACTAGGGGCTGCTCCTCTCATCGCATGCCAAAGGTACTTTTCATCTGTTTTTTTCAAACTTTGTGTTTGCTCCGTCGCTTGCACAATCACCAGCTCCATTCTATCTTTTTATGGTTTTACATCACGCTTTCAATAACGAGCCGTAAGCATTTTCTTGCGAGTATAGAATTCTACGCCATCTTTTCCATTTGCATGGAGATCACCATAGAAAGATTTCTTATAACCTGAGAACGGGAAGAATGCCATTGGAGCAGGAACTCCAAGATTGACCCCAAGCATACCTGCATCAATTTCTTCACGGAATTCACGAATAGCTTTCGCGCTATTTGTGTACAGACATGCACCATTTGCGAATGGCGATGCATTAGCAACATGAATCGCTTCCATCAAGTCTTTTACGCGTACAATAGAAAGAACCGGTGCGAAAATTTCATCTTGCCAGATTTTCATTTCCTGTGTCACATTGTCAAAAATCGTTGGGCCAACAAAATAACCTTGGCTGTTTGCTACATCGTCTTCACGTCCGTCACGAATAAGTGTCGCTCCCTGCTCTACACCGGATTGAATGTATCCGAGTGTACGCTCTTTATGTACTTCACGAATAACGGGACCAAGGAAAACACCTTCTTCCAGACCATTACCAATCGTAATTGCATTAGCCTCTTGAAGCAGTCTATTAACGAGCTCATCTGCAACGTCTTCTTCCACGACAACAACAGCCGCTGCCATGCATCGTTCACCAGCTGAACCGAAGGCAGCACTTGTAATTTCTTTCACTGTAGAACTAAGGTCCGCATCTTTTAATACGATTGAATGATTTTTTGCCCCTGCAAGAGCTTGTACACGTTTACCGTTAGCTGCTGCTGTTTTATATATATACTCAGCCACAGGTTGAGAGCCAACGAAAGATACAGCTTTCACATCCTCATTGTCAAGAATGCCGTTAACGACATCATGTGCACCATGCACAATATTTAGTACTCCATCTGGAAGACCTGCTTCTTTAAACAGTTCAGCTATGCGATTAGCCAATAGCGGTGTTCTTTCAGATGGTTTTAATACAAATGTATTCCCGCATGCAATCGCGAGTGGAAACATCCAGCATGGCACCATCATCGGAAAGTTAAATGGCGTTATTCCTGCGATTACTCCGATCGGATAACGATACATCCCTGATTCAACACCAGTAGCAATATCGGGAAGTTGCTCTCCCATCATTAAAGTGGGTGCGCCTGCGGCAAATTCAACACATTCAATCCCCCGCTGCACTTCACCGTATGCTTCCTTATAACTTTTTCCGTTTTCCAAGGTTACGAGTTTAGCTAACTCTTCCCAGTTTTCAATCAATAGCTGTTGATAGCGAAATAGAATCCGAGCACGCCGAGGCACAGCGACCTTTCTCCATGTTTTGAATGCTTCTTTCGCAGTTGCTACAGCTCTATCTAAATCTTCTTTAGTCGAAAGAGGCACACGAGCAATAATCTCTCCTGTTGCTGGATTTGGTACCTCTTCAACTTGCTTACTTGTGGATTCTATCCATTGTCCGCCAATATAATTTTTCAACGTTTGTACATTTTTCATTACTACCATGGTGAAGCCTCCTATTTTAAGATAACCGTCTTATGTTATCGCCCCTAAAAAGAAAGCGCATTCATTTGACGGTATGTAAACTTATTTACATACATTTCTTCAACATTTTCACATTATTTCAGATGGATCTCATGGTTCATCTTATAATTCTTTTTCAAAAATACTGGGCAATCCCATTCACAAACAAGGTCCTTAGCCAAGGAAACGATCCAGTCCTTTGTAATATGATACTTTTCTCCATCAACAGTAATAAACACTTCACCATCTGTCACATAGAAAACTTCCTGCTCTTCTACATGCCACGTTCCTTTATTCGGTTCGCCTACCCACGGTTCCCATGCGTTGGCACCTAGTTGCTCTGCTTCTTCTGCTGTAAGTTTTTTCGCAAAAAACATGACAATCCTCTCTCTTTCTTATTGGTAATTTTGAAGGAATAAGTCTATAAATCTACTGTCTTAACATTTGTATTTTTTAAACGTTTAAACTCTTTTTTCATAAAGTATATGGCAATGAGAACACCTGGAATTTCTGCAGCAGGAGCAGCGTACCATACACCTTCTACACCCCAGAATTTTGGGAAAATAAATAGAAACGGTAACATGAACAGCAATATTTTACTTACACTAATAAACGTTGCGGACCAGTTTCTCTCTTGTGATTCGAAATAACCAGAGATAAGCAGGCTAACTGCACTAAGCGTAAACAAACAATTGAATATAACTGTCGTCCAAATGCCCAATTTCTGCAATTCAGGATTACCACCGGAAAAAAATGACACAATTGGATCTGCAAAAATGACTAGTATGGCTGTCACGATTACAAAGAAGGAAACTGTAAAAATGAGTCCCATCTTAATTGCTTGTTTCACACGATCAAGGTTGCCCGCACCGTAATTATAACTAATAATCGGTTGAAGCCCTGTCATCCCACCGAGCGCTGCTAAGGCGAGGAGATTTGTAATGTAACCGTTTTGAATCGTGAAAGCTGCAACGTGTAGACCACCACCGTAGCTTTGCAGTAAGTTGTTGGTGAAAATAATTGCAATAAACATCATGAACTGACTCGAGAAAGATGCAAAGCCGGTCCAAACTACTTCACCAATCTTCTTGAAATTAATCATCATATCTTTCATTTTTGGCTTAAGTTTTGTTTTACCAAACCAGAAATAAAAGATTAGGAGAACAGGAATCGATTGCGAAATCGTATTAGCCCATGAAGAACCCATCATCCCCATGTCATACTTCACTACCATAATCCATTCCATAGTCCCAGCAACAACCGCTGCGACTAACCAACTGTTCATTGATAATATAGGCTTTTCATCGATATTAGTTAAAATACTTAATACAACGGCCAATATCGTTAATGGCAACGAAATCCATAGCAGTCGGCTATATTGCACCGCATACGGAAGTGCTTCATCACTTGCTCCAAATAAAATCATAATATCATTTTCAAAGGCCAACCCAAGTATAGCTAACAAAGAAGACAGGAAAAGAGTAAACCATAAAGTTTGTCCCATAATACTTCTAGCTTCTTCGATTTTCCCTTTCCCCAGTCGAAGTGAAATGACCGCTCCGGCTCCCACACCTAAAAGAACACCAATCATACGGGTAATAACCATGACCGTAAATCCAATTCCGATCCCTTCGATTTCCAGCTCCTGAAAGCCACTGACGAAATAGCCATCGATAACCGATACAACTCCTAGAATTACGTTAGCCATAATTCCTGCCAAAGCAAACCGTAAATATAGTAACGGAATACTCTTGGTTCCCAGCACTGAATCATCTATCGGTTTATTCACTACTTCTCGTTTCTCTATTTTCGATGACGGACCGTTGTCCACTATTTTCATGAGCATATCCCCTTACAAATAATTTATATAGCAAGTTAAGCTCAATTAATTCGCATACCACCCTACCGGATTTGCATGCTGGTGGATATTGATTTGCTTCGTTTCCATAAAGTACTCCAGTCCGGCAACACCTAACGCTCTGCCGATGCCACTTTGCTTATACCCTCCCCAAGGGCCTTCAACATAAGCGAGATGATAACTATTAATCCAAGTAATTCCCGCACGTAATTTACTAATGACACGTTTTGCTCGGTCCATATCTTCAGTAAATACAGCACCGGCTAATCCATAAATGGAATCATTCGCTTTTTGGATGGCATCTTCCTCATCTTTAAATTTCTGTACAACAAGAACTGGACCAAAAATCTCTTCCTTAACAATACACATATTCTCATTTACATCAGCGAAGATGGTTGGTGCAATGAAAAATCCTCGATCAAGCCCATTTTCTGTTAAGCGCTTACCACCGCAAACTAATTTTGCACCTTCTTCGATTCCTCTCTGAATATAATGTAAAACTTCATTCATATGAGACTCATTTGTGAGAGCTCCCATTTCAATGTTCTCACTTTCCCCGTTGCCAACTACAATTTTGTTCGCACGCTCGGCCAATCTTTCAACAAACTTATCGTAAATAGTCTCTTGTACAAGCAAACGAGATGCAGCTGAACAAACTTGCCCAGCATTGTGGAAAATACCAAACATCGCATTATCGACTGCGATTTCAAAATCCACATCGTCGAACACAATAAGTGGAGATTTCCCACCCAGTTCAAGTGTGATTTTTTTCATATTGCCCGCAGCTGCGCGCATAATACTTTGACCTGTTTTTGTTCCACCGGTAAAGGCTACTTTGTCAACATCATGGCTCTCTGCAAGCTCATTCCCAACCTTTGAGCCAGGTCCCAATACTAAGTTTGCCACTCCGTCTGGAAGTCCAACCTCTTCAATAATTTCAAATAATTTGTATACGCTTACAGGAGTGACGTCAGCAGGCTTAATTACAATTGTATTTCCTGCGGCAAGTGCAGGAGCAATTTGCCAAACAGCTAACATAAGCGGGAAATTCCAAGGTACAATAAGTCCACAAACACCAATCGGTTCATGAATAATAATCGTTTCTGAAGCATCATCACGAGTGTAAGATTCCTTTTTCATACCTTTAATCAAGTCAGCATAATAGCGGAAGCATTGAATCGATACAGGAATATCTACATAGGTTGTTGCACGGATAACCTTACCGTTATTTGCAGTTTCCAAACGGGCAATTTCAGCTGTCTTCTCTTCAAGACGGTCTGCAATCTTATATAGATAGTTAGCTCTTTCATCAGCCGATAAATCCGACCAGATTCCGCTGTCAAACGCTTTACGTGCTGCCGTGATTGCTATCTTCGCATCATCCGCCGATCCATGAGCAGACGTTGCGATAACCTCTCCGGTTGCTGGATTGATAATATTTCGTCTAGCACCGGATAATGCTTCTACCCATTTCCCGTCAATGAACATGTTAATTTTCATAAACACCTCTCCTTTACGCGATAATATCTACCAGTTTGAAACCAATATGCGCTATATTGACCAGCATCGTTTTCTGATTATAGAATGGGAATGATTTAAGGCGTTCTTTTTCAAATCGATATCCACCTGCACTCCCCGTAACGATCCATTGTGCCAATAACTTACCAAACAATGTCGAGAGAGACGCGCCATGTCCCGTATAACCCGTTGCAAAATATGCGCCTTCTTTGGATCTACCGATAACAGGGAACGTATCAATTGTAACCCCGATAAATCCACCCCACCTGTAATCAATCTTGCTTCCTTCTAGTTTTGGCATTATTTTAACCATGGCATCGTAAACATTTTGATAAACAGCATCACCTAAGTTTGGACGAATATCGCCACCGCCAAATATGATCCGATTATCTGGTGTACGCCTGAAATAGTAAAGGAAACTGCTTGTATCAAAAACCATGCGATCTTTAGGAATGACGCTATTCACTAGTGATTCTGGCAGCTGTTCAGTACCAATAATACGTGCCGAAATTGGCAGTACGCCTTTATTCAATTCAGCCATAATTTTTCCGGAGTAACCATCTGTAGCCACAATAATGTCTTTCGCTGTAACAGTACCTTTTTCTGTAATAACTTTCACACTATTTCGGCCGTACTCAATAGATAGTGCTTTCGAATGCTCAAAGATTTTTGCACCGATCGATTTAGCTGCTTCTCCCAAACCAATTGCATAGTTCAGTGGTTGGAACGAGTAACTCGAGTCGTCGACTAAGCAACCATAATATTGCGGGGAATCAATTTCTTGATGCAACTGACTTCGATTAAGCACGCTACATTCATATCCAAAATTTTTGTTTAAGTATTCGCTTTCAAGTTTCAACCCTTCAAAATGCTTGGCTTTGTAAGCCGCCACAATGTGACCTGTCTTTCTGAAGTTACAGTTGATTTGATGCTCGTCAATAATGTTTTTAACTAATTCAACACTAAGCAGAGAAAGATCGTTAAGCTGCCTCGCCTCTTCAGCACCATACTTCTTGGCAAGCTCCTGCATCGTTGACTTATAGCCTGGCAATACCATCCCGCCGTTGCGACCGCTTGCGCCATATCCGATTGTTTCCTGCTCAAGGACAATGACACTCTTCCCTAACTTTTGCAAATGATATGCAGAAGAAAGACCTGTGAAACCTGCGCCAATAATGACAACATCCGCCTCTTCATTTCCTTCAAGAGGTTTTCCTTTGTCATATCTGTTTGCAGTCGCTGTCCATAGTGAGAGTGTATCCATATGATCCATCTTATCCATAGCTAATCCTTCTCCTTTCGTGACATGTATGTTACAATACAGTCAAAAATATTCTTAATATTCAAACTTATTGAGTTAATAATATGACTTGGTGTTTCCTCCAAGTCAATAGCTATTTGAGGGTTTTTTGAATTCATTTTGCGAAAAAAGTGGAGTAACTCCACTTTTTTCATTGGGGGTACATCTATGAAAATTGGTACATTTGCGAAGCTTTTTCATGTTACGACTGATACCGTTCGTTATTACATTGAACTAGGATTATTAATACCAGACAAAAAAAACACTCAGTATCAGATGAACCAATTGTGTTTCGACGACATGACTTTTATTACTGAGCTGAAAAAATTTCATTTTTCATTGATAGAAATCCAACGAATTTTATCATATCGGCGTGTCACAAACTTCTCGGACCATGAGGATATCGACTACTACAACAACTCGCTCATTGATAAAAAGGACGAGCTAACCAAGAAAAAAGAAGACATATCAAAAGCTATCCAATTGATTGAAAAAGCGGTTCAAACTAGCTCGCCTTCATCCAAAGAAGAAAGTATTACAGGAATCCCGCTTGACTTTGTAAATTTTCTCTATTGTCCAAAATGCCGCATTCCACTTGAAATGAAAGATGTAACGATTAAAAAAGTCTACATTCACACGGGGAGTTTAACTTGTAGCTGTGGATACGAAGCAGCTATCGAGGAGGGTATTATCATTACCGCGAACTTGTACGAGACGTCTCCTTATCCATCTTATTTTTACGATAAAGAAACGATTAAAGAGATCAATCCCAAAATGATTAACTTATTTGAAAAAAGTAATTTTCGATTTCAAAAAGTTCTACAAAATATAGATTTGAAAAACAAATTAATTGTGGAAACAAACGTTGATGCTTTTGTATCACTACCCAAATATATCGATGTTCTTGAACCAAGCGCAAACTATGTATTCAGTGGCTATTCGCTTGCAATGCTCAAGAAGGTGAGAAATAGAATTGAGCGTATGAATCCGAAGCCACGCGTCCTTTATATTTTGAATTCAGATTTAAATCTACCATTGAAACCGCTTAGCATCGATGTTTTTGTGGATAGTTTTACAATAACTGATTTTTCACTGCTCAACCCAGAGTTCCCAAGTCATGTTCTAAAAAACTATTTACATAACAGTTCAACAATTGTCGGTGGATACTCGTATTATGATAACTCGGCCAAATCCTTGAAAAATATTTCAGCCTTATATCCAAATTCCCATGAGCATATTTTACATCCAAAATACTTAGAAGAAAATTTATCAGTTAACGGATTTCAAATTATGCAAAATGAAAATATCGGTTACTGTACAGATCCAGGACCTTATTTCGATTATCATGTAAGAGACGAAAAATTCCACATGCTCATGTATTTGGCTAATACGAAACAATAGCACAAAAAGCGCCATCACAAGTGACGGCGCTTTTTCTATGTAAGAGCTACTAGAAGGTACCCTTCTAGCCTACTCCCATTTATAAGTCCAAAACTGTTCAAGTTGCAGCCATTTTAATGTTGCTGCATCTTTGTTTTTTATTTTTGCATGCGTTTCTTCTAGCATCGCTTCCGTTTGTGAACGATGCGCGCCTAGTGCAGCTAATTTATGTTCAAATACTTCACTAATATTATTTACAACATCCGGTTCACCGAGTACTGCTTCGCGATTTCTTGTAATCGCAACCGCATGAATGGCTGGACGTTCTTCTTTTGGCATACGTGATACAGCGCGAACTACAGCGCGGCCAAATGCATCATGATCCGGATGTACGCCGTGTTCTGGATAAAATGTAATAATTCGAGATGGATTTACTTCTTGAATAATCGCTTCGATTTTATCGGCAACAAAATCAACATCTTCAAATTCTAACGTTTTATCATGGAAACCGAGCATTCTTAAATCTTGAATCCCCATCGCTTCACATGCATCTTTTAATTCTTTTTCACGTATATTTGGAATCGTTTCACGGTTAGCGAATACGTTTTTCCCCATGTTACGTCCCATTTGTCCAAGAGTACCACATGCGTACGTTACAGGTACTCCTTGATCTGTTAATAAGCGAATTGTTCCTCCCGCAGCAAATGCTTCATCATCTGGATGCGGAAATACAACAAGTACATGTCTCTCCATAAGTTTCCCTCCTTCTTACTTAAATGGCGTTAAGCTTAGCTCAAGCGCTACCGCTAAGCGGCCTTGGTTATCATGCCCTGCTAGTAATAAACGCTCTTTATCGTCTACTTCCCAGTGCGTAATGCCTTCTGCATATACCCAGCCATGATCCATTTTCAAACCAACTCGGTATGGGTTTGTTCCAGTTATTTTCCCACGCTCAAAGCGAATAATTGCATTTCGAATGAATGCTCCTACTGTCATCATCTTTTCATTAAAGTGTGACGCATACGCTCCATTCGTCGTTTCTAAATGAATATATACATCTTTATTTACAAAACGTTCAATTTCATTTTGAATAAGAGAACTATCTTTTACTATTTCCATCGGAATTCACCTCTTTAAACCATTTTACGCAAAAATAATGTAAATTGCTATCTCTATATTAGAGGACAACGCTCACTTTTCCTAATAATTTGCACTGTGTTTTTTTATTTTTTTATATCATATGTAGAATTGATGTTTTTTCCTTCACTTTGTTAAATAGTTTTCTTTCTTTTTTGAATTTGCTACAATATATTTTATCCCGTATTAATACAGCGAGATACATTTCGACAATTGAATACATACTTTAAAGAAGGTGACATGATTGGAACAATCAGCACATGAAGTAGCAAATTGGCAATATTATTTTACAATTGCCGTATTTTTAGTCACGTACGGTTTTATTATTTCTGAGAAATTGAATCGTGCTGTAATCGCACTATTCGGTGCTGCTATTATGATTATTTTTGGAATTGTAGATTTACATACTGCTTTCACATCGCATATTCAATGGGAAACGATTACCCTTTTAATTGGGATGATGATTCTCGTACATATTACGAGTCAATCAGGCGTATTTGAATTTGTAGCCATAAAAGCAGCAAAAGCAGCTGGCGGAAAACCAATCCGCATTTTATTATTACTATCCCTATTAACTGCTGTCGGTTCTGCATTTTTGGACAACGTAACAACCGTATTATTAATCGTACCTGTTACACTATCCATTACACGTATTTTAAAAGTAAATCCTGTTCCTTATTTAATTTCAGAAGTACTATTTTCAAATATAGGCGGAACAGCAACATTAATTGGTGACCCGCCGAACATTATGATTGGATCAGCTAATAAACATTTAGACTTTAATGCCTTTTTACTAAACTTAGCTCCAATCGTAATCATTATTTCTATCGTTACACTTGGCATTATTTACTTCATGTATCGCAACAAACTAAAAACAACACCTGAGCAAATCGAAAAGCTAATGGCATTAAATGAAAAAGATTATATTAAAGATCAGAGCCTCCTTTTAAAATCCATTACGATTTTAGGACTAACTATTTTAGGCTTTGTACTTCATTCTATTATTCATGTAGACGCTGCCGTTATTGCGATGACAGGTGCTACACTTCTTATGTTAATCGGTGTGAAAGAACATGATATTGAAGATGTATTTGCCCACGTTGAATGGGTAACAATTTTCTTCTTCGCCGGACTATTCGTTCTCGTTGGCGGATTAATTGATATCGGACTTATTTCTTCACTCGCAAAAGAAGTACTCGACGTAACAAATGGCGATATCGGTTTCGCTGCTATACTTATCTTATGGGTATCTGGCATCGCATCTGCGACAATTGATAACATCCCATTTGTCGCAACGATGATTCCACTTATTCAAGATTTAGCTACAGGACTCGGACTATCTGTCGATTCTCCGCAAATTGAAGTACTATGGTGGGCGTTATCACTTGGAGCTTGCCTAGGAGGCAACGGAACATTAATTGGAGCATCAGCAAACGTAGTCGTTGCTGGTATTGCAAAACGTGAAGGACATGGGTTCTCTTATATGGACTTCTTAAAAATCGGTTTCCCCTTAACGATCATTGCTCTATTGTTATCACATGCTTATATATATTTACGTTATTTAATGTAAAAGCTGTATTATATGAAATTATATCTTCAAACAAAAAAGGTATGCAGCACTACGCCGCATACCTTTTTCCATCACCAAAATATACCTATAATTGCTAATCCACCTAAAATCATACCACCAATTTGCCCGATGATTGCCGGTGATAATTGAACACCTTTTCTCACTTCAACAACCGGTCTTTCGTGCCTTAGTTGCTGCACTTCACTTTGAAGTTGATGCACACTTCCGTGCAATTCTTTAATTAGTTCTTTTAATTCAGCGACCTCTTCGTTTACTGGCTTACTTTTTTCTAAGTTCATTTTGCATAACTCCTTATAAATTCAATCAGTTCACTGTGAAATTTCGCCAATTATTGTTATATCTCCTGCATACTACATATATAATATGGAATGTACTTTTAATCTTGCAGCTCCATCCATTCATCACGCAATATCCCCATAATCATACGATCAAAACACTTCCCATCCCTTTGAACCGCTTCTCTCATACACCCTTCCATCTGAAATCCCATCTTTTTATATAGTACAATGGCTGCTTTATTATAAGAAATAACATCGAGACCGACGCGGTGTAGATTCATTTCATAGAACGCATACTTTAAAATAAGATGCACTGCTTCTCTCCCAAACCCTTTTCCTCTATCATTTGCCTCTCCTATACCAATTGCTAATAGACCTGTTCTGTTATTCCACTCTATGCCGTGAATTGCAACAAAACCAATTAAGCGATCATCTTGAACTGTTCTTAACATGAAAGAAACACTATTCGATCTTCGTCCCTTTAATAGCCCATCACTCGCTATTTCATGTAACGATTGCGGGAATGCTAAGTCTGTATCTACATTTCTCAAATACTCACTATCCTCTTGCCACATAGCCATTACTTTAGCATCTGTTTCTCTAATAGCTGATAATTTAATAGTTTTATTTTGAAAAAGATTCATTGTCATCTAAAACTCCCCTTTTTTTAAAATAGCGGGGACAATTATTCTGGCCTATTATCCCCTTGTCCTTTGAACTGTTGTATTAACGGGATACTCACAATAAGCGCTGACATTGGCACATCTCCCTTGCATTGAATTAACTTCATTGTATAATTTTTCATTTATTCTAACAATAACAACAATAAAAAGGCCCTCCAAATTTAGAGGGCCTTTCCTAATAGTAAAACTGTATTATTTCGTAAACATTTTCTCCGCTTCATCCATTGCCATTTTGTTTCCTAAAGCAGAATAGTCAAGCCATGGTTGGTCATTGATAATGTATACGTGCTTGCCTTTAACAGCTTTTAAGTCTTTCCAAATTGGTGTTTCTTGAAGTTGTTTAAATGCTGCTTTTGCTTTATCGTCTCTGTTTACGACAACGAAAATAGCATCCGCATCAAAGTCAGGTAATACTTCTTGTGAAATTACTTCGAAAGGACGGTTTCCATCAATTTTCTCTACACCATTTGCAGGTTGTAATCCTAAGTCTTGGAATAAAATTGGTCCCATCGGTCTTTTCGTACTAAATACACGTAATTCTTTTGCAGTAACGCGAATTGCCATTACTTTCTCATTATTACCTAGCTCTTTATCTATTAAACTTTTTACTCGTTTTGATTGCTCTTCATAATCTTGAATATATTTATCTGCTTCTTTCTCACGGTTTACAAGCTTACCAACTTCTTTTAAATGATCTCTCCACGTACCTTCATCTAAATTAAAAGAATGTGTTTTTGCAATTTTTTCGTATTTCGCTAAATCTTTGCCAGCATATTTTTCATCCACATAAATTTCAGATGGCTTTAATTGTAGTAATGCTTCCATATTCGGATCTGTTACAACGCCAAGTTCCTTCGTATCTTTCAACTGTTCTTTCACGTGAGGTAAGAAATCTTTTAAATCTCCACCAATTACAGAACCTACCGGTGTAATTCCTAATGCAAGTAAGTTATTCGTTAAATGAATAGACATAGAAGCAATTTTTGGATCATTACTTTTTTCAGTTTTTTTAGTTGCCTCTTCACTAGATTTCGTTTGACCACATGCTGATAATACTAAAATAAACATAATGCTAAATAAAATAGTAAGTTTCTTTTTCATATGTTCTCCTCTTTGAAGTATTTATTTTGTTTTTGTAAGTAAATAAAGAAAATATGGTGCACCTAAAGCCGCTACTACTACGCCAGCTGGAATAGAGTTTGGCTCAAATAAAGATCGCCCTATCGTATCCGCGAGTACTAAAATAATCATTCCAATTATGCCAGCTAACGGAAGAAAATGTTGATATGTACTACCTACTAACTTTCTTGCGATATGCGGAGAAACTAAGCCGATAAAGCCAATTCCCCCTGCCATTGATACACTTGCACAAGACAATCCTACCGCTGTAGCTAAAAGCAGTAACCGTTCTTTTTGAACAGATACACCAAGTCCTGCTGCTACACTATCACCTAGTGACAGTGCATTTAACGTTTTGGATTTCAGCCATGCGTACGGAGTTAGTATCAAAATCCAAGGTAATAATGCTAGGACATGAATCCAATCTCTTCCCCACACGTTACCAACTAACCACCTAGAAGCGAATGTATACGTCTCATCATTTAACTTGAGCGAGAAAAATAACGAAAGTGCACTAAAACCAGCTGAAACTGCAATACCAACAAGAATAAGTCTAATGGGAAGTAAACCTTTTGACCGATCACTCGCAAGCAAAACAATAAGAAATGCAGCTAGCACTCCTCCGCCAAATGTAAATAACGGTATTAAAATCGATGCACTCTCATTAATAGAATGAAAGAAAGTAACAAATACAATAAGCCCGAAAGAAGCACCCGAATGTAATCCAAGAATACCGGGATCTGCTAGTGCATTACGAGATAGCCCTTGCAAAATCGCACCGGAAACTCCAAGGCCAATACCTGCTAACATTGTGATTATAATTCTTGGCATACGATAATCGTATAGCACGGTTGCACTCTCAAAATCACCATAGCCAAAAAGCGTTTGAATTACTTTGAGCGGTGCGATGCTCAGCGTCCCCGTATTTAAGCTAATCAAAATTACAGCGATACTTATACATCCGAAAATTGTAGTTACAGTAATAGCCTTCTTTTTATCCTTGTTAAAAAGATTCTTCACTTATAGCTCACTCCCAACTTTACGTGCTATATAGAGGAAGAACGGAACTCCAACAAGAGCTACCATAATCCCTATCGCAAGTTCTTTAGGAGGATTTACTGTTCTTGCCCCTAAATCAGCTAAAACTAATAACATAGCTCCTAATAATGCTGACATAGGAATAATTAGTCGATAATTAACACCTACTAATTTTCTAGCAATGTGCGGAATGACTAGTCCTACAAATCCAATGGAACCAACAGCTGAAACAGAAACACCTGCTAGAATCACTACCATAATCATCCCAAGTATTCTCGTTCGGTTCGTTTTTACACCTAAATTTGTAGCGACATCATCCCCCATCGATATGAGTGAAATAGATCGCCCTAGCGCTGTCGCAAAAACAATTGTTATGAGAATAATAGGCACTAAAAATTTCAAGTGTTCCCACTTAACCCCCGCAACACCACCAGCATACCAAAACGCTAAATCTTGGCTTAAGTCATAATAAATCGCGACACCTGAACTTAACGAATGTAAAAGCGCGGCCATAACCGCCCCTGCAATCGTTAACCTCATCGGCGTTAGCCCGCCTGATGTTGCTGATCCAATAATAAAAATGAGTACTGTACTTAAAACTGCTCCAATAAAGGAGACAATCATTAAATAGGAATACGGCATATGCGGGAAAAAAGCAAAGCTAAGTGCTACTACAAACATCGCACCTGCATTTATTCCAAGTACACCTGCATCAGCTAAAGGATTTCGTGTTACCCCTTGCATAACAGCTCCAGCGACTGCAAAAGCAGCTCCTACAACTGCTGCGCCAATTACCCTTGGGAGCCTTAATTCATAAATAATTTGATGCTGTGTTAATTTCGGATTATAATCAAAAACCGCTGCCCACACCGTTTGCAAATGAATATCCTTTGCCCCGAATGCAATAGCTAAAAATATAGATCCGATTAAACATAAAATTGTTAAGCTCATGAAACATACGAACTTAATATGTATCCAGCGATTATTGCCAGCATGTACAGTAGATTTATGTAACATGTTTCATTTCATCCTTTATATTCAGTTCTTTTTTATAATTATTTTTTATTTATAATCATTATTGATAATAATTATCATTTTCATTTAGATATTATATCCCCACTTTTTTTAAATAGCAAACTATTTTTTTACTTTGTTAAACTATCAAAACACTTATTACAATTCCCTTCTAAAACTTCCAAATACATGCAAAATGATGTACTGTTTTATTTTCAAATTTGTAATATACTAAGTTATTATTTTGATTTTTCAAATAAAAACCCTGAAGGTGAAAACATGTTTTATGTAAAACAACTACTCTATTTTACTTATGAACAAGCATTATCCTGTTTGTTCCCTGTCGTTATTTTTTTAACACTTGCTCTTTCAAAAATCATTTCGATTCCAGGGCTGTACCGATATGATTTCATACTCATCGTATGTCTTCTTATGCAGTGGATTATGTACAAGACTGGTCTTGAAACGAAAGACGAACTAAAAGTAATTACTGTCTTCCACCTCATCGGCCTTTTACTAGAAATATATAAAGTACATTTCGGTTCATGGAGTTATCCTGAAGAGGCGTATTCAAAAGTTTTCGGAGTTCCGCTTTACAGCGGTTTTATGTATGCGAGTGTCGCAAGTTACATATGCCAAGCGTGGAGAAGATTGCATTTACAAATGCATCATTGGCCGAAAGCTATTTTTGCAATACCTCTAGGAGCAATGATTTACTTTAATTTTTTTACACATCATTTTCTATATGACTTTAGATGGGTATTAACTTTAATTTTATTCATTGTTTTCTTTCGCACATTTGTGGAATTTTCATTACGAGGCGTTACATATAAAATGCCGCTCGTACTCTCATTTTTCCTTATCGGATTCTTTATTTGGATTGCAGAAAACATCGCTACCTTCTTCGGAGCATGGCAATATCCAAATCAACGGGAAACATGGAGCCTCGTTCACTTAAGCAAAATTAGCTCATGGTTTTTACTCGTTGTTATTAGCATTATGATTGTTACACAACTCAAACATTTGAAGCAGTCGAAAAGATAATGCTGATTATGTAAAAACAGTTAGCCCATCACTCATTAGAGAGTGATGGGCCTTTTTTAAACCATCCTCATCAAAGGCATTATAGGTTCATCATAATTTACGAGAGCATAAGCAGTTGCACATTATGAACTAGTACTAGCAGAAGAGGTTGCTGCAGATGAAGCGGCAATCGTTGCCATCATAGCTGCCTGTTGTGCTTGTATGAGGACTTCTATCATAGTTTGTAAACCTGTGTTGGTAGCTTTACTCTCCTCACCTTTCTGACTTACAAACAGTTGAATAGCAATAAGAATATTCGTATCTGTATGCCAACGGAATAATTTCTCCCCCTGCAATTTTTCAATCAACGCTTTAATAGAATGAATCTCTTTTTCTCCATCCTCAAGTAACGCTAGTAGCCCGATAGCTGGATAATGCATCTGTTTCACTTTTACCTTTTCTTGTTTTAACAACTTCCATATGTTTGTACATGTTGCAACTAACATTTCTTCACGGACATCCTTCTTTAGTGAGAGGATATGACTTAAAAACTGAAGATCATTCCCTTTACGCAAACCAGCTTTCGCTAGTTTCTGATAAAGACGTTCTACTCGGTCCATAAGTGTTTCTACATTCTCTGATTGTCCTGCTAGTAAAACCGCGAGTGGATAATCATTTGTACCTGTAAGAAAAAGATGATCCTCTTTCATCCGTTTATATACTTGCATCGAACGCTGAATGTGCGTGCCATGCTGTTCATTTTCTTCTGTTAAAAGCACAGCTGCTGCGAGATAAGTAAATATACTCCGGCTAAAGCCACCAGCGACCAATTGTTCATATAAATCTAAAAACCTCTGAAAAGCTTCCTTGTAATCTGTAAAGTGAATATCTAATGTTGCGGACACCACAAAGCGATGATAAGACTTTAAGTATGAAAACATCCCTACCTGATTCTTAATATAACTACTAATTTCTAAAAAACGTCCGAGATCAAACAGTTTATCACTACCTGCATACATAGCAGCAATCATCATACCTGTTCGAGAATCACTCGTTTTCCATTTTAGTTCTCCCTTTAACTGTGCATATGTATGTGTGTATTGCTCCAACTTTTGTTCCAATGTAATCATAGTATTCCCCCATTTTCTAGTTCCTCTCTTTTATTATACGTATATTCCATATTTAGGAATACCCTATTTCATACAGATTTTGCAACCTTATACTTTCTTCTGTATTATTTTTTTTCTATTAAGTAATACAAAAAAAATAATAACTACCATAAAATTTAGGATGTTTCTTTATCCTAATTGGTTGGTTGGTTTTCTTTCCTTCTTCATCAGCATCACGATGATTAGCGTTCATAATCCTTAATCCTTCAAGAAGTTCAACAACAAAAAAGGATAGATAATAAATTATCTACCCTTTTTTGTCTATATATTATTTAACTTTACCCAAAACTAAAGAGCCTTAATAATACGTTCCATCGCCTTCATTTGCCCAATATGGTCTGCTTCATGATAAAGCATCATACCGTAAAGCTCTCCAACTGTTTCCAACCCTAAAAATGGCTCTGGAAGTTTATTTTCAAATGCTTCTGCTGGAATTTCTTGAATGCGCTTCGCTTGTTCTTTTAATTGAACCGTTAACACATCTAATGATGGCCCTTCTGTTTTCCATTTAGATGGTCTTGAACCATATCCAAACATACCTGGATATTCAGTTGGTAATTGTTTAAATTCTTTTCCAAACATGAAAACTTCTGCTGCCGTTAACACATGACCGATATGCCAGCGAATTGTATTGTTAAAGCCCTCCGGCTGCGTATCCGCAGTTTTGTCATCTAACGTTTCCATAAATTGAAGTAATGCCCCACGCGTTATTTCAAATTGTTTTAAACCAATTATTCTATTCATTTTATCGTCTCCTTTTTTATGTACAATTTATTATGAACTAAGGATGTTAAACTTATTAAAGTTTCACCTTGTTTAATCTATCAGAAACAATGAAGAAATACATCTAATATGCCTAGTAAAAATAATAAAAAGGTTCACCTCTCGTACATATAGAATTACTTACTACACAAATAGTTTAGTAAATAAAAGAGGAGTGTTAATTTCATGTTACATATTTTAAAACAACAATATAATCTTATTAGCTCTACAAGAGAAACTCTATTTTCGTTTTTGGAAGAAATCCCATTAGAAAAATTACATAGCACTGTTCCTAATTTCGGAAGTGGCAGTATTTTAAAAACCCATATTCATGTAGCCGATTGCTACCGATACTGGCTTGGATCATTCGCATTCAAGCAAAAACGAGCAGATTTTTCATTCGCTAGTGATTATGAAATTGAGCATGCAGATGTCGAGAAAGTTCGTGCTAGATTTAAGTTAGTCGATGAGGTTGTAATGCGTTTTTTAGATGAATACAATGACCGTTGGCTCGAAAATATAGCAAATGAAGTGAAATGGCAAAAAGAACCTTGGAGCACAACTCCGTTATGGCTTTTAACTCATGCGGAAACACATGAATTTCATCATAAAGGTCAAATTGTATCCATGGCTCGTCACCTCGGATACACTCCTCCTGACACAGACCTTAGTTAATTAATTACTGCAACTGAACTTAATAAAGTGAAGGCTAATAATCAGTGGGGGCTTTGTTCGTCCTCCACTGATTATTAGCCTTCACCAATCGGGCGTTTACGGGCAGTTGATCTCCCACCTAACTTCTTTGCTCCAGCCAAATTTTAAGGTGGGAGTCTTACTGCCCACAAATAGCGGGATAAACACAAAAAAGAAAGAGTACGTTTTGATTAATCTATTTCAAAACATGCTCTTTCTTTCCGTAAATAAGTTAATCGTTTATTATATTAATTCCTCACTTATAACACCCGTTAATTAAAAGACTCCCTCGTCACCTCAATAAATTGCTGCAGTGGCGCTGTCATCCATTTATCTTTATGCCAAGCAATTTGCGTATAGATCGGAGTGATTGTATTCTTTAAGACTAATTCCTTTATCGTTCCCTCTCGTATATCTTTTTCTACTACTATTGCTGGCAAAACTGCTATACCTAAATCTGCAATAACGCATTGTTTAATTGCCTCGACACTAACAAATTCAATCTTATTTGCTGGGTATACATCTTCCGCACGGAATAACTCTTCAAATAAAGTCCGATACGAGCAACCTAGTTCTGTTAGTAAAAGTGTTTCGCTTTCTAAATCTTTTGTAGAAACGGAAGGTTGCTCAAGTAAACGATGCGTAGGAGCAGCTACTACTTTTAATTCTTCTTTCATAAGCGGCTCCACATGTAAAGCATCTTCTGTTTTACATTCGTCCAAAATAAAGGCAAGATCGACTTTTCCCTCCATCAATTGTTCCTTCGCATCTTTATTGGAATGCGCTGGTTTAAATATAAGCTTAATTTGTGGAAATTGCGCTTTAAACCTCTTTAATATAGAAGGAAGTCTATATGTACATTGACTTTCTTGTGCACCGATTATTAACGTACCCGCTATTTCCTCATCATCTTTCACAGCCATTTTCGCTTCGTTACTGAGTGCAATCATCTTATCAGCATATAGTTGAAACTTCCTGCCTGCTTCAGTTAAGAAAAGACGTTTTCCTAACCTTTCAAATAATGGCGTGCCTAGCTCAGCCTCTAACGTTTTAATTTGCGCCGTTACACTCGATTGAGCAAAGTTCAATTTCTTCGCAGTTTGCGTAAAGTTCAAAGTGTCCGCTGCTACTTTAAATGTAATTAATTGTTTTATCTCCATTTATCATCCCTCTTTTCAATCGGTATTTCCGATTGATTCCATCGAAATAATCCTCTTTGTCTATTGATATTTGTATTGTATGATAAATAGCATCGACAAACAATAAAATGGAGGTATTCCATATGAAAGCACTTTGTTTCGAACAGTTTGGAAGTCCAGATGTACTACAATATAAAGAAATACATGATCCAATCATAAATCCAAATGAAGTTCTTGTTCGCATGCAAGCAATCGGTTTAAATTTCGCTGATATTTATAGACGCCGCGGCGATTATCATCTCGCTGGTAACCCGCCTTATATATTAGGTTATGAAGGCGCTGGTATTGTTGAAAAAGTAGGAGCTAACGTTACTACTATCAATCCCGGAGACCACATTGCATTTGCTGACGTTCCATTCTCAAATGCAGAATTAGTTGCCGTTCCATCTGAAAAAGCAATTACACTTCCAGACTCTATTTCTTTTGAAACAGCCGCTTCTGTCTTATTACAAGGATTAACAGCACATTATTTAACGAAAGATAGCTATCAAATAAAACAGGGTGATATAGCTTTAGTACATGCCGCAGCTGGTGGTGTTGGTCAGCTTCTCATCCAAATGATTAAACTACAGGGCGGAAAAGTAATCGGTCTTACATCATCAAAAGAAAAAGCACAAGTAGCTACGTTAGCTGGTGCTGATCACGTATTTTTATATACTGAAGCATGGCATACGAAAGTACTTGAATTAACTAATGGTGCCGGAGTAAATGTTGTGTATGAATCCGTAGGTTCTACATTAGAAGAAAGCTTTAAAGCGACTAAAGTTGGTGGTACTGTCGTATTTTACGGAATGGCTGGCGGTAATCCAACGCCTGTAGATCCACGTATGCTTATGGATACTTCAAAGACTTTAACCGGCGGAGATCTCTGGAATGTGCTTACGACTCACGAAGAGCGAAAAGAGCGTTCCTCTCAATTATTCGAATGGATTACAACTGGAAAACTAAACATTGCAAGTCCTACTACATTCTCTTTACAAGATGGTGCTCTTGCACATGAATTATTAGAGAGCCGAAAAAGTACTGGGAAGATTTTATTAACCCCATAATTTACAAAATAAGAAAGGGAAGCTAGATTTTCTAGCTTCCCTTTCTTATTTCTATTTGAGATATAATTATATTTCCACACTTTCTTTCCCTTTTGCAACATAACTCATATCTCCAACAGACTCGACTGTGTATGTTCCATCTTGATATACAATCTTCGTCACACTAGCATTTTCCACTCCAAGTTTTGTTTTACTACTGTCTAACATTTCTATTAAGGTAGTAATCAAAAGCCCATGAACGACAACTAGAACGTTGCCACCTCCATTTTTAGCAGCTTCTTCACTAATTTTATCAATCTCTGTTTTTATGCGAGTAGAAAATAATTCCCAATCTTCCGCCTGTTTCGTAGGGTCTGCTGCTCTAATAAGATTAATCACTTCTTGAATAGAAAACTTCATGAGTTCTTCTGGAGATGCAACGCCCGCAGCTTTTCCAACCACATCCCACATATTTTCAAGTTTTTCACCTTCAAAAATACCAAAATTTAATTCTCGTAAATCTTTTCTTTTCTCAAGTTTCAATTTTGATTGCTCACTATATTTTAATACTAAATTAGCAGTTTCAATCGCTCGACCGCTATCACTACTATACGCATTCATAAAATGAATATCTTTTAATCCCGTTCCTAAATTAGAGGCAACTTCCACACCTTTTTCTACTAACGGAGAGTCTGCCCAACCTTGCGCGCGATGATTCGCATTTAATATTGTTTTACCGTGTCTTGTAACATATAACGTAACTACATTCTCATTGCTATCTGTTTCTCGCTTCTTCATTCTATTCTCTCCCTTTACATTTCTATATCAATTTTACCATCTCAATTATTCATTGAGCAAAATATACGTAAGTAGATCTGCTTAATAAAAAAAGCTATCTTTCTGTATATCCCTACAAAAAGATAGCATCTTTTATGATTACATTTCTTAACCGATACTCCTACTCAGCAAAAGCACTCGAATATTGTACAATTCCTTCTACACCTTGAAGAGCATTCTCTCTAAGTTCCATCGCCATAAACACTTCATCAGGTACTTCAAATGGTGCTTTTATATTCCACTCACTTGCTTTCTTAAAGCCAAATTTCGGATAGTACTCTGGATGTCCTAATACTACAACTGACCCGTATCCAAGTTCTTTCGCTTTTTCTAACGCAGCTCCAATAAGCTTTCCACCAATTCCTTTCTTCTGATGGCCCCTAGCTACTGATACTGGCGCAAGCGCTAATGAATCTACAGAAGCCTCATCTTGTTCTATTGTAATTTTCGATAACATAATGTGACCAACGATTTCCTCATCTACCGCAACAATTGATAAAGCTGGAACAAACGTGTCACATTCTCTAATACGTTTTACAAGTTCATGTTCCTTTTCATCACTAAATTCTTCATTTAAAAACGCTTGTTTTACAACTTCTTCTGTCTTACTATAATCATTTTTTTGTTCTTGTCTAATCGTTACCATTCTATATTATCCTCTATTCTTTCTTATTTCTTTTTCAATTTTACGAAGCGCTTTTTTCGATCCGCGCTCAATATCGTGTTGCATTTTTCTTTCTTTATAATCAACAAATAGTGTATTTAAATCATATCCTTCTGGGTATAATTCTTTCGCCGCTACCTCTAAAGTAATACGTTTCACATTCACTTCAACGAATTCACCGTTATAATATACAACGACATTATAGAAATTATTTTTTTCCTTATATACAATCCCGAAATCGTTATGATCTAACAAATTCACACGGTCGCCGATTTTATATTCATAGTCATTTTCTCTTTTTTCTTGCACCATTTTCGGTTTTCTAATCTTACTTTCATTCACTTTTTCTAGAGCGTATTCTTTATTTCCCATATACTCTTTCGCTCTTTGCAGTACATGTTCTCTCACATTCATTTTATTCGCAATCCAAAGTGCATTACTTTCACCTGATTTACCGATCACTAATTTATAAAGTGGCTCTAGTGTTTCACTATTAAATTGCATTGCTGCGTTCATAAAATCATCATGCATTTCTGAAAAGCGTTTAATTTCACCGTAATGCGTACTCGCAATTGTAATACATCCCGCAAGATAAAATTCTTCTAAAATAGATATCGCAAGCGCCGCACCTTCATTCGGTTCTGTACCGCTTCCTATTTCGTCAAATAACAGTAACGTATTATTATTTGACATCCTCATAATTTCAGAAAGATTTTTCATATGAGATGAAAATGTACTTAGTGCATTTTCGATACTTTGGTTATCACCAATGTCTACAAATACATTTTCGAAAATAGCAATTTCCGTTTCTTTATCTCCAGCGATGTGAAGGCCTGACATTGTCGCTAATGTTAACAATCCAATTGTTTTTAGCACAATTGTTTTCCCGCCTGCATTCGGCCCAGTAATAATTAAACTACGGTATTCTTGACCGATTTCAAAGTTTAATGGTACTACTTTTCCACTTAAAAGCGGATGCTTACAATTCATTAAATGAATGTAGCCATGATCGTTTAATTTCGGCTCTATTCCATCGATTGATTTACTAAACTTCGCTTTCGCAAATACCATATCATATTGGCTAATTAGTTCCATATTAATTTTTATATGATAAATATTTTCTAATACCATTCCTGATAAAGTCGCTAAAATTTGATACTCTTCCATCGCTTCTTCTGCTTTCCAACTTGCGAGTTCCGTATTTAACTTTGTAACCGTATGCGGTTCTATAAATACAGTTGAACCTTTAGCCGAAGCTTCAACTATACTTCCCGCAACTTGATTTTTATAAGAAGATTTAATTGGAATCGTATACCTATCGTCCTTCTTACTAATAAAGAATTCCTGAATATATTTCTTATTTGCACTACTATTTAAAAACTTCGTTAAACGTTCTTTTATTTTTCCGTCTACAGAATCAATGTTATTGCGAATTCGTTTTAACTCTTTACTAGCAGCAGAATCAATGCTATTTCCTTTAATTGAAAAGTTAATTTCCTCTTCAATACTTTTATATTCAGTCATTGAATTCGCATAAGAAGCTAATACTGGCGCAAAAAATTCTTTATCTAACATAAAATTTTTAATCTTTCTACAGCCACGTAAAAAGTCTGAAACACTTACTAACTCTGCTGGATCTAAAATCATCCCTTTTTCTAATTTTTGAATTGTACTAGCGATATTAGAAATTCCGAAGAAAGGCACATGCCCTTCTGCATCTACTATAGCTCGTGCTTCTGTCGTTTCATTCAAGCGATTCCTCACTACTTTTATACTCGTACTCGGCTCTAATTTATTTAATAGTTCTTTACCTAATCCACTTACACAATAAGATTTCACTATATCCTTTAATTCGTTATATTGTAACTTTTCAAAAGTCATCGTATTCATTTTGTTTCTCCTCACTATGATTGATTTCTATCATCAATGAAGATACCTACTCATTAGATTCCAATGAATTCTACATTATTCAATCACCATTTTTATACATTAAAAACATATACAAAAAAGCTGCGGGGATACCGCAGCTTTTACATTTACAAGGCAAGTGTAATAACATATGAGGAAATAAGCCATAAAAAAACAGATGGCAACCCCCTTATTACACGCTTTATAAAGTATTGTAGGTATCTTCATAGGTTTCGAAATAAATCCATGACAAAATTAGGGGTATGATGTACATAAAAATCCCCTGGTCTTATCCGATTTATTTCATTAAATTTTTCCTATTTAGTACCTACCGCACTCACAAAAAGCACCTCTCATTAATTTATATTTTATGTTCATTGAAATCTAATTTATTGAAATCATCATACTATATGTTTTGCAAGAAGTAAAGGTGTCAGACTATTGCCTTTCACACCTGAGGAAGGACAATTTTTTCGGATAATGCTTTTTTCACTTTGTAGACTGTAAAACTTTCATATAATCAACCTTTTTCTCAAGGGTCTTTTTCGCATCTTCAGCCGTTACTATATAATCTACAGCAATATTTTGTAATACATCTTTATTAGTATTTGGCAACTGAATCGTTATATCATCCACACTACCCTTACTATCTTCAATCGTTTTATTAAATTCCTGAATACTTCTTGCAACCTCCGCTAATGTCTCCATATGTACAGAATTATTTACATCTAAAACAGTATTACTTTTAAAAACTGCCGTATAATACTGGCGTAAATTTTTCTTCGTTATTTTTTTCTCAGCATTCTTATCGGAAACATTATCCCCAGTCTGCATTTGATCGAAAATAAGTATAGTGTTATTCCCTTTCTCTCCATAATATGTATTAAATTCCCCTTGTAAATCATATGTTTTCTTTTTCATTTTATAATTGTCATTATTTACTTCTGGAGAGATTTGTCCATCAAAATAAAGTTGAAATTGCAAATGCGGTTCATCGACTTGCTGCACAGAAGCTATCCGCCCCTTTGGACCAAGGAAATCCTTTCCGTTATCCAGTGTTTCAACTCCGTTTAATTTAACAGACATACCATATTCCGCTTTTGTATAATTTTGTGCTTTTTGTTCAATTTCTTCATCCGATATATCACATGATGTTAATAGTAATAAACTAAAAACTATGCTATATTTCATTTTTATTTTCTTCATATCGCCTCTCCTTTTGCTACTACTTCCTATACAGAAATACCCTTAAAAATTTTAAATTACGATTTATATAAAGAACTTCCTCTAATAACCGCTACATCAAATTGTCTTCACTGACTTGAATAATAAAAACTCATCATCTTGCTTTAGAAAAAACTAATAACCACAAGTGTAAAAACACCCATTTGTTATCACTTTACACTTATAGTGTATTTTTACACTATAATCATTTTATCGTAAAGCAAATATAACATCTATTAAAATCACGTTAAAAACATACTAATATTTAGTTCTATAGCAATCACAGTACGGTTTTTATCGTATCCAATTTTAAAGTAGCAACTTTAATTTCGTTGTAGAATAATTAAATAAGCGCCTCCGCTATTGCGAATGTCATTTACTTACCCTAATACATTTAATAATTATGACAAGCAATCATAGGAGGTTACTATATGAGCGAAGAATATATTATTTTACATGGACCTGCTCTTGAACCACATTTAATTGGCCCCACACTCCCACCAATTCCACCATTTACATTCCCAACCGGACCTACTGGAATCACAGGACCTACCGGTGCGACAGATTTTACTGGAATTGGAATAACTGGTCCTACTGGTGTTACAGGAATTACTGGAATCGGAATAACCGGTCCCACTGGAGCGACCGGTTTAGGAATTCTCCCGGTATTTGGAACAATAACTTCTGAAGTAGGTATCGGTTTTTCAGCAGTAGTTAATACAAATGTTAATTTGACAATTCCAGGACCTGTTAGTGGAACTACTCTAACCCCAGTAGACAACTCCATTACAATTGATACCACTGGTGTGTACTCTGTATCTTTTTCAATTGTATTTGTGATACAAGCTATTTCGTCTAGTATATTAAACCTTACAATAAATGATTCCATTCAATTCGCCATTGAAACACGAGTTGGTGGTGGTTCTGGGGTAAGAACTACATCCGCTAGAACTGATCTATTACCTTTAAACCAAGGAGATGTCCTTCGAGTACGAATAAGAGAAGCCACGGGTGACATTATTTATTCCAATGCATCTCTTGTTGTTTCAAAAGTCGACTAGTTCATTTATTAAAATAAAGATTTAGGAATGATAACAATATAAAAAGAAGAGTAAGACTTATATTTCAGTCTACCTCTTCTTTTCATCACCAATTTACTGCTGAACATATATGGAAACCGAGCCTCCATTTACATGGAACTGCCCCCATCCATCTTTATTAATTGTTACAGTATTTGTTTGATTACCCGTAATATCGTACCATACTTCCCCAGCGTTATTCTTTCCAACATCCATCCACTTTGATCCTCCTGGTCCGTCTGAGAGTAATGTCGCTAAACCAGAATTAGCATGTACACCATCACCTTCTCTTGTCCAGCCAATCACATCTGGATGGTCTAAATAATCACGCTGCGTACCATATGCAAAGTTTTTTCGTGCCGTCAAAATCGGATCAATTTTATCTTTTAACGCTGGAATTTCATAACTACTATTTCCGTTCGTCCCATAGTAATCACCATAGAAAACTGAAGGATAGCCCTCTGCACGAGTTAAAATAAATGCATATGCCAACGGTTTAAACCACGGACTTACTACAGATTCCAATGACTGCCCAGGCTGAGAATCATGATTCTCAACGAGAGTAACTGCGAGTGCAGGGTGATTTTGCATTACTGTTCCATTTAAAATATTTCTCATATCATAATTCCCATTTCCTTTTGAAGCATAATGAAAGTTGTAATGAAGCGGTGCATCAAATACAGATTGATTATAATTGACCTTCGCTAAATAATTATTTAAAGTCTGGATATCATTTTGCCAATATTCAGCTACTGTAAACATTTCTTTCCCGGTTTGTTTTCTGACATGATTTACCCAATCGCGTAAATATTCATGATCAATATGTTTAACAGCATCTAAACGAAAGCCATCTAAATTTAATTCATTCGCATACCACGTCCCCCAATTTTTCATCTCATTCGCAACATCTGGATGATCAAAATCAAGATCTGCATACATTAAATAATCATAATTTCCATTCTCGCTAGACACTTCCCAGTCCCACGCTTTACCTATACCCCTAAATTTATAAATTCGGTTTAATTTTCTTCCTTCATCCCAATCCGTTCCGTCAAAATGATACCATTTCCATTTAAAATTAGAATAAGTATCTCCGCGCCCAGGAAAGTTAAACCCCGTCCATGCATTAATTTCATAATCACCTGACACCTCAATATTTCGATTGTTACGGTCTACCTCAACAGCTGTTACAGTTTCAGTATAATCTGCTCCACCTTTATGATTCATAACTACATCACCGTATACATCGATGTTTTGCTTATGTAAAGCTTCAATTGCAGATTTCAATTGTGCTTTCGTCCCATATTTTGTTCGTACCGTTTCTTTTTGATTGAATTCCCCTAAGTCATATAAATCATATGCTCCATATCCTACGTCATTTTGCGTAGTTCCTTTATATGCAGGCGGTATCCAGACAGATGTAATTCCTTTCTGAGCTAAATTTTCAGCATCTGAATGCAAGCGGTTCCAATGATTCCCATCATTCGGAGCATACCACTCAAAATACTGCATTAACGTTCCATTGTTAACCGTATCTGCATACGCTTTACTCCCCCCATATATACTAGGTAAAAACAAAACAACCGACAAGCCGACTACTGTTATTCTTTTCATCATATTTACACCATCCCCTTCAAGAAAACGTTTGCATAATTTATTAAAATTATTATAATATTCGTTCTACAGTTAGTAAAGTAGTAATCTTTTAATCTCTCACATTATTTTTCATGTAACTTCACATATTCCACAAGTACCCCCACATAGTTTAAATTTCACATCTTATTCAAGATTGTTTACAATTTACCTATAAAATCATAACGGAGGGATTTTCATGACAAACTTTCAAAAACAATTTTTCGCACGATTAAATATAGAAGAAAAAGAAACAGTTTCATTTGAAGATTTACCTAACATTATGTACGCAATGTCACAATCTGTCCCTTTTGAAAACTTAAATATTCTCGAAAACAACTTTAAAGAAATATCAAAAGAAAATCTAAAAGAAAAAATTTTAATAAACAACCGTGGCGGCCTTTGTTATGAATTGAATCCGGCTATGTATTACTTCCTTAAAGACTCTAAATTCGATGTCCATCTCGTTTCAGGAACAGTTTATAACGCTGCAAATTCTATATGGGCTGTAGATTCAGGGCATATCGCAACTGTTTTACAACATCATAATGAACTTTACTTAATTGAAGTAGGTTTCGGATCATATTTACCCCTTTCCCCTGTTCCTTTCTCAGGTGAGATCGTTCATTCTGTAACAGGCGACTATCGTATTCGTAAAGAAACGACTGAAAAAGGTAATTATATTTTAGAAATGCGTAAAAGCAATGAGTTTCTAGATCAATCTTCTACTGATGATTGGACAGTAGGTTATGCATTTTACTTGGAAGAAGTGGATGAACCGAAAGTAAATGCAGCACAAAAAATTATTGTTGAACATGAAGGTTCACCATTTAACAAAGTACCTCTTGTTGTAAAACTTACTCATGACGGGCACGCATCATTAACAAAAGATAGCCTTACAGTAACGAAAAATAGAAATAAAACAAAAGAAACAATTACAAAAGAGCAATATACAAACCTCCTTCATTCAACGTTCGGCATTACATTATAACTTTTAAAGCCTCGCCATTTCCGGCAAGGCTTTTTATTTTCCAGCAGGGATTTTTTGCAATTTGTTGTATTTCATAGTTATATAGGAATATAACTACATATTTAGAAAGGAAATGATTATGACAGAACTTAAAGATCGACTACAAGTAGCTGATAAAGAAAAATGGGATTTAACGGATATTTATCATACAATTGAAGATTGGGAAAGCGATTTTCATAAAATTGAAGTATTAACGAATGAATTACACAAGTTTAATGGAAATATTCACGACGGCAATAGTTTATTAGCTTATTTAACAAAGAGTGAAGAAATATCTAGCATAATATCTTTAATGTTCGCTTATGCACGATTACAATCTGATCTTGATACACGCGATACTGACGCTCAATCCCTTGTCGATAAAGTATCACAATTACACGTGAAAGTAAGTGCGGCTAAATCTTTCTTTTCCCCATTCTTACTTAGTGTAGATGAAAACACATTACATTCTTACATAGAAGAAACAGAAGGCTTACACTATTATAAAGAAGACTTATTTGAGTTATACCGTTATAAAAAACACGTTTTGAATAAAGACCAAGAAGAGATTTTATCACAAATGGGTGAAGCACTCTCCTCCCCGCAGCATACATTTGGCATGTTAAATAATGCAGATATAATTTTTGGTGAAGTGACTACTGATGATGGAGAAAAAGTAAACTTAACACGTGGAATGTATTCAAAGCTAATAGAAGATGAGAATCGTGAGAAACGTGAAGAAGCCTATAAAGCTTATTACAAACCATACGTTCAATTAAAGAATTCTATCGCTTCTACTTTGTCCGCAGCTATTAAAAATAATGTTACTGTCTCAAAGCTACGAAAATATCCATCAGCTTTAGAAAAATCATTATTTGGCGACATGGTTCCGGAAGAAGTATATAAAAATTTAATCGATACGACGAAAAAAAACATTCAATCATTACATACGTATAATGAACTTAGAAAAGAAAAATTAAATGTAGATGAACTAAGACAATACGACTTGAGTGTTGATTTAGTAAAAGGTGTAAAACAAGACATTCCATACGACGAAGCGTTTGATATAATGATCGCGTCACTAGCTCCTTTAGGTGAAGAATATATCGAAACATTAAAAAACTTTAAAAATAAACGCTATATAGACGTGAGAGAAACACCAGGAAAACGTTCTGGTGCTTATAATTTTGGTGTATACGGTGTTCATCCTTTCATTCTTTTAAATCATCATGATGATTTAAATAGCCTTTTCACCCTTACTCATGAATGCGGACACGGTATGCATACGCATTACTCACACGGATACCAACCAAGAATTTCTGCACACTATTCCATTTTCGTAGCGGAAGTCGCTTCTACCGTAAATGAAGTGTTATTAATTCATTATTTATTAAAAGAAGCAAAAGAAACGAACGTACGTAATCATTTAATTAACTACTTTATCGATAGCTTTAAAGGTACTTTCTTTACACAAATCATGTTTGCAGAATTTGAAAAAATCACACATGAAATGGCCGAGCAAGGTAAACCACTAAACGCCCAAGTCTTTAGCGAAATTTATGAAAAGTTATTTAGAGAATATAACGGTGATTCACTTGTATTTGACGAAGAAGTAAAATATGGCTGGTCTAGAATCCCTCATTTCTACCGTCCATTTTACGTATACAAATACGCAACGGGCTTCGCTTCTGCCATTCAAATCGCCGATAAATTATTAAGCGGCGATCCAAATGCTCAGAAAAACTATATTGAATTCCTTAAAGGCGGTAGTTCAGACTATCCATTAAATCTACTGAAAAAAGCTGGCGTTGATTTAACTACGCCAGAACCGATTGAAAGTGCATTAAATCGATTCACCCAACTTGTTGAAGAGTTTTCAGCATTATAGAAAAAAGCATGCAGATTATAGAATCTGCATGCTTTTTTCATTTCGGTTACTTTATACTAAGTGTTGCTGCGTCACACAATGAATCATACCACCATACGCATACAGTTCATTTACATAAACACCGACAATTCTTCTTCCTGGAAACTGCCCTTCAATGATTTGAAGCCCTAACTTGTCATGTTCATCACCATATATAGGAACTAATACAACTTCATTTCCAATATAAAAGTTCAAATACGAGCCCTTACAGTCTGCCTCTTTTACCACTTTTCTTGTTACAGGTACTGGGATGAGCTGAAATGGATTTCCATCTATATTTCTCGCTTGTCGCAATTCTTGATAATGCTTTTCCTGTGCCTCCAAAAGGTAGGATTCACTCTCCCCAAAAGGATCATATTCATAAAGAATCGTATTTTCATTTACAAAACGTGCTGCCCCATCAATATGGTAATCCGTATCTTCATCATAATTATCCTCACCGCGAATGCCCGTTATCCATATAAAATTCGTGACCCCCAAATGCTTCGTTAACTCTATTTCAATCTCTTCCTGACTTAGTGTAGGGTTTCGATTTTCATTTATAATAGAAGTTTTTGCCGCCATTAAGGTTCCATTTCCGTTTATCTCTATTCCTCCACCTTCTAGACAGACACTAGAATTAACTTTTGGAATGTTATACATTTCACTTATTTCCGCCGGAATACCCGCATCATTTTCATACGGATATTTCTCACCCCACCCATTAAATACCCAGTGTGTTAAGCAGAGCTTGCCTTCCTTATCTTTTACAAAGATCGGTCCGTTATCTCTTATCCATACATCATCCGTCTCTTGAACTAAGAAATCAATTTTATCCATATCCACTTTCGCTTCCATTAACTTCGATTGGACATGTACTTTTTCTTCTTCATCATATACAACAATATGCACAATTTCTCCGTAATGAAGCTCCTTTGCCATCGTTACCCAAATATCATCTAACTTAGCTCTGTAACCTTCACCTCTATGAGCTTTATCATGAGGCCATTGGAGCCATGTCCCCTCATGCTTTTCCCACTCAGCTGGCATATAAAACAAACTATTTTCCATATTTCTCATACATGTTCACCCCTTCTTCGAATGTAAATTCAGTCTAAACTTTGACATCGTGTTAAGGTCAACAGAAATATATTAACTACTTCATAAACTGATTCTTTATTTTCCCTTGTGATACACTACTTCTCCTTGTAAAACCGTCACTAAAACTTTCGCATTCGGAATCTTATCGACACTCATTTTAGTGATATCTTCATTTAGTAATACCATATCGGCTGATTTACCTACTTCAATTGAACCAGTAATATTATCAAGGCCTAATGCTTTGGCGGGCTTAATCGTATAAGCATCAATAGCTGCATATATATCAGATAAGCCTTTCTCTTCAATACTTAATGCATTCGAAATTGTCACAAGTGGATTTAGTTCATTTACGTCCCAATCACTACTAAGCGATACATTTGCTCCTGTTTTCCAAATTCGCCCTAACGGCATAATTCGTTTCATCTGTTGATCTGTAAAATACGTACTTGCCCAGCTTTGTTTAGGATCTTCCGCAAAATCATGGCCTACTTGAAAATCAGCGCTAATACCTAACTTAGCAAAACGATTTATATCACTATCTTCTACCATCTCAACATGTGTGAGCGTATAAGGCTGATTTGCACCTTCTTTTTTCGCTGCTTCAATTGCATTTAAACTCTCTCTTACCCCGCCATCCCCAATCGTATGAATGAGTGCACCGTAACCAAGTTTATTAAGTTCCGTTAACCACCATTTCATTTTTTCTTCTGGAATATAGTTCAAGCCATACGGTGTTCCCTTAAACCACTCAAATTTATATTTTTCTAGTATTTTAGCTGTGCTGTTAATGCTAATTCCATCACTATACATTTTCACTTGATTAATAAGCATTCGAGATGATACATCATCACGCTTAATTTTTTTGAAATACTCCATTTGTTCTGCTTCATTTAAGTTCGGATATACCCACGGACGAAGTACTACTCGCGATGTTAACTTTTTCTCATCATTTACTTTATTCCAAACATCTAACCAGCCTCGTTTCCAATAGAGACGTCCATCGCCGACTGTAGTAATTCCATTCTTCGCAACCTCATCTAAACCGTCTAACAAACCTTCATAATTTTTTTCAAAGAGATTGGGCTGAGAATTCCATGCTTTTTCCATCACGATATCCCCAGCTGTATCATACAGAATTCCAAAAGGTTCTCCTGTCTCTGGATCCCGAATGATTCTTCCGCCTTGCGGATCTTTCGTCTCTTTATTTATTCCTGCTGATTCCAATGCCTTTGAGTTAACCCATACAGAATGAGAAGTTCTTTCCATAATTAATACCGGGTTATTAGGAAATAGCTCATCAAGAACTTGTAATGGGGTTTGATGTTCTGATTTTTCATCCATATCTTTTAACAGCTCTTCCAAACTGAACCCTGTTCCACTTATCCATTCCCCTGTCTTTATATCTTTTTTACAAGCTTTTAAATACGATCGTTGTTCTTGCAGCGCAGCATCTGGTGAGACACTACAATTCCCTGCTGCTGGTGATTTCGCCTCAAATATATGATTGTGATTGTCCACAAAACCAGGAAGAATAAAACGTCCTTGTAAATCCACCACTTTCGTATCTTCATTTATAAATCCTTCTACATCTTTGTTTGAACCAACAAATGTAATTTTCCCTTCTTTAACGGCTACAGCCTCTACAATGTCTTGCTTGTCATTTGAAGTATAGATTGTACCATTTTTAAACACTACATTTTTTGGCAACTGATTTGGTAGAACGAAGCTACCATTCTCACCTTCTCCTACTCCAGGAGTACACGCTGAAACCCATGTCATACTTAGAATCAGACAAATAATCATGATTGTTCTTTTCATATTCTTTCTCCTTTTTATTATGATGAATTACTTACATAAATAGAATAAGGATTGACATAATGTTAATGTCAATCCTTATTCTCATTCTATTTTCGTAACTAAAAAACAAATTTGTGTGACATACTCTTCTACTAAACAATCACATTCAGATCCCTTTATGTAGACCTCATATGGTGAACCATCTATTACATATCCATTTCTTTCAATCCATTTTTCTAACGCAATATAGGCGTAGCCTATATAGTCATAACTTCCATAATGCATAGTAGTAACGATTTGATGTGGATTTAATTTTTTTATTTCATATTCTTGTACTACATCTTTATTGTTCCCATGCATGACCGGAATCCTTAATTCAACATCACTTTCATTTGGAATATACTCTTCATCATAAAAGACCGTAGAGGGCGAACCGACCATTTGTAAGTTATGCTTTTGTACTTTTTCATATAAGTCATAAAAATAATCATCCATATCATCTATATTTATTTGCAGTCTTTGAGCAATTACTGTTATTTCATTTCTCATTCCAATAAATATATCGTAATTTCTATGACAAGCAGTATTTAAAGCATGATTCATATTTACCATTTCATTCATTTCTGAAATAACCTGTAAATTTTGTTTCACCTCATGAGACAACTCTATAATTTGCGATTGCATATGTTTAATAAATGAATCTTGATCTGATGATTGAAGAATTATTTTAATTTTCGGTAAAGGGAACTTGTACTCCCTTAGCTTTTTAATTTTCAACGCTATTTCAAGCTGCCCTTGCTCATAATATCTATATCCATTTACTGGATTCACATATGCTGGTTTCAATATTTCCTCTTTATCATAATGCCTTAACATTCGTGTACTCATTTTACAAATCCGTGAAAATTCAGTAATTGTATACATATAAATACCCCTTGAATACATTTTCTTATATATAAGCTTATTTATTAAAACCAATCAAATATTTTTCTGATTGAAGAACCTTCATTCTGATCGTTCAGCCTTTTCATTTTTGAAGGTAACAAATGACTAGGACAATACCACGTTAAACAATTCATCGCGCCTCCCATTGTCGATATTTCTCCTACATGACTTTGAATAACTTGTTTCTCAGTATGCTGTTGAATATATCGTAAAACTTCCTCATCTTTAGCTAATCCAAACTTAGGAACGTAAAGCGTATCACATGTTTCTAACATATTTATATATAAACCTTTTGCTGACGCTATCTCTTCATCGTATTGCCCCTTCTCTGTATATGACGAAGGAACAACTATAAATTCAGCCTCTGGCATTTGCTCTTGAATAATCTCTTGAACCTTATATCTAAATTCATGATCCCCTAAAAAATCACTAATAAACATTGTATGTTCATCAATAAATTTAACCATCCCGTCTGCGTGTGCAAGTACATCTCCCTCTTCAGCAGGAATAATAATAACCCGACTCACATCTAAATCCCATTCCAGTTGCTCTATAATTTCTTCTTCCGTCCAATCATAATTATCATCAAATATGCGTTCCGTTAATATAACGGTATCTTTTTTATTCCAAATAAGATTTCCACCGTCTAATATCAATGGAGATGTCACATATTCAAAGTCGTTTTTTTTCAACCATTTATTAAATTGTTGATCTAAATATCGCCCTTGATCTTTCGGTAAATAATTCGGTTGATATTTGAATTTGACTAGATGATTTGTTACAACTGGTGCAACATCTCTTAGCCAAATATCATCATACTCAAAAAAGTTTGTATGAAAGTCTTGCTCTTCAACAGATAAAGATATAAGTTGATCGGTAAATGCTTTATTTGCATTTAAATATTCATTAAAATAAATAATGTCTTCATAAAATGGTCGATAATATTCATTCGATTCATCTGGTATTGCAGTAAAAATAATGCCACTATGTTTTTGTTCCATATTACTTACCTCGCTTTTTAATAATGATTGAATAACTGTTTTCAATAAGCTAACTATTCCCCAATTCATTTCTCTTTTCATTACAATTTTTGAAACGTGCACATTTCATGAATGGATTATAGCACGGAGAAATATTATATATTTATATAAAAAATATAAAGACGTCGTTAAGCCGTAAACTGACTCTTGACAAGATTTTTAAATTTTAATCGTCGTACACAATGAAGGATTAGATGACTTTTTTATCAAGATTCAAATCCATTACTTCTAATAGAGCGTTTTGATTATATAAATTCACTAAATGCGTTTCTACCCCAATGCAAATCCCTTCTAGCGGAAGATCGTTTGGATCTTGACCAAATGGATCCTCAATTTCAACTCCTATTGCTTCAATCCCTATAAATGCAAAACTTATAAACGTAGTTGCAAGTACTGTAAACCATCCAAGACTATCAACAAGACCAATCGATAAAGTCCCGCAAAATATGAGCAGTAAAATTTTAATATGAGCAAAATATGCAAAAGGAATAGGCGTTGTTTTGATCCGATCACATCCACCCACAGCCGTAAGCAGAGTATTCAAATCAGCTTCCATATTAATTATTGCATTTGGGTGAATTTGACCCGTTTTCAAACCTTTTGATAGTATAGTTTTTAACATAAAAACTATACTAATCGGTAAATGAATAGACTCAGCCAACATTTCTTTTTCCTTCTCAGAACAAATATCAAACAATGCTTTTATTTCGGATAAATCTTTTTCGTCTCTCAAATGTCCTTTCGCTATCTTTGGAAAAGCAATTAACAAATGTAAAAATTTTAATTTTTCCTGATCCGTCTTTTTCCCTTCAGACTCCCAATAACATAAAAAACTAACTGCCAAATTTCTAGTACAAGCACCAACCGTTCCAAATAACTTTCTACCTTCCCAATACCTATCATAGGCAGTATTAGTACGAAAAACTAACAGTAGACCTAAAGCTCCTCCAACAATTACCCAAGGAGTTTGATTAATTTTTATTTCTACATAATAATAATTAATCACAGTTACTATCGTTGAAATACATATATATAATAAAATTTGCGGGAAAATATCTCTTACAACCGTTCCTTTTAATGTAAATATTTGATGTAAACTATTTTGATTATTGTAATGAACCATACTTACAAAAACCTCTTTCCTTATTAACCTTTTATTCTTTTAAATTATGAAAGTATACAATTAAATAGCAGAATCATAAACCCTATTATTATAAAACTGGTTAAGATTATTTCTTTCAATACTGTTACTCCTTTTTACCAAAAGATAAAACATCTTTTTTGATTTAAACAACAAACGTTCACTCTTCTAAATCACGACGCATTATTTTAGAATTTGCAATGAATAAAGCACTAATTAATACAAGAATCGCGCAAGCATATATCAATGAATCCATTGAACTATCATGGTCTATAATAATTAGACGAACAATAGCAGTTATACCTATATATATAAAATAACGTAATGGAAAATGAAAATTCATTTGAAAGTACTTTATAATCATTACGATGAATTCAAAATATAAAAAGAATACGACAATGCTATCAATTAAATGATAACTAGATTCCTCACTATTTAATTTAAGTTCTTGTATAAATTGAATGACTTCTTTCATAAGAAACACACTTAAAACAATTCCCAAACAGATCAAAGCTACATTTATAATGTACTGTAGAACGATAGGGAAAAACGAAAATACTCTTTTTAAATTCTTTAACACAAACATTTTTCTCCTTTTCCATATAAAACAATAATGACAATATACTTTTATCTAATTATCGTTACATTAAAATTATACATTCCCATCTTGTTACAGATGTTAAAACAAGACAAAATAAGTAAAGTTAGCATTTCACCTATTTTGTCTATAAAGCAACATAACGAAACTATAATCGATTACTTCAATTGAATCGGTTGTTGCTGTGTCACACAATGGATCATTCCGCCATTTTTATAAAGCTCTCTCACATCAATTCCCACTACTTTACGATCCGGGTATAATTTCTGAATCGTATCGTTTGCGATTTTGTCATTTGGATCATTATAGTTAGGCACCAATATAACTGTATTCCCAACATAATAATTGATATACGACCCCTTATAATCTAGAGTTTTTCCACCTTCTAAAGTAACTTTATCTTTACTAAGCGGTAAGTATTCGTACTTATATTTCTGTCCTGAAGCATTTTTTGCATCTAACAATTTATCCATATCTTTGTTTGACAAGCCCCATTCAGCCAAGTCATCTTCTGCCATCGTTACGATTGTAGATTTATCATGGAATTTAGCAAATCCATCAATATGAAAATCAGTAATATCTAAATTAGGCACTCCATCTAACCAAATAAAGTTTGTCACCCCAAGGTCACTTATATATTTTTCAATTTCCGCTTCTGATAAATCAGGATTTCTATTTTTATTCGTTACTGCGCTTCGAGTTAATAAAGCAGTCCCATTGCTGTCTAATTCAATTGCGCCACCTTCAAGGACAAATTTCCCCCAATCAATTCTTTCAATCCCTAATTGTTTACTAACATCCTCACGTATACGGGCATCATTTTTATATGGAGTTTTCTTTCCCCAACCATTAAATGCTGGATCTAATATTTTCAGATTTTTATTATTGTCATAAACAAAAATCGGTCCACTATCTCTTGCCCACACATCATCAGTAGGAGCGATAAAGAAATCAACTTTATCCATATTCAGCCCTTTATCTATTAAAAGCTTATTGATTCGCTCTTTCTCTTCCTCATCATATGCAACAATGTGGACTTTTTCACCCTCAGTTAAAGCACTTGCCATCTTAATCCAAATAGGTTCAACTTCTTGTTTATACTCTTGACCATATGTGTATTCATGAGGCCATTGTAGCCATGTACCTTCATGTTTATCTTTTTCATCCGGCATCGTATATTTTCCAGCGTTTTTCTGTACCTCTACTTTTTTATCCTCTTTCTCTTTCCCTTTGGCATTTTCATTATTCCCTTCAAAAGAACATCCACTAATAATCGTTGTAGATAATGTAGCTATTAAACAAAACTTTACTATTTTTTTCATTTTTCAACCTCCTGTTCATGTCTACAATACTGTAAGGCTTAACATAGTGTGAAGCTCAAGCTTTTTCATCAATGTAAAAATTACCAATTATTCTTCCGCATGATAATCACATAATTTCAATACAAATAGATGACATTCACAAAGTATATTCCCTATATTTAACATTAATATCATTTGACTTCCTTCATAAATTTATTCTAGTACTAATCCACTCTCATACCTGCTTGTTCACTAAATAAAACATTATTAAATAAAAAAATCGGTATTGATAATTACATATCAATACCGATTTTTAAATAATTATTTTCCTTCTATTAAATCATTCGCTAATTTCCTAAACTCTTGATTAAATGTATCATTCATACCATTTTGTACGTTAGAGAATAATATTACAAACGTTCTTTTATCCCAGTTAAAATTATTAAAAGTGTTCCAGCCAGCTAATACACCATGGTTATGATAATAATCTGGGTAAATATAGAAGCTAAATCCATATTTTCTCGCAGGTGATACTGTAAACATATCTGATAAGCTTTGTTTAGAAATCAGCTTTCCATCCATAATAGCCTCATCTAATCTTTTCATATCTTCAACGGTCGTATACATTTCACCACAACCATACAGCCAGTTCATTTTTAAGCGGGGTGTAGCTATTAACTCATTATCTTTTTTCGTGTAACCTTCTGCTAAGAAAATATCTTCAGGGAGAGTTGCACCCATACCAGATTCATTCATTTCAACAGGAGTAAAAATGTTTTCTTTCACATATTCAGCAAGCGGTTTATTCGATATCTTTTCTACAATATACGCAAGTACCATATAATTATAATCTGTATATTTCCATCCTGTCCCTGCAGGAAATTGCAACTTTTGCGCTCCAATCCACGTTACTAACTTTAAACGTGATGCCGCATCAACACTACCTTGTCCCTGATCTGGTAACCCGGACGTATGTGTTAACAAATTTCGTAACGTAATGTTTTTATCTGCTGGAAACGATGGAATATACTTATTTACATTGTCTTCAATATTCAATTTCCCTTTTTCTCTTAGTTGTAATATAGATATTGCAACTACTGTTTTCGTTATGGAACCGATGCGATATTTTGTTCTTGGCGTTGTTAAAACTTTATCTTTTACATTCGCATACCCGTAGCCTTTTCGTAAAACCACATTATTTTTATCCGTTACGAGAACCGTCCCGTTAAATCCTTTATCTTTTAAATATTGATCGAGTTTCGTTGCTGCAATATCATAACGTTTTTGCTGATTCGCATCAACTTTCGGTTGAACATTTCCAACTTTATCCTCAAAATTTGAAAATGCCTTCAAACTGTATTTCTTTTCTTTATTTGCATGTATGAGTGCAGCGACACTCCCACAAAAAATAGCAAAAACAAAGAAAGCGATTAACCATTTCTTAAACATATGGGAACCCTCTTTTATCTAGTTTCACTTTATACTTTTCCATTCTATTCTATATCTTTTAGTTTTTAAATATCTTATAATCTATCTACTCTATTATTCCTCATAGTAAACTAGATTCCTTTTTCTAACGTTCAAATTTTAACTACTCTCTATTGTAGTTCTTTTTTACAAAATTTCCACCTTACAATCGGATACATCCAACTTTAATTTTAATTTTTTATGTAACATTCGTTACACATTAACAAGAATGGAGGCGTTAATTTGAAAAAGACCGATAAGCGCAATCGTTTAGATGATATGATGTTTCATTATCGAGTAACAAAAAATAATATAGTTTTAATTGAATATTAAGGAAAAAAGATTATAATTTTAAAAGGAAATGATGCTTAAAAATTTTTAAACAAAATAAATCGGGCAAGTAACGAAAAAGAAAAACAGCTTATTATGGCTAAAATTACAGGTAATTTCAAAAGAGGAAATGAGCGTTAATGAAAACGAATCTCATTTCTAAATTGATTATACAGCATATAAAAAAAGAAATGTCACTCTCACGACATTTCTTTAGATTTTCTTCATAAAAGATTTACATTTTTAATATTCGTTTACTTTTACATAAACTCACTACTGAAACGCTTAGTAATGCAGCTATCCCCATCCATGCATATGTGTAGCCTTTTCCATCTACTATATAACCAAACAAAGCAGGTGCAAAGATAATAGCAATTTGATTAAGTGTAAGCGCAAAACTCACTGTCATCCCTACCGATTCCTCACTTGCAGACTCAGCAACTTCAACCATAAAAAGACTAAACCAACCGATCGCAAAGAACCCTAGCAGTCCGCTCATCACAAACAATACCTCAAGTGTCATTGTGTTTATACTCATTACAACAACTAAAATTAAGCAACAAGAAATACATACAGTTATTAATAAAGGTGTACGACGATCACCTTTGTAATATGTATCACTTATTGTAGCTAATATAATTCGCCCAATCATTCCTGCAAATAGCATAACTGAAAATACTTTCCCTGCTACAATAGGTGTTATCGATTTTTCAATGACTAAAAATTTTATAAAATGTCCGACTAATATCATTTGTAAAGAAATCATGCAAATACCTGTAATAAAAATTGGATACAGCTCTTTTTTACATATTACCTTTTTTAACTGCATCCAAAAAGAAATACTTACATTTTCTTGGCTCGTGTGTTCTCGTACGTACGATTCCTTATAAAATATGAAAAACAATAACCCGCCTACTATACATATAGTTGCAATAACATTTATCGTATAAGCTAAACTAAATTTAATTGTAAGCAAAGGGATTATTACTCCTGCTAACGCCCCGCCAATAGGTATACCAGCTTGCCGTATTCCCATAGCTAATCCGCGAATCTCTTTCGGAAACCATTTCAAGATTACTTTACTTCCCCCTGGCTGGGATACGCTATAAAAAGTCCCTATTAAAAAAAGGACAAATAATAACCCAATAAATCCCCTTGCCATATGAGCAAGTAAAAGCGCCCCGCCAAGTAATACGGCACTCGCTCCAATTAATATTCTTTCATTATATCGATCAAGTAACCTTCCGGCAAAAAGCATACAAAACAACGGACCAATATTTACAGCACTTATTAACAACCCAACCTGCATATTCGAAAGTGCATATTTCTGTTTCCAAAATAAAGCGAGTACCCCTACTCCATATGTTATAAGTGTTGCACTTGCCTGTGCTACCGTTGCCAAAGTTAACATGATCCATTTATTAGAACTACTGTACTTTTCAATTTTTTCTTCACTTATCAACGTTATCTCCCCCATATACCTTTCATTGTATGAAGGTTCTGATATCATGTAAAATAAGTGTTAATAATAGAATCCATCAAAAAAATTGATACCTTTTTCGGGGTGATAATAAATGGACATAAAAGATTTAACGGTTTTTTACGAAGTTGCGAAAGAAGGAAATATATCTCATGCCGCTAAAAACTTAAACTATGTACAATCAGGTGTAACGATGCGTATAAAACAACTAGAAAACGAATTAGGCGTACCACTATTTTATCGAAACGGAAAAGGTGTTACTTTAACTTCTAACGGAGAAATTTTATTAACATATGCAAAACAAATCATCCACTTAATGGATCAATCCATTAAAGCTGTTCAAAGTAGCAGAACCCATCCGAAAGGCACATTAAAAATCGGGTGCACAGAATCTACAACAGCCGTTCGTCTCACACCTATATTAACGACCTATTATGAAAAGTATCCAGAAGTCGAATTTATTTTAGAAACAAATACGACCGAATGGTTAACTCAACTCGTCTTAGACCGTCAACTGGATGGAGCATTCATCGCTGGAAATATTCAGCATGTTGAACTTCATACCCTTTTATTTCGAGAAGAAGAACTCGTTCTCATTAGTAAGACTCCTCTATCTTCCTTTAAAACAATAGGAGAACTGAATTTACTCGCTTTTAGTCAAGGATGTTATTACAGAAAACTATTAGAAAACTGGCTTCAAGAAGAAGGGGTTTCACCTAAAAGAATACTAGAGTTCGGAACAATTGAAGCAATACTTGCATGTGTAAAATCAGGTATGGGCGCGGCTATTATGATGAAATCCATTATTCCAGATTATGAACATGGTGTATCTTTAAATACATTACCAAATCACTTTAAAAAGGTTCCTACTACCTTTATTACTCGAAAAGACATTTTTCACTCAGCTGCCTTGCAAAAATTTATGGAGATGATCAACAATGCGTGAACAGAAAATACGTGGTATGAAACGAAGAACACAAACTCTTATAAAAAGAATTGAAGACTCTACTAAAGCATTTCCGTCTACTTTCTATAACGATGAATACTGGCATATGCCTTTACCAGGCTCTCAAGCTTTTATCGATTCTAGTACAACACCTAGGAAAGTAAAACGATTGTGCATTCAAGCCCTGTTAAATCAAGCGAATCAATTAATGACAATGAAACCGAACGATACAAATACATATCGAGTCGTTGTTATGATCAAAATAGCAAGCTTATGGAACTCACAAATCATCATATTTAAAAACGATGACTACTTTCAAAATTTTTTCAATAGAGATAACGAATTTCAAAAATGGATTCCCCTCTCCAATGCTTCCGACTTCGGGCATGAATGGAAAATATCAATTTCTAACAGCATCTAAACATTGCATTTCCAAGAGATAATCCATGATGAAGATGGATTTTATGATGAAGGAGAACTTTTGTTTATAGGAGAGTTATCATAAAAGGGGAACTGCCAAATGAAAAGCTTCCCTTTTTCTACTAAACAAAATCGCTATATAATGAATTTAACATTTCACTATATAGGAGGTTTTCATATGGTAATCCCTAAATATCCTGAAGTCCCACATCTTACGAAAAAACAAATTGAAGAAATAACCGAAATCGCTTTCCTAAAAAAATCAACACCACAACAGTGTGATGCAATTTTCGTTTTCGGTGGTTCCCATCCTGGTAATTGGCAAGCTCCTTTACATGCTTATCAACAAGGTTTAGGTGCACAAATTATCGTCACAGGTGGTACTAGTTTACATGGAATGAAACATCCAAACTGGCATTATGGAGATTTATCAGAATCAGAAGTAATTGTTAACAAGTTAATTGAACACGGTGTACCGGAAGATGCTATCATTTTCGAGAAAAACTCTCTCCATTCTATCGCAAATGTAATTGAAGCTAAGAAGATCTTTGATTTTACAACAATTAATAGTTTACTATTTGTATGTAAAAGCTTAGGAGCAGGCCGGCAATATAGAGTATTAAAAAAACATTTACCAAAACATATAACTTGTATTCCATATACATTTGATACAAGTTTTGATGGTGATTTTATAATTAATAGATATAATTGGATGGAAAACGAGAAAAGTCGCTCTATGATTTTCGGCGAATACTTGAGAAATGTTTGCTACGGCCGAAAAGGTGGAATTGAACCTCCTGAGAAAGAGATTGAAGGATTAGAAAAATACGTAGTATATTACCAACATCTTGCATAATATTTTTTCAACATAAAAAATATCGGGAAGCCAATATAAAGGCTTCCCGAATATTCTAATGATGCATAAATAACACTAAAATTACTTTTCCTTTTTCATTCCCCCACATAGACGCCTACCATTGTACACATATTGTTTAACATATTAAACCAACGCAGCTGGCGGCAATAATTGTGGTCCTTCCCCGGTGCGTGCCAATACCCAATCATCGTAATACCACATTTCTGTTTGGCGACGACTCATCATATAATCCCAGCGTACTTCTCGCTCAAATTCAATGATTTGTCCGTCACCACCAATTGTCACCCAGTTAAAACTTCTGTTATTATGCATCATCTTTATCCATAGAACAGGAAACTCCACAGTTTGTCCCCCGTCAACATAATGTCTAGTTTGTTTTTCTATACGAAGTAAAGTTAGGCCCTTTGCATATTGTCGATCAACCTTTTCCATTACATCCATCGCTATTTTCTCTGCCTCATCCTTATGAGGTAGTTTATTAGCGTATACTGGCATCATATTCGTGTAACTTAAAAGATGCTTACTCTTTTGAGAAGTAATAGTTGTTATATGAAAGCCACCATAATTCAGTGGTTCTTCTGCTTTTGAAATACAAGCGGTGTTTTTATATTTAATTACATAATAAACGATTCATTATCTCTTCAAGTAATATACCCGGCTTTACTACCTCATTTTCCGTACGCCATCCAATAAATCCATCTGGTCTTATTACTACCGCTCCTCCATTTTCTATCCCGTATAGTTTTCTAAAAAAGTTATCTTGATCGATAAAATCACCAGTTAAACCTACCTGATACACTTTTATCTTTACTCCTAATCCAGATGAAACAACATTTGCAGCTTCAGTCCAAGTACTAGGCTCTGCTCCAGTAAGTAACACAAAGTTGCTACCAAATAGATCAAGTATAGAAACTTCTTTTCCTTCATAAGTTCCCCAAAAATGTGGCGCACGCGTTCCCGGGCGTCCGTTCAAATCAACTATATTCATTCTATGCGGTGTGTTACATTCGTCTATAATTGCTTCTGAGCAATACTGATAACCAGCAGTGACAGCTAAACTATCCATATTACTCAAATTACCTTCCTCTCTATTCGCAGCACGAAATAATATACTACTCGCATGGTCCGTCGTTAATTTTGCAACAGGATATCTCTCGTCATGATACGTTTCTAACAATTTTGGATTTGCTTTCCCTTTTATAACAGCCGCTAATTTCCAAGCTAAATTATGTGCATCTTGTATTCCTGTATTTGAACCGAATCCTCCTGTTGGCGGCATAATATGCGCCGAGTCACCAACTAAAAAGATGCGATTGTCCTGAAATTTTACCGCTGTACTTTCACTCGCTTCCCACGGCAAAACACTTACTATTTCTGGCTTAATATCCGTACTTCCAATTGCAGTTTGAATAATTTGTTTACAGCGTTCTATAGAGAAATCCTCTGGTCGCTCCCCTTTTACTGGATCATAAGCTACATGATAAATCCATTTACTTTCGTTATCGACTGGAATAAGCGCACCAATTACTTCTGGATGAAGTATCATAGTAAAACCGAATGCGTCTCCTTTAATAAATTCACTCAAATCCGCTTCAAAATATATGTTCATATAATAACCACCGATTGTACCACGGCCCTCGGTTAAAATACCTAACTGTTCACGTATTTTACTTTTCGCTCCATCTGCTGCAATTACATAATCACAATGAATCATGCTCTCTTCTTTCGTTTTACGATTTCGAATCGTTGCTATTACTCCGTTTCCATTTTGCTCATAAGAAACTAGTTCATGATAAAAAGATAGCTTCCCGCCTAATCTCTGTGCTTCTTGTAATATCATCTCCTCTAAAGTAATTTGATAACAAGCAGTTTGTTTTGATGGGCTAATCTCTTCCACTTTACGAAATAAATTTTCGTTATTTTCATACTGCGCCGCCCTTATTTGTTCCAACTCTTCATTATTTACCTCAGCTATTGTTTGAACTGCAATTCTCCCGTGACAATTCTCTAATGCTTTACCAGCTAATCTAATTCCTTTTTCTAGACCCAGTTCTCGGAATAATTCCATTGTGCGAAATGTAATTCCACCCGCTTTCGGATGAATCGCAGTAGACGGATGCCTTTCAATAAGTACATAATCAATGTTATGTTTCGCAAGAAATAATGCAGACGATAATCCTGATAATCCCCCTCCAACAATTAAAACTGGTACATGTTTCGATTCCATACATTTTCCCTCCACATATATTCTTCTGAGCTCAGTGACATAAATATAATCAAAAAACCAACAAAAATATAGACTTATATTTCATTTTGAATTATCATATAGATAGATTACGCCCCAAATTACTTTTTTCCTTTTATACATCTACAACTATGAAGACTGTGTATGAATAAAAGGAAAAAACAAAAAGAGCCTTCGTTATATGAACTGTATCCCGAATCATGGGCACTTAAAAAAAGCCCCATGATTCGGGTTTTTTGTGTATTTTTATCAAAAAACCTCGTTATACTGGAACCAACGATAGAAATGAGGTACGGAGAATGAATGATGCATTGACTTTAAGTTAATTAGATTGATAAGAAAAAACCTATGCCCATGCATAGGTTTTTTTGTTCATTTCCTTCTATTATAATAGTAGATTAATTACGCAAAATGAGTATCAGTCCAAATTACTTGTGATATCACACTCGTACTGTTTCTTGTCACATCAATATGAAATTGATCTTCTGCCGTAATGTGACAGGTTTGTCTTGCTGCTGCGCTAAAATGTATTTCGTATTTCCCATCAATGTTTACTATCTCTATATCTTTCCACATGGTGTTCTTTTGAAAGCCAGTACCGATTGCCTTTACTGTCGCTTCTTTGATACACCACATAATAGAATAATTGATATAATTTTCTTTTGCCCACAGTACTTCTTGCTTTGTAAATAGCTTTTGAAGTGTTTTTTTATTCTTCCATCTTTCAATCTCTGTAATATCGGTGCCTATTCCTTTAATCATTTAAAGCGACTTTCTTGCTTTGATTTGCCGATTTTGCAGTCGCGATATATACACCGATTAATACAAATAACATACCGATTACTTCTTTCCAACTCATGACAGAACCATAGAATACGACAGAAATTAAAGTCGTAACGATTGGTGTAAGGTTCAGATACATGCTCGCTTTGCTCGCCCCGATTTGCTCTACACCTTTATTGAAAATAATATATCCAACGAGCGTACCACATACAACCATATAAAACATTTCTAACCAGCTTTGTGCAGACATACTAGGTACTTTGTCCCAACCCCCTTCATATAAGGAAGAGATTGCTAGGAAAACAGAACCCATAACAGTCATTATTGTCGTAGCAAATAATGGTGAAACGTCTTTCATGACAGCTTTCCCTACTAAACCATATATAACGCCGCATGCTAGAGCTGCTAAAAACAATAAATCCCCAACATTAAATGCTAAGGAAAGTAACATATCAAGAGATCCTTTTGTAATCACGATAATAACACCGACTAAAGATAGTACTAAACTGATTCCGACTTTACTGTTCCATTTTTCATTTAAAAAAAGAATCGAACCTAGTGTAACGAAGATTGGCATGGTTGCAATAATTAATGAACCATTGATAGCGGACGTATAGTGTACACCTAAAAAGAATAAAGCGTTATAGCCGAAAATACCAGTTAACGCAACGAGTAATAGTCCTTTCCATCCTTTCTTGATAGAAGCCATATCCCATTCTGATTTAATTGTTAAATACACCATCAGGATGACACCTGCGATACCGAAACGAAGAGTAGCTGCGACTAATGACGGGATTTCAGTTACAACATGTTCAGCTGTCGAGAAGGAACCGCCCCAAAACAAAGGAACTAGTAGAAGTAAGAAATAAATCTTGTTTGATTGGTTTTGATTTTGCATCTTTGTACCTCCTATTTAGTTAAATGTGTAAGTTTCACGTTTACAGGTTCAAACTTATAAACACGTTATGCAAAAAAATTAATACCCTGCTTCAATCGCAGATACTAATTCTTTCATATAAATAACGAAATTACTGGTTGTCAAAGAATAATATACTTCTTTTCCGTGTTTCTTTGGTCTAACCAATTCTGCTTGCTTTAATATTTTTAAATGATGGGATACTGCAGGTCTAGAAATTGACATTTGTTCTGTTATTTGAGTTACATTTAAACCATCGGTTTTAAGTAAAATCATGATAATTTGTTGCCGATTTACATCGCCCAATGCTTGGAAAATGGGAGTCGTCAAATTGAATTGTTCAAGAATGTTTTCTCTGTTTTTGCATTCGTAATTTTCCATGATTCGCATCCTTTTTAATAAATATATTTATAATGATACCATCAGCGTGGGGTTAATGAGGTAATGTTGCTGATGGTATCCCAACTATTGTAAGTATATCATCTTTTCTAACAATAGTTAGTAAATATAGGAATTAAAATTTGAAAATTTCTTTTGCTTCTATTAATAGGTCCACAACTTTTTGGCATTCTTCAAGGGAGTGGCTACTTGTAACACCAATGCGTAAGCGCCCTTTATTTACTGGTACACCTGGTGAAATGAATGCTGCTGTAAATAGTCCTCTTTCCATTAACCATGATGTGACACTCGCTGTTTTTTTGTCGTCGCCGACTAAAACAGGAACAATTTGACTAACCGTATCTAGTAAATTAAAACCATTCTCTTGTAGTTTTTCGATTAGGTAAGAAGAATTTCTCCATAGGTCTTCTCTTAATTGTACGCCGTGTTCTTCCATATATGTTAAGGATGCAAGAGATGCGGCAGCAACTGCTGGTGTTGAACCTCTTGAACTCGTATATGATGGTGCATAATATCTAATGGCACTTTCGATTTCTTTATTTGTAACAATAAATCCACCAACACTACCTACAGCTTTACTCATTGTTCCCACGACAATATCTACTTGGTCTAAAACACCAAAATGTTCCGCTACACCTAAACCATTGAGCCCTACAACACCAAATGAATGTGCTTCGTCAACCATGACAATTGCGTTATATTCTTTTGCAAGCGCACAGATTTTATCTAACGGAGCATAATCTCCATCTGCGCTGAAGAGGCCATCGACTACGATGATTCTTTTTCCTTTATCCATGCTTTGTTTTAAGATTGATTCAAGTTTCTTTACGTTATTATGAGGGAAAGATCGGATTTGTGCACCTGATAACTGGCTACCCATAAAGATAGAGATATGATTTAATCTGTCATTGATAATAACATCATCTGGACCAGCCATTACCGTTAACACACCGATATTTGCAGTCATTCCTGAAGGGAAGATAATACCAGCTGGCTTATTATATAATTTCGCAAGTTTGTTTTCTAATTCATTATGGATCGTTGTATGACCACAAAAGATTTGTGCGCCATATGTATTTGTACCGAAATTCTGAATGGCTTCGATGGATTTTTGTTTTAAGTAATCATTTTGTGACAAACCAAGATAATCGCATGAACCAAACATTAACATTTTACCGTTTTCTTTTGTCGTAATGTAGTTGTCAGTTGTGGATTCAACTGTTGGGAAGAACGGATAAACGCCTTCTTTCTTCCATTCTTCGAATTTCTCTACATCAAATCGTGTACGCGTATCAACTGTAGTCGTCATCTTATTAACTCCTTCTACGAATCATAATTTTCTTGCACATTGACTTTTATTTTAAAATCTGATTATTAGTTCAAATAAATTATAATAAGTTTAAACTTCTAAACTTGTAAACATGTATAAACTGCTTTAACTAATTCGTTAACAGTGGGCTTTGATTCTTTAGGGTTTAAGTGGTCTTCTACTTCCAGCTCTTGATCAAATTCGTCTTGTAGTACAATCATAATTTCTGCAAACAATAATGAATCCACATCTAAATCTTGTAAAGTTGCATCTAATGATACTTTATCTACTGAAGCTTCTTCCTTGATTACATTCGTGATTACTTCCTGCACTTGTTCATAAGTAAATTTTGTTCCTGTTACGTTTGTCATAACGCACAACCTTTCCATATTTTGTATTTCCCATTCTGCAATTAGAAGTTTATTCCAAAAATTGAGAAATGTAAATAAGTTTTTCTAAAATTTTTTTTATTTTTAGAAATCTTAATATATTTCTACTTCTAAACACAGACAAAATCGTTGGTGCATTCGAATTGAATATACTCTTGTTTTTGCAGCAACTTCTCATGTATTTGCTTTAATTCTGGCGCATACGAACTGTCTATTAACATAAAAAGTTCTGTTAAATGAATCATGATCTCGATATCTGATAAGATCGTTTGCAGCTCTTTCTCAACCTGCTCCTTTTTTCCACAGCCTTCTAGTTTAATAAACTCGTATGTACAAAATTGCAATTTCTCGTTTAGGTTCTGTATAAAACACTTGGTTTTTGCATCCATCATTCTCACCCCGCCTTCTAATACGCATGAGAATTCATAAGATTATATTCAAATATCAGGAATTACGTGTATAATTCTAACACAAAAAAACTAAAACACGTTACATATAATAACAATATTATCCACAAATTTACAACTTTTTCTTTACTTTGTAATATTTTTGTATTTCTCTTGTAAGCAGAAGCGGAGTATAGACTTTCTTACGTAAGGTAACAGGTCATGGTTTCTGTTATGGATAAATCGCCACAAAATTTTTTCAGAAAATGAGGGTAAAAGAAAATCAACAAGGAAAAGGTCCTAGCCAAATCTTTTTAGAGAATGGGTTTGACTTAGCTGTGATTGGTGAGAAGAAACCAAAACAATGCTTGAAACGTTGGCGAAGAACCTTTGAACGATTTGGTGAGGAAGGCTTTTATACAGAACACCGTGGGAAAGGAAGTACGGGACGCCCTTCGGAAAAACCCCTCTCTTCTGATGAAAAATTAAAGAAAGCGGAAGCACGTATTGCGTTTTTAGAAGCGGAATTGACATTCCGAAAAAATTAGACGAACTCGAAAGGCAGGCGTTACAGAAGAAGCGTTAACACCACGAGAAACATACACAATGATTGAATAAACCATACGTCGATTCCAATTCCCACGTATGGTGCGTTACCTTTGCACACTCGCTGGGGAGCGTGGCTTCATCAGACAGATAAACAGCTGGAAAAAGAACGCAATGATGAAACAGATTATGAATGGATATCGTCTATCAAACATTAGATAACTTGAAAGAGAGATTAGGAGGAGTCATTCATCCTGAAGCGCTTCTACATTCAGACCAAGGTATTCATTATACACACCCTGAATTGCAAAAACGTGTAAGAGAAATGGGATCAGACAATCTATATCCCGTAGGGGCAATTGTTTAGACAATGCACCAATGGAACCCTTTTTTGGTCATATGAAAGATGAATTAGATTATAAAGATTGTCAAACCTTTGAATCCCTTGAGCTCAACATAAAGGATTATATGGAGGAGTATAATTATAATCGTTATCAGTGGACATAAAAAAAGATGGCTCCGATCGAATATCGGAACCACCTTTTAAGTGCTTGATTTTTCAGGGCTTTTTTATTAAACTGTCCATTTTATAGGGTATAGTTCAATATAACGAAGGCTCTTTTTGTTTTTATGACAGTTAAATGGACACAATGTAATGAAGTCCTTACAATAGATTTCAAGGGGATCTTTCAAAATAAACGTATAATATTTTTAATTAACCTCACACAGAATACATATAAGTACAAGAGAATAATTAAAAAACAATTACAATTCAAATTTCTAAAATACACAAAAAGGAGGAGATACGATGACTAATAAAAACGAAACTGGTTGGAATTTAGAGAGTAGTTATACTGACCTGCCCAAATCATTTTTCACCGAAATCCCCCCAACTCCTGTACACTCACCGGAGTTAATTAAACTAAATAATTCTTTAGCAATATCTCTTGGCTTTACTCCTGAGGAATTAAAAAAAGAAACCGAAGTTGCCATTTTAGCTGGTAACGCAATCCCAGAAGGAGCTCATCCACTAGCTCAGGCGTATGCTGGGCACCAATTTGGTCATTTCAACATGTTAGGAGATGGTCGTGCCCTTTTAATTGGGGAACAAATTACTCCTTCAGGCGAACGGTTTGATATTCAATTGAAAGGTTCCGGTCCAACTCCATATTCGCGCCGTGGTGATGGCCGCGCTGCACTCGGTCCGATGCTACGTGAGTATATTATTAGTGAAGCGATGTACGCGCTTGATATTCCAACTACTCGCAGTTTAGCAGTAGTCTCAACTGGCGAACCAATCTATCGCGAAACGAAGTTACCTGGAGCTATTTTAACTAGAGTTGCAAGCAGTCATATACGCGTTGGAACATTCCAATACGCCGCAGCTCGAGGCTCAATCGAAGATTTCAAAGCTTTAGCTGATTATACGATAAAAAGACATTATCCAGAAGTTGAATCTACTGAAAACCCATATGTCGCACTACTACAAGAAGTCATTAAGAGACAAGCAAGCCTTATCGCAAAATGGCAACTCGTTGGCTTCATTCACGGCGTAATGAACACTGACAATATAACGATTAGCGGTGAAACGATTGATTACGGTCCGTGTGCCTTTATGGATAGTTATAATCAAGAAACAGTATTTAGCTCTATTGACACACAAGGCCGTTATGCATACGGAAATCAACCATATATGGCTGCATGGGACCTTGCACGATTAGCTGAATCTTTAATGCCGATTCTACACGAAGATGAAGAAGAATCACTAAAGATTGCACAAGATGAAATTTCAAAGTTCAGCGTGCAGTACGAAAACAATTGGTTCCTCGGAATGAAGAAGAAATTAGGACTATTTAGCAATGAAGAACATGATCAATCACTTATTGAGAAACTTTTAAAAGCGATGGAAAAATATAAAGCAGATTATACAAATACATTCCGTGCATTAACTGACAATACATTAGAAAATGCACCTTTATTTGAAAGTCCTGAATTTAAAGAATGGTACGAGCTATGGCAATCTCGGTTAGAAAGACAAAAAGAATCACAAGATGATGCCTACAAGTTGATGAAAAATAACAACCCAGTAATCATCCCCAGGAATCACAGAGTAGAAGAAGCACTAGAAGCAGCTGTTAAAGATGGAGACTATAGCGTAATGGAGAAACTTCTTCAAGCTTTAGCAAATCCTTATGAATATTCTCAAGAACAAGCGGATTACTGCACGCCTCCTGTGCCGTCTAATCGTCCTTATCGTACTTTTTGCGGGACGTGATTGTGTAATACTTTTTTAAAAGGTGTGTTCATACAAATTGTGTGAACGCACCTTTTTATACATTTCCCTTTCAAAAAAGCGGACTGAAGCACCCTTTAGCTATCCTTACTAAATTCCACTCCCTCCTTCCTTAAACTAAATATCAAAACTATCTTTATTCCAATTTGTTTAATAGTAAATCTACTAAATAAATGTTGAGAAATATAAAACATCATTTCTAAATATTGTTATTTTTGATACTATATTTTATAAGAATATTCAAAAAGTGAGGGGATTTCATGAACGTTCAACTACAAGGTAATGAACAAATTACGAAATTATTTAATGATTGGTATTTAGCTATGCTAAAGCAAGATGTTTCACAGGCAACGAATTTAAAGCATGAAATTGAGGAAAAGGAACTAAACTTTGAAGAAGATGAAAACTTAGCATTATATCATTCATTACTAGACTTTCGATTTAAAGTTTTAGCAGATAGTTTAAGCATTTCAAAAGATAGTTTTGATAAAATAGATTCTTACGTAATCTCATCTAATCACCCACTGTCTTACTACTATCATTTCTTTAAAGGCATTTATGCAACTTTAACCACAGACTATAACTTAGCTAGCGAGCATTATGAACAGGCTAAATTATTATTAGTAAATAACACTGATAATCTAGAGCAGGCTGAATTTTATTATCGAATGGCTATTTTCCATTATCACTTTTACCAACCAATTGAATCTATTGAATATGCGACAAAGGCTAAAGAGATTTTCAATAAACAAGCTGGCTACGAAGTTAAAGTTGGATTATGTAAAAATACATTAGGTGCCTCATTTGTATATTTAAAACAATATGAACAAGCAGAAGAGCAATATAATTCAGCAATACACCTTTTACAAAAATCCGATGAAAAAGAATTAATTTTAAGTGTACGTAATAATTTGGGTTGGTTATATGCCAGTCAAAACCTCTCCACACTCGCAATACGTCACCTATCAGAAGTAACTGAAAAGAGGCCTACACATTTCAAAGCTCTCTTCTTACAAGCAAGAGAACACTCTAAACTAGATGAAACAAGTATTGCTGAGGGGTTAATCCAAAAAGGATTAAAAATTTGTATGGAATTAAATAATGAAGAATATATATATCATTTTAAAATTCTAAACGAAATAAATAATAATGTTCCTTCTGAAGAATTAGAAACAATTATTCTTAAAGGAATTACGTATTTCGACAAAGAATTATTATATAACTACACTCAAGAATACTCAGAAAAATTAGCTGTTAAATTTTATGGTGAAAATAACCACATTAAGGCAAGCGAATATTTTCATAAGGCGTTACAGGCAAAAGAAAAAACATTTGAGAAAGGGGCATTGAAATGATTAAAAAAATTGGCTCTGTTTTTTTAGGACTATCTGTTTTCGGTATTTTAGCTACTGGTATTCATAGTTCAATTACATACCAAGCGGGTCATGCTGATCTTCCTGCACCACAAAGACCTGACTTTGTTCAATCTGTTGACGTAAGTAAAGACTACAACTCAACAACAGCTGTAAAAGCGCTTTAAAAACGAAAGACCTTCCATTAAGAAGGTCTTTTTTAAATGCACTTATTTAGTTAATGTAATCGAATATTTCTTCATACAGGGCTTTCCATATGCCTCCGACGGGATTCGAACCCGCACTCCTTTCGTAAGCATAGGCTGAGGGGAACACGCTTCCCTACGGAATTTCACCGACAGGAATTCCGCCTGTCTCAGCTTATTTGCTTTTCGGTGCTTCTGAAACCTTCGCCTTGCGACCCGGTGCGACATGTTTTCCGGCGCTCTTCCCTTCTAGAGCTACGGAGGCATTTTCTTTTAAGTAAAAATATATTTTCTACAAAATTAGTAAATTACCTTCATTTCACAGAACTTATTTTGTTCCTTTCATCAACTCCGCAATCTCTCTACTCCCCTCACTACCAACTTTCTCAAGTTTTTCAATAACTAAATTCCGCCTCTCCACAGAATGATTTTGACTTAACTTCGCCTTTCCTTCTATTTTATTTATCTTTACTTTGAACCCAACTATCCCTTTACTTAATCCTGCCATATAATTCGAATCTACTTCATTTAGCGAGTAGGTACTCTGTGGGTCTTCATATTTATGTACTAAATCTTGAAGAGAATTTAATAATTCCTGTTCATCCTCAACAACTTCTAACTCTCCATATACATGTACTGCAACATAGTTCCACGTTGGTACAGCTTTGTTTGTTTCATACCACGACGGCGATATGTAACTGTGTGGTCCTTGGAATATTGCTAATACTTCTTGATTCTCAATATCTTTCCACTGTTCATTCGGACGTGCGAAATGGCCATGTAAAGTTAGAGTCTCCCTATTTAATAACAACGGTAAGTGCGTTGCATATGGTTCCCCGTTATGTTGAGAAAATAAAGTTGCAAAGCTATTTTGTTCAATCATTTCGTACTTCGTCTCTTCATCTTTTATAGTGAAATGTTTTGGTATGTACATAAGCTCCCTCTTTTCTTATCTTCTTATTTCCCATTATATTTACGAGATTTATTATTTGGCAGGGGCAGATTGTAATTGTTTTATAAGGTCAGTTCATATAGTAAAACCTCTTCTTCAAAAATAATAGGTGGCATTATATGATTTCTGCCACCTTAGTCTATTTTCGTATTGATACAAACTCTTCTATTCAACGATCCTTCATAGCTTTTTCTAATACATATTCAATGAATTCCGTTTTACCTAAGCTATAACCTCTGAATATGCGTATCCTTAAAATCAGTTTCATACTTCAATCCATACCCAAGCATTCGATCCATTCCAATATGTGCTGTCCATATTAAACCAACCATTAAAATTGTATCCATCTTTACATAGACCCCTATTAAAACAAGTAATATTGATATGATATATGTGTGAAATAGATTATAAATTTGTGCACCAACACGTTTGTTAATAGCGTACGCCACCATTGCTAAATCAGGTGCAAAAAGTAATACGATAAATAATAACCAACTAAATCCACATAATGCATATATATAAATCGCAGCTAATAAGACGACCAATCCTTCAAAGTGTATAATTCGTTTCTCCAAAATTCATCATTCCTTATCTGTTAGCTTGAAAATTTTATTCGGATTTAAAATATTTTGCGGATCAAGAGCTTTCTTTATTTTCTCCATTACCAATAATGCCGCACCATGTTCTTCTTCTTGATACTTCTGCTTTCCTATTCCAACGCCATGCTCTCCTGTACAAGTTCCGCCACGCTTAAGAGCATACAGTACAATACTTTCATTTATTTCATCCGCTTTTTTCACTTCATCTTTATCATTTGGATCAATCATTAAGAGCACGTGAAAATTCCCGTCTCCTACATGGCCAAGAATACCACCAACAAGGCCCACCTTATCTAACGTCTCTTTCGCATTTTGAATCGCGCCAGCTAACTCTGAAATTGGCACACATACATCTGTACTCATTAGCTTTTTGCCAGGGTAACTATGAACGTAAGAATAAGCTAAGTTATGTCTTGCATCCCATAATTTATTTCTTGCCGCAGTTTCAGTTTCAAAAGCAACTTCTTTACATTTATGATCAAAAACAATTTCCTTCGTAAACTCGATATCTTGCGTTAGCCCTGCTTCATTTCCGTGAAACTCTAAAAACAGTGTTGGTTCTTCTCTGTAATTTGTTTCATTGTAATGATTTACTTGTTTCATAGATAATTCATCAACAAGTTCTATTCTCGCAATTGGAATACCAGCTTGTAGTATATTAATAACAGCTTCTACTGCATCATTTATAGTTGGAAACGATGCTCTCGCAGCCATAACATGTTCTGGTATGCCGTATACTTTTAATGTTAGCTCTGTAAAGCATCCAAGCGTACCCTCTGATCCTACGAAAATACCATTTAAATGATAACCTGATGATGACTTCGCCGCTAAATTGCCAGTATGTATCACTTGCCCATCAGCAAGCACCACTTCTAAATCACGAACTTGATCACGCATTACGCCATACTTAACCGCTGTCGTTCCGCTCGCATTCGTAGCAGCCATGCCTCCTAACGTTGCATCTGCACCTGGATCTACACTAAAAAACAAACCGTACTTTTTCAATTCTTTATTGAGCTGAGAACGAGTCACTCCTGGTTGTACTTTCACAAGAAAATCTTTCTCTCTTATTTCAAGTATTTTGTTCATTAATGAAAAATCAACTGTAATCCCCTTTTCATAAGGAATTATATGACCTTCTAAACTAGAACCTACTCCAAATGGAATGACAGGTTTTTTATGCTCACTCGCTACTTTCATTATTGCTCTAACCTCTTCCATCGTTTTTGGAAAAACAACTACATCAGGTAAACTACTAGTATGGTAAGATTCATCTTTACTATGTAACTCTCTTACTGTCTTATTAACCACTACTTGCTCTTCAGGAAGTACATCCTTTAATTCATTTACTAAACGTTCAATTGTTATTTCCATTACGTACTCTCCTTTTATATTATTTACGCCACATTAATTATACCATTTTTATACAAAATAATCAGAATAGTGAGATTCCTATAATTTTATATATAAAAAAGAACTTGCAGTATTCCCTACAAGTTCTTTTTTATAAAACTATATTTTAGACGATTTCTTCAACAGAATCATAAACCAAACTAAAGTAAATGCCATCATAGAATGAGAGAACCCTACAATATAAGTTAACCCTTTAAAGTCCGCTCCATTTAGTTGAAGAAGTCCTCTCGCTGCTAGCGAACCTAACATTAAAGTTAATGCGATATTATGTAAAATAAACCAGTTATTAAATCCTTTCACTTCATGAAACGCGAATACTTTCGCTAATCCTAAAGCAATTAAAAAGAAGAAAAAGCCAAGTACTAACGTATGCGTATGCAAAAGATTTAATAAAGTAGATCCTAAAATCCCTTTATATTTTCCATACTCCCTAGCAAATATTCCTGACAATAAACCGATAATCAAATAAGTAAACGATGCATTATATAATTTCTTCATTATGTACCTCCTTAAGTAGAATGTGTAGTGCGTCATATTTAGTAATAATGATAGTTATATAGTAAAAACTCCTAGTTACCTAGGAGTCATTGTATAAGTATCTCACTCTTTACAATCAATTCTAATTATAAAATATCCTTTTATACAAAACAAACGAACTTTATGTGAACAAGCAGGGCTCTATTAAAATATGTTGCATTTTTGTATTTCGCAATCCATACTAATTGTTATAACTATTAAAGGTGGTGCAATAGATTGATAGTTCTTGAAACTGAAAGACTCACTCTTCGCTGGCTCGATGTAAAAGATGCTCCGTTTATTCTTGAATTAGTAAATGATCCTGCATGGATTCAATTTATTGGTGATAAAGGTATTAAAAACTTAAAAGATGCAAAAAAATACATCTTAAATGGACCCGTCGATATGTATAATAAAATGGGCTTTGGTCTTTACTTAGTTGAACAAAAAGAAAATCTCACACCAATTGGTATGTGCGGCCTTATTAAAAGAGATTCATTAGAAGATGTTGATATCGGCTTTGCCTTTTTAGAAAAATTCCGTTCGAAAGGATACGGCTATGAATCAGCTTCTGCTGTAATAGAATACGGTGTACAGAAGCTAAGAATGAAACGAATTGTAGCAATTACTTCTATAGATAATGCTGCTTCAGGTACGCTGTTAGAAAAAGTAGGATTGCGATTCGAAAAAATAATTTCAGACTCAGGAGAAGATCTAAAATTATTCGGGTATAACGCATAACAAAAAAGGATCACCATGAATGGCGACCCTTTTTTTCACTTCACTTCTACCGTATAATTCCCTGTTCCACCACCATACTGGTATACATGTAAATAGTACTTCCCTGGATACGTATAGTAACTACCTACTAATTTATTTCCTTGTTGCTGTGCATACGTAACATAATTATTTAAATCTGCTTCTGAATAAAGAACCCAGTTTACTCCGATATTATTTTCCTTCGTTACATTAATTTGAAGGTTTTTCGCAGTTTCTATATTTATTTCAAAGTAATCACTCGTATCACCGTTTCCTAAACTAGCACGTAAAACTTGATTTAACTGCAGTTTATTTGCCGTTTGGAATGAATTATTTGGCTCTTTTTCTACACTGTTATCTTCTTTCTTTTGAACCGTTACACTTGTTGTAGCAGTATTAGTTAATCCTTTATCGTCTGTTACTGTTAATTTCGCCGTATACGTTCCTTCTTTTGTATATACGTGAGTTGGATTTTGCTCATTACTTACCGCACCATCACCGAACTCCCAGTTATAAGAAGCAATTTTCCCATCTTCATCTTTTGATCCATCGCTTTTAAACGAGATTGCTTCATTCGTATGTCCGCTATACGGACCATTTATAACCGCGACCGGCGCTTTATTCACAGCACCTTCTTCTGTATTAATACCGTGGAACACAACATCATATTCAAATTGCCCTGATGCATTTACACGGTAATTCACGAAGTAAGCTGTTACTGTTTTATAGCCTGTCCATTCTTTTGCACTTAAACGTTTTAACGTATCATTAACGTTTTGCGTAATTGTTTTCCAGTCTTCATATTCTCCTTTTGCAGAAGTTCCTGTATATGTTCCTTGCAGTGTAAATGTATTAAAGAATTGTGATTTATTTTTCTTTACTGATACATTACTTAATTTTGCTTCCGCTGTAATTTCTGCGGCAATATCTGAAACTGGTTTCGGTGCATGAGTTGCTAAATAATCATCTGACACTAACGGAACATTATATTTCTCACGGTTGTCTACTAACATTTGCATATAGTCTTGATACTCTTTATTTAAATTCGCATCTTTACTTAAAGCAGAGCGATATGCATCATATGCTGTTACATCATTTTTCCTAATAAGATCATGAACTTTATCAAACATATCGTATCTCTTATTGTACATATACGATTGTAAAGCAAAGGAATAATTATAGAAATCCCACGTTCCATACTTTGCATTTAACGTTCGCTCTGCCGTATAACGTTCTGCTGGATTCGAAGATAGTCCTCCTATAATACTCTTTCTTGGAACGACGTTGTCCGTTCTCGTTGCACCTGCAAAAAACTCAGCATTCCCTTCTTCAAACCAAGATAATCTCTCATTCTCATACATCTTACCTTGCCCCCAAAGTCCTGGCACTTCATATCTACCTTGTAAATAATGCGTGAACTCATGTCGGAACAATTCTTCTAAACTATAAATACTTTCTTGTGGCGTACGTTCATAAGTAAAGAACGTACCTGTTCCTTCTATATAAAGACCGCCGTTATTCGTTTCATATCCGTACAATTGACGGTTAAATTGGTATTCAGCTGGGCTATTATAAATAACCATCGTTAATACATCATCTGGATTTCCTTTTTCTAACGGTTGGTCACTTTCAACCGTACGATGGAATTGTGCCTTCACTTCTTTTGCTGCCCAATATAAACGTTTAACTTTCTCCTCAGTCACTTTATCTCCGGCTTTTAAAACAATTGCACCATCATCAAACGTATACGTTTTCGGCAAATACTTTTTCTTCCCATCTTCTCGTATTTGATCTAAATTAACAACGTTACCGTTTGCATCTTTCCCGCCATAATTCGTCGTAATTTGCTCAGCTGCTACGAAATATTGCTCACCTAAATAAGGATAGATTTTCATCGCATCTGTTACAACTTGTAATCCTTTCGTCCCTGTACTATGGAATGTGCCGAGTCTCCCTGTATAATAAATGCCATTATTAATAAGCCATCCGTTTTTCTCTGTAATCGTTCCCATTAACGCAAATCTACTTAACTCATTAATATAACTATCTATTTTTTGGTACCATACTGTATCTTTCGGTACTTTTCTCGTATCGTACAAATACGATTGAATATCATAATCGACACCTTGCATAATATCGTAAATCGCATTTCCAGCTGAAAGATTATCTACCAATGTAGAAAAATCATCATTATATTGCTTAAAAATCTTTGCAGCCGATGTTACCGTTTCCACATCACTCGAAGCATTTCCTATTAATTTTCCGTATGATGATACAACTCTATTTTGTTCCAATGTACCGAGCTTGAAATTTGGATTGTTCGCAATCGTTTTTAACGCCGGCAAGCACTTGTCATGATAGCTCCGCTCATTAAGTTTACTTAATTCTGCATTATAAAAACCTAAATAAAATCCAGAGCGCAATACCTCTACTAATGTCTCAACCCCTTTTGAATCATCCTTCGTATAAGCTTGTCCTTGCTGCTTCAATTTATCAATAATTGCCTGCATCCTACTATCATTTTGATAGAATGCAAGACTGTCCTTATTAAACTGAAATAGCCCCGTAATTTGCTCCCAATCAATTGTTACAAGTAAATCTACTAATTGTTGATTGCTTAATTGATTTAATTCAGCAATTGTATAAGTTTTCGCTACAGCTAATTGCTTACTTTCCTTTTTTACTTCCGGTGGTCTTTGCGATAAATCAGCAAATTGTAGCCTTTTCTCAAAAGACTTGCTTTCTAATACTTTCGATGAATGAGCTAATTCTTCCACGGGCAGTTGTACACCAACCGGCTCCATTTTTAGCACATTTCGATATGAAACTTGCTCTCCCTTAGTATCTTCCGCCAATATGCTTCCTTGAAAACTCCCTAACATTAAACTAGCAAAACTTACCCCTACTAAAACTTTTTTTGAATAGCCTTTCATGCTCTCCCCTACCTTACATTTTTTAGTGTCCCGCTCCATTATTTTACTATTCTGACTATTTATTCTGTATTGAGAAAAAAGAAGGGAACGTTCACACATGTATCCATCCAAAGTGAAATTAACACTTGACTTCACATGTGATTTATGTCAAAAAAGGATAGATAATAGCGAAATTCCTGCTACATTTATCCTCTATTTCAACACTATGATTTTAACTTTATAAACGTAATTTCCGGTAATGCTTGTATATGCTGAATAAATGCATTCTTTTCTTCTGACGATATATTTTTCAATTGCATTCCTACCTTATAAACTATTTCTGTATCTTGCTGTAAAGCTTCCACTTCATATGAAAGTATTGGAATACCTTTCACTCGTAGCGTCTCTACTATTTGTTGTACCGCTTCGTGTTTATTTATACACATTTGCACTGTTATATTTTGCGGAAATAAAAATTGCACCTTAAAAATACGGCTTACAATCTCTAAACCAATCAAAACGAGAATCATCGCTCCAATCCCTACAACATACATACCTGCTCCAATTGCTAACCCTATTCCTGCTGTAGCCCATAAACCAGCCGCTGTCGTTAATCCTTTCACTGCCTGCTTTTGAATAATGATTGTACCTGCACCTAAAAATCCAACTCCACTAACAACTTGCGCTGCAATCCGGCTCGGATCAAGAGCCATATGTTCTTCAAACACAATATCCGAAAAAGCATATTTCGAAACGACCATTATTAAAGCACTCCCTACGGCTACTAGGAAATGTGTTTTTAATCCAGCTTCTTTTGAGCGAATTTCCCTTTCAATACCGATTATCGCCCCTAACAAACCAGCAACACCGATTCGTATAATAAAATCAATATGTAAGCTCACAAGCACTTCCCCCTTTTATTCATTATAGAGAGATAAAACAAAAATTATCACATGCATCTACCCATCGATATAAAAGCATTTTATTAAAATACATTTAATATCCCAGTGATTTTATGTTAATATTTTAAATATTAACATAAATAAAACGTCCTACTTCTCATACAAAAAACCTTTAAAGTTCAACGTCTAACTTATTTTCAGTTAAAAATGGCATATGAGTTGCGTGAAATAAGGTTGAGAAAGTCAGGAAACGCTTTCATTTCATATCATAATTTTTGTGAAAAAAAACATAAATAAAAGGAGCTTACTAACAATGAACATCTCTTTACTTACACCTACTACCGATTTACAAGAAGAATACTTAGATTTTTATAACGAATGGAAAGATAGCGGTGAAGCGATGATTCCATGGGTTATTTCAAAAAATCCTTCTAATTTCACGTCAATGATTCAAGAATTACACGACGCACATAACGGAATAAATATTCCTGAAACTTGGGTACCAGATTCTACTTATTGGCTCGTGACAGATGAAAATAAAATTGTAGGAGTTGTTAATATACGTCATAGTTTAACTGATCATCTATTTAATGCTGGAGGCCATATCGGTTATGGTATTCGCCCTTCTGAAAGAAGAAAAGGTTATGCTACAAAGTTACTAGAGTTATCATTAGAAAAAACGAAAGAATTAAACATCACGAAAGCACTTGTCGTTTGTGACGAAGTGAATACGGCTTCTGAGAAAACGATTTTACATAACGGCGGTCTCCGGGATGAAGATTACACTGAAGAAGATGGGAATGTTGTGAGAAGGTATTGGATTGAGCTCTAAATAATCAAAAACAAGCCAGAAAGTGAATCCCTTATCAAGACCTAAATTGAAAAAAAGTTGATAAATTAAAGGACATAACATATTTTATATAACTAATATGTTATGTCCTTTCTTCTTCAATTAACTGTAAAAAGACAATAAAGCTATTAAATTTTAAAGACTAAAACAAGCATAACCCCGTTCTAAATTTAGGACGGGGTTAAAATATAGTTGTTATATTTTCGATATAAGATACTTCACTGTACTCGAAAATTAAACAATAAAGTCGTTTAAAAATCTAAGGTTTATTCAACAATAGTGCCCTTTAAGGGGTCCTGCCGCATGCCCATCAACTTAAAAATGAAAACAAAGTGTACTTTCATTTTGTGGAGGTAAAGCATTCCTAAAATAGAAGCATACTCTTAATAATATGCATACCAAATAAACCCTAACGGGTTTCCTTTTTTAAATTATGCAACTTTCTTTTGTTTTTTCAACCCATTATAATCATAAACAACACCCATAATATCAAAAACAGTCTTCTTCTCATATCGATGAGATTTTCTTCCGTTCTTCTGTAGGAGGTGGAACAGGCTGATTAGGATCTTTGTTATTTCTTGGATGTTTTGTTGTATGGCTTGATACAAACTCGATAAGTGATCTTGAATCATTCCAATTGCTTTATATTCACTTAATTCTTGTTTCTTCTTTTGTAAAATTAATTGTCGCATCTTAAACATAGTAGAAGAACATAGAAAAATGACAATGAGTTTTCCATAAACATGGCATTCTAATCGCTCTTGTTTAATATGTTGCCAATGATGAATTTGAAATAAGGATTTCCAAGTTTTAAAAATGATTTCAATTTGCCAGCGGAGAGAGTAAAAATTATGGATTTGTTCCATCGGAGCAATCTCCCAAGGTGTATTGGTAACATATAGGTTCATGCCAGCTAATCGTTTGCTTTTTTCCGAATATGTAATCCCTTTTTTACTTTCTGTGTACACTTGTTTTTTCATACGCTCACGAAGTTGTTTTTCTGTTAATCGATACATAATCACCCGAGTAAATAGTTTTTTATCCTTTCCAATATAAGCTTCTTTTATTTCATAGGACTGTCCTGGCTTTAAGGTATCCATGATGTGCTCTAAATCAACTTTGATGTACTGAGATTGTTTTTTTATTGTTCCGTTTCGAAAGTATTCAGGAAATTCATTTTTGACATATACCCTATTGTTTAATTTGAGTCGCGATATATAGTACACACCACGTTGATCCATTTGATCTAAATCATCCAGTGAATAATAGCCTAAATCCCGAATACATAGGTCACCAGGGCGTAATGTTGATAAACACTCTGTTCCAAAGGTTTTATCATTATTTTTCCCTGGTTCCACTTGGAAATTTAAAAACTGACCACTATGTAAATCATATTCTAACTGGATTTTTATACCCGCTGTTTGTGCACAACCACCTGATCCAGGATATACATTGGCCAAGTGTTTTGGTACGTGAAAAATGGTTGCATCTAAAATACGAATTCGCTGAAAATAGGTAAGTGAAGCACTTGGAATTGCTGACTTTCCACAAACTTTATTTTTTAATAATGTGGAGAAAATATGTTTCAAAAAGAACACTGCCTTTTTATTAAAGCGCTTATTTAGTCCTTCAGGACTCATAAGAGTTCCTGTTGATGCATGTAGCTGACTACACAATCGGACTAATGAATCACTCGCTACTCGTTGACTAATCCAGACACATATAGTAGCTAAATCATACCCTGAAAATTTACGTTTTCGTTTTACAAAACCTAGCTCTCTAGCGAGATTTTCCAAAAATGAAGGGGTAAGATGTTCATATAATTCTTCAGCAAATAATTGTAATTCGTCAGAAATTGATAGATACATACAAAAACGCCATCCTTTCCTATGATTCTACAGAAAGAATAGCGTATTTTTTGGTTCTGGTGCAAAGGTAGTGGAAAAGAAAATATAACATATATATTTCTAGCATAATGGTAGGATAATCCTGGTTCCTCATCATTTCTACTAAATCACGAAAAATTAAGTTGTACCGTACCAACGTACAGTTAACAAAATAATATCTTGCTGATAATGCTTCCATTTGAACAAATTTTCCTTTTCCATACCGATCACACATCTTTTGTAGAGTAATAGTATCAGCATATCCCAGTTCAAGAGGTTACTTGCAAAATATTTAGAATTTTTTGCGAGAATCCTCCGAAATGTAATACGGACTTTAAATATTTTCATTTATAATTCTCTATTTGTCTATACTTTTCATATCGCTGTTGTATAAGCTCTTCCGAGGATAATAGTATCAATTTTTTTAGAGATGATTCGATTACAGATTCAATCATTTTTGCCTGTGATTTTATATCATTTTGTGCTCCACCTTTAATTTCAGGAATGATTTCATCAATAATTCCTAAATGTTTTAAATCTTTTGCTGAAATTTTCATATGTTCAGCAGCTTCTGGAGCATACTTAGCGTCCTTCCATAGGATAGATGCTGCTCCTTCTGGCGAAATTACCGAGTACCATGAATACTCTAACATATGGATATGGTTACCGACACTAATGCCAAGAGCTCCACCACTTGATGCCTCTCCAATTACAATACAAACAATTGGCACTTTAAGTGTAGCCATTTCAAATAGATTTCGAGCTATCGCTTCAGAAATTCCACGTTCTTCAGACCCTTTCCCTGGATAGGCGCCTATTGTATCAATAAATGTAATAATAGGGCGATTAAATTTATCAGCTTGTTTCATAAGTCTTAGCGCTTTTCTATAACCTTCTGGATGTGCCATTCCAAAATTTCTTTCTATATTTTCCTTTGTATTTCTACCTCTTTGATGACCAATAATCGTAACGGGCATCCCTTTAAATTTTGCAATACCACCTATCATTGCTTTATCATCACCATATAATCGATCACCATGAAGTTCGAGAAAGTTTGTAAACAATAAAGGTATATAGTCCAATGTCGTGGGCCGGTTACGTAGCCTTGCAATTTGAACTCGTTGAAAAGGTGTAATATTAGAATAAATTTTATCTTGCATTTTATTTAAACGTTTTTCTAATACATGAATTTCTGGCGATAAATCTACATTATTTTCTTTCATAATTTTCTTTAATTCATCAAATTTCTCTTTTAATTCAATAATAGGACGTTCAAAATCCAAACTCATTTTACCCTCCAAATGTTATGATTTACCTCACTCTAATCAAAAGGCTTAGAAATAGAATCAATAAATAATTCAAAACCATCTACAACTATTTTTTGTTCTGATTCTGATAAATTATTGAGAATACTTTGATAAAATGTAATGGATTGCTCTCTTAAGCAATTAACAGTTATGTGACCTTTTTCTGTGAGGTGCAGAAAAAGTTCTCTTCTATTTTTTTCATTTACTTCACGATAAATAAGCCCCTTTTTTACTAACTTATCTACCAATCTACTTACAGTTGAAGTCTCTAATCTAAGTTTATTGGATAGTTGCCAAACAGTTAATTTTTCCACCTCTAGTTCCTCTAACGCCATCATTTGAGAAGTTGGTAAAGGTTTTTCAAATGGTCCATTGGGCAAATTTTGAGATTCAAAAACCCCAGTTATTATAATCATTTTCTTAATATCTGTTCTTAGTTTTAAGGCATCTTCTCTTTTCAAATAGGTCACCCTCCTACAACTAATGTATCATACATCAATTGTATTATACATGAATATGTTTTTTTCACAAGCTTAACGTAAGCCAATATTACAACATGGACGAGATATTTCTTCTTGTTAAAATGGTATAAGTGGATTGTTTTCTACAAATGGCAGAACATCAATTATGTATCAGGGGCCTTTATGGGGTACCGCTCATCGCAATCAAGCTAAGAAAATAAAACTACCCAAAAAACGAAAATTTTGTGATAACTTGTAACAAAAAACTCATAATTTTTGGGGGGAATTCTAAATTCTTAAGTTGATGGGCATGGGGTCCTGCCGACAAAACGCGGAAATTATACGCTAAGAAAGATTTTGAAAGAAAAACCCTTGATTTGTCTACGCTAAGCAGAAAATCAAGGGCTTCATTTATGTTCTAAGGGGGCGTAATGATCGAATAGAATGGGAACTGTTAATATCGAATTTATATTGACCTAAGAAATTTATATGCTCCCAACCTAAAGGTGAAATATGGGCAAGTAAAGACTCCTGATGTTTTCCTACTTCCATCATATGCTCAATCGCTCGGGATAAATATACGGTATTCCAAATGCTAATTGCATTTATAATAAGATTTAATGCACTGGCACGCTGTAATTGGTCTTGCAGTGCACGCTCTCGAAGTTCACCATGTTTTCCAAAGAAAATAGCTCTTGCTAAGGCATTCATTGCTTCTCCTTTATTTAATCCCTTTTGAATGCGCCGGCGTAACGTTTCACTAGAAATATAGTCTAAAATAAATAAAGTTTTTTCAACTCGTCCCATTTCTCTTATCGCTTTTGCAAGACTATTCTGCCTAGAATAAGAACCAATCTTCCCCATAATAAGAGACGCAGACGCTGTTCCTTCCCGAACGGAATGTGCTAACCTTAACACATCATCGTAATTCTCTTGAATGACTTTTTTATGAATCCTTCCGCGTAACAATTTCTCCATATCAGGATATTGTTCAGGCTTTTCAAATGTGTAGAGTTTCGAGTCCAAAATATCTCTTAATCTTGGGGCAAAGCGATACCCTAGCAAATGAGTAAGACCGAATACTTGATCTGTATATCCAGCTGTATCAGTATAATGCTCTTCAATATGTAAATCTGTTTCGTGATGTAGTAAACCATCGATGACATGAACGGCATCCCTAGCATTCGTATTAATCACTTTTGTATAAAAGCTAGAGAATTGATCACTCACAAAGCGATAAATGGTAGCACCTTTACCTGCTCCTCCATATTATTGTATTATCTTACTTTGAAAAAATAATTATTATTAACAGTATTTATGAAGATATTCTGTGTAATGCTGCATTTCGCTACAACTGCTACTATTACCTGCCATACAACCTGCAATAGAGATAGGTAACAATTTACTATACAAGGAACAAAATTGACCTGCTCCTCCATTAGATAGCGACGTTTCCATTTCTTCATCTGCTAGTTTACGCAATAAATTAGTCATTACTTTCTCCTCCATTTAGTGATTTAACTATCTTTATTATTCAGAGCTAAAACTCAAAGAGAAAGCCCTTACATTGTTTGTAACATTATTCACTTTAATATGTTAATTATTTTTTGTTGTCTTGTTAGTTAAAGGGGTACTTAGTACAAAAAATAACCGTAGATAGTAGCACGAACACTGTTCTTGTTATAATTAATTTTTTTCAGAACGTCTATAATCCTCTTTTAAAAAATATACGTAAATATAATAAAAAACGAATGATTAATAGAAATATTCTACGCCACTCGTTTTTTATCGGACTTCTTTTTACTGTACTTTTATTTTCTTTATGAGTTATTAGAAAAATAATTGTCTATATAAGTCTTTATTTTTTCAAAATCCTTTTCCATAAATAAGATTGCTGGTACTTCAATTATTGGAAGATTATTTTCATTATCAAAAGGTGGACACGGTTTGGGAACTACCAAATAGTCAACTGAGTTTTTATCCCTAATATAATTAATTGAAACATCATAATACTTAGAAAAATATTCCTTCAAATCATCCTGATTCCTTAAAAATGGTAGAGAAAATATTGAACCATAATTTATACCAGCGTCGACAATTAATACAAAGCATATTTTTTTCATGATACACCCTCCTCGTATAATAAGTTTTAAGTTAATAACTGTTCCTTGAAAATTAAATAGTTTTTATCTTCAAGAGCTACATCAAAAAAATGATGTATGGGTAAAATTTAGTCTTGGATACTGGGGGATTTCCCTAGATAATGGAAGTATGGAAATGGATCCATCGGGAATATGCTTACTCCTCCTGTAGTTCGACCACGTTAAAAGACTGTGACCCAGACCAAAATGCACTGCATACGCACAAGCTGTATCGGTTTCCTTCACTTACCTCTCATAGTGGTGGGAGATTAACTGCTCATAAACACCCGATTGGTGAAGGCTAATAATCAGTGGGGGATGAGCAAAACCCCCACTAATTAAAGTTTCACTTTATACTGCTTCTATTTCAAACTGCACTGTAATACCACTTGGATCTACTACAGTAAATCCATTTGTAGTTTCATTTATTTCATGTTGTTTTTCTATTAATCTTTCTTTCACTTCATCTAACACTTCTTTATGCGGTAGTACTATCGTATACACTTTTAGTCCCGTTGCATGTGCTGGTGGATGCGGGTTGTTTACCCCGTTCCACGTATTTGCACCAATATGGTGATGATAGCCTCCTGCCGAAATGAATAAGCAATCATCTTCACGCTGTTGTACTTCAAAACCTACTGTATCTACATAAAACTCATGTGACTTCTCCACATCAGCTATTCGTAAATGTACGTGTCCAACCACCGTTTCGGCTGGTAAGCCATCAAACTCATAATCAACGAGCACTGCTAGTTCTTTTAAATCAAGTGGCGTACTTCCTCCTGGCCCTTCTCCCCACTGATCACGCGGACGGTCTGCATATATTTCGATACCATTACCCTCTAAGTCTTGTAAATAAAATGCCTCACTATACGTATGATCACTTGCGCTATTAAACCTTGAAATTGGTAAAATTTCATTTGAATATGTATAACGCCCTTCTTGCTCAGCCGGACTATCAATTACCTTTTTATTGCGAATAACACCAAATAGTGCCGAAGCAAAAGCTTCACGAGTCGGAACTAAAAAGGCAACGTGATATATACCCGTCGTACGCGGTTCTTGTAGCGCTACATCTTCCAACTGCTCAAGAACAAGTAACGTATTCTTACCACCCTTTCCAGCTAAGTGTGCTTTGTTCTCCTCTTGTTTAATTACTTCTAACCCTACTACATTCTCATAAAAAGCAATTTGACGCTCTAAATCTTTTACTTTAAATGCAACATGACCAATACGTGTTTTCGGATGAATTTGTACCATGAATAACTTCCTCTCCAGTTCCCTTTAGTTTTTTATGTAAGTTGATAGGCAATAGGCCCGTTCAACGAATACACCTTAATTTTGTTTTTTTGTAGCATCAACTTTTAGCCATTTTTTCGATATGTCACTTAATGTTCCATCTTGCTCTAATTCTTTTAACGCCTTATTTATATCTTCTAACTTTTCACTCTTTTTTGCAAATGGAAATGCAATCTCTCCCCATTCAAGTGGGCCAAATCCAACTTTGACATTATCTAGTTTCGCCTTTGTTATTGTTGTTTCCACTTGAACTTTATCATTATAATAAGCATCGACGCGTCCAAAGCCTACTTCGTTCAATTCCGCCGTTGGGTCCTCTGAGTACGTTTTAATCGTAAAAGCATTATTTTTATTTAAAGCTTTTAACTCTTGCTCTCCTGCTGTACCAAGTCCAACACCTACAGTCTTTCCTTTTAGATCCTCTAGCGATTTAATTGTATTATTATTTTTCTTCACCGCAAAAACAGAGCCTGAATACACATACGGGATCGAAAAGTCATATTTCTTTTTTCTTTCCGGAGAAACGGATAATTCATTTGCAATTGTATCAATACGGCCTGAATCTAATAAACCGAATAATCCTTCAAAATCAGAAACATTCCATTCTATTTTATATCCAGCTTTCTTAGCGGCCGCTTCAATAATTTCAGCATCAAAACCTTTTACTTTCTCACCTTCTTTAAATATAAATGGGCTACGACCTGCAGAAGTCCCAACTTTCACTACTTTTTCATCTGTCTTTTTACTTGCTGTATTAGAACCACATGCAGACAAAGCTCCAACTGATAGTGTTAATGCTAATGTTAGTAATAATGACGATTTTCTCATAACTCTTCCTCCTAAATAACGAAATGATTTCCTTCTTCAGATGCATTTAATTGCCGTAAAAACTTTTTCGTACGTTCATTTTGTGGGTTTCGAAAAATCTCTTCTGGCGTTCCCTGCTCTACGATAATTCCATCAGCCATAAAAATAACGCGATCAGCCACCTCTTTTGCAAAATTCATTTCATGTGTAACAATAACCATCGTTATATGTTGTCTTGCCAAGTCTTTAATAACTTGTAATACCTCATTAACTAATTCTGGATCAAGTGCTGAAGTCGGTTCATCAAACAATAATACAGCTGGATTTAAAGCCATTGCCCTAGCAATCCCTACCCTTTGCTGTTGTCCACCTGATAACATTGCCGGATAAAAATCTTCTTTATCAGCTAAGCCTACTTGTTTTAATATTTCTCTCGCTATTCCATTTGCCTCTTCTTCACTTTTTTTCTGTACAGCCGTTAATGCTGTTGTAATATTTTGCAATGCTGTTTTATTTTTAAATAAATTATAGTTTTGAAAAACCATAGCTGTTTTTTGACGTAATTTTATGATTTCTTTTTGATAAAGTTTCTTCGTATGAATCTCTAAATCTTCAATTCTAATACTGCCATCATCCGGTTGTTCTAATAAATTTAAACATCGTAGTAATGTCGATTTCCCTGAACCAGAAGGTCCAATAATTACTACCACTTCCCCTTTTTTGACAGTAAGTGAGATTCCTTTCAGCACTTCATTATGTTTGTAAGATTTATACAAATTTTTTAACTCAATCACATATATCACCTCATTTCTCTTATAAATACGGTGCATCAAGTTTCTTCTCCAACCTTTTCTGTCCCCAGCTGATTACGATTGTAATAATCCAATACACAATCGCTACCGCTAAATAGCTTTCCATATAACGATACGATTGTGCCGCCAGCATTTTCGCTTGTGCCAATATTTCAGCCACTCCAAGTGCAAAAGATAACGAAGATTCTTTTAACAATCCAACAAAATTATTTCCAAGTGACGGCACTGCTACACGAATAGCCTGCGGAAAGATAATTTGTCGCATCGCTTGTGCTTTTGTCATTCCAACTGATAAACAAGCATCCATTTGCCCTGATTCCACAGCATTCAATGAACCTCGAATGATCTCTGACAAATAAGCAGCATTATTTAAACTGAGACCAATTAAAGTTGCTTGCATAGCTGTAAGTACTGTAAAAGCCGGAGATATTTGTGGCAATCCGAAATACAACACAAACAATTGAACCAATAACGGTGTTCCTCTAAAGAAAGAGATATACACCCTTGCAATTGGATATAAAAATTTCGTTTTGTTTTTTGTTATGATTGCCAAGCCAATCCCTATAAAGAAAGAAATAATCATGGAAACAACAGTAATCCCTAAAGTTATGTATACATACTTAAATAATTGCGGAAAACTTTCTAAAAAATACGTTACATCAAATTTCATTTTCTCCCCCCTCTCTAAACAAAAAAACTCTTCTTACACATATAAGAAGAGTTGAATGTTAATCCATTTCCCCCCATCTTCCAAACGCCTCATACGTTTGCTGGAATTAGCACAGTACTTTTGTAGCCTGTTGCTGAGATTTCATCGGGCCAGTCCCTCCATCTCTCTTGACAAGAAAACTAATAAATTTTTCCATTTATTAAGTTGTTATTATGAAGAATACAGCCATTTTAAAACAATGTCAATAGGAAAACTAAGAATTAAACTCAACCCTTTTTCGAACATACTAGTAATACATCAATTTACTATTCTTAATAAACTGTACACAAAAGCCATCTCCTCTGAAATTCAGAAGAGATGGCTTCAATTATAGAAACTATAAATATTTTACTTTATTATCCTTTAACTACATATTTATTTCATCTTATGTACTTCAGCAACTAACTTTCCGCCTTGAATGCCCATATAAAGCTTAACAGGAGCATCATTCGTATTTTCAAATACTAAGTCTAAATATGGATAAGCAATTGTAGCATCTCTTCCCTGCGGGACATAACCTACTGTTTTAGAATGTGTAGTTCTATCTACCATTTTCAAACCAGCTTGATCTGCTGCATTGTATAGCGTTGATGATGTTTGACAAACGCCACCACCATAACCATCTACTAATTTACCATCCACAATTTCTTTTCCTAGTTGATACCCTTTATCTGGTGTTGTATCACCGATTAATGCATTGAAAGAGAAACGGTCTCCCTTCGCTAAAACAACCCCATTTATGCTCGCGGCAGACAAACGAATATTTTCAACTCTACCACCTGCTGAGCCACCTAAATTCGTTTCATATCTACCAATTACAGTACCACTTCCTTGAGCATCACTAAGTGTTGCAACCGGTTTTTTCTCCACAATTGGTAACTGATAAGAAGAATCCCACATACCCACATTTAATAATTTAGCCACTAATTCTTTTTCCATTAACTCATAAGCAGGCTTTCCTTCTTGCCACGTTCCATCAGGTGCCAAACGGGAAGGTACCATCTTTTTATCGACACTTTTACCAACTTCACTAGCAACCTTCGTTACCGCTGCTTTGAATTTCGCTTCATCTTCAAAATAACCTAAGCTCGATAAATCTAATTTTTTCACCTCAGTACCAGTACGCCCATCCACTAAGCTAATTGAATCCTGTACATCAGCCTTAGCCTCTACAACGTTCCCTCCAAAATCACTTACTAATGCCACATCACTTACTTTTGTTCCACAACCACTTACTACAGCTACGCATAGCACCCCTACTAATATACCCTTTATTTTTCGGAACAATATACTCTCTCCTTTTCCCCAACATTATTTCTTATGTATTATTTCATTTTTATGTATCTTTTGTTACAATCATTTTACAATATATTTAGAAAATGTTACAAGTTGTTTTTTACTCTATTAAAATTACTCTTTTCTTTTGTAAATGTCTATACATATTTATATAAATTTTCGAGTTTGATAAGATTGTAACTTTTATGCAACCTATCCTCATCCAGTATATACCATTTAACAGATAAAATACAAATGTAAAACTCTTTCATTTCACCTCTTTATTCACCTGCATGCTTTAGAAACCGTAATACCGATTTTTCATATGTGATCATTATTAAACAACTTAAACCGAGCTTTTATAGGTAAAAACAATCATTCGCTTCAGTGTATATAGGTATTTGCCGTGCCACTACTCCGCTTTTGCACATACATTATGGTGAATTTAACCTATTATAAAGAAATGGAGGATTTTTTTATGTATCCCTACAACCCTTATGATTCATATAACCAATATGGTTACCAACCTCAGTATGATTTACAGGCACAATACCAACAATATATAGATCAAACAGAGCAAATTAATCCATATGATCCAAATCGCCAATTTCAACTTCCAATCTCTTTTCCTGGTGCTGGAAACCGTCAATTAGAAAGACGAGTAAATGAGCTCGAGCAAAGAGTACGTCAACTAGAAAACACAGTTGAGCGTCATACACGTAGATTAAATCGCTTAAATCAGCGTTTACGTACAGTAGAAAACAGGCTAAACATTCCATTTTCAGCATTAGAAGACGGATTTTAATTTCGAAAATAACAAATATATAAGGAAGGGACTCCCCCTTCCTTATATAAATTGACGAAAGTTTTTTCCATCTCTATACTGATAAGAGTTAATGAAATGAAACAAGGTGATAAATATGGATTTTGAAATAAATTTTCTTTCCTTTTATGTAGTACAAGTAGAAGGAAAAGGTGAAGCAGTTGATAAGCGCTATAAACATTTTCAAACATTAGACGCTGAAGAGTATGAAGATAGCTCTTTAAAAGAATTTTTGAATGGTGAATTATTAAAAATTTCAAAGCGAAAAGTAGAACGTCACGCAAAAACAGAACAAGCCCCAACGAAGATTGGTCGCTTTATTGTAGAAGAAGGGCATGAACTCGATTCAAACCCTCATTACAACTTATTTAATCGTATTCGCTTTGCAGAAACAAAAGAAAACTTCAAAGATATGAGCGAACCTCTCGTTTATACATACCTTGACACAAGCGCTGTACGTGGTGGTGTGTTTTTAATCGCTCAAGCAAAACTACGCAAATACTTTGATGATCCATTCGTATTCGTAATGAAATGTGACTTCGAACCAAAGGTTGCTTCCATTTCTGATGAATCAACACTTATTCGTAACGTTGAAATGGCCATCACAACAAAGAATATGAAATCTATTCAGTACCCATACATGCCTGAAGAAGGTATGGTGGAGCCTGGCGAACTAAAAATACACCAAGCATCACACGCCCGCTACTTTGAAGACTTCTTAAAATTCGTCGAATACGAACGCTCTATGCCTGAAATTATGAAAACACAAGTAATGGACATGGTATACGACCAAATTGAAGATGTATTTGAAGAGGGTACTGAAGAACGCGAACAATTCGACCAAGCGATGGAAGTATGGGCTGCCAGTCCGAAACGCGAAATTATGGAACAATTTTCAACCGAAGAAGTAATGGAAGCTACTGCTCAAATCGTCGAGCACGCCCCTGAAGTGGAATTAAAGCTAAAAGCAGATCATATCTCTGTGAAGGCGTTGCTTGCTGATTTCGGAGACCTAATACATATTGCAAAGGTAAACGACCGATATGTATTAATGATTGAGGCTGATACACTTACGTTTGAGAAAGGCTTCTCTCCAATTGAGTTTTTGAAGCCGGATGAATTACAAGACGTAATTGAGCGGATTGAGAATAAGCAGCAGTATAGCTATGGATCAGGAGAAATTGAATAGAATAATGTAAAGAAGACAATGACGGGTTAAATTCCATCATTGTCTTTTTATTATCGAAAACATTTCGTATCAAGAACATGCGCTGTAACGTGTCCTTCTTGTATATCTGTTAATGTTATATTGTATGATCCGGCATTTTTTTCAAATGAAGCACCATCTCTCAATGGATACGAGTCTTTTAAACCACTCTCATGCATAATAAACACTTCATCTCAAAAACTGCTAATTTTTAATGATTATACGGCATTCCGCAAGAACAACGATGCGAACCGAATAATAAGTTATACGAAGCAGGAAATTCTTGATTTACACGTTGTACTTCTCGTGCAAACTCCTCTTCGTCTTTTGGTACTCGAATGAGCGCATTTGCTTTTTCTTGTGTATCTATATTGGCTCCAGGCGGCACAAACCTGTTCGCCGCAACACGTACACCGTTTGTTACTACTGCATTGTATGAAATAACTGTTCCTTCTCCAATAATCGCATTATACACAATTGCTTTAAAACCGACGAACACCTTATTCCCTATATAACAAGGACCGTGAATGAGGGCGCCATGCGCAACACTTACTTTTTTCCCAATATAGATTGAATACTTTTTATCACCAACATAAACAAATTTATTCAATAAGCCATGTAAGATAACTCCGTCTTGCAGATTTGTGTTTGAACTAATATAAAATGGAGTTCCTTCATCCGCACGAACGCTTACATTCGGAGCTACATATACATTATCTTTAATTCTCACATCGCCTATCACACTAGAAAATGGACTTATGAAAGCAGTTCTATCAATTTTAGGATAACGTTGAATCGGATTAAATGAGGTAATAGGATTGGGGCTTATGAAGGGAGCAAACGAATGATTGTGGCTCCTACAATTTCTTTTCGTCAAGAAAACATCTCCTTTAAAATCATATATACAGTATTTTATGTACGCCCTGCTATTTTGGAGACAAGTAGTTAAAAGTATTGAGAAAGGATTCTCTTATATTGAGCTTCTGAGGCAAGATGAATTACAAGATGTGATTGAGCGGATTGAGAATAAACAGCAGTATTCTTATGATCCGAATGGGATTGAATAAATGCTTCCATATACCTATTTCTACTGAGCTCTATTAACAAGCGCTCTTTTATTTGGGACATAGTTGACATTTATATTAAAAACCGATTCTACTAAGAATCGGTTTTTCTTCTTTATAACAAATATGCTTATTTTAAAAAAATATTTTTGCTCCAAGATGACATTTCTTGTAGAATCAAGCATATTTCCATGAGAGACATCTACTTCAATATTTCTAGTTGACCAAGTCCTTCTATAAGTTTTTGGTGTTTTTCCTTTTAGTCATTATGTATGTTGTTAAAATGAAAATTTCACTTTACTACCTCAAATTTATTGTACTCGTAAAAAGATAATTGAAAACGATATTCCGGATGCTCTCTCACCCAATCGTAGGCTTCTTCTAAAATATCCATTTTATTTTGCACGTCATTAAGTTCACTACATTCGTTCCTTTTCTGTTTACATAGAGGACAGAACCCACCCACTATCTCGGCATTCATCGCACGAATCGTTTTACTTTCTAAGTCAACTACTAGACGAAGAATAAGAGAATGCTCCGCTTTTGTAGTCACCATCATTTCAGCAATTCCATCCTCATTCCAAAAGACACCATTTAATTCCATCTGTACGGTGACATCTTTGATTTCCAAGTCTATCACTATCACACCTCCCTTGTATAAGACTCTTACCTTACTCTTCGATTTTAATCTTTAATACACCACGAGTTAAAGATATATTAAGCTTTTTCCAATTCTTCTTCTTTGCTATGAAAGGAAGTGTAATTAGTGCAAATAGTGTGGTAAATATTATCAAAAAAACTAAAATGGTTAAAATGTTAAAGATTGCTTCCATTAAACTACACTCTTTTCTATGTATATCCGTACTAAAAACAACAAAATATTCCATTAACAATACAGGACAAGCCGTGAATTTTCCAACTAAACTTCAGCAACTTAATCCTAAAGTCTAGTTGTACATATGAATAAAATAAATTTTATTACTAACTTTCTTCTACTACTTTCTCCATCTCAGCCAAATACCTAAGCTGCCGCTCCGCTTTTCTCACCGCAGTAGGAAAGTGTTTTTTCAGAAGTTCTACTGCTGATTCACTTATATAATATCTTTCCGTTATACTTTCCCACGTGTCACTGCTTTCAAATGCACTCCATACAAAAGGACGCTCTGTATTTTTTCTCAGTTCTTTAAACACCCATTTCCGCATCCTTTTTTTCGCTTTTTCTGTTAGTTTTCCGTTCTTTACAAGTTCAAGCTCACCATGTCTCTTGTATCGCTTGTTAATATCTCTCTCGCCATATACCTTCAGAAAGATATTTGCTGTATTCTCAGCATCTGCTAAAGCCCGGTGCTGCTTCCCTTCCCATGTTAAGCCGAGCTGATCCACTGCAAATTGTAAACTTGGTGTATGCTCAAATAATTCTTCATACGCTTGAAAAACAAATTTTTGCACATCAAATCTGCTCTCTTTTTCCATACATGGGCATTCTACACCGTATAATGTACAATCTTGAGATAGAAAACGGTAATCTTCTTTTCCCCATGAAATAAATATAGAATCTTCTCCGATGAACTGAATAAATTTCTCTATAATTTGAGGGAAATTCCCTACACCTATTAAATCTTTCTTTGTAATTCCAGTTAATTTTGTTGTATGACGAGTTAATGGGGCACCTGGTTTTACTAACTCTGAAAATTCTCCAATAACCTTCATTGTACTCACATCTATTTTTACAGCTCCAATATCAACTATTTCTGACGGATCTTCTGATTTATACGGCCTAAAATTCCTTTCAATATCAAACACAATGAAGTGTGTAGCGTTTTTCAATTTATTTACCTCTTTCTAAATTCCTTTTCACACACATACTTTATTTTCAGTATTTATTTATTAATGCACTTTATGCATGAAAAACTTCACATAAAAATAAAAAATTCAGTCTTATTATTACATGTACATAGGAGGATATTCAATAAAAACGCAAAAAAAAAGAAGGGCAAGCCCTTCTTTTTTCATAATTACTTCTTGTTTACGTTTGTAGCTTGAGGTCCACGGTTACCTTGTTCTACTTCGAAAGTAACTTCTTGACCTTCTTCTAAAGATTTGAAGCCGTCGCCTTGGATAGCTGAGAAATGAACGAATACGTCTTCTCCGCCTTCAACCTCGATGAAACCGAAACCTTTTTCTGCGTTAAACCATTTTACTTTACCGTTTTGCATTTAAAAAATCCTCCTACAATGTACCTATATGTACATATTCATTTTCAACCACTTTACAATAATACATCATATATTAAAAAACTGCAACCCCAGAGGAGATTTAACATTGCTATCCTCCTCGGAAGTTACAGCTCATTTAAATCTCTATATTATTAAAAGTAAAATGGTTTAAAGTAACTATATCATACCAATATAATAAAAGTAAAGTTTTTTTAAAGTTATACAGCTTTTTTTTTCCACTGCATCGCTTTTAATTCACCTGATCCAGCTACAACATAGCCTTCTTTTTCATTAACAATGCGCCAACCATGCCCTTTAACCGAATCACATACTGTAACAATTCCTTCTTCAAGAAGCACACGGCAAACAGTGCTAATCCCCGCCTTATTTTGCGTTGACGTTGTATATAACACATGTTGATCCACACTTAAATCTAAATAACTACTCGCTTTTTGTTCACTTTGACATGTATGCCAACCTATTTTATCACTTTCGATACTCTCATCTATTCTGCAAAAAGAAATATTTCCGCTAATTCCCTTGCACGATCCACTTGCCGCTACTAAATAGGAATTATGTATAGTCAACGCAGAAATCATCTGATTCATCGCTATTTTAATCCTTTTTAATTTACGTGTCTCTAAATCAAAAAGCCAAACACCACCATATTTAGTATGTATTTTCGTACCGATAAATAAGTAATGTTTATATAAAAATAATGATCGAATAGATGGTGCCTCACTACCGTAATTAAGAAATGGCTGAATAGTCTCCCATGTGGAACCAAAATTATTAGAATGATACAGTGTTTTATCTCCATGAGCAATTACTGTTCCATTCTCATTACTACATACATTCCAGCTCGTTGCTTTCGTTGGAAAGCGCTGGATCGTCCACGTTTCTCCACCATTCATACTACGAATAAAAACTCCTTCGTCCCCTACTCCGTAAACTACGTTACCTTCACTATGTAAATCTCGAATTCGTTTTTGGAAACCAGTTAAAGCCTGTTTCCATTCTCCATCTTTTTCAATGAATAAACCATTATATGTAGTAGCTAACAAAAGCTTTCCATCTCTTAACTTTGTAATAGCAGTTGCACTTAACATTGTTTCCACGTTGACACTCCCGTTCCTAGAACTTCTCGGCAAAAGCAATTGCAAAATCACTGCATTTTTCAACGTCTTCTTTATCTTCTGGAGCTAATTCAATTTTCAATCCTTCTTGTACAAGTTCTGCCCCGCATTTTACAAGACGTTCTTCAAATATCGTTACCGCTTCACAAAACAGCTCATACGCCGTATCACCTGATCCAAAAACAGCCACTTTTTTACCCGTTAAATCTATATTTTCTAACTCATCATGGAAATCTTCCGCTTCAAATGGTAATTCACCATCACCCCACGTATAAGATCCTAAAATGATTCCATCATAAGCTAATAATTCTTCAGCATCCATACCTTCCATCTCTTGCAATACTACTTCGTGATCAAAGGCATCTAAACTTACTTTAATTAAGTCAGCAATACTCTCTGTATTCCCTGACATACTTGCATACGCTATTAAAATTTTCGCCACTTTGGCATCCCCCTCTTACAATAATTGATTCTCATTCTCATTATATTAATGATGAGAATCAATTTCAATTATTATTTTCATCCAATTTATATCCTTTTCATTTATGCTAAAAGAAATGGTACATCTGACTATTCCCTTTTCATTTTGAGTATTAACATTCATATTCATCTATTGCCAAATCTAGTTTCTCAACTTATTGTATATACATCCTTTCACATTTAATATGTTGCATATATAATGCGAAAGGCCATTTACACATTTCATTATTTTTAGGCAACAAACAATTTCGATCTTACAAAAAGAGGAGTCTTTCTAATGAAAAAATTTTTTATTAGACTTTTAAAAATATCATCCCTTTTGACAGCACTATTATTAACAGTGGGTGCCATTATTCTATTTGGCACTTCATACGGCCATAATTTACGTGTCATCGCAGCGGAAAGTATTTTAACGTCTCAACATCCGCAATACGCAAAAATTACATTACTGTCTGATAACGAGTTAAATGATATTTCTCAATCCATTACAAATCCAAAATGGAAAAATAGCGATTTTGCCAATACTAAACTTTCAAAACAAGAATTAGAGCGAAAGAAAAATGCACCATTAAACGTTTCGATTGAAACGATAAAGAAAAAATACAATGATCATTTTTTTGAAGGTAAATTAATGACTATTAGTAATCCATTAAATGTAAAGCTCGTTACACAACAAGGTTCAGAAGGGAAAGACGTTGGAGAAAAAATATATGTCATGGCAAAACGAAACCATGCACTTGCTGCTGTAAATGCTAGTGGGTTCTGGGATGAAACGGGGCATGGTGGTGGTAAAACAGGCATCGGTATTGTTATTGAAAACGGGAAAGTTATCAACACACCGCAAGACATTAATACCCCTACTCTCGTCAGTGGACTTACAAAATACGGACAAATGGTTTCAGGAGAGTTTTCTGCTAATCAACTGTTAAATAAGAATGTCGTTTCCGCTGCTGGCTTTATGCCTCAACTAATTGTAAATGGCGAAAAAATGATTACAAATGATGGCGGATGGGGCTATGGTCCCCGAAGTATTATGGCTCAGAAAAAAGATGGATCAATTATGTTTTTCATCATTGATGGAAGACAACCTCATAGTATCGGAGCTTCTTTAAGAGACTGCCAAGATATTCTTTATGAAAAAGGGGCCATAAATGCAATGGCAATGGACGGGGGCTCGTCAGCAACATTGTACGCAATGGGAGACATTTTAAACATCCCTTCAACCTTATCTCATAAATCACGCTATTTACCAAACGCCTGGGTTGTTACCTCGAACCCTAAGCAACAAGTTCGTGTAACGATAGATGGCAACCCAGCAAGCTCTCAAAAGATTTCCGAAATGACAGGATCTACTGCTGTAGCAATAAATAAATAAAAAAGAACAGATGACTATACAATCATCTGTTCTTTTTTATTACTTTTTAAAAATACCAAATGGTTTTCCAACTGGTAATACAACTTTTCCGAAGTGTGTATTTAACACGGCTGCTGCTGAACCATAGAAAGATAATAATGAAATACATAGTTCAGAATACGCTGCTAAATTATGCATTGCGTGCGGCATAACACCTAAAGTACTTAATGAAAGACCGATAAATAAGAAATCAATAAGGACGAAAATCATAAATAATACTTTATGTGTTTCCATTGCACCAATTGTCATAAAGATCGTGAAAATCAAGTATCCGATAAAGGCTACACCAAGCTGTTTTGAATCTGCAGTTTGGGCTAATTTTTCGCCAAATACTCCGAGTTGAATTAACCAAGTCATTCCAACACCTAACCAAAATAGGCCGTACGCACCAAATGCTGTTGTACCGAACGTATTGTTGTGCTTTGCATCGTGAATGCATGCAAAGATTTGTGCAAATCCTCCTAAAAAGATTGCCCATGGTAATACAAGTGAAACGCCATCTGTTAAGCCTAACTTTTGAGACGATGCTACAAGTGTTACCATCGCTAATCCAAATAGACCGATTCCAGATGGATCTGCTGTTGTCATTTTCACATGATGTGTAGTAGTTTGATTGCTCATATAAACCTCCTGATTATAAACATACTCGAATACAATACTTAAATCAGAAGGCTATGTCAATGGTTTTTTTTGTATGTTGTCAGACCTTATATTCCATAATAATCAAATACACATTTGGCCACATCATAAGGTTTTACATTTAAATTTGGCAACTCATTTACCGGCATCCATAAAGGAATATAACTCCCTCTATCTTTCAGCTCGAACTCCTCGCCTTTACCACTTCCGAAAACTCCACCTATAATATGGGCATTATAATAATACTCCGTACCTTTATACTCCACCTTTGCAATCAGATGCTCCACTTGTATATGTATCCCTAATTCTTCATAGACCTCTCGCTTCGTTGCTTCTTCAGGTGTTTCTCCTTCTTCAATTCCCCCACCTGGAAAAACAAAATACATTTCACCTTCTCGAACACGTTTTATAAGAGCGATTTTACCACCTTGTATAATTATAGCTGCACCGCGATTTCTTCTCACTTTATTACCTCAACACCAATCGCAACTGTTCCCCATTCTTTTTCTTGTTCTTTCGTATATATTCCGTATGTACTTTCTAACATTTCTTTTATACTAAGTTCTTCACAATCAAATAATTTTTTATCAATTTGTTCGTACATTGCTTTAAAGCTTTCGTATCGTTTTATCTCCGTTACTTTTACAGCCATCGTTTCTGCTGTCGTAAGGTTCGTAAATACAATTTCATCGTCTTGTTTTATAAGTTGACGTTTTTTATCGTATAAGCGTACTTCATATACTTTTTTCCCCAATTGAATCGACTGAAAAGGTTTATTATATAATCCCATTTCGTATCTCATACATTTCACTCCCTTTTATTCATCTTGCCTACTAACATTTTTGCACATTACTATTTCATACAACATAGTTCGCCTTACTTCACCTTGCATATAATGTTCCATATCCATTACTTTCTTTAGAGAGGATGCTAAAATTGGTATGTTATATTTAAATCAAAAACCTGAATATAATAAATATGATATCGGTGATTATACTTACAGTAAAGTAGGCCCTATTATTTTTTCTTGGAATGATGAAACAAAATTAAAAATAGGTAAGTTTTGTTCATTAGGAGAAGAAGTCGTTTTCGTACTTGGCGGTGAACATCGTGCTGATTGGATAACAACTTATCCATTTAATGTCCTCTTCGAAGAAGGAGCACACATTACTGGTCATCCTTCTTCAAAAGGTGATATCGTAGTCGGCAATGATGTATGGATTGGTTATCAATCCTGCATTTTATCTGGTGTTACAATTGGTAACGGGGCCATTATCGGGGCCAAGAGTGTTGTTACAAAAGACGTACCTCCATATGCAATCGTCGCTGGTAATCCTGCCAAACTAGTTCGATATCGTTTCCCGCAAGAAATCATTGAAAAACTAGAAAACCTTGCATGGTGGGACTGGGACATTTCCGTTATAAAAGGAGCTATTCCATTTCTACTCTCCAACAAAGTCAACGAATTTTTCACTTCTCCCGAAGAAGAAGCTACTTGATCTAAACAAAAAGAGCATCCTATTCTTTCAGGATGCTCTTTTTGTGTTTATTTTTTATTTATTCGCAACTGATTACACGGAGAACAGTGAAATGGAATTTTGTCTAAACAATTAAAGTTTGTTTCACAAATTTGTTCTGTCGTTGGAACAAATGGAATGACAACTATGTTACTATCTATTATTTGTGTAACAGGTGGCAATACTGTGCCTACTTGATGTTCGAAGCGAATACTCGCTTGATTAATATAATTTCCTGAACCACTTGGTGCACTCTGAACTGTTACTTGGAACGAAACTGTCCGTGCTTCACCTGGATTTAAACTTCCTATAAGAAACCCTGATACTGGGCTTACATTTGGCACTGGCGTATTATCAACAGTTACACTTCCAGGAACAAATCGAAAACTACTATCTAACATATCTTGAAAACGAATATTTTGTATCGCTGTATCCCCCGTATTCGTAATAACTGTCGTAAACGTAATAACATCGCCTATCGTTGCTGATTGAAGATCTGCCGTTTTTACGACTGTTGTTGAAACATTTTGAGGAATAAACGGGATAACAACTGTATTACTATCGCCTTCAACTACTACTGGCGGCTCATTAGGATTTACAGTTGCAAGCCCATTCGCTGTAGCTGTATTTGTAACTAAATTATTTATTTGCCCTCCTGTTATTACAACTTGGAAATTAATAATCGCTGCATCATTTGGCTGAAAATCACCTAAAGGGATACCAGTATTCGGATTGGCAAATGGAAAAGGTACATCATTTACTGTTACCGTGCCACTTATAAATAAAGTATTTGGATCAATGATGTCTGCTAAAATAATATTCGTCACAGGAACTGTACTATCATTTATAACAGCAATTCCGTAAGTGACAACATCTCCTACCATTGCTACTTCAAAATCCGCTCCTTTTGCAACAAACAAAATTGCAGTATTAACCGTAACAATAACTGTATTACTTGTGTCCACCACTGTAACTGGTGGCTCTCCTGGTACTAAAATATACTCTGCTAATGCCCCAGCAACGTTCACTACCGTACCACCATCAGGAAAACTTATAATCGTAGCTTCATATGTTACAATCACCGTTTCACCGACGGGGATATCTGGTATCGTAAATCCAATCTGTGGATTTAACCCCGGCTGTGGTATTCCATTTATCGTTACACTATTTGGGACAAAATCAGCTTCCTGAGATAACACGTCTATAAATTGAACATTCATCGCATCAGCCGTACCAGTATTTAATATACGAACAGTATACGTTACCGTTTCTCCTACTCCAACAATTGGATGATCTACTTCTTTTAGCATATCTAAACTACCTCTATTTACTGGAGTTACTGTCGTATTACTCGAACTCGTAATTGTAAACGGTGGTTCTCCTGGAATAAGTTCAAAACTACCCGTTACACTCGCCGAATTCATAATGCTATTAGAAGGCGGGATTGAGATTACAGTTACTTCAAACGTTATGAGTACACTAGCTCCTACTGGGAGATCCGGTAATGAAAAGCCTACAAAAGGATCTAAACCTACTTGCGGAATCCCATTTATCTGTACACTCCCTGGAACGAATTCTAAACTAGGTGATGGAACGTCAATAAATTGCACATTTGTCGCTGCTACCGTTCCTGTATTTGTAACTTGCACACTATACGTTAACGTATCTCCTAATCGCGTCGCCTGTTTGTTGACAGTTTTTATAACATTGAATCGCCCTCTATTTACCCTTGTTATTGTCGTATTACTCGGCTCTGTTACTACAACTGGTGGTTCTCCTGGTACTAAAGTAAAACTTCCTGTTATATTTGCAACATTCGTTATCGTTCCTGAAGATGGAATATTTGTCACTGTCGCTTGGAACGTCACTATAGTCGTATTGCCAACAAGTATATCGCCAATTCCAAACCCAGTAATCGGATTCAAACCAGGTTGCGGAGTTCCATTTACCGTTACACTATTTGGGACAAATGACGCTCCTGCTGAAATCGTATCAATAAACTGAACATTGTTAGCTGTTACTGTTCCCGTATTCGTTATTTGAACTGTATACGTTAATACATCGCCAACGAGAGTCGCCGCCCTGTTCACCTGTTTTATAACATTAAATCGTCCTCTATTTACAGTTGTGAGTGTTGTATTGCTTGGTTGGTTTACTATAACTGGTGGTTCTCCTGGTACTAATATAAAGCTTCCAGTCACATTTGCCGTATTGGCAATCGTTCCGTTTGATGGCACACTGACGACGGTTACTTGGAAGGTTACTTCTACACTTTCACCTGGATTTATATCTGGAAGCGGGAATCCATTATTAGGATTGAATCCAGGTTGTAACACACCGTCTATCGTTACACTGTTCGGTATGAATGTTATAGAGGAAGGTAATACATCACTATATTGAACATTCGTCGCTGTCACTGTTCCCGTATTTTGAACTACTGTTGTATATGTGATTGTATCTCCTACTGCAACAACCGGCTGACTTACTGATTTTAAAACATTCAAACCAGATTCATTTATTTTCGTTAATGTCGTGTTACTTGTCGTTGTTTCAGTAATAGGCGGCTCTGTTTCACTTACAGCAAATGTAGCCGTAACATCCACAAAGTTAACAACTGTTCCACCTTGAGGTATGCTCGTTACCATCTCTTGGTATGTGACAAGTACAAAATCACCTACAGGTATATCTGGAACTGTAAAGCCTATGAACGGATCTAATCCAGGTTCTGGTATTCCGTTTATACTCACACTTCCTGGAACAAATGCTACACCACTCGTACTAGAATCAAGAAATTGAACATTTGTTGCCGGCACTGTTCCAAAGTTAAAAATTAGTACATCGTAAGTTAATATTTCTCCAACCGTTGCTGCCTCTTTATCTACTAGTTTTAATGGGAAAATAGACGCTATATTAATCGTCGTAACGACTAAATTTGTTAATATCGTTTCCGTAATCGGTGGTTCCTGCGGATTTGGTTGTGAAGTAAATGTAACGTCAGCATCGTTTAATATGACTTCATTATCTGGAATCTCTGTAATCGTCACTTGGAATGTTACCGTAATACTTCCACCAGCATTTAATGACGGAGTAACTGTAAACCCTATTTCAGGATTTACACCAAGTTGCTGTATTCCACCTATCGTTACACTATTTGCGACAAATGTTGATCCTTCTGGAATGACATCTTGGAAGAGTACATCTGTAACAGGTATAATTCCTACATTCGTTATTAGAACGGTATACGTTAATACATCTCCAACAGCTCCAGCAGCAACATTTACAGTTTTTGTTGCTGTTACTTCACCAGGAGGAGGTAACGGTATTGTAACTACTGTCGTATTACTTGAATTTGTCGTTGTTACAGGCGGTTGTAAAGGATTTAATAAAAAAGTGGCTGTAGCAGATGCTGTGTTCAGTACTGCTCCACGTGTAGACGGTGCAACTACCGTAACTTGGAACGTTACTGTCAATGATGTTCCAGCTGCGATATTAGGGAGCGGGAAACCAACATTTGGGTCAAAGCCAGGTTGAGGCGTTCCATTTATCGTTACACTATTTGCGACAAATGTTGTTTCTGTTGCAATCGGATCAATGAAAGAAACATTCGTCGCTAGTACTGTGCCATTATTTCGAATGACAACAGAATACGTGTAAGTCTCTCCAAGTGCTGCTTGTTGTACAGATGAAGATTTTTGTATATTTAACTGTGCCGTATTTACCTGTGTCACTACAAAATTACTATTCGTAACAGTCGTTATAGGAGGTCCTGCCGGATTTATAAGGAAACTTGCAGTAACGTTCGATTGATTTCTTATATTCCCTCCACTTGGAACACTCGTCACTGTAACTTGAAACGTAATGGTAGCGGTTTGCCCGACTGGAATATTTGGTACTGGAAAACCTGTCATAGGATTCGCGCCTTGCTGAACAACTCCATTTATCGTTACACTATTCGCTACAAATGTAGCTCCAGTTGGGATTGGATCTTGAAAAATGATATTTGTTGCAGGAACAGTTCCTGTATTTTGAATAAGAATCGTATACGTTAACGTATCTCCTATACCTGCTTGTGGTGTATTTACACTCTTCATTACATTAAGTGATCCTACATTCACTCGCGTCACAACAATATTACTAATCGTTACAATTGTAATTGGTGGCTGGAGAGGACTTACTTGGAAATCAGCAGTGACATTCGCATTATTCGGAAGAACTCTATTTGATGGTACACTTGTAATTAACACTTGGAAAGTAACTGTTACCATCGTACCTACCGGAATATTAGCAAGCGGAAATCCAGTTGTCGGATCTAAACCAGGTTGAGATATCCCGTTTATTGTTACACTATTCGCAACAAACGTTGTTCCAGATGGAATCGGATCAACGAATGATACATTTGTCGCTGCTACTGTTCCACTATTTTGTATACGAACTGTATACGTTAGCGTATCTCCTACACCAGCTTCACTAGCACTTACGCTCTTCATTACATTTAGCCCTGAAGAATTCACAACTGTCATAACAGTATTACTTGGTACTGTTACAGTAATTGGTGGCTCTGTTGGATTTACAAGGAAATCTCCAGTTACATTCGCATTATTTACGACATTATTTCCTTGGGGAATTTCATCAATTAATACTTCAAACGAAACAATTACACTTGCGCCAGTAGGCAAATTATTTAGTGGGAATCCAAGTTCTGGATCTGCTCCTTCTTGTAAAACACCATTAACTAATACACTGTTTTCAATAAATAATGTCCCTTGCGGAATTGAATCTTGGAAAAATACATTTGTCGCTGGTACACTACCTGCATTTATGATTTCGATTGTATATACTAAAACATCCCCTACCGTTGCAACATCCGTATTGACTGATTTCACAACTTCAAAATTCCCTGATTGTACAGTTGTGTTAACAATGTTACTAGGAACATTAATTGTTACTGGTGGTTCACTCGGATTCACTTGAAAACTTGCTGTTACATTTGCTTGATTTAAAATATCTTCATTTTCTGGATCCTGTACAATTAATACGTCAAATGTGACGACGACTGTTTGAGCCGCAGGAATATTTGGAAGAGAAAATCCTGGATTCGGATTCAATCCACTTTGCGGTACTCCATTAATTGTCACAGAATTTGCAACAAATGAAACAGCAGAAGGAATAGGGTCTTGGAAAAATACATTTGTTAGCGGAACGTTTCCTGTATTTTGAACGGCAATCGTATACGTTAAAGTATCCCCTACTGCTGCTTGCGTTGTATTCACTTCTTTTATTACATTTAAACCACCTGTATTAACTTGTGTTACAACGGTATTCGTTTGCCTATTAATCGTTACTGGCGGTTGATTCGGAATAACGACGAAATTAGCAGATACATTACCGCGATTCGCAATCGTGCCTCCTGATGGGGTAGATGTAACTCGTACTTGAAAAGTCACCGTTCTACTTCCACCTGGAGATATATTCGCTACCGTAAACCCAGTCGCTGGATTTGCCCCAGGTTGCGAAACTCCATCAACAGTTACACTATTTGGTATAAAAGTCGTTCCAATTGGGATTGGATCTTGAAAAATAACGTTCGTCGCCAGTACATTTCCTGTATTTTCAATTGTAACGGTATACGTAAGAACGTCGTTAACCGTCGCAAAAGCTTTATCCACTGTTTTTCTCGTTCTTATATCAGCTATATTTATTGTAGTAAATACTGTATTACTTGTCGCTTGGCCTGAAATTGGTTGTTGACCAGGAACCGGAATAAAGTTAAACGTTGCACTTGCACGGTTCGGAATTGGATTTACAAGCGGATTAGATGTCACTCGAACTTGAAAGCGTACTACAGTCGTTTGCGAAGCATTAATACTTCCAAGATTAATACTACTTGCTGGATTCGCTCCTGGTCGAGCTACTCCATTTACCGTAACACTATTTGTTACAAACATTGTTCCAGCAGGTATACTATCGACAAAAATAACATTATTTGCAGCGACATTCCCATTGTTCGTGACATTCACTGTGTACGTTAATATGTCATTAAGTGTTGCCGTCTGTAGATCTACAGATTTTTGCAAACTTACATTTGCGCGATTTACCGTCGTCTGTACTGTATTTGAAGAAGCTGTACTTGTGATAGGAGGACTTCCAACAAAAGGACGGAATTGGTATGACACCATTGCACGATTTGAAATTGGATTTGGACTTGGGAATGACGTAACTCTCACTTGAAATGTAACAACTCTTTGAGCATTATTCGGTATCGTTCCTAAATTAATTCCACTAGCTGGATTGGCGCTCGGCTGAGTTACTCCACCTACTGTAACACTGCCTGCTATAAACGTCGTTCCATTCGGAATACTGTCTTGTAATACAACGTTTTCTGCACTTCCTGTCCCTGTATTCGGAACAGTAATCGTATAAGTGAGAATATCACCTACTGCTGCAACGGTTTTATCAACAGATTTAACGGGATTTATAATTGGCCCTGTCGCATCAATTTGAACACCAAAACCAGCTGCAGCATATCCATCTCCATTTGTAACGAAGCGAACAGTCGCTGACGTTTGATTATTTACTAAGGATGACGAAGCATCTACATTCGTAATATCCCATCCTTGTCTTCGGACGGCCAAAGCTATCCCTAACGGCTGATTCAAATTTCCAAAGGTGCCAGTTGTATCTAAATTCCCACTATCATTACAAATTTGTGACTGAAAGAAATTATTTGCGGGATTTCTCGGTCCGAATAAAGCAACTGTAGCATTTGCATTCGGTCCAAAGCGAAGCTGATCTCCAACAATGCTAGAATCACCTTCTTGAGCAGTTACGAGCACTCTTCCTGTAACAGCTCCTGTTGCCGGAGTTGCAAATCCTGAAATAGTAGCATCAACTGGTGGCGATGAAGCATCGATAATTTCTTGACCTGCATATACTGACAAATTCCGAAGTGGTAAACTTGCATTTTGATAAACTACCTCAAGCGTCCAGCCAGCTGAACGACTGATTGTTGGATCAGCTGAAGTTCTTGCAGCCGGTACAGCACCCGTTGTATATGTTCCCGCTCCCCCTGTATTAACAAGATTCGTTACATTAGCAGAGCGAACATAATAAAACTGGTTCCCAACTGAACCTTGCTGCGCAGTTGCAGGATCTGGTGCAACAGAAAATGTTCCTGCTGGTGTTGTAAATGAAATATTATCATTTAAAAATGCTGTAACATCCTCTGTATCGGTCCGGTATGTGCCGGCCCATACTAGTTCTGCGTATAAAACACTACTCCCTGCTGGAAGGTTCAAAATTGCACTTGAAGAATTTAATGGCCAGTCATTCGTTGTTCCTGCCGGGAATCCAGGTACTTGAAGCGATGTATTTATCGTTGTAAACACATCAATCGTACCGAAGTTATTGTTTGGTGCAGGTGAGGTAGGACTTAGTCCCAACGTGTTCCCGGTGAACGTGACGGCACCAGTTACTGTTGTTGTAAAACGATTCATAAAAGGCACACAATCATCTCATTTCATTTATAGTAAAAAGTGCTCTATACTATAAAATGTAGACAAACTATATAATGTACGTTGTCCAACAAAATTCCACATATATGGAGAGGAGTTTACTACACTATGCGCTACGTTATCGTAACAGGAACTTCACAAGGTTTAGGTGAGGCAATCGCCGTGCAATTGTTAGAAGAAAATACAACCGTTATCTCTATTTCTAGGAGAGAAAATAAAAACCTTACAAAACTCGCAGAGCAAAACGACAGCAATTGTATTTTCCATTCCATAGATCTTCAAGATGTACATAATTTAGAAACTCATTTTAACGAAATCTTTTCATCTATTCAAAAAGACAATGTCTCATCGATTCATTTAATTAATAATGCAGGCACAGTTGCACCAATGAAACCTATTGAAAAATCAGAAAGTGAACAATTCATTACGAACGTTCATATTAATTTAATCGCACCGATGATCCTTACTTCCACTTTCATGAAACAGACGAAAGACTGGAAAGTAGATAAACGCATTATAAATATTTCATCTGGTGCAGGAAAAAATCCTTATTTCGGATGGGGAGCTTATTGTACAACGAAAGCCGGTGTAAATATGTTTACACAGTGCGTAGCTACTGAAGAAGTGGAGAAAGAATATCCTGTAAAAACTGTCGCTTTCGCACCTGGTGTTGTTGATACAAATATGCAAGCACAAATTCGTAATACAAATAAAGAAGACTTTATTAACTTAGATCGATTCACCGCATTAAAAGAAGAAGGAAAGCTACTGTCACCTGAATATGTTGCGAAAGCTATTCGTAACTTACTAGAAACTGAGAATTTCCCGCAGGGTGAAGTAATTCGAATTGATGAATAACAAAGAGGCACGCTATAATAGCGTGCCTTTTCATTCTATTTCTCTAAAAATATGAGTACAGACTCCATCATCTTCTCATAACCAATCTCTTGATAAATTTTATTTGATGTTGGATTTGCCAGGTCCGTATATAATGTCGTTGTTTTGTAGCCTTCATCTAACATACGTTGACTAAGTGCAGCGACACAACTAGATGCGTACCCTTTTTTCCGAGCTTCTTTCGGTGTATATACAAAATTAACTGTTATATTGTTTGTAGTCGGTCTCGTTTTTGCAGCTACAGAAACAATCTTCCCGTCTACTTCTAAACCAAATAGACGATGATTAGTAATTAATGTATGAGCAGTTTGTTTCGCTTCTTCTTTCGTAGTAGGAAGCTTCACATCTTCGCAAAATTGATATATCCACTGCTCTATTAATGTTAGCTCATCACTACTTACTTCTCGAAAGATTCCATCTCCGTTCCACTTTTTCTTTACTTGTTTTAATTCATATATCCCTTGCTCCATTGCAACATTAGTTTTCTTATTCTCTAACACTGCAATCTCTTCCGCTAATTTCTGTACGATTTTTTATTACCAATCAATCCAGGAATATTTGGATATACTTTCGTTAACTCTTTTGCAAGTTCCTTAATAGCTACTGCCGAAATCTCAGACGTAGCAACAATTATTTGTTTCTTTTCTTCTGTTTGAAGAAATACAGCTGCAATTTCTTCCCCTTGTTTTGCTACTCCTATAAATATCGGTTCTTGGAACATTTGTAATACACCTAATATGAGATTATTTTCCTGCTCATTCTTCTCTAAAAATGGTGTAACCTCTTCTGTAAAATTAAGAATCTCTTCATATACATGTAATTGAATCATCGACAATCTCTTCTCTCTATTTATAGTTTCATTAAGTATTGGCGATTAATTCATTAAATCCCTCTTTTACGATTCAATAATATTCGAAGCTAACGTATTCAAATCATTTTCAGCTTGTAAAATTCTTTGTTTTTCCTTTTCAAATACCTCTTCTTCTTTTTGAAATGACTCTTTTCGATTTTTAATCATACGCTCCATCTCTTTTTTACTCGGTCCACCATATACATTTCTTTTTTGAATAAAAGCTTCTGGTGATATAATTTCTTTCCACTCTTCTTCTAATAAATTTACTTTCAAATTTTCTTGTAAGTATACATTTATGTCTTTGAAATTTAATTCATGTAACTCCTTTTTCTGCTCCAATGACATATTCGCAATCGCACTTGCTGCATGATGTGCATGCCGAAATGGTATTTCATAGTTTTTTGTTAAAACATCTGCGAAATCTGTAATCGTAATCGCGTGTTTATATGAACGACTTTTTAACGTTTCCTCTTCTACTTTCATCGTTCGAATAACTGCGTTCATCATACAAAAAACACGAATCGCCTTTTCGATTCCTTTATATAAATACGGCTGCAAGTCATCCTCCGTATCGACAATATCGCCAAATGGTGTATTATGAATCATTTGAAATACAGTAAATGCTTCCCCTAAAGCACTACTCGTAATAGCACGGGCATGTTCTATTGAAACAGGATTTCGTTTTTGCGGCATAATACTACTTATTTGCACATATGGCTTCGCTACAGTAATCCCATCATATTCTTTCGTCGCTAATAGTAAAAAATCATGAATCCACCTACTCGTATTCGTCATAATTACCATTAGTAACGAGCTAACTTCTAATAAATAATCCGCTCCAGCAACAGCATCATATGAGTTCTCAATTACATTTGTAAACCCAAGTAACTGTGCCACTCGTTCTCGCTTAATTGGGAAGCTTGTTGTAGAAAGGGCAGCTGCCCCCATTGGAGAATGATTTAAAAGATGATACGCTTTTTTCATTCTTTCTAAATCTCGTTGCATCGTATCGTAAATTGCCAAAACATAATGACCAAATGTTGTCGGCTGCGCTGGTTGGGTATGTGTATACGCGGGCATAATTGTTTCCATATGTTCACCGGCGAGCTCCAGCATACTTTCTTGCAGCAATAAATGATGTTCCATTAACCGCAATACAAATTGCCGTAAACTCATGCGATACATCGTTACACCCATATCATTTCTACTTCTACCGATATGCATATTACTTACAAATTCACACTTTGCTTCTTGAGAAAGCAAATGTTCAACTAAGAAAAAAAGATCTTCATGCTGCTCCGTATATAATAATCTCTCCTTGGGAATTGCCTCTACCTTTTTAAGTGCTGTTAGTATAACTTTAGCTTCTTCTCTTTTCATCAACTTTTCTTCAGTTAACATAATAATATGTGCCCTATGCACTTGAAACATATCTTTCAATAAATAATTGCGTTGAAAATCAAATACATGCTGTAATACACAATCCACATATGTTTTCCCAGGGAAATCAGCGCCTTCACTCTTTATAAACTCTTCTTTACTCTGTTTCATCACCTTTTCCCCTCTCACCTAAGTATTACTACCCATCATACCCAGGGATGGCAAAAAAGTGCTTGTACGTAAAAATAAACTCGGTGCTTATAGCACCGAGTTTATTTAATAAAAGTCGCATCATACTTATCACTTTGCAACACTTGGAAATGTAAATTTGCTAAGTGTTTACGTATTTCAGCACTGTCATCTTCATTTAAATTATTTGCTAAGAAAACAATTTCTGTACAGTTTCCGCGTTTATCCATTGCATAAACTGCTTTAGTTACCGTCCATGGTGTATAACCATTCTTTTGTCCAGCATGCCTGAATGTTTTACGATATTTCTTTGCGCTCATATCTGTTTCAACGATATTCGCCCACACTTTTTCTTCAGCTTCTGTAAGACCACCCTTATGATTTGCCTTTTGAAGTAATACCATATAATCATTTGCCGAAGCAGCAGGCAATCTATCCGACCAAATTTTGTCGTATCGTTCCTCTAAATAAAGAGGAATTTCCTTCTGTAATAATGGTCCCTTCTTTTTTAAGCGTTCATGAATAATCATGGCATACTCTCGATATTGCTCTTGGGACATTTCTTTTAACTTTTTCTCTATTTTATATTTTGGAACATGTAATTCTTTATGCAAATATCCTGGAATATATAATGATGAAACAATCGGAAATAGTGGTTGGTGTGCAGGGAGCGATAAGCTTTGTAAATTTCGATTAATGTTATCTAGCCCTAACAATTCCATTAAATATTCAGTATTTGCATTTGAACTGAACTTAACCATTCCTTTTGCAACTTCTTCTAAAGAAACCGCTCCTTCAGTTATCTTCCCTGTTTTTTGCAAATAATTTTGCCACCTGTCTTGTGCACCACCATCTGTATTTGGTACATAATAACGATTCACATCATTAATTGAGACGAAACTATACGGATCAATTTTCCCTTCGGTAACTTGTTTCGTATATTCAAGCGCCACAATTAATTTCATCGTACTAGCAACTGGCAATACAACATTTGGATTTACAGAATAAACAACTTTATCATTTCTCTTTACTAGAAGCGCGCTATTTTTTTCATCTTTATGTTCTTCAATAAAGGATGCTATATATTCCGCATCATCATTATTTGAACTCCACACTTTTTTCACTAAAAAGTTACCTGATATTAGCAAAACAAAAATACCCACAACCACTGCGCATACTATAGTTTTTTTCAAGTAAAATTCCTCTCCTATTGTGTAACTCTTCTCTATTTATCTTTTAAAAACAAAATAATGGAGATGATTATTTAAATAATCATCTCCATTATTTTAACTTGTATGTTCCTATTATGTCTACGTCATAATTTTCACAAAATCCTCTAGAAACTTTTTATAATGTAAAGACCAGCCAATTTTAACCCAATTTTTCAACGCTTTTGCTTCAGGTTGCGGGCGAAAATCAGCGATACTTTCCCCTTTCGCAACTCCAACCGTATCTACATCAACACGACGATACACGTAATCTAAAAGAGATGGATTTGCCGCTACCATCATTGTAACAACGTCATGTACTGGACTACCTGTTATTTTGGGATTTAACTTTTTATAAGCTTTATAATAATACGTAAATATCGGTTCGATTAACTTATTAAAACTTGTTTTAGAGTTTTTCGTAATATATTTTACCATCTCTGGTGTAATAATTGCTTCGGATGTAACGTTAAGCGGCACTACTGTCACATTTTTTGCGTTTTGCATAACTAATTGTGACGCAATAGGATCACCATGAAAATTCGCCTCTGCGACTGGTGTAACATTTCCAGGCATTAAGAACGCACCGCCCATTATATAATATTCTTTCACATACTTCATCATCGGTTTTTCTAAAATAAAAGCTGTTGCCAATGTTGTTGACCTACCAGCATCAACAATAATTAATTCTCCTTTATACTTTTCAAGAATATCGAAAAATGCACAAAAGGGTTTTATATTTGGTGAAAAAGCTTTTGGGGGTTTAATAGGTCCTAAGCCATCTACGCCGTGAATTTCTGGATAATACGTCACAAAATCACCAGACAAAGGTATTTTAGCACCATTAATAACAGGTATATCTTCCCTGCCAGCTATTTGCAATAAATACGCCGCATTACTCGTCGCCTTTTCCTGCGTTACATTCCCATATCCAGTTACGACTCCAACGATATCAATATCAGGATGCAACAATCCATACATAATTGCTAAAGAGTCATCAATTCCTGGGTCTCCTAAAAATAATATTTTTTTCATAGACCTCAACTCCATCCCATCAATTGTTATTACTTTATGAATACATGACGGAATACAGAATGAAAAAGATAAATTTTGTATAAACAAAAAACGTAGGAACTTCATATTAGAAGTTCCTACGTTTTTCTATATTTTTATGCTACTTTTTTCATCGTAACCATACTACCAATTATATAAGAGATAAATGCAAAGCAAATCGGGAAAACAACTGTATGTATACCGAATGGATTAGGGTAGCAAAGGTGAATAAACATATAGGAACCTACTCCAACTAAAATAGATGCGAGAGCTCCAGTTGCATTTCCTTTTTTCCAATATAAACCTAACACAATCGGCCAAATGAACGCTGCTTCTAAACCACCGAAAGAAAATAAATTTAACCAAATTAAAAAGTCTGGTGGCTTAATAGCGGCAGCATATACGAGTAATCCTACGATACCAGTAATCAATAGGCTACCTTTCTTTATCGTACTATCCGCGGCATCTTTATTTATATAGTTCACATATATATCTTTAATAATTGACGAACTTACAAGTAATAATAATGAGTTCACAGTAGACATTATCGCTGCCATTGGTGCAGCTAAGAAAACTCCAGCTAACCAAGGTGGCAACACTTCCATCGCGAGTAGCGGCATTACTTTATCTGGTACCGTTATGCCTGGAAGGACTACTCTTGCAAACACACCTGTTAAATGCATACCGATCATAATTGTACCGACGACAACCGTTCCAATGATTAATGCTTGGTGCATAGCTTTTGAATTTTTATAAGACATAGCACGCACACTAATTTGCGGTAATCCAACGACACCAATCCCAATTAAAATCCAAAATGATGTGACATATGATTTCGTTAAACTTCCATCCGCTCCGAACGGTGTTATTAGATTCGGATTAATTTGAATAAGTTCCTGCATAATCTTTTCAACTCCGCCACCAGCAATGACAGTAGCAATTAAAATGATTGTTGTTCCGACTAACATAATGATTCCTAATAACGTATCTGATAAAGCGACTGCACGAAATCCACCAATTAATACGTACACAAGTACAGAAAAAGTAAATAAAAATAGTGCTGTTGTATAAGATAAACCCGTTAGTGATTCAATTAATCGGCCACCGCCGACCCATTGAGCTACTGTTGCTGAAAATAAGAAGATAATAATACATAACGCTGAAAGTATAACAACTGCTTTATTATTGTATCTTCCCTTTAAATAATCGATAAGAGTAATGGCTTCCATCTTTCTAGCGATAATAGCAAACTTTTTACCAATAACCGTTAAAACGATATATCCTGTTACAACTTGAATCGCTGATAACAGCACCCATCCAAGACCCATATTGTAAGCAATACCAGGCCCGCCGATAAAGCTACTTGCACTACCGTACGTAGCAATCATCGTCATAGCTAATAATAAGCCACCAAGTTCACGCCCACCAAGAAAATATTCTTGTAAAAATTTATTATTAGCGGTTGCTTGTACACGTCTTGATGCATATACACCAATTAAAAACACAACGATAAAAGAAATTATCATTGGGATTATTACATACCAATTCATCTATCATTCCTCACTTTTTTCTTCCTCATCGAGTGAAATATCTTGAAATAAAAAACGAACAACTAAAATAAGCAAAATAACCATTACGATAAATCCAACGATACAGCTATAAAAAAACCATGCTGGAAAACCTAATACATATGTATATTCACTCGGATCCTTACTTCCAAGCCCATAAGCAAATCCATACCATATTATAAAATTAATAATAGCTAATCCAAGACCAATTAACGCTTCTCTATGGGCAACTCGAAAGCGCGGATCATCATGATAATTCTTCATTTTCCCCCTCCTCTCACGATGTATAATTGTACCATTGTTCTTCTAGTTTTTCCTACTAGAAAGCAAAAACAAGCAGGATTTTTTATAATCATATAGAAGACCCTCTTACATTACATATTTTTTACAATTGTAACACAAATGAAATTTGAATTTTCAGCATTTGTTAATTATGATTTAAATTAGAGGCTTTCCATCTAGTTCCTACATCCTTGATTTCGGAATAAACGCCGTCTCGTACTGCGTTTAAATTATATTTTCAAGGGGGTTATACAATGAGTCAACTAGCTGTAAATCTTCATGAAAAGGTAGAGAAATTTCTTCAAGGCACAAAGAAACTATATGTGAACGGATCGTTCATTGAAAGCGCTTCCGGAAAAACTTTTAAAACTCCTAACCCAGCAACTGGTGAAACACTCGCTATCGTTGCTGAAGCTGGTCGCGAAGACATTCATAAAGCTGTGGTAGCTGCTCGAATGGCTTTCGATGAAGGTCCTTGGTCACGCATGAGCACTGCTGAACGCAGCCGTCTTATGTACAAGCTCGCTGATTTAATGGAAGAGCATAAAGAAGAGCTCGCACAGCTCGAAACGTTAGATAACGGAAAGCCAATCCGTGAAACAATGGCGGCAGACATACCACTTGCAATTGAGCATATGCGCTATTATGCTGGCTGGGCGACGAAAATTGTTGGTCAAACAATTCCTGTTTCCGGTGATTACTTTAACTATACACGCCATGAGGCTGTTGGTGTCGTCGGTCAAATTATCCCTTGGAACTTCCCACTTCTTATGGCAATGTGGAAAATGGGAGCTGCGCTTGCTACAGGATGTACAATCGTTTTAAAACCTGCAGAACAAACTCCACTATCCGCTCTATACTTAGCTGAATTAATTGAAGAAGCTGGATTCCCGAAAGGTGTTATTAATATCGTTCCTGGATTCGGTGAATCAGCTGGACAAGCACTTGTTAATCATCCACTCGTTGATAAAATTGCATTTACTGGTTCTACTCCAGTCGGTAAACAAATTATGCGACAAGCATCTGAATCATTGAAACGTGTTACTTTAGAGCTTGGCGGTAAATCACCGAACATTATTTTACCAGACGCCGACTTATCTCGCGCGATTCCTGGTGCACTTTCTGGTGTTATGTTTAACCAAGGACAAGTATGCTCTGCTGGATCACGCTTATTTATTCCAAAGAAAATGTATGATAATGTCATGGCTGATCTCGTCCTCTATTCTAAAAAACTAAATCAAGGTGTCGGTCTTAACCCTGAAACAACAATCGGTCCTCTCGTTTCCGAAGAACAACAAAAACGTGTAATGAGCTACATTGAAAAAGGGATTGAAGAAGGCGCTGAAGTACTTTGCGGAGGAAGTAATCCATTCGATCAAGGCTACTTCGTTTCTCCTACAGTATTCGCTGACGTAAATGACGAAATGACGATCGCAAAAGAAGAAATTTTCGGTCCAGTTATTTCTGCAATACCTTTTAACGATATTGATGAAGTAATTGAACGTGCAAATAAATCACAATTCGGCTTAGCGGCTGGTGTGTGGACAGAAAATGTTAAAACAGCACACTATGTTGCAAGTAAAGTACGTGCTGGTACTGTATGGGTAAACTGTTATAACGTCTTTGATGCAGCATCTCCATTTGGAGGATTTAAACAATCTGGCCTTGGCCGCGAAATGGGATCTTACGCGCTGAACAACTATACAGAAGTGAAGAGCGTTTGGATTAACTTAAATTAACGAGAAAGAACCTGACCTACTCGGTCAGGTTCTTTTCATTATGTATTCATTTACACTTGCAACCCACCGCTCACATTTAATACCTCTCCTGTAATGTAAGAGGCATACTCTGATGCTAAAAAGGCAGCTGCGTTTGCAATATCTTCCGGCGTTCCGATTCTTCCAACTGGAATCGCTCCAACCATTTTCTCTTTTACTTTATCCGGTATTGTTTTTGTCATATCAGTATCCATAAACCCTGGACAAATCGCATTACACGTAATACCAAAACTTCCAACCTCTTTCGCTGCTGTTTTTGTTAAGCCTACAACCCCTGCTTTTGTAGCCGCATAATTTGCTTGTCCAATATTTCCTTCCCTACTAATAGAAGAAATATTAATAATCCGTCCATACTGTTGTTGTCTCATATAAAGAAGTGCTGGCTGCATACAATAAAAAACGCCAGTTAAGTTCACTTGTAATACTTGTTCCCAAGCAGACTTCTCCATCTTATGTAACATTGCATCTTTTGTAATCCCAGCGTTATTCACTAAAATATGTAATGTACCAAATTTTTGCACCGCATATTCAATTAAAGACTTCGCTTCATTTTGATTACTCACATCACATCGATATAAACTCACATCATACCCTTCATCTGATAATTCACGTGTCGTTTTTTGTAGCTTCTCTTCATTTACATCACTAATTAATACTTTGGCCCCTAGTTTTGCAAACACTCGTGCGATTTCTTTTCCAATCCCCTGCGCAGCACCCGTTACAACAGCTGTTTTCCCATTCAACAAGTCCATCTCTATCCCCCATTTCTATTAGTTATATTGTATATTTCGGCTCTATGCTTTCCAAATCCTCTTTGTATAAAAAAGTCTATTTGTGTCAAACTAACTTTGCAACACCGCATAAAACACAAGGAGATTGTGTCGAATGAAAAAAAAGAATGTAAATCGAAACAAAGCTGCCGATGGCATTGATGTTGAGTTCGCTCGCGAACTCGCTGACCACAATGACTTAGAAGCAAACGCACGTGCAAATGCCGCTGATGCACGTCAAAAATGCCAATCAACAGAAAAATAAGGCACTACAACGTTCCTTATTCTTTTCAACAGGGACCTACTACCCATCAAAATAAACCGAGAGTATCTCTCGGTTTATTTTCTATATTTCTTTACGTAGTGCGCTAAAGCAAGTAACGGATATATATGCCCATAACTATGATAGCGAATATAAAAGCCCCCCGGTAACCCTGTACCAGTAGGATATTTTTCATTCATAGTAGACTGCGCAAGCAAATATGAAATTCCTTTTCGAATAATCGGTGTTTCTTGATCGTAGTAAGAAATGAGTGCATCAAGTGCCCACGCTGTTTGTGACGGTGTACTAAAAGGTAAAGAAATAAATTTTTTCTCTACACTACTTTGACAGGATTCTCCCCACCCTCCGTCTTCATGCTGCAAATGTTCGAGCCATGAAGCTGCTTTTTTCAACGATGGATGAATAGAAGGCACTCCTAATGCACGTAAGCCTGTCATCGTTGCCCATGTCCCATATATATAACATATCCCCCATTTTCCATACCATGATCCATTCTGTTCCTGTACATCCATTAACCATTTGATAGCTTTCTTTTTTTGCTCTTCAAGCAATTCATTCGGTGCATACGTTCCGAATAATTCTAACACCCTACCTGTAATATCTGGTGTGGACGGATCGGTTATCATATCACTCGCATTTTCAATCGGCAAATTCGATAGTAACTTGCTCGTTACCCCTCGTTCAAAAGCTCCCCAGCCTCCATCATTGTTTTGCAATCCTTTTACCCATTCCACACCTCTTCCCCACGCATCATCTACTCTATCATTCCCTCTACTTCGCGCTAACGCTCTAAGGGCAGCTGTAGTATCGTCTATATCAGGGATCGTCGTATTAACATCTGAAAATCCCCAACCGCCAGCTACAAGTGATGATGCATGTACGCTCCAATCTACCTTTTTAGTTTGTTGTTTTTGCAATAAATACTCCGTCGCCCTTTGAATCATCTTATTTTCATTTGTAACTTTAGCTTCTTGCAATGAATAGCTAAGTAAAGCGGTATCCCATACGGTAGAAGGAGAATTTTGCAAATGACTTCCTCTGTCCATCTTCCATATATAAGATTTTAATCCTGTCACAGCTTTTTCAATAATTGGAGACTGAATAGAGTGCCCTAATGCAAGCAAAGCATAAATCATATAAAACGTAGCACTGGCGTAACTATATAATGTTCCATTTTCATCTATACGCTCCTTCATAAAGCGCTCTACTTCTTCGTATCCTTTATGATGTAACGATAATGGATAAGATATTACCTTTTTCACATCACCTAAAAACGATTGAAACAGCGGAGACCGCTCCTCTCGAAACCATTGTCCACCCCCGCCTGCAATATGATTTAAATTTGGCAATAACTTTTTCTCTACACGGAATCTCTTATTCATACAAATCATCATCGGAATTAAATGTATACGCGCTGAGCTACTTAGCCCAAATATACTGAGGGGGGAGTCATTTTGTAAAAATAAGATTGGCGTTGGAAAGTGAAAAAGCGCAGGAAATTCATATTCTCCATGAATCGCTAATAAAAATTTCGTCATAAAATGAGCACGAGAAACTCCCCCGTGTTCCTTAATAAACATTTCAGCTCGCCTCATATTCATATCTTCTTTCGAATATTTTTCCGAAGCAAGTAAAGCAGCATATGCTTGAATCGTCGCGGATAAATTCCCTCCCATTTCATCTTCGTATAATTTCCAAGTCCCTTCATTTGTTTGAAGAGATGCTAACCTTTTCACAAACGGTTCTATTTCGTCATTTCGTCCTAATAATTTGAGTAAAAAAATCATGTGACAATCCGTTAGCAAAGCTCCTTCAAAACAAAATTGCCACGTTCCGTCTTGCCTTTGCATCGTTTGAAGTGCAGTCGTTCTCCGCTCTATCTCCTCATGCACTTTGTCATATAGTAGCACACCGCTCACCCACCTTTTCTAAGTCCGTATACGATATTCGAAAACTCATCTAAATATGTATGAAAACAAAGAAAAGCAGAACGTGTATTACACACATTCTGCTTACAAACAATACCCAACCCCGACAACAATTCCTAATAGTGCACCAACAACAACTTGATACGGTGTATGTCCAACGAGCTCATTTAACTTTTTATATTCTGTTTGTCTACCATGAAAAAAATCATTCAATATTTTCGCTTGCTTACTTACCGCAAGCCTTACTCCTGAAGCATCGTACATAACAATAATGGCAAAAATAGCGGCAACCGCAAATATTGGACTCTCGACACCTTCCACCACTCCGACACCTGTAGCAAGTGCAGTAACAGTCGAAGCATGCGAACTTGGCATTCCACCTGAAGCAAAGAACTTAGCAAAATCAAACTCGCCTGTTTTTATTAATTTAAAAACGACTTTCGTTAACTGTGCTAAAAACCAAGAAATTATAGCTGCTATAAGTGGATCATTATGTAAAATTGTTTCCATGTTTTTCAGCTCCTCACTGACTATAATGGAATTTCTATATAATATAAGTATAAAGAAAAATGCGTAGAAAATACTACGCATTATGATACTTTTGCTGATTTATTTTTAATAAATTTTGGTTGCTTCTGTAGTAGAAACTTTGTTTTCGCCATTGAAAAGACAAATAAAGCAATCCATATACAGAAAAACGCAATCATATGAGTAGATGTGAAATGTTCACCAAAAACGAACACACCTAAAATTAAACTAATAGTCGGCGCGATGTATTGTAAAAACCCTATCATATAGAGCGGAATAAGTTGTGCTCCTTTAGCAAAATAAAAGAGTGGTAACGCTGTAACAATACCTGCCCCTATTAAAAGAAACGTTGATATTGCCGAAATAGAACCGAACGAACCGAAACCATGAACTCCTGTCATAAACAAATATATAAGTGCAAATGGCGTCACTAACATCGTTTCCATCGTAAGCCCAATTGTTGCATCATAATTTAATAATTTTTTCGTTAATCCATATAATCCAAATGAAAAAGCAAGTGAAAGAGAAACCCATGGAATTGATCCGAAACGTATCGTTAAAATAACAACGCCTAATCCAGCTAAACCAACCGCAACATATTGCCAAAAATTAAGTTTCTCTTTTAAAACAACTGTACCAAGTAAAATACTTATAAGTGGATTAATATAATACCCAAGACTTGCTTCGATTACATGGTTATGATTTACGGCCCATATGTATACAAACCAGTTTCCACTAATAAGTACCGAAGCAATTGTTAATGACATTAATAATTTAGGTCGTTTAAAAAGGGCCACTAACTCCCCACCAAACTGACGAAACCTCTTCGTTACTCCTAAAACTAACAACATAAAAACAAATGCCCAAACGATGCGATGCGCTAATATTTCATCTGCCGGTACTTCCTCCACCCATTTCCAATAAATCGGAAGGACTCCCCACATCGTATACGCACCTGCTGCATATATAATCCCCTGCTTTTGCTCTGCTGTTTGACTCCCCATCTTCCTTTTTCTCCTCTTCTCTTTTTTTCTTCATTATAAAGTCTCACATGCTTACTTTACCAATATTCAATCTGCATTTCTTTCGACATTCCTCTTGCAAATCCTTTATATGTATAAAAACACTCCTACTGTTATAATAACGAGCACTGGAATACCGAAGACAAATTTACTTTTATGTGTCTTATGATGAAACATATACATACCAATCCAAGCTCCAACCGCTCCTCCAGCTGCAGCTGATAAAAACAACGTACTTTCTGGCGTTCTCCACTGCTTTTTCTTTGCTTTTCGCTTATCAAGCCCCATCATACTAAATGCTATAACGTTAATAATAATAAAGTATATCCATTTCATCTTATTCTCTCCCTTAAAAAATTCGCTTTATTGTAACACGAAAAAACCACGCAGGCGAGTAGCCTGCATGGTTTTATAATTCAGTCTCTTGATTTTCTTGTTCTTTCTGTTCTTCCATTTGTTGTTCAGCGATTTCCGCTGAAATCATTCCATAATAAATTTCTGGATATAATCCAAATATTTGATATACACTTCCTAAAAATGGCATCGGAATCCCTCATTTCTAAAGTTGTATTGTCATTCTTAAGGATTCCCTTTTCACTCATTATACATTCGTTTTTGGCACTTCTTCTTCATCGGGAACATGTAATACATTTTGCCATTTTTTATAAGGCGCACTATTTGGATCCACATACCCTTTCGCATATGAACGATCCCACAATTGTTTCATAAACATCTCTTTCTCTTTCTTCGCAACCATATCTGCACCTGTTCCGTAATAGTTTTGGAAATACAGCTCAATTTCATCAAGGAATAGCCTTAACAAATCGTCAGATGTTTCTTCTAACGTCGGGTCATATTTTGCCTCACGGTCATACATTAAAATCATATCTAAAATATTATGAACATGCTCTTTACGGAGCCATCTTATATCTTGAGCGCCTAATACAAATGCATGTGTATATAAATGTCCACCTTGTATCATTGCCTTTTCTTGTTCTTCTTCAAATCGTGACAAGATGTTTTCATAAATAAACGGATTATGAAGCAATGCTCTGTGCAACTTATAACTTTCACTTGAAATATTTTTCCCCATCGACTGAATTAAAAAGCTACGGCCAACACCATTATATTGATACACGAATTGTCCATCAACAGCAACTAAGCTAATCCAGCGATACATATACGCGTATAGAAGAGCACGATTACATTTGTCGTAATCTAACTTCGTTTGCGTTGCATTCAAGTCTGGCATAAAGGCTGGTAAGTGCCAATATTTATCTAAATGCGGCGTCAAACTAGATTTTTTACTATTTAATTTGTTCACGCGGCGATAATACGATTGAAAATAATCACCTTTATCGTTCATAAAACCATTCGCAATATGTCCAGATGAAAGCTTAGGAAAATCTTGTAGCGATAATCCGTAATGAGCACGATAACAAATCACTTCAAATGGTGAAAACGCCTCGTTTACCGTATCTTTTTCTTTAAACATTTCTTGCAATAACTCTTCTTGCAATTCTTGTTTTAAAGATGGATGTACGCCCCAATATTGTAATTCTCTATGATGAGAAACTTTCGGAACGAACGGACTTGCTAAATGGAAAAGATCTTCAATTTTTTCACGAACGTATTCATCACGATCACGCTTCTTGAAATCTGCTTCTTTTCGCAATGCTTCAACGATATTAAGCTCTAATTTGTCACGATAGCGCACTTGAAGTTCGTCATAACAATAACTCAATATATGTTCACGATAGAAGTCTTCCACCTTTTTCGACTGAATTTCTTCGGCTTTCGCATCACGACAATATTCCCCGTACAAGCTCATATAAATTTCGGACGATATATCTTTCGGTAATACACCTAAATTTAAATGTTGCTGCATATCTTGCCAAATCTTTTCTTGCAATTTCTCTTCAGCTAATACGTATACATTCGTCGGGTTCGTTTTCCCCTCAAATTCCTTGCTTCGCTTTTGGATTTCAAACAATAAATTTTCACGTGTTTCGTATAAATTATCAAAGAATCTTTCCCAATATTGAATCATTTTATCAACTGCTTGGTATAGCGATTGATACACGAGTTCTAACAACATTTCTTTACGATACTCACTTAATTTGTGTACGTACTGCGTTACAATATCTTCAAATTCTTTTTTAAACAAACGCTGCTGATTATTAATCATTTTTCCAAACCAGCCTTGTTGCTGCGCAATTTCAACGCGGCGAACAGCCGTTACAGTTCCATCAATATTACTCACATTAAATTTCTTATCGTAGTTTTGAATTAAATTACGCTTTTGTTCATTATTTTCATGTAGTCGATTCATCTTCTCTACTAACTGCTTACGAATTTCATACAGCATAAAACGTGCTGCAACTGGATGAACTGGATCCGTTTTCTTTAAAAACCATGTATTTAATTGGTAAGACTGTCCTTCTGAGCCACTCGGTGTAAAGCGGTCTGATTCGATCATGTCATATAAAAGGGTAGTAACATGCTCATGTACACGGCTCGGAATGGCATAAGCATATAAACGAACCGCATGATCAACTCTCGCTACTTCCCCCTTCATTTGTTCCATCATTTTAAGCTTCGCAGCCGATATTTTGCACTCATGCTGCAGGCGGTTTAATTCCTCATCTTTTTGCACTGTACGGTGTACGTAACTCTCTACAGCATCTAAAAACAATTTTGATTTTGCAACACCGAGCTTACCACCCTCTGCCCCTTCACGTGTTTCATGGTACATTTGTCTATAAAAAATATGAGCTTGTTCTGGCCGAGTAGCAAGATGCTCTAAGTCTTCTAAATAACTTTTCCCGCGCTCTGGCTTTTCACGCTGCATACCACGTTTGACATCTTGGTCGTATCTTTGCTTTTTTTCTTGAAACAGTTGATCTAAATGAAGCCAAGATTCATCTAAACCTTGCACCGCCCATTTTAAAGCACAGTATTTCAAAACGTGCTCATACGGATAAATAAGTTTTGCCGTTCCTGCTCCACAATATCTCCCTTTCCCACTCGATTCTGCCAATTGCTGAATTTGATTATCTTCTTGTGCAAAATGATTTGCAGACATTGGACTAAATAACTGTAAATAAATCGTATTTGCCATTTGCTCCATATAATCCGATAAATTGTGCAAATGGTGCCCATGTAAATTTTCATAATCATATAAGAAACAATAATTGTACGGTAAATGATGCTGCTTTATCGTATGGTTTGTTCTTCCGTCCTCATCCACTTGATCAGGACGATATTCTAATTCAATCGTTACGCCGCCTCGTTTTGATAATTCACCAGTCGATCCAAGCGTAATAGCGTGCAACTCTTTTAACGATGCATAACCATTCGCTTGCACAGTTTCAAACTCTTTCGCACTAACCGTTCTCGTCTTAACTAAAACATCTGGCATTAAAAACGCACCGCGAATTAAAATGTTATGATGCTGCAATTTCTTCCGGAGCATCTCACGCAAATATAATGCGATTTGTAAAAACATCCCTGAGCCTGTTCCGCCGGCTAGTGATGTTACAATAATGACACGTACACCATATTCCGTCTGATCACTTGTAACTGGAAAAATCTTCTCGATTTCTTGCCAAAACGATGTGAGTTTATCTTCTTTCATCGCAGCACGTAACGCTAACCGTGAAATGACGCGTAACTGTCCAGCCCCTTCTGTTAACGGTTTATCGAGTATAGTCGGGTCCATCGGAAACCACTCTGGAATCGTTGGATCTCCCGCAATATACTCTCTCGGTGTTTTACTCGAGCTCGTTTGCGTCTTAAACTTCCGAATATGATCAAATTTACTCAATGTATTCACATCTGTATCAAATACATGCATCGCTACCTTTTTACGACGCTCCTCAGGTAATCTTTCATATATTTGATGTGTGACAGTACTACCGATTCCACCTAAGCCAATTAAAATTGTTGGAACTTGTAATGTCATGTGAACCACCTTCCTATTCTTGCTTGTTTGAAAAGAAGAATAAAGAGAGCCGGGCCTCCTCCGCCCCTCTTACACCCTATCTACTATTCACATTCGTACCGGTAAATCTCCTTACCATATCCTCTATCAATTACTAAAAGTTCATTTGGATACAACGTCTTATGCTCCATTCCTACCTCTTCCTCTGTTATAAACATCCCATCAATAATCATCCCAACCACTTGCGATTCTTTCGCTACAAATATAGATTTCGATCCTTTTTTCGCTATTAATGTTACAGATTGCACAGTCTTTCTTTCTGCTCGGAATGGAATGCCAAAATAGTGCTTCCACCATTTATTTTTAAGTAACTCTGGTTCAGATTGATAAAGCCAATCTTTCGCTACTTCTTGATCCCATTCGTAATATAGTAATGCTTTCCTATGAAATCTCGGACGAACAATCCATCCTAAAATAATAATTCCTACTATTAAAAGTAATAAAGTGATAGGAATTACAAATTTAAAAATGAGCGCATACTTCTCAAAAAACGGCGCATTTTCAATGTGCAGTACGATCTTTTCCTTTACTTCTTGTAATGTTGAATCATTGATCGTGATGGTAGCCTCTACGGTGCCGGTATCTGTAAAATTGAATGTGTCGGAGTAATAAGGTCGAGGATAAACATAAACTTGACTACCATGCTGTTTTAATTCATAGTTGATCGATTGATTCGATGTGACACCAGTAGATTTTAATAGTTTCTTTACAGCCTCTTCTGTCATCGGTTTACCATTTAACTGGGGCTGTAAAATAAATGGTTTACTATTTTCTAAATTTGTTACCTTTTCTTCATAATCTTTCGTAACAGCTTGAAGTGTTAATTTTGGTTTTTCAGCTGGTTCAATCTTGAATTCTTTCGTCTGTCTATAAAATCCCTTTATATTCATATGGACTTTCCCGCGTACTAACGCTTTACCAACCTGTGTCTCGTAATAAAACACATGTCTTTTATCATCCCACTTCATCGGATACTGCTTTCCATCTATTTCTACTTCTGCTTCGAAATAAGAAGTTTGAATTGGTAATTCAGTAGGTTTCGCTTCAATAACAGCTGTCACACCTTCATACATTTTCTCAACATTTTTTCTATCTTTATCATCTTTGTCGTACGTAGAAACAGTATAATTAAGCGCTGGTTCAACAAGTACTTGTAATCCCTCTTTCTCAATGTCCTGATCCACTTCTATCGTATATGTCCCTGGCTTAATCACTTCCTGGTTCGCTGTACTTACATGCACTATATTTCCGAATAATTTAGCTTCTCCTGGTGCATGTATAGAAAAAGAAGACTGCAATTGTAACGGTTTGGAAAGTTGCATAACTTTATAATTAGACAAAGAAGGTGATTGTCGTACAAGCGTCATACGCTTTAATGGAAACGGTGTTGTAATCTCTACTTTTTTCCCTACTATTTTCGTTTTGACAATCGACTCAACAGAAGAAAATGGATCACGATTTGCAACTAATGCTGCCACTTGATTCACACTTTGTACAATACCATCCTCACCGCTAGACGGCATGACAACTCCATTCATTTCTTTTTTCCAAATCTCTTTAAACGTATTTAACTGCAGCTTCTCTTGCTGCCCTAAATCCTCTTCCATCGTGATTAAAACTGGATGTAAAGAGATCTTTTTCGAATCCATTTCTTTCTTAAACTGCGCTAACTTCTGTGTAATTTGTTCTTTTCCGCCAATCTTATCTTTCTCCAAATCATTAAATGCCCCGTCAGTTAATACAATAAGCCAAAATTCACGTTTCCCATCTATATCTGCTTCCTTTTTTATAGATTGCATCGCCGTTTCTACTGCGCTAAATGGAGTATTTAAATATGTTTTCCACGCCCCAATCCCCTCAATTTCTGTTTGCCTTTGATCCTTTGTTAATGAAATGTTTAATGGAGCATCCGGCTTACTCATTGGAACGTAAGAAAATTTATCTTTCTCATCTAATAGCGCAACTAAACTTTGCAAGGCGTAATTGGCATACTTCCAGCGATCGTTATTTCTCATGCTGCCCGAATCATCATATACAAGTGAAACGACCCTTTCCTTTGCCTCCTCTCCTTTTGCAAAAACTGAAAAAGGTAAACATATAAATAGAAACAGCATGAACGTGGCACAAATTCGAATTTTCATGATGAGGCTTCGCCACCTTTGTAGACAAATTCCTATGTTTAAATTTATGAGAGGAAACAAGATATATGACTTGTATTTTAGGACAACGAACGCACCTTAACTTTATTATGTAAACATATATATAACTTGGTAATATTCCTTCTAGCATTTTCTATCCAATTATATAGGTAAAAAAGCCTGTTTAAGCTCCACCCTTAAAACAGACTTTTCCTACTTTTAAAATTGAAAACTCTTAACAAAAAGTTTGATTTTTAATCAGCACATCACTTCAATTGTATATCCTCCAGGTGCTTCGACATAAAACGTATACGCATGTGCATGTTTAGGCGGTTCGACTGAAAATCCGTCTTTCTTCAATCTTTGATTAATTTTATTAACTTGTTCTTCATTTTTTTGTGGAAATCCTACATGAAATGTTTTTGGATAATGAACTTCTTTTCCCTTCATTAAGGTTAATATAAACCCATCATTATCACGCATAACTGCGAAGCCATTTCCCGTTGTTCCACCACAAGTTAAACCAAAATACTTTTCTAAAAATTCTCTAGCAGCTGTTACATCTGTAACTGTTAAATTAAGATGATTAATTTTCAATTCACTCACCTTCTTTCTTAATTTTCTAACATTTTATCATATAAATAAAAAACACGCCTTTCACAGCGTGTTTCATTGCTTCACATATACCTCAACAATTGGATTATCTTTATTATCTGCATGTAAACGTATATTCTCTTCACCCGTATTATAAATGCTAGCTACCAGCATAACTGTTAACAAATTCGGTATTTTCGCATCACTCCCATATTTTCGTTCAAGAGCTTCTGTATACTCGAAATCCAAATCACCCTGCACATATGTATACACTTCAAAACCATCTTCCAAATTACAAACTACTGTATCTATAATATCCGCTCCTACTTGCTTCTTCATTTCACCTCGCAATGCTTCTATAAATTCTTCCCAAGGAACTTCGTACGTCTGAAATTGATCTGTAGATTTCATTTCATTTCCTCCTCACTATATATCCTGTTCGTATATTTCCCCTTTCCTATAACAATTATGATAGATAGGTCATTCGTACAAGCCGCACTTGTCCCCCTTACATATCGTATTACTGTAATGGGGGAAGGAGGAAAGAACATGCATAGACAAAAATGTTATAATACATGCCAACGTTATTTCGGAAAAGTTGTTCGAATTGAAGATCGTGATGGTCATATCCATTTAGGAAAAATAATAGACGTGACAAATGATTCTGTTTGGATTGAGCCAGTACAGCAGCGTTCATCTTTTGATACAGGATTTGGATACCATGGCGCATATTCAAACGGCGGATGTGATATTTGCGGCGGTCTTAGCAGATGTGATAACTGTGGATTTGGATGTGGTGGTGGATTCGATGGTGGATTCAGTGGTGGATTCGGTGGCTGCGGATGTGGCCGTCGTGGTTGCGGCGGTTGTGGCTTTGGTGGCGGCTGGGGATTTGAACTCGGATTTGGCTTTATTTTCGGAATTACTTTGGCTGCATTATTTTTCATCTAACATAGTAAAGAGTTGACTATCTTTAGCCAACTCTTTTTCTCTATTTTTCACATATAAAAATGCGATGCCCTAAAATATGTTGATACATAAGCAGTACTTGTTCGTGTTGCACCCACGCCTCATACAATTCTTCCGGAATAAACGGTGATACATTCCACTCTGGCTCTTCCATATGTCCTGCAACTGTTTCTGCAATAGTTCCGCCACCCCCAATTGTAATTCTTTTAAAATTTGCTGCTTTAAATAAATGAATCCACTCATTCTCAGTTAATAATTCTTTCATACCGTATAACTGTCCAATCTTTTCCTCCTCTTTCTTCTCAATATGTTTTTCGGTAATCATTTCAATGACAACAAGCTTTCCATCCTTTTGTAATACACGATAACATTCCGAAATAACCTTTTCTTTATTTGTAAAAGCGAGTATAGATTCTCCAAGTACAAGCTCAAAAGAATCATTTAAACACGGTAACCCTTCTACATCGCCTTGAATCAATTGTATATTTAAACCATCAAACAACCATCTATCTTTCGCTTTTTGAATCATAATTTCATTCTTTTCAACCGCTGTCACTTTATAACCCAATTCTTTTGTCATATACGCCGCTGTTTTCCCCGTGCCGCAACCTATCTCAAGGACACTAGCCCCATGTCTAAGTGGCAATTGAGATAATAATTGTTTTGTTAACGTAAAACCACCAGGATGAGCACTCCCTATTCCGTAATAAGCTAAGAAGTCGATGTAAGTATTCCGTTCCATACGATTCTCCCTTTTTTATTTTATATATTCCAGGAAGGAAGAAAAGTGCATAAAAAAAGGGCGCATCACGCGCCCTCTCTCTTACTTATCTTCACCAATATATGCCCATTTGTAGCTGTAATCTCCACCAACTGGATGGTGAATAATACCTTTTACTTTCGGTCTTTGAACAAGAGCATCACCACGTTGATATAATGGTGCAATTGCTGCATCGTCAAGTAACATTTTCTCAGCTTTCAGTAAGCTATCCCAACGCTCTTTCGTTTTCGTTAATAGCTCGCCTTTACCTTTTTCTACAATTTCATCATATTTTGGATTTGAATATCCAGTTTGGTTATGAGGACCATTTGTAACGAACATATCAATGAATGTCATTGGATCTAAATAGTCAGGTCCCCAGCCAGCGTAAGATAAATCATAATCTAGATCTGATTCTAATTTTAATTTTTGTTTAAACGGTTGGTTTTTCAAATTCACTGTTAATCCTGGTAAGTTCTTCTCAAGCTCTCCTTTTAAGAACTCCCCTACTTTTTTCGCATTATCGCTATCATAGTTTAATAGCTCTACAGTTACTTGCTCTTTTCCAAGTTCTTTTTTCGCCTTTTCCCAATGCTCTTTTGCTTTTTTCACATCTGTTTTTAAAATATCTCCATTTTCTTTACGGAAGTCTTTTCCATCTGGACTCTTCGCAAATTCTTTTGGTACTAAGTAATCTGCAGGTGTAGATCCGTCATTTAAAATAACATTCGTTAAGCCTTTTTTATCATACGCCATCGCAATCGCTAAACGTAAATCTTTACTCTTTAACACTGTATCTTGGCCACCACGTTTTTGGTTTAAACGTAAGAAGTACGTTGACGGTGTTTTTTGTGTAAAGAAGTCTGGATTTGATTTATATTTGTCAACCATTTCAGATGCAAGTGCAGCACGATCGATTTGTCCACTTTCATATAAGTTTACACGTGTACCACTATCTTTTACTACGTTAAAGTTGATTTCTTCTAACTTAACTGTTTTATTATCCCAGTATTGTGCATTTTTCTTTAACTTCCAACCTTCTTCATGTTTCCAGTCTGTTAATGTAAATGGTCCGTTGTATAACGTTGTATCTGATTCTAAACCGTATTTTTCTCCTTTTTCTTTTACGAATTTTTCATTTAACGGATAGAATGTTCCGAATGAAGTTAATTCTACAAAGTAAGGAACTGGATTTTCTAATTCTACTTCTAATGTGTAGTCATCTACAGCTTTTACACCTAACGTATCAAGTGGTGCTTTCCCATCATTAATTGCTTTTGCGTTCTTTAAATCAAACATAATGTATGCATATTCCGCTGCTGTATTTTTATCCACCGCACGTTTCCAAGCAAACACAAAATCCTTCGCTGTTACAGGGTCTCCATTTGACCATTTTGCATTTTTATTTAATGTGAATGTATATTTTTTACCATCATCACTCTTTTTATATGATTCAGCAACCCCTGGTGCTGCTTTATTATCTTTATCAAGTCGATATAAACCTTCCATTACGTTGTTTAAAGCAAGAAACGATACTTGGTCTGTCGCTTTAGCAGAATCCATAGATGGAATCTCTTGGCTCTCCGTTAAATTAAGTACTTGCTTTGCAGCTAATTTTCCGCCTTCTTTTTCGCCACTTTTCGGCGTTGTGCTTGCCTTATCTTTATCCCCTGATCCAGAGCAAGCTGTTAATGCCATACTCATTACTAGAACTGGTGCTACAACCGCTGTTAATTTTGTCATCTTTTTTCTCTTCATTTTTTTGTACCCTCCCCAATTATATGTACGATATTAACATTTAGAGATTCTCTATTAACTTTCGTTATCAGAAAATTCTTATTAATTAATATTCTACTGTTTTTTCGAGTTTTGTAAAGTAGTTTTGTAAACTTTCTAAATATTTATTTTTTTATGATAGTAACTTGTTGTTTTAACTACTATATGAATTATCCCCCGTCTACTATATGTAAACATATCTCCTCTTATTCTTCGCTATTGCTAAGTTCTATATTTTTCTTATAAAAATGATATCACTAGCTATTTTATTGAATCCCTTCTACTATTCCTACAGTAGAATTTTAAAGGTGACCTCAAAATTCCCATGTGTCTTATTCTCATATTCATACAAAAAAAGCATTTCAAAAGCATATTAACCACTTTTGAAATGCTTTCATATTATTTCTTTCCGCCATCCTCAGTTACATACGCCCACTTAAAGCTATATTCTGGACTAATGTTGTGTTTCACAATTCCTTTTACATTTGGCTTCATTACATATGATCTTCCTGTTTGATATAAAGGAACTAACCCTGCATCTTCTTCAAGGAATAATTTTTCTGCTTTTCCTAACGCTTCCCAACGTTTCTTCGGATCAGACAGTAATTCATTACCTGCTTTTTGTACCATTTCATCGTATTTCGGGTTTGAATAACCCATTTGGTTATACGGGCTCTTCGAGTCAAACATATCAATAAATGTCATTGGATCCGCATAATCTGGGCTCCAGCCTGCATAAGAGATTTCATAATCTTGCGCTGACTCTAATTTTAATTTTTGTTTGAACGGCTGAATTTTCGTATTAATCGTTACACCTTTTAAATTTTTCTCAATTTGATCTTTAACATAATCAGCAATCTTTTTCGCAGTTCCATCATCATAGCTTAGTAATTCAATTGTAACTTGATCTTTTCCAAGTTCCTTTTTCGCTTCTTCCCATGCAGCTGCTGCTTTTTTCGTATCTTGTTTCAGACCATTTTTAAACGTATCTTGGTAATCTTTACCATCAGGTCCTGTCGCAAGCCCTTTTGGAACCAATTGATCTGTTGCTTTTGATCCATTATTTAAAATAACGTTTGCTAAGCCCTTTTTATCAACTGATAACGCAATTGCTTCACGAAGTTTTTTGCTCTTTAACGGTGTATCTTGTCCGTTACGCTTTTGATTTAAACGTAAGAAGAATGTACTTGATTCTGCATACTCACCGTATTCATCTTTATTCGATTTATATTTATCTACAAATTCTCCTGACAGTAATGTAAAGTCAATCGATCCTGTATCATATAAATTTACTTTTGTAGCCACTTCTTTTACAACGCTGTAATTAATTTCTTCTAATTTCACAGTCTTATTATCCCAATACTTATCATTTTTCTTCAGCTGCCAACCTTGTTCATGTTTCCACGATGCCATTACAAATGGCCCGTTATACAATGTTGTATCTGCTTCTAAACCGAATTTCTCTCCTTTTTCTTTTACGAACTTTTCATTTAAAGGATAATATGACGGGAATGCTAATAGGTTTAAGAAGTACGGTACCGGTTTTTCTAATTCTACTTCTAGTGTATAATCATCTACAGCTTTTGCTCCTAATTCTGTTGCAGGTTTTTCACCTTTATTAATCGCTTCTGCATTTTTAATATAGTAAGCAATAAATGCATATTCTGCCGCTGTGTTTTTATCAAGTAAGCGCTGCCATCCATATACGAAATCTTTCGCTGTTACAGGATCTCCATTTGACCATTTCGCATCTTTACGCAGTTTAAACGTATATTTTTTACCATCTTCGCTTTTCGTACTTGATTCTGCAGCAGCCGGAATAGGCTTATTATCTTTATCAAGACGATATAATCCTTCCATTGTGTTCCCTAAAATTTGTGCCCCTAACGTATCAGTAGATTTAGAAGTATCCATCGTTGGAATCTCTTGGTTTTCCGTACGATTTAATACTTGCTTCGCTGCATATTTAATATCAGATTTTTTTTCTTCCCCACTATTAGATGTAGTAGTCGTTTTCTTCTCCCCACCTGATCCAGAGCACGCTGTCAATGCAACACTCATTGCTAAAACTGGTACTACAACCGCTGTTAATTTTTTCATCTTTTTTCTCTTCATTTTTGTACCCTCCCTAATTATATGTACATTACCAACCCTTGAGAGACCCCTTGCTAACAATTAGTTTTCTGAAAATTACAACTAATATTATTCTACTCTTTTTTTCGCATTTGTAAATAGTTTTATTTTAAATATTCTGATTTTAATATTCGTAATTTAGTATGATTTATCCCCCATCTACTATATGTACGTACTATACCCCTTATGCTTCTCTATTTAACTGAACTAAAAATTAGTATTTTTAGCTCAATAAAAAACATTCCAAAAGTAGAATAACCACTTTTGGAATGTTTTTTAAATTCTATTACTTTCCGTCTTTTTCAGTAATATAAGTCCATTTGAAGCTATACTCTGGACTGATGTTATGGTGAACAACGTCTTTTACATTCGATTTTTGAACGTAAGCATCACCACGTTGGTATAGAGGTACAAGCGCTACATCTTGCTCAATAAGTAGTTTTTCTGCTTTTCCTAACTCTTCCCAACGTTTCTTCGCATCACCCATTAATTCTCCGCCAGCCTTCTTAATCATTTCATCATATTTCGGATCAGAGAAGCTCATTTGGTTATGAGAATGCTTAGACTGGAACATATCTAAGAATGTCATTGGATCTGCGTAGTCAGGTCCCCAACCAGCATATGATAAATCATAATCTTGCTCTGTTTCTAACTTCAGTTTTTGTTTGAATGGTTGAAGTTTAATGGTAACTGTTACACCTTTTAAATTTTTCTCAATTTGATCTTTAACATATTCCCCAACTTTTTTCGCATTACCTGTATCATAGTTTAATAGTTCAATTGTAACTTGGTCTTTACCAAGTTCTTTTTTCGCTTCTTCCCATGCAGCAGCTGCTTTTTTCGCATCTGGCTTGATACCATTTTTAAATGTTTCTTGGAAGTCCTTACCGTCTGGTCCAGTTGCTAATCCCTTTGGTACTAAGAAGTCCGCAGGTTTAGATCCATCATTTAAAATAACACTTGCTAAATTTTTCTTATCGATTGAAAGTGCAATTGCTTCACGTAATTTTTGACTCTTTAATGGTGTATCTTGTCCACCACGTTGTTGGTTCATACGTAAGAAGTACGTACTTACTTGTGAGTATGTTCCAAACTCATCTTTATTATTTCTATACTTATCAACAAATTCTCCTGATAAAAGTGCAGAATCAACTGCACCTGTATCATATAGGTTTACCTTTGTAGCTACTTCTTTTACTACACTGTAATTAATTTCATCTAATTTTACAGTCTTTTTATCCCAATATTGATCATTTTTCTTTAGTTTCCAGCCTTGTTCATGTTTCCAATCAGTAAGAACGAATGGTCCGTTATAAACTGTTGTATCAGATTCTAAACCGTATTTATCGCCTTTTTCTTTTACGAATTTTTCATTTAATGGGTAGTACGATGGGAATGCAACTAGATTTAAGAAGTATGGTACTGCTTGTTCTAATTCAACTTCAAGCGTAAGGTCATCTACTGCTTTTACACCTAATGTAGATACTTCTGCTTTCCCTTGGTTAACTGCTTCTGCATTTTTAATTGGGAATGCGATAAACGCATACTCAGCAGTTGTTTTTGGATCTAATAGACGTTGCCATGCAAATACGAAATCTTTTGCTGTTACAGGATCACCATTTGACCATTTTGCATCTTTACGTAGTTTAAATGTATATTTTTTACCATCCTCACTCTTCGTGCTTGATTCTGCTGCAGCTGGGATTGGTTTGTTATCTTTATCTAATCGATATAAACCTTCCATCGTGTTCCCTAAAATTTGAGAACCTAATGTATCTGTATTTTTAGAAGTATCCATTGTTGGAATTTCATTTGTCTCTGTTCGATTTAATACTTGTTTCGCTGCTAATTTTTCCCCTGACTTGCTATCTCCACTTGAGCTAGAATTTGTACTTGTCTTCTTATCTCCACCTGATGTAGAACATGCTGTTAATGCCATGCTCATTGCTAAAACCGGTACTACAACTGCTGTTAGTTTTTTCATTTTTTTCTTTTTCATTTTCTGTACCCTCCCTAATTCTAAACGATATCTATTTAAGAATTTTCTGATAATTCTGTTTTTCTTTATATATTTATCAGACGATTCTTACTACTTCTTATTCTACTAATTTTTTAAAATTTGTAAAGTATTATTATTAAAAATTTTTAAAAAATTATTTTCTTACAGTAATATTCATAAAAATTCTATATAGTTTTTTAACATCATTTTTCCTCGTTACATATACACTATTTTAATAGTGTATATTATGTTTTTTAATAAACATACTGTAGATTATCGTTAATAAATAATGTATATTCTAGAAATCTTTTTCCTACAAAAACGAAAAAAGCCCACTTTCTCAGTGGACTTTCTAATTTACAACGGTAAATCCCTCTTCCTAAACACTACAATTGCTACTATGAAGATACTAAGCGCTCCAGCAGTTAAGCCTATACTTACTGGCCATATATTATATGTTCCTTCAGCAATTTCTTTCGGACGAAACAATGTAAATAAAGATATATTTCTCATCCACTCTAACTTATCACTTAATTTACCTACCATATCTAATACGAAAAATAAGATAGTTAAACTTGCTGAATAACTTAGTGCCTTTCTTTCGTCATTACATATACAAGAAAAGAAGAATGAATAAGCACTAACTACTAAAAATATTAGTCCTCCGACTACATTTATCTTCAAGAATAATTCTTTATTTAAGTTATTATCTTGTAGAAACCACTCTGCACCTACTATACCCGCTACATACGTAACAGTTACTATGATTAGTAGTCCCAATATGAGAATAGACGCTTGTGTAATAGCAATTTGCACCCTGGATACAGGTGTTGCTAATAAATATGCCATCGCCCCTTTATCTACATGACGAGCAATTAAATGCGTTGCAACCGTGACACAAAAGATTGTTAAAATGATAATAAACAATAGGCTATAATATTCACCAGCTAAAAAATCCATTACATTTTGAATTGGACTTTCCATTCCAACAATTTTTTTTACACTATCAGGCATGGCACTTATTAATTCATTTAACCCTTTCGCTGAAACCATCGATGGGAATATCCAAATTAATAACCATAAATAAAGAGCTGCACCAGTCGCATAACTCAAAATACTTTTTTGTGTTTCTTTCAAACTAGCTAAAAATAATTGTTTATTCATGCTTTATCCCTTCTTTCTTATCGTAATAATGCATAAATAAATGTTCTAAATCCATTGCTCTTGTTTGAAGTGCAGTTACATTATATTTTGAAAGTATTTGTAAAACAGTTTGATAGTTTCCTTGTACAATAATTGATGCTGTTTTCCCTTTCACAGCCTCGAATTGTAAATTTGATTGTGTAAGTGACTCAATTTCTTCTTGCGCTGATACTGTTACATCTATCACCTGTCGTCTCATTTCTTGTAAATCATGAATATTTTCAACTGTTACAAGGCAACCATCTTTAATAATCGCTACTCTGTCACAAGTTCTCTCAATTTCAGTGAAAATATGCGATGACATAAGAATCGTTTTCCCTCTTTGCTTTTCTTCTAATATTAAATCTATAAATATTTGCTGCATAAGTGGATCGAGTCCTGATGTCGGTTCATCTAAAATTAGCACTTCTGGATCATGCATAAATGCCGCAACTATACCTACTTTTTGTTTCATTCCTTTAGACATTTTTCGAATTGGTGTTTTCACATCGAATTGCAGACGCTCTATCAAGTCATCACGTCTCTTCGTTTCCTTTAACCCACGCATTCCTTGCATCAAATTTAAAAATTCTAATCCATTCATTCCTTCAATAAAAGAAATTTCTCCTGGTAAATAGCCAACTTCTCTTTGAATTTTCGCAGCATCTTCCCAACAATCTAATCCGAAAATTGTCGCTTTACCAGCCGTCGGTTTTATAAATCCCATTAAATTACGAATCGTTGTTGATTTCCCAGCACCATTTGGTCCTAAGTAGCCAAAAACTTCCCCTTCTTTCACTTCAAATGTAATATCAAACAAGCCTTTTCCATTTGAAAACTGTTTTGTGACATTTTGAACTGAAATCATAAGCCCACCTCATTTTTTGAAATATTTAATGTATGATATTTCAAAATTATTGTACTCCTCATCTTTCATATTCGCAACAACTTTTTGAAATATTTATATGTCCATATTTCAAAAATATTGTTTTCAATTATTTTTTCTTGTATATTTTAAATGAGGTGATTGCTTTGAACGGCTTTGAAAAAGTGAAAGAAAAGAAAAAACGTGCCATTAAAGATGCGGCCTTTAAATTATTTTCAGAACGTGGATTTAATGAAGTGAAAATAGAACATATTGCAAAAAAAGCAAACGTTTCTCAAGTTACAATTTATAATCATTTTGGAAGTAAAGATGCGTTATTTAGGGAGCTCATACAAGAATTTATAATATCTGAATTTCAATATTATAAAGATCTTGCAGAAGAAAACTTACCTTTTCATGATATGATGCAAAAAATGATTGTAAGAAAAATGAATACTGGTGGGTTATTTCAGCCAGATATGTTACTACAAATGATGCAAAGGGATGAAGAGCTCCGAGAGTTTATTTATAGTTATCAAAACGAAAAAATCCTGCCTTGGTATTTAGAAATACTAGAACAAGCACAGCAAAAAAATGAAATTAACCCTCACCTTACTAAAGAAATGATGTTACTATACATTCAAATGTTCACTAAGTTAGGTGATGATTTCGGGGCACAACTTCTTGAAGGAGATCGAGAAAAACATATACAAGATATAGTCACTATGTTTTTTTACGGTCTTTCTGTTCCACAAAAATAAAAAAGACACGAAATTCGTGTCTTTTTTATTTTACCGCAATGACTCTACCCGTTTCACTACTTTCAGTCGCCAATTGAATCAATTTAATAACGTCTAAACCTTCTTGAGCAGTTACAGGTAGTTTTTCACCATTTAATATGCTATCTCGCACGCCTTTATAATACATGTCATAGCAGCCGACTTCTGTTGGAATACGCTCTAAGCTTTCTTCTGTTTCTAAAGTAGCAAAATTCTCTTCAGGGTCTGCTCCATAACCATTATCTCCCGGCTTCATTCCAGTCTTTAATTGTTCTTCCTGTGAATCCATACCATACTTCACGATAGAACCTTTATCTCCATGCAGTGTAAAATGTGGTCCAGCTTGTTTCACATAACTGCTACTATGTAAAATGACACGCTTTACTCCGTAGTGAAGTACAACATGGAAGTAGTCATCAATTTCTGCACCTGGTCGTTGCTTTATTACATCAGCATGTATCGCATCTGGTTTCCCAAATAATGATAATGCTTGATCAATTAAATGTGAGCCTAAATCATATAAAATTCCTGATCCCGGTAAATTCTTTTCTCTCCAGCGATCACGTACATGTGGGCGGAAACGATCGAAATGCGCTTCATATGCGTATACATTCCCTATTCTTTTTTCTTCTAACAATTTCTTTATCGTTAAGAAATCATTATCCAAACGGCGATTATGATACACACTTAAAACGACATTATGTTGCTTCGCTAATGAAATAAGTTCTTCTCCTTCTTCAATTGAAACAACGAATGGTTTTTCCACAACAACATGCTTGCCGTGTACAATTGCTTCTTTTACATATGGAAAATGGGTTGTATTCGGCGAAGTAATAACCACTAAGTCAATATCAGCTCGGTTTACTAATTCATCAATTGTACCAACAACTTCAGCATTTGGTAATGCTTGTTTCACTACTTCTTCTTTTGATGATAAAATAGCACGAATATCGTATTCTTCTATCGTTTGTAATAACGGGATGTGAAATGTTGTACTAGAAAATCCAAATCCTACAATCCCTACACCTATTTTTTTCATGTTGCCCCTCCATTTATCCCGCTATTTGCGGGCAGTAAGATTCCTACCTCAAAATTCAGCGAAAGCAAAGAAATTAGGTGAGGAATCAACTGCTCGTAAAAGCCCGATTGGTGAAAGCTAATAATCAGTGGGGGATGAAGAAAACCCCCACTGATTAAAGTTTCACTTTATGAGAACGATTTCATCTCATTATTATAACAAGATTATTTTTATATACATAACGTTTTGCTCATACATACCTTTTCATAACTAAAAACCTTGCTAGTTATACACTAGCAAGGTTTTTTCACATTTACTCTGTTCGTTTTTTTGTCCACGTTTCAATTACTTCACCAGTATCATTAACATCTAGTACTAAACTACCATTACTATACCGGTCTTTATTTCGAAACGCTTTCGGATCAATTTCTTCTACAATGTGTTTCTCTGTCTTCATGTAAACTAATTCATCATCTCGAACAATTTCAATACCGACAATGCGGTACGGATTACGTTTTAACTCTTTAAAAATTACAAGGCCTCGCTTCGCCCTCGTTGATTTCTCAATTTCCGATGCCTTTATACGTTTCACAGCACCTCGCTGCGTAACGAGAATAAGTTGATCTTTTTCACCATTTAACGGTTTACCAGAAGCAACATAGTCATCTTCTTTTAAATTAATTGCTTTCACACCAGCTGCTCTGACACCAACTGGACTTACTTCTTCTTCATTGAATACAAGTGCATATGCACCATGTGTTGCAAGAACAATATCACTTGTCCCATCTGTCGCAAATATATCAACAACTTCATCATCTTTTTTCAAGTTTACAGCAACGAATGCCCGTGAATAACGCTGCACTTTATATTGGTTTAATTCTGTTTTCTTAATCATACCGTTTCGTGTAACAAATACGATAAATCGTTTTTCTTCTTCAAAATTCGGTACGACTGTTGCCCAAATTAACGATTCATCTCGCTCGAGTGAAACAAGATTCGCAACGTGTTGACCTAAATCTTTCCAACGAATTTCTGGCATTTCATACACAGGAAGATAAATATAATTTCCTTTGTTCGTAAATAAAAGAACGGTTTCTGTCGTGTTTGTATCGAAACGCTCAAGTAAGATGTCACCCTCTTTCATACCGAAGTATTTCCCGTTCGATGCATTATGCGAACGCCAACCTGTTCGTTTCACATAGCCTTCTTTCGTTACAGTAACGATGACATCTTCTTGCGGAATCATAACTTCCACATCGATTTTAATTTCTTCAATTTCCTCTTCAATTATCGCACGGCGATTATCACTATATGTTTTCTTTACTCTCTTCAAATCTGTTTTAATAACTTGAAAAAGTCTTTTTTCACTTTGTAAAATTGACTGTAACTCTATAATTTTCTTACTAAGTTCCGCTGCTTCTTGCTCTAGCGCTGTAATATCTGTATTCGTTAAACGATATAATTGCAGTGAAACAATTGCTTCTGACTGCGCCTCTGTAAATCCAAATTTCGCACTTAAATTATCTTTCGCATTACGCTTATCTTTAGACCCACGGATCGTTTCAATCACTTCATCTAAAATTGATAATGCTTTCTTTAAACCTTCTACAATATGCTGACGATTTTCTGCTTTTCTTAATTCATATTGTGAGCGTCTTGTAACAACTTCTTTCTGATGTCCAATATATGCATCCAAAATCTTAGGTAATGTCATAAGTGTCGGACGACGATTATTTATCGCTACCATATTAAAGTTGTATGGAATTTGTAAATCTGTATTTTTATATAAATAATTTAAAATACCTTCAGCATTCGCTTCTTTTTTTAATTCTACAACGATACGAAGACCTGTACGATCTGTCTCATCACGTACTTCAGCAATTCCATCTAGCTTTTTATCTATACGTAATTCATCCATTTTCTTAACAAGATTCGCTTTATTTACTTCGTACGGAATTTCTGTAATAACGATTTGTTGCTTCCCGCCACGAATCGTTTCAACCTCTGCTTTTCCGCGAATAATAATTTTCCCTTTACCTGTTTCATACGCTTTTTTAATGCCATCTATCCCTTGTATAATACCACCTGTAGGGAAATCTGGTCCTTTAATAACTGTTAACAAGTCATCCACAGAACTATTCGGTTGATCGATACGCATCATTGTAGCATCAATTACTTCTCCAAGATGATGTGGTGGAATTTCTGTTGCATAACCAGCGGAAATCCCTGTAGATCCGTTCACTAATAAGTTCGGGAACATTGCCGGTAATACAATAGGCTCTTCACTCGTATCATCAAAGTTTGACACGAATTCTACTGTTTCTTTATCAAGATCACGTAATAACTCAGATGCGATTGGTGATAAACGTGCTTCCGTATAACGCATTGCCGCTGCTGGATCCCCATCAACACTACCGTTATTTCCGTGCATTTCAACTAAAACATTACGTACTTTCCAAGTTTGACTTAAACGGACCATCGCCTCATATACAGAGGAATCACCATGTGGATGATAATTACCGATAACATTACCTACTGTTTTAGCTGATTTACGAAACGCTTTATCATGTACGTTTCCTTCTACATACATAGAATATAAAATACGTCTTTGTACCGGTTTTAAACCGTCACGCGCATCTGGAAGCGCGCGGTCTTGAATAATATATTTACTATAACGTGCAAAGCGGTCACCTAACACGTCTTCAAGCGGGAGGTCATGAAACTTCTCTGCCTGCATGTTATTCCACCTCCGTCTCCATAATCATTTCATTTTCTAAAATATTTCCTTCTTCTTGCATACCAAATTGTACATTACGCTCAATCCATTTACGGCGAGGTTCTACTTTATCCCCCATCAACGTCGTAACTCGGCGCTCAGCTCTTGATGCATCGTCAATTTTCACACGTATTAACGTACGTGTTTCAGGGTTCATCGTTGTTTCCCATAATTGATCGGCATTCATTTCGCCAAGTCCTTTATAGCGCTGCAACATGTAGCCTTTACCGACCTTTTTCGTTACATCACCTAATTCTTCATCAGACCATGCATATTCAATTACTTCACTTTTCCCTTTTCCTTTACTTACTTTATATAAAGGTGGAAGTGCGATAAATACTTTACCAGCTTCAATAAGTGGTTTCATATAACGGTAGAAGAACGTCAGTAGTAACACTTGAATATGTGCTCCATCCGTATCTGCATCAGTCATAATAACAACTTTATCGTAGTTAATATCTTCAACAGCGAACTCATTCCCTACGCCGCCGCCAATTGCGTAAATAATCGTATTGATCTCTTCATTCTTAAAAATATCAGCAAGCTTTGCTTTTTCCGTGTTAATTACTTTACCACGTAATGGTAGTACCGCTTGGAAACGACGATCTCGCCCTTGCTTTGCTGAACCACCAGCCGAGTCACCCTCTACTAAATACAATTCGTTTTTCTGAGGATTACGTGATTGTGCAGGTGTTAACTTCCCGCTTAAAGTACCTTCTGATTTTTTCTTCTTCTTACCAGTACGCGCTTCTTCTCTCGCTTTACGAGCAGCCTCGCGTGCTTGTGCTGCTTTAATTGCCTTTCTCACAAGAAGTGTAGCTACATCCGGGTTTTCTTCTAAAAAGTAAGCTAAATGCTCAGATACAATTGCATCAATTGAAGAACGAGCTTCACTTGTACCTAGTTTCCCTTTCGTTTGCCCTTCAAACTGGAGTACGTCTTCTGGTACACGTACAGAAACAATCGAAGCTAATCCTTCTCGAATATCTGTACCCTCTAAATTTTTGTCTTTTTCTTTTAATAAAGAAACTTTACGAGCATACTCATTGAACACACGTGTCATTGCCGTTTTAAATCCAGCTTCGTGTGTACCACCGTCTTTTGTACGTACATTATTTACAAACGAAAGAATGTTTTCTGAGTAACCATCATTAAACTGAAACGCTAACTCTGCTTCAATTCCATTTTGCTCACCCGAGAAATATACAACTGGATGAATCGAATCTTTCTCTTCGTTTAAGTATGAAACGAAAGCCTCAATTCCTGTTTCATAATGAAACACATCTTCTAAATCATTACGTTCATCTTTTATCGAGATTTTCATTCCTTTTAATAAGAATGCAGATTCACGTAATCTCTCACATAATGTTTCATAATTATAATTTGTTGTGCTGAAAATAGTTGTATCTGGTTTGAAGTGCATCGTTGTACCAGACTCTTTCGTTTTCCCGATTTTCTCTAACGTCGTTGCAGGAGTACCACCATTTTCAAAGCGTTGTTCATAAATGCTACCATCTCGCTTAATCGTTACTACTAGCCATTCTGATAAGGCGTTTACAACTGATGCCCCAACACCGTGTAAACCACCACTCGTTTTATAGCCTCCTTGGCCAAACTTACCACCAGCATGAAGTACAGTTAAGATAACTTCAGGTGTCGGCTTTCCAAGCTTATGCATTCCCGTAGGCATTCCTCGCCCTTTATCAATTACGCTAATACTATTATCTTTATGTATTACGACAGAAATTTCGTCGCCAAATCCCGCTAATGCTTCATCAACGGAGTTATCTACTATTTCATATACTAAATGATGCAATCCACGGCTATCCGTACTCCCGATATACATACCCGGGCGTTTTCGAACGGCTTCAAGTCCTTCTAACACTTGAATTGCATCTTCATTATATTGGAACTGATGCTTCGCCAAACTCCTTGCCCCTTTCCTAATCAAATCAGAACATATGTTTCTATTATAGAATAACGCCTCGACTATAGTTTTGGCAAGTTATCTTATCTCTTTTATATACTATTTTCAATAGAAAAATCCTTGTTTTTTTCACAAGGATTCCTCTAGGCTACTATTTCAGAAAAATAATCGTTTGTCAACGAGAAATGGATATGTATTCCAACATTATACATTCCAAACCTTTATCATGATCCAAATGATCAATATCCAAAATGGGATAACAAGTAATAATCCCCAAAAACAGCCTTTAAAAAATCTCATGATGAACACCTCGTTCATCCGCCCTACTTATGTAAAAAGCGAGGGCTGAATCAATCTTTCTATCTTTAAAATCTATACTATTTTGTCATTACATGCTCTACTTTAATGCAACGATCCATTATTACTGTGTAGCCTTTTTCTTGTAAAAGTTTATATGTATCTTCATCTTGTACTCCTAATTGTGCCCAGAAAACATCTGCATCAATCTCTACAAACTCTTCCGCAACATCCTTTAAAAATTCTGAGCGACGAAACACATTTACAATATCAACATGTTCTTTAATATCCGTCAGTGAAGAAACCGCCTTTTCTCCGAGTACTTCATCTACTGTTGGATTTACTGGAATAATGCGGTACCCAGCATCTTGCATTGCTTTTGAAACCATATACGATGTGCGTTCTGGCTTATCTGATAATCCAACAACTGCAATCGTTTTACTTTTCTTTAATACTTCACCAATTTCCGTACGAGTTGGGTTTTCAATTGCCATAATTAATCCCTCCTATTTCTTTAGTATATCCGATAAAGAAAGTCTCTTTCAACATGAAAGAGACTTTCTTTTATTCCGATTATTGATTCTTAGTAGCTGAATTATCTGCTAACGTAGCTGATTTCGTCATTTTTTGACCATTGCGATAGAATGTAACTTCTACTTTCTCGCCTACTTTTTTCTTTTCATATAAATATTTACGGAATTGAAGTGAATTTTCTACTTTTTGATCATCTAACGCTACTACTATATCATATTGCTCTAAACCAGCTTTTTCTGCAGGTGATATTGGATAAATTTTACTTAATACAACGCCGTTTGTTACTTCTTTCGGTACTTTCAATTGATTTACTGCATAAGCTTGCACATCTTCTAATGAAACGACACCGACTCCTAGTGCTGGACGTTTCACCACTCCATCTTTTTCAAGTGATTCAATAACTGGTTTTGCAATGTTAATTGGAATTGCAAAACCAATACCCTCTACTGATTGCTGAGCTATTTTACTTGAGTTAATACCGATTACCTCACCGTTTTGGTTAAATAGTGCACCACCACTGTTACCAGGGTTAATCGCTGCATCTGTTTGAATAACTTGTGCTTGCCAATCAGGACGTTTATCACCATCAATATCAACTGGAATTTCACGCTCTTTACTACTGATGATACCCTCCGTTACACTTCCATCAAATCCTAATGGATTACCGATTGCAATTGCTTTTTCACCCGCACGGATTTTACTGGAATCACCTAAACTTGCAACTTTATTCACATTAGATCCATCAATCTCTACAACAGCTAAGTCCAACCAAGGGTCCTTACCAACTAATTTTGCATCGACTTGCTTTCCATCGCTTAGTTTAACGGCAAGTTTATTTGCACCATCTACTACGTGGTTATTTGTTACGATATATGCTTTATTTCCTGCTTTTTTATAAATAACACCTGAGCCTGTACCAGCTGTTTGTTCTTGACCTGTCGGTTGCATCGCAAATGGATCAACACTTTGTTGCATATTAATCACACCTACAACAACATCCTTCGCGCCTTCGATCATTCCCGGTAAATCAGTTTCATTTTTCGCTTTATTTACAACTGGAACTACAGTTCCTTCTACTTGTTTATTAGAATTGAATGACGAAACAGCTGCATCATTATTTTGCACCCATGGCATGTACGGTGCTGCAAAACTAATCGAAACCGCCCCGACTACAGCTCCAACTAAACCTGTGAAAAAATATCCTTTTTTACTACCTGATTTTTTCACTTCTCTCGTTTCACTATGCTCTTCATTCAAATTCGGTCCGTCGTAATATCCCATGTTTTATTTCCCCTCCCTGGTGAATTCGTACTTTCAGTATAGTCACATTTTGTGTCCTTCTTGTGAACTCATCGTGAAATCCAATTAAAAAAATACTCCTATCTACCATTGTAGACAAGAAACGTATTTTTTGTACATTCCACCTACAAAGGAGAGTGTAAATTTGCTATATCCCAAAGCCGGGATGCATAGTAGCTTAAAGGTTATTCTTCGAATTTGTAACCTACTCGAATAACAGTGCCGATATGCTTCGCCTTATCTCCTAGCTTATTTCGCAGTTTTTTAATATGTGTATCAACTGTTCGGTCATCACCGTAGTAATCATATCCCCATAACTGATCTAATAAATGTTGACGTGACAACACAATTCCTTTGTTCTCCATTAAATAAACAAGAAGTTCAAACTCCTTATGTGTCAATATAATTTCTTCACCATCTACTAAAACTGTTCTAGATAGTCGATTCACTTCTATTCCAGCTAAAGACATAGTATTTTCTTCTGATACTCCTACTGCTCCATCCGCACGTTTCAATAACGTCTTTGCACGAGCTACTAACACTTTCGGACTAAAAGGTTTTGTTACATACTCATCTGCCCCTAGTTCAAAGCCTAGTAATGTATCATCCTCATCAGAACGTGCTGTCAGCATAATAATTGGTACCGCTGACTCTTTTCTAATTCGTCTACAAACAGACCAACCATCTATTTCTGGTAACATAATATCTAACATAATTAAATCAATTGTATGTTCAGCAAATAATTCTAGCGCTTTTTTTCCATCTTCCGCTTCGATTACTTCAAAGCCTTCATTACGAAAATAATCACTAACAATTTCACGTAATCTTCTTTCATCTTCAACAAGTAATACTGTTTTATTCATATAATCTATCCCGCCTTTTTACTCTTTCAATCGAATAATACGTTGATTGGAGCTTCCGCGAAATGGAAGTGTTAAATCTTTTTTCTCGATTTCAAATCTTCCATCGACTAAAACATCCCCATACTGTAACAACTCTATCATATCATTATTTCGAGAACTCTGTATCTCTTCTAACGTATAACCTGTATACATCCATAGATTTTTTTTCAAATCTTGCACAGCTTTTGCTACTTTTTTCACTTCAGCAGCTTGGAAGAATGGATCTCCACCTGAAAATGTTACATCTGTTAATGAATTACTTTCAATCTCTTTCACAATTTCTTCTACCGTCATTTCAGTTCCATTGCAAACATTCCAAGATTTCGGGTTATGGCATCCGAAACAACGATGCGGACAGCCCGCAAAAAACACGACTGTCCGCAACCCTTCTCCATCTACTACACTATCATGAATAATATTCATAACTTTCATTTATGCTTCACCCGATCCATCTCTTCACTACGTTTCGCGCTATTCCACTTTGACATATCTCCAACAAGATATCCTGTTATGCGGCGAATTCTTTCTATTTCATTCTCATCTTCATTCCCGCAACTCGGACATTCATTCCCGATAATGCCATGATAACTACAGCACTTACAACGATCAACAGGATGGTTAATTGAACCGTACCCCACTCCGTACTGCGCCATCGCTTGTACAATTTGCTTTAACGCTTTTTGATTATGCACAGCTGCACCATCTAGTTCAATGTACGTAATATGTCCGCCATTACAAAGAGCGTGGAACGGTCCTTCTAATCGAATTTTATCTATCGCTTGAATATTGTAATACACCGGTACATGGAACGAATTTGTATAATAATTATGATTTGTCACACCGCTAATTACACCAAATTCTTCTCTATCTTTTTTCACAAACTTTCCTGATAACCCTTCTGCTGGCGTTGCAATTACAGAGAAATTGAGTTGATGTTCTTCCATCGCCTTATCCATTCTCTCTCTCATAAAGGAAATAATTTCATATCCAAGCTTCCACGATTCTTCATTTTCTCCATGATGCTTTCCAGTTAACGCTACTAAACATTCTGCAAGACCGATAAAACCAAGACTTAACGTCCCTTGTTTTAAAATCGGTGCCACAGCATCTTCAGGTTGTAACGTCTCTCCACCGCGCCATACACCTTGTGAATATAAGAACTGAAAATCTCTTGCTCTCTTTGTACATTGATAAGCAAATCTCTCTAATAATTGCTTAACGCCTAAATCTAAATAATAACTTAGCGCTTCAAAAAACGCTTCTTTTGAACCACTAATTAGCGCTAATTTCACTAAATTAATAGAAGTAAACGATAAATTCCCTCTTCCAATTGCTGTTTCTTCCCCATGTATATTAGACATAACACGAGTACGGCACCCCATATAACATACTTCACTTTCAGGTCGACCGTCATAATGCACAGCATTAAACGGAGCATCTAAAAACGAAAAGTTAGGGAATAATCGCTCAGCGGTCGTTTCTAACGCTAATTCAAATAAATCATAGTTCGGATCACACTCTTCAAAGTTCACGCCTTTTTTCATTTTGAAAATTTGAATAGGAAAAATCGGTGTTTCCCCTTTACCAAGTCCAGCTTGCGTCGCTTTTAAAAGTTGCTTAATTAAAAGTCTTCCCTCTTTCGATGTGTCTGTTCCGTAGTTAATAGAAATAAATGGTACTTGTCCCCCGCCCCTACTATGCATACTATTTGAATTATGAACGAAAGCCTCACACGCCTGATACGTATCATTTTCTGTCTCTTTCCATGCAAATTCCTCTATTTGTTCTTTCGTAAGCGGATATGACTGTAGTCGTTTTTTATGTCTCTTTACTGTTTTTCTCACATATGGAGCTAAATCAATATCAAAGAGTGCAAACGATTGACCACCGTGCTGCATATTTTGATTCGCCTGAAAAATAATTGAAGAAAGCGCCAACGCACTTTTAATGTCTTGCGGTTGTCTCATATGTCCATGGCCAGTATGAAAACCGTTAGCTAGCATTTGCGCTAACGGAATTTGCGAACAAGTCGTCGTTCCTGTTGCATAAAAATCTAAATCATGTGGATATAATATATTTTGATCTATCGCTTTTTTCACTTGATCTGATAATAATTTTTCTACTGCATAATACTTTGCGCTCTCAGATGCGAACGTTCCCATTACTCCCATCGGAGATCGACCATCTACATTTGCATTTTCCTGCATTAAATCTTGTTCATTACCGTGGATAATTGTCTCAAATACTTTCATTAATTCTTCTCCACGTACATTTTGTTTCAACATTCATAACCCTCCACCAACATGTTGTTGTCTTTTGATTAAAATCATACAACATATAGTTCTTCTGTTCCTGTGAAAAATGTAACATTCCTGTGAAAGTTTTTTTAAAAATTAATGACTTTTTCATTTATAAAAAAGAAATGTGCTCTTTACAAATGTATGGTACAATAAATGGGAAAAACTCTTTTTACCCTTTATCAACACATTTGTATAAAGGAGACTGAACTCATGGTTATTACATATCTTTTATTTATCGTTGCCTATCTACTCGGTTCGATTCCATTTGCATTAGTCGTTGGAAAAATTGGTTATGGAATCGACATTCGTGAGCATGGAAGCGGTAATCTAGGCGGAACAAATACATTCCGTACATTAGGGAAAAAAGCAGGTTTTATCGTAACAATTGCTGACATTTTAAAAGGTACATTAGCAACAGGTCTACCGATTATTTTCGGGTCAGATATTCACCCACTATGGTTTGGATTAGCCGCTGTTCTTGGACATGTCTATCCGATCTTCGCAAAATTCCGCGGGGGGAAAGCAGTTGCAACTTCTGCTGGGGTGCTATTATGCTATTCACCAGTTGTTTTTGCAATATTAGCTGTTGTCTTTTTCAGCCTTTTATTTACAACAAGATACGTATCACTTTCTTCTATGATAACAGCTGTCGTTGCTGTTATTGCATCCATTGTTAGCGGGGATAAAATCTTCATTATTGCGATGTGTTTATTAGCAGGTATGGTTATTTATAAACACCGTGCAAATATCGGACGAATTATAAATAAAACTGAACCAAAAGCAAACTTTTCAAAAAAGCAAAAATAAGATCGTAACCCACATAACGCAAAAAGAAAACGTGAAGCATATTAATAGCGTCTTTTTGCGTTATTTTTTATACTAAAAGAAAAAGCAACATAATTTGGAGGAACTATACATGAATCTTTCCGTAACAAAAGAAGCAGCACAATGGTATAAAAACGAATTAAACTTACAATCGGGTGAAACAATACGCCTTTTCGTACAATACGGCGGTTGCAGTACTGTGCAAAAAGGACTTTCTTTAGGTATTCGTAAAGATGACCCTGCGCACCCTGCTGTTCAAACTCAAGAAGAAGGTATTAACTTCTTTATTGAAAGCGATGATGAGTGGTTCTTCGATGGACATAATTTATTAGTTACACTTAACGACGGTGATGATTTCCCTCAATTTAATTATGAAAAATAAAAAAGCGTGGCTTCTGCCACGCTTTTTTATTTCTTTTTAATTTCCTCATATTTCGCATACCACTCAGGATATAATTTTTTAAATGATACAGGGCGGAACCCTTCTTTTTTCGCACAAATATTCGTCGTGCTTGCAGTAATACAAAGTTCGCCATCACCATTATAAATTTCATATCCATATACAACGCGGAGCGGGCTCACAGTATCAACCCACGTTTTCACAATAGCTTTTTCTCCATAACGCATCGCTTTACGATATGAAATTTGTAAGTCTAACACAGGAGAAATAATTCCCTCTTTCTCCATTTCAACATATGAAAATCCTAAATCTTGTATAAGTTTCGTGCGCCCTAGTTCAAGCCACACTAAATAGTTTGAATGGTAAACAACACCCATTTGATCTGTTTCCGCATAACGGATTTCAACTTCATGTTCTGCTACAAACATTTCTATTCGCCTTCTTTCACTTCTGTTCCCTTGCATACATTTAATCATAATACAGTGGAATCAAAAATAAAATAAAAACAGTGAATCTTTTACCGAAAGGGGCAAGCACATGATTCAAATTGTAACTGTTCGTAGCGGTGATAGCGTATATAGTTTAGCCTCAAAATATGGATCTACACCTGAAGAGATTGTAAAAGACAATGGACTAAATCCAGCCGAAACACTCGTTGTTGGTCAGGCACTTATCGTTAATACGAAAGGCAATAATTATTATGTACAGCCTGGCGACAGCCTTTATCGAATTTCTCAAACGTATAACGTTCCTCTCGCCAGTTTAGCTAAAGTTAATAACCTTTCATTAAAATCTATTCTCCATGTCGGACAGCAATTATATATACCGAAAGGAACAAAACGAGCAGTAGAATCCATTGCTTATTTACAACCTTCAACAATACCGATAAAAGAAAGTTTAGTAACTGCTACACGTGCTATCAACCCATTTTTAACATATTTAGCCTACTTTAGTTTTGAAGCAAAAAGAGACGGTACATTAAAAGAACCAACCGAAACAGCGAAAATCGCTAATATTGCAACGCAAGGTAAAACCATCCCTATGCTCGTTATTACAAATATCGAAAATGGAAATTTCAGTGCCGATCTGACCTCGGTTATTTTACGCGATGCAACAATTCAAAACAAGTTTATTACTAACATTTTGCAAACAGCTGAAAAATATGGCATGCGAGACATTCATTTCGATTTCGAGAGTGTGGCACCTGAAGATCGCGAAGCCTATAATCGTTTTTTACGAAATGTGAAAACACGCTTACCTAGCGGGTACACATTAAGTACAACGCTTGTACCGAAAACAAGTTCCAATCAAAAAGGGAAATTTTTTGAGGCTCACGATTATAAAGCACAAGGACAAATTGTTGATTTCGTCGTCATTATGACATACGACTGGGGTTGGCAAGGTGGCCCACCAATGGCGATTTCCCCTATTGGTCCTGTGAAAGAAGTACTTCAATATGCAAAATCTCAAATGCCTCCACAAAAAATTATGATGGGGCAAAATTTATATGGATTTGATTGGAAACTTCCGTTCAAACAAGGGAATCCACCCGCAAAAGCAGTTAGCTCTGTCGCAGCTGTTGCACTTGCTCGTAAATACAATGTTCCTATCCGCTATGATTTCACAGCCCAAGCTCCACATTTTAATTACTTTGATGAAAACGGCGTACAACACGAGGTTTGGTTTGAAGATTCGAGGTCTATTCAAAGTAAATTCAATTTAATGAAAGAACAAGGCATTGGTGGTATTAGTTACTGGAAGATTGGTCTACCATTCCCACAAAATTGGCGTTTACTCGTTGAAAACTTTACAATTACGAAAAAAGGCTGACGAAAGTCAGCTTTTTAAATATTTTTATAATATTATCCAAACACACAAAAAGGAGAATGATGACATTCTCCTTTTTTTAACCGTTATCAACAATTGGTTGTTTGCCAGTTTGGTCTTGCATTTGCTTCCCTTTATTGCCACCAGCTTTTTTCGATTGTGTTCCAATTTGATTTGGTGCAAAGTCTTTTGAATTCTTTTTCGGATTACCCATTACTATCGCCTCCTTAACACTAGTATCGTACTAGTGTTAAGAATTATTCAGCCTGCTTAAAAAGTTTCATTTCATAACGTTTTTCAATTCGTTTTTCAATTCGATCCATTGCATCACGATCGCTTAATAATTGTTGTTTATTTTCATTTACAAGTTCTTCAAACGATCTACGGCGACTTCTTCTCATGTTGCTCACCCTTTCTTCTACGCTTTCTTATTACATAGTATGAGCAAATGAAAAACTCTTTAATCAGATTTGCAAGAAAATTTTATGTTTTGATAAAAAATACCATGCGCATATATTGCACATGGTATTTTTTACACCATCGTATTTAAATATTTTTTAATTTCTTCATCCGCATTTACTTTATTTGCTCTATATTCATCCAGCGCTCGTAATACAGAATCGTATTCTGCTACAATGTAGCTCTCTAGCTTCAAAATGTCCTCTACACTGTCAATCATAATTCTCGTGTTGCCAATCTCACTTTTCAATGCTGCCTCGTATGTTAAGCTCGTACAAATTTCTCTTACATCGTCTTCCATTTTTTCTGTTAACACATATTTCTTTCGCCCTTTGACCTTTAACCTTATAATTGGGTAAAAAGCTTTTATATCTAAATAACTCCCAACATTCATACAACGAATCCACTCAATATCACGTTTATTTCGTACAAGCATTTCTTTTACCGCTTCAAATACCGCTGTTTCATCAAGTACTTCCTTATTCGCTTTTCTTTTTCCTTCTTCTTCAACGGCTGCACATTTTTGATAAACAGCCGCACACGTAATACAGTCGTCAAATGCATTATGAGAACTTAAGCGAATTCCAAGCATTCGTTTTAACGTTTCAAGTTTGTGATTAGGCGCATGCTTCATATATTTTTTCGCTAAAAACACAGTATCAATAACGTTATTTTTAGGCTCAGGTAGTCCAAGCATATTTACATTACTCTTTAAAAAACGCATATCAAAAGAAGCATTATGTGCCACGATAATATTTGTATCTAGAAATGCCAAAAACAAAGGCAATACTTCTGCAATTGTTGGTGCGTCTGAAACACGATAATTCGTAATACCTGTTAAACTCGTAATTCGGCTCGGAATTGGACGCTCTGGATTCACATACGATACAAATTGATCTACTAGTTCATGATTACAATATTTCACTGCTGCAACTTGAATAATTTTATCATTATAAGGGTTAAATCCTGTTGTTTCAAAATCAATTACAACATAATCTAACGGTAAGGATACATTCCCCACTCCAGACACTCCTTTATCTCTAAACATTTATATTTCTTTTATCATATCACGAAGCTTTCACTACTTGAAAAAGAAAAGGCAGAAATGATTATATTCCATCTCCACCTTTTCACCGTTATTTTAATTTAGCAATCCGTTTCTCCATTTCTTTTTGCGTCATCGGTCCAATAAACTTATCTTGAATAACACCTTCTGTATCAATAAAATAAGAAGTTGGAATGGTAATTACTTTATACGCTGTTGTCACATCAATGTTCTTGTCCAATAAAATAGGAAAAGTAATTCCTTTTTCTTTAGCGAAGTTCTTTACCTTTTCTTCTCCCCCTCCTTTTTCTGAAGGAGTATAGTTTATAGCTAAAATTTCTACGTTTTCTTTATGTTCTTTATAAAAGGCCTCCATATCAGGCATTTCTTGCTGACAAGGCCCACACCACGTTGCCCAAAAGTTTAAAATAACTTTCTTTCCTTTTAAATCGGATAACTTTACATTCGTTCCATCTATCTTTGCTAATTCAAAATCTGGTGCGCTCTTTCCAATTTCAATACCGTTCCTTGCGAAAATCTCTTTCATAGCAGCTTCACTTTTGGCAGGCTTTTCTTGCATTACTTGATCCTCTTTACCAAACTGTTCATAAGCTGCATATCCCGCTAAACAAAGTAAAACTACAATAATGGTAAGCTTCCGCCACATTTTATATCACCCTAACGTGTTTATCTTCTTATAACATAATCATCAAAATACTATATACCTTATTTTAGCTTATACGGACAAGCTTGGAAATATTCACAGTCGAAATAGTTAGAATATTTATGGTCAATATGAAACATTTCCCTTTTTAACATATAATTAGAAATAAATACAAAACTTGCGAGGTGATATGTATTTTACAATTACTTATCAATCCTTTCACTTTTGTTTTTTTCACTTTACCATTACTATGTATTTTTTTAGCGCCTTACTATACAAATTCAAATGGGCTGCAATTATTATTTCTTTTACTGTTCCACTTATATTTTTCATTATCGTCTCTAAATTTAATATACACCTAGCTTTACAAAACTTAGACGCTTGGATTGTTTATAGTGCTGTTTATTCTGTACTTTCCTACATAACGGCAGCGCTAATACGAAGAAAACTGCACATGTAGAACTTTCAAAAAGGGGGATTTTTATGAATTTATTTGAAAAAATACTATTATATATTCTTAGTTTTATATTTTCCCCAATCGGGATTATCACTTGGATCATCTCGCTCTTCAGTAAAGATCCTGAAAAAAAGCAAGTTGGGCGTATTTGTCTCTTTATTGCTTTAATCTCATTTATCCTTTTAGCCGGTCTCGGTATTCTTAGTTTCTTCACGATGACTACCACTACTATACAATAGTTATAGAAAGGATGATTATTTTGGGAGAACATCCTATAAGTAAAGAACTTCGCTATATACGAATATGTTTAGTTGTTTTAGTGATTGTTCTTTTATTTTTCAACGGTGAAAGAGTTGTTGAAATTTCTACAAATCACGATGGCGTAGAAAATGTTTCCACCAGTAATATGACTCAGATTGCCGAAAATACATTTGCTATTCAAGAATATAATCCATCACTAAGTAGCGAACGTACAATCAAAATCTTTAAATATAATCCAGATACGAATCAACTTACTCTAGTCAAAGAATTTAGTACTAATGATCCTGATTCCTATACGTATCAACTTAATAATGCCGAGTAAAGATAAGAGCGCTATATAGCTCTTATCTTTTTATTAGCATCTCTTTAAACAATGACTTACAATTTAATAATTCTCTAGGATCCCCACATTCCACAATAATCCCATTCTTCATGACAACAATCCGATCCGCTATCATCGCCCTCTCGACATCATGTGTCGTCACAATTCTCGTTACATTCCCCTCTAGCCCTCTAAGCATATTCCAAACCACTTCTTGATTGCTCAGATCTAATCCCGCAGTCGGTTCATCTAGAATAATGAGATTCGGATTTGATACAATCGCTCGCAATAACGCAAGACGCTTTCTCTCTCCTCCCGAAAACTCTTCACCGCTTTTATGTAGTACAGTCTGAATCCCTTTAGATAAACTCCTAATAATTGACTTCGCATTTACAAGTTCAATATTTTTTTCTAACTGTTTTTCTAAGACCCCTTCCCCAAAATACATATTCTCTTTTACTGTCGTATGAAAGAAACGAGGTTCTTGCCACACTGTAGTCATACGAGCCCCATTACCATAATAAACAATGCTACCGTTAGATGGTTTATACAAACCCGTTATTAATTTTAAAAGCGTTGTTTTTCCTGCCCCACTTTCCCCCACAATAATAACGAGTTCGCCAGGATTAATTTGCAAATGTATATTTTTAATTCTACATCTCTCTTCACCGTTCTCTTGAAATGAAACGTTTGTTAATTTCATTCCCATCGCTCTTTCTACATTTCTGTCGTCAGCTCCTATATTTAAAAAACAAAAAACTCGATTTGCCGAAGCAATAGCAACTTGTGTCATCATCAATAAATCACTCGCATAACGAACGGGGAAAAATAACATCTCAATTGTAGCTAATACCGCCACAAGCGAACCGACTTCCATATCCCCTTTTATTATTTTTTTTGCTCCTACAATAAGAACAACTATATATGCTCCTGTTTCTATTACCGTTCCAACTATCCCAATACAATGTTGTATCATCGTCTTCTTTACTTCTGTTTTATAAGATTGTGCCGTCACTCCTTTAAACAAATGAATTGCCCATTTTTCTTTTTGTAAACTACGTAAATCTTGTATACCTTTTACAAACTGTGACATCATCTCTACAACACTTGATTGATTTTTTTGAGCAATACTTGCAATATTTCTTACTTTCCCCCCATAATCATTGGAACAATTGCACTTAAAAATAAAAACGGGGTTATCCACCATATGAACTGTACATCGATATGTTGTAGAGCTATGAACGCACCAATAAATTGTGCAATGGCGTGGATGTATTCTATTAATATAGATCCATATAACCTTACCCAATTCGGAATATCAGAAACGACTAATGTTTCTAACTCCCCTTGTTTTACCTTCTCACTTTCTTCAAACGGTAATAAGAAAAAATGACGTAATACATCTATACGCTTCTCTCGTAATATTCGCTGACTTACTTTTGAGCTTACATAATCAAATAACAGATTGTTCACCCACATCAAAAAGCGGCTCCCCGCAAACAAAGCAATATATACATACGTACCTTTTAAGTCCCGCTGAATAAGGTTATCTACAATTAGCCCCATAAATAGCGGACGGGATAAATTTAAAATGGCAGCTACTATTCCGCTACAAATCGCACTAATTAGCAATAGCTTTTCTTGCAACAGCGGCAACATTATTCTTCTATACTCATTCATTGTCATTCCCCCAATTTTGCATAATAAAAGGAAAGGGATGAAACCAAATGGTTTCATCCCTTTCCCTCTGTACATAAAGTAAGAAAGCTAACAAATGTTAGCTTCCTTATCATTCATTTCAATTATTTAGTTTGATACTTTAGACTCTTCGATTTTCGAACGAAGAACCATTTGCAAGATACCACCGTGACGGTAGTAGTCAATTTCAACTTCACTATCAAAACGAGCCACTACTTCAAATTGCTTCTCTTTGCCTTCTGCATCGATTGCAACTACTTTTACAAGATCGCGTGGTCTAACCGTTTTGTCAATTTGAATTTCAAATGACTCATCACCAACAAGACCTAATGTTTCAGCACTGTCGCCATCTTTAAATTGTAATGGTAATACGCCCATTAACACTAAGTTACTGCGGTGAATACGCTCGAAGCTTTCTGCGATTACTGCTTTAATACCTAATAAGTTTGTACCTTTCGCAGCCCAGTCACGAGAACTTCCCATACCGTAGTCTTTACCAGCAACAACTAGAAGGCCTGTGCCATCTTCTTTATATTTCATAGCAGCATCATAGATAGATGTTACTTCACCAGTTGGCCAATATGTTGTATATCCGCCTTCTGTTCCTGGTGCGATTTGGTTTTTAATACGGATGTTTGCGAATGTACCACGCATCATAACTTCATGGTTACCACGACGAGAACCGTAAGAGTTAAAGTCAACTGGTTGTACGCCGTTTTCTAGTAAATAACGTCCAGCTGGCGTGTGCTTACCAATTGAACCTGCTGGTGAAATGTGGTCTGTTGTTACAGAATCACCAAATTTACCAACTATGCGTAAACCTGATAACGTTTCAACTTCACCCGGCTCTTTAGATAATCCTTCGAAGAACGGTGGGTTTTGAATGTATGTTGAATCATTATCCCAAGTATATAAAGCTTCATTTGAAGTTTGGATTTCATTCCAGCGTTCATTGCTGTTAAATACTTGTGCATATTCTTTTTTGAACAATTCAGATGTAACAACACTTTGAACTACATCTTCAATTTCTTTAGCTGATGGCCAAATATCATTAAAGTAAACAGCATTACCATTTACATCTTTACCGATTTCATCATTTTTCAGGTCAATATCAACAGTACCTGCAAGTGCATATGCCACAACAAGTGGTGGTGATGCTAAGTAGTTTGCCTTTACAAGTGGGTGAATACGACCTTCAAAGTTACGGTTACCAGATAAAACAGATGTTACTAATAAATCATTTGCTGCGATTGCTTCTTCTAATTCCTCTGCTAATGGACCAGAGTTACCGATACAAGTCGTACAGCCGTAACCAACTGTTTGGAAACCTAATTGATCTAAATACGTTGTTAAACCAGACTTATCTAAGTACTCTGTAACAACTTTAGATCCTGGTGCTAACGATGTTTTTACGTAACCAGGTACTTTAAGTCCTTTTTCAATTGCTTTCTTCGCAACTAACCCTGCTCCAATTAACACGTACGGATTTGACGTATTTGTACAGCTTGTAATTGCAGCGATTGCAATTCCACCTGTTTTCATCGTTACTTCTTGATCTTTCAATGTAACTTTCACTTCTTTATCGAACTCTTGCTCATTGAATCCAAGTCCTTGTGTTCCAACTGGTGCTACAACAGCTTTATGGAACTCCTCTTTCATATTTGAAAGTGGGATTAAATCTTGCGGACGTTTCGGTCCAGAAAGATTAGATTCAATTGTATTTAAATCAATTTCAACAAGATCAGTATAGATTGGATCTTTGCTGTCTGCTGTATAGAATAAGCCATTTGCTTTACAATATTCTTCAACAACGCGAATTTGCTCTTCATCTCTACCTGTTAAACGTAAGTATTCTAATGAAATGTCGTCGATTGGGAAGAATCCACAAGTTGCACCGTATTCTGGTGCCATATTTGAAATTGTTGCGCGGTCAGCTAAAGGCATGCTCTTTAGTCCATTACCGAAGAACTCAACAAATTTACCAACTACACCTTTTTGACGTAATACTTGTGTTACTTTTAATGCAACGTCAGTTGCTGTTGTACCACTTGGAAGTGTACCAGTTAATTTCACACCAATTACTTCAGGTACTGGGAAATATGAAGGCTGTCCAAGCATTCCTGCTTCTGCTTCAATACCACCAACGCCCCATCCAAGAACACCGATACCATTAATCATTGTTGTATGTGAGTCTGTTCCAACTAATGAATCTGGGTATGCAACTAAGTCACCTTCAGCATTTTTCACCGCATGAACAACCGGTGCTAAATATTCAAGATTTACTTGGTGTACAATACCTGTTGCTGGTGGAACTGCACGGTAGTTATCAAATGATTTCTGTGCCCAGCTTAAAAATTTATAACGTTCTTCATTACGTTTAAACTCTAAGTCCATGTTGAATGCAAGCGAGTCTGCCGTACCCGCTCTATCAACCTGTACAGAGTGGTCAATTACAAGGTCTACAGTAATTTCAGGATTAATTTTGTCAGGATCCCCACCCATGTCTGCCATTGCTTTACGAAGCGAAGCCAAATCTACAACAGCTGGAACACCTGTGAAGTCTTGTAAGATTACGCGAGATGGTTTAAACGGAACATCGATATCTTGAACATCTTTCGTTCCCCATTTCGCTAAATTTGTAACGTGTTCTTCTGTAATTACGCGTCCGTCTACTTGACGAAGTACAGATTCAAGTAAAACTTTCACGGAATATGGTAATTGAGATACGTTGCCAACCCCTGCGTTTTCAAGCGCTTTCAATTGATAATAATGATACGTCTTTCCATCTAGTTCAAAAGTTGCACGTGATTGAAATGGATTATGTTTGACCATTATGTTTCCCCCCTGTTAAACGTGACTAATTTGTCTGAATATAAAATGTAGACAAACTTTTCAATACCTTACGATAATATCTTATTACAACTTTCTAAATAAGTAAATAATAAGAAACTTATGGATTATAATAAGTTTTCTTTATCTTTCTAAATTTGAATAGTGTCCATGCTCCTTATAAATACTATTATTGTAAAGTAAAGCACTCTACTTTACGTTCATATATGTTATGAACAACTCATGATTCATCTATAAAAAATATTATAGAGGTGAGAAAAAATGGGTAAACGAAAAGCAAATCATACTATTTCAGGAATGAATGCTGCATCCGCACAAGGACAAGGAACTGGTTATAACGAAGAGTTCGCAAATGAACCTTTAACTCCGGCAGAGCGACAAAATAATAAAAAACGAAAAAAGAATCAGTAACGAAAAATCCCAAAAGGTATACCTTTTGGGATTTTCTCTAATGTTTATAACGTAACAACTCCGAAACTGTTACAAATCGATAACCCTGCTTTTTCAGCTCAGGTAAAATTTTTGCTAATGCCGCCACTGTTTGACTACGATCACTTCCTCCATCGTGCAACAGTACAATATCTCCACTTTTAGCATTTTTCACAACATGATTTACTATGGATTCTGTACCTGGATTCGCCCAATCACGAGGGTCTTGATGCCATGACCATAGAACAATTTGATACCCAGCTTTTTTTGCCGTAGTAAATACAGCATCATTAATATATCCACCTGGCGGACGGAACAATAAAGGTTCTTTCACCCATTTTTCAAAATATTTCTTTCCATTTAAAATATCATGTTCTAATTTTTCATCTGATGAATTACTCGCATACAAATGATTCATCGTATGATTTCCGATTTCATGCCCTTCTTTCAACACTTGCTTTACTAAGTACGGATTACGCTGAACTCGAAAGCCAATCATAAAAAAAGTCGCTTCCGCTTTATATTGACGTAATAACTCTAATACTTGCGGTGTATAAGTTGGGTCCGGTCCATCATCAAATGTAATTGCGATAATTTTTTCATTATTTGGTACTTCCCATGTTACATAGCCAGTTGGCTCTAGCTCTTTTCTTAACAACATTTTAGCTTCCACTTTGTCCACTTGAAATATATGTACTGCACAAATTAAAGAAAAAATTGATAGAATAATTTTTCGTTTCAGCATAGTAGCACTAAAAGTAATGAGATTGTTGAATTCACAACAACCTTTTCACTTTTCTATTTGATCTACATTTCGCATAATATTTTGGAGATTACTTTCATATTGCTCAAGTTGTGGACGCTGCGTTTCTGATGCTACTTCAAGTGCATTTTGAATTTGTTCGTACGCCTCTTGCACTTCTTGGCGTAACTCTTTTAAATCATGGCCGTAATTCGGGTCATTTTTCACAATATTATTGAATATATTTTCCGCTTGAACAACCCCTTGCTGCGCGGCCTGAAAAGCCTGTTGCTTATCTTTATGATATGGCATAACACTTTCCCCTTCCTATATGAGTTAGTCCTACTTATCTTTACCCGTTTCTCAAAAAACATTCTCGTATAAATTCGCAAACTTCTCTCATTCTAAATAGGGAGAGGAGGTGTAAAATACAATGGGTAAAAACAATAATCAATCTAATCGTCAAAACGAGAAAAAAGGGCAATCTTCTGGACAGCCCGAACCTTTAAGTGGATCTCACAAAGTTAAAAATCGTAATCATTCACGTCAAAAAAATCATGCACATCATGATATGTAAAGCAAAAGCATTCACACACACTGTATCTTTCACATAAAATGTTTATATTTTTCTATTTGTTCTTCACCTCTATTTCATTCATGCATAACATAGTATGAATTGAGATTTTACGGAGGGTGTCTTTCATGGGCAAGAAAAAGAAGGATTGTCTTTTTCATGTTGATGGTTTCGAAGAATGGATGGATCAATTTTGTTCTGATTCTTGTAGCAACTTTAGTTTTCCAAATCAAATTCATATTGACCTTTGTGAAACAGAACAAGAATACATTTTGGAAACAGATGTACCAAATGCAACTGCACAAAATGTACTCATTAAAAAGATGGAGACAGGCCTAAACATTTGTATACTTTATAAAAACACTTCTTTACAGCGGATTGTTCCTTTACCTACTAATATCATTTATAACAAGATGCTAGCCTGTTTAGAGAATGGATGTTTAGCCATTCATATTTCCAAAAACGAAGTTGCCAATAAACATGAAAAGAAAGTTCTTTTTTCAAATTAAGGATTACTATAAACACAAACATGAGCCCGAGCAACCTTTTAGTTTGCTCGGGCTCATGTTATTTCGCATGTATTTCTATTTTAGAATTTCTAATATATCTTTTTTTCATTAAACCTTTTGTCACTAAAAGAACTGGGAACGCTATGCTTGAAAATATAGCTAATATTAAAAATACTATAAAGCCATTTTGATATCCATAATGATCGAGAAGTATCCCGCCAAACCAAGGACCAATTACTACTCCAATTCCTGAAAATCCCATAGCTCCAAAATATGTCCCTTTCAAATGTGGAACAGCTATCTCATCAATAAATACATCTGTCATTGAAAACATTAATACTTCTCCGAATGTAAAAATAATTGTACATATAGCAGCCCCTAACATAGATTCTACTAGTCCAAATCCAAACAATCCCCCGCTCACAAATAACGTTCCAACCATAATAGATGCTAACGGCGTATACTTTTTACACATTTGAATAACAGGGTATTGAATAACTACTACTGTAATCGCATTTAAAGTTAGCATATATGAGAACAACTTTACTCCATCTTGAAATATATGTGCATTTGCAAAATATTGAGATAGTGTCGTCGTTAAATGTGAAAAACCACTATTACTCAAAATGATTCCGACTAAAGCAACTAAAAATACTATGTCTTTTCGCAAAATCCGAACCGCACTTAACATTGTGACCGGATTTTCTGTAGCTACTTTCTTTTTATCAAGTGGATATTTCTTAAATTGAAACGCTAATATAACTGTATATAAAATGTACACTCCAGCGGCTACTAAAAAAGGAATCGTTGATTTTGCACTTCCAATCTGTAATCCAACAAGTGGACCCATCGCTACTCCAACATTTATTGCACCGTAACGCAAATTATATACGAGTAAACGATACTCTGGTTTCGTTAAATCTGATAATAAAGCTCTTGATGTCGGTTCAAAAAAAGAACGACATAAGCCATTCAAAGCGTTTAATAGAAAGAAACTCAAAACATGCTCTGCAACTGAAAATCCTATAAATACAAACACCCAAACAATCATGGACCATATTATAATCATCTTTCGACCAAATCGATCAGATAAATTGCCCCCAATAAAACTAGCAAACACTCCAACAAGCGCACTCGTTCCAATGATAGCACCGGTCATTCCAGCCGATACGTCTTTAACAGTCGTTAAATAAATCGCTAAAAAAGGAATGCTCATTGAAGTTGCAAACCTAGCAAATAATGTCCCTATAATGATACTCATTCCAAGTGGATGAATATTTTGTAACTTCCCCTTCATCTTTAAACCTACTCTCCCTTTTCTTACATAAAAAAAGAAAGCAAAGGATCTGCTTTCTTTTTCCTTTTTCTATACTTGAGATGTTTATACCCGAGCTGTTCTCGTTATTTCCATATCAATTCCATATGTAAACTGTAGTTCTTTACAAACATCTTTAATCAAAATAGCTACGTTATACTTTTCATTAAATTCTAAAACAATGCTTTCTACTTCTTCATATGTATACTTATATTCGCCAGTAATTACACTTTTTAAATCAAAGCATTCATTAATACAAAGCTGGACGAGTAATTGTTCATACTTCTCTATCACATCTTCTTTTTTCCAAAGTAACTCCTTTACATATAACCGATCAAATTTCACACTTTCTCGATTACAATCCGTTAAAATCCGGGTCATCTCATTTAATTCTCGATATAATTCGGAAATATTTCTGCTTAAACTAAGCAATTTATCTACGCCGTTTTCATATGGCATTTTCATTCCCCCCCGCATTTTCTTCTTATTATAGCAAGAAAATTCTAAAAAAAGTTTCTTTCTTCTGAAATATTAGGAAACTAATTTCAATTGCTTTACAATGAAACTAGCTAACACGAAAGGGGAAAGAAAATTGGAGAAAAAATTATATTACATCGATGCTTATCAGCAAACCTTTACAACTAAAGTTATAAAACAAGAGCATGATACAGAAGGAAACTTATATGTTGTCTTAAATGAAACTGCATTTTATCCAGCGGGCGGCGGGCAACCACACGACACTGGAACCTTAAATGGTATTCCGGTAAGTAACGTTCAAGAAGTAAATGGAGAAATTCGTCATTTCATAATAGAACAATTACATACAGAAGAAGTAGAGGGTAAAATAGATTGGGAGCGCCGTTTTGATCATATGCAGCAACATACAGCTCAGCACATTTTATCCGCTGCTTTTTGGGATCATTTTAACATACCGACGATCGGATTCCATCTTGGAAAAGAAACTATAACCATTGATTTAGAAACTGCTAACCTTTCTACAGAAACTGTTGAGAAGGCCGCACAAATTGCTAATCAAATTGTTTTTGAAAACCACCCTATTCGTATTAAATGGATGAACTTAGAAGAGGCCAAAGCATTACCCCTTCGCAAAGAACCGACTATGACAGAAAATATACGGGTTGTTATCATCGAAAACTATGACTACAACGGTTGTGGCGGAACACACCCGAAACATACAGGTGAAGTAGGCCCTATTCAAGTACTAGGATGGGAGCGCAATAAAGGTGGTATACGCTTAATATTTATTGCTGGTTGGCGTTCTCTTAAATTAATGGGACAACATCAACAAATATTAACAGATGTTTCTAAGCAATTGAACAGTAGCGAAACTGATATTCCAGTAAAAGTGGCACAACTTCTTACCTCTCAAAAAGAAAACGAAAAGGCAGTACAAGCAATGAATGAAAAACTATTATTTGTAGAAGCAAATGAACTACTGCAACAGCCTTTAGAAATACACGGTGGAATACTTATTTCTAAAGTATTTACAAACCGCCCTATGCAAGAAATTGCAAAACTGTCTGCTATTATTACAGAACAACAAGAACACGCAATTACATATTTCGTTATTGAAAATGAGGGAAAATTACAATGTATTCTCGCTTGTGGTAAAGCAGTGACACTCGATATGAATACACTTTTAAAAGATGCCCTCCCTTCTATTGAAGGAAAAGGCGGAGGAAATAAAAAGAGTGCTCGCGGCGGAGGAAAAGCGGTTATGACTGGGAACGAGTTTTTAAATCAACTTGTTTCTTCTTTACAGTCAGCAGTGTAAATTATTTTATGAATGGGATGTCATTGAACTGGATGATATCCTCTTTGCTGCTTTGCTTCATACATAGTAATACAGTAAATGAAATTATATTAACGATTTTTCAAATATATCTATCATAAATCAAAATATATCAACGATTCTATAAGAAATATCGATTTTCCAACAAAATACGAGAATAAACACAACTTATAGAGTAAGAGGAGGCTGTTCTAAAATAACAGCCTCCTCTTATGTTTACAAACCAATATTTTGTTTTAATCCTTGATAACTTCCTGCGTTCAAGAACTTTTCAGATGCAAGTTTAATGAACTTCTCAGAAAAACCATATCTACTCAATTCTTCTATCGCTACCATTTGTACATCATGAATTGGATTAAGATCAAATTCATTAGACGGAAGCTTGATTTCACCTGCAATCCTTTCAAGCAGAAATGTAATATGCAATAAAGATGGGGTAGCATCTGGTTTATCACAAACATAGAGTAGTCTCTTAATCCTAACTTCTAATCCGGTTTCTTCTCTCATTTCTCGAATCATCGCTTCTTCTAACGTTTCACCGTTCTCTACTCTTCCCCCAGGTAAAGACCAATTCCGATTCACAACTTTTTGTTTTACTAGCAATACCTTTTCACCTTCAATTAAAATCCCAGTAACACGAACTTGCATTACATTTTCCATATGTAATCTCCTCTTCCTATTAAATTTATAAATTAATCCTTCCACAAAAAGAACATACGTTTTATAATTAAAGGAAATTATGGAAGAAAGAAGTTGTTATATGCATGCGCCCACCTTTAACAAAGCCTATATCCCTTGAAGATTTCCAAAACTATTATTGGTTAAAAACAGAACTGCAAACATTTTGTCGTGAGCATGATTTACCAGCTAGTGGCTCTAAAATCGAAATAACCGAGCGTATCTCACACTATTTAACTACAGGTAAAATATTAAAAAACTGTTCTCATCAAAAGGTAAGTAAAGCTTCCCTCTCTTATAAAGATCTTTCTCTTCAAACAATTATTACTGAAAATCACCGCTGTAGTGAAGATGTGCGTGCTTTTTTCAAAGAAAAAATTGGAGCAAACTTCCGCTTTACAGTAGCCCTTCAAAAGTTTTTTAAAAAGAATACCGGAAAAACGTATGAAGACGCGATAACGTTTTGGTACGAAGAAAACGAACGTAAAAAAGAACCATCCTATAAAACAACTATCGGTACACAGTTTGAATACAATCGTTTTACTCGCGCTTTTTTCGAAGACCCATACAACAAAGGAAAATCAAAAACAGATGCTATCGCTGCTTGGAACAAAATAAAAGCAAAACCTGGTAACAACGTCTATATTCCTGAAAAAGTAGAAAACTAGTTATCTTGCTAGTTTTCTACTTTCTCAAATAATAGAGCAAGCCCTATCCCTCCCCCAATTCCTAATGTAGCAATTCCATATTTCATATACTCTCTTTTAGCCTGATAAAACAAGCGCGTTACAAGCATAGCTCCAGACGCACCGTACGGATGACCAAGTGCTATTGCACCACCATTTACATTTAACTTTTCATACGGAATTTGTAACGTTTGCGCACATGCAACAACTTTAGCGGCGAACGCTTCATTCATCTCAATACAATCAATATCTTCTATTACTAAATTCATTTCTCTAAGTAGTTTTTGTACGGCAAATATCGGACCAGTTCCTGGAATATTTGGGTCAACTCCAACTACAGCACTATGAACGAAACGAAGAACTGGCTTGTACCCTAATTTCCGAGCTTGCCCCTCTTCCATTACAAGAACAGCACATGCCCCGTCATTTACACCACACGAATTCCCTGCTGTTACCGTTCCATTTTGCAAAAATACAGGTTTCGTTCTCTTAATCATTCTTTCATAATTCATTTCTCGCTTTATAGATTCATCTAATAATCCATTAAAATAATGAGGTAATATCTCTTCTTGTATATATCCTTTTTCTAATGCTTGCAGCGTTCTTTTATAGCTAAGACAAGCATATTCATCTTGCATCTCTTTTGTTATGTTATATTGCTCTGCAACATACTCAGCTGCCACTCCCATATCAGGATCCCCAATTGTTTCAGGCGAAAACCGCGCTCTATTTTGAAAAGGTGACGTACTTGTACTCTCTACGCCCCCAGCAATATAACAATTACCTGCATCCCCTTGAATAAAATGACACGCAGTACGAATTGCTTCCAATCCAGCGCCGCATTGCCGGTCAATCGTTACACCAGGTATATGATAACCAAGCCCAGCTTCTAAAGCAGATAATCTTGCAACATTACCTCCCGGTCCAACAACATTCCCTAATATAACATCGTCTATTTCTCTCTCAATTCCTTTACTTAAAAACGTAAGAAGTGTTGCTGCTAATTGCTGAACTTCATAATCTTTCAACATCCCGTTTTTTTTACCAATAGGTGTTCTCTTCGCTTCTACAATAACCGCCCTATTCATATATCTTCTCCCGGTTTTCAATCATACTTTTTGCTGCATTGCGAGCTATTTTCCCGCTATTTGTATAAGGTATTTCATCAACAAAGTACCATTCTTTCGGTATTTTAAAAGATGATAATCGTTGTAAGCAAAAACTCTTTAATTGTTGCTTTGTAGCACTTCCTTTTACGATAGCGACAGGCTTTTCACCCCAGTAACTATCTTCTACACCAACCACAACTATTTCTTCAACAGCTGGATGCGTATATAACACACTTTCTATCTCTTCTGGGTAAATATTGATTCCTCCAAATAAAATCATATTCTTCTCTCTACCAACAATATATATAAAGCCTTCTTCATCTTGGTAGCCCACATCCTGCACTGTCATCCAGCCACCTTCGGACAATTGCGGGATTATAGCTCCATCCGATACATAGCCCATAAAAAACTGATCACTTTTCACATACACAGTTCCTACCTCACCTGTCTGTACTTCTTCTCCTGCTTCATTACATATTCGAACTTGTACATTATGACAAGGTTTCCCTACTGAATTCGGTTTTCTTTCACTCTCTTCATCAACCAATGCCGTTACAAAGCTTAGCTCAGACGCACCATAAAACTCATATCTTTTTGCATAAGGAAGCACATTCTTCATCTTCTCTTTTGCTTCAACTTCCCATTTCGCTCCTGACGAAATAATTTTCATTTCACTTTCAATTACTTTATTTTCTTTATACAAAGACTCAAGCATTGTAGGAACTGTATACATTACAGAAATATTCTCTATCTTTATACTAGATAGCACTTGAACTGGTACAAACTTTCTCATTATGTGTACCGTTTGTCCTAGAAATAATGCACTTATTGCCCCGTATAAGAAAAGAGAATGAACAAGCGTCCCAGCTATTAAAATAGAATCTTCCTTTTTCATATAAAAATCATGTACATTACAATCAAAACTATGTACCCACGACTGTTGAGCACGTAAAAACGCTTTTGCTTTTCCAGTCGATCCTGATGTAAATCCCATATAAAAAGGAGCGTTTTGTACATTTTCTACAGAATGATATGCAGGAAGATAGTTCTCAATCATTTCTTTCCATTCTTCAATCTCAATAATCCTTCCTTCTTCGCACGATATATCACTAAGCCTATACTGCTCCGCCACAATAATATCCGGTCTACTAATCGCTATTCTTTCTTTAAGTTCATCTCGTTTCCATTTTATATCTAGCGGCACACAAACCCATCCAGCCATTGCGGAACCTGCAAATATTTGTAAAAATCCCATACTATTCTCTAATAAAATTGCTATCGTTTTATTCTGCGATTCTTTTTCATTCAACCAGTTTGCTACTTTACAAACTGACTCAAACCATTCTTTATATGTTAAAACTCGATCATTTTCCTTTAGCGCTATTTTATTTGGTTGTAAAGAGGCATGTTTTTTATATTCTTTCGTAATTCCCATATGAGATGTCCTTTCTCTACAAAATAATAAAAAGAAACACGCAATGAACGTGTTTCTTCTCTTTCTTATCTCGCATTTGTATATTTCCCACTCTTTAGAGCAGGCGTAATAATATGTTTCAATGAGCGATGTAATCTTGTCACAAGAATCGCTGCTATAATTGCTTTTATGCAATCCCCCGGTAAGAACACAGCACTTACTTTCATCGTTTCCCATACGGAAACCCCCATTAAGAAAGCTTGTACAGTAATACCAAATACATAAACTACGAAAATACCACCAATTATATTAATGCATAGTACTTTTATAATAGAAACTTCACGTAAACGCTCAATTAAATATCCAATGACAAACGCTCCAACGATATAACCAAGTAAATATCCTGCACTTGGTCCAACAAATACACCTGGCCCCCCGCGTCCACCAGCAAGTAATGGTGCTCCAACTCCAACTATAAGTAAGAAAATAAGCTGACTTAACGCACCGAGACGTGAGCCTAACAACCCACCAGCAAGCATAACACCGAGTGATTGTAATGTAATTGGAACTGGTGTAATAGCAAGAGCAATTGGAGGTATTAACCCTAACACTCCCATAATAGAACTAAATAAAGCGACGAAAACTAAGTTTTTTGTATTCATATTTGCTTCTCCTATTTGTAAACTTAAATCAGATTTTAGATAACATATTATAGGAGTTATATTATCTTTCCTTTTGACGTTTGTCAACCGTAATTAAAAATAAGTTTACAAATAAAAGTTCGGTTATTTCTCTTTATGCAAATGCTCAAGTTCTTTTCGAAGTGCCTGTTTTAAAAACTTCCCAACAGATGTTTTCGGTATTTCTTCCATAAATACAATATCATCTGGTAACCACCACTTCGCAAACTGCGGTTTTAAAAACTCATATATTTCTTCTTTTGTAACCGTACTATTTTTCTTTTGAACAACGCAGGCAACTGGGCGTTCTTGCCACTGCGGATGAGGAATTGCAACGACAGCCGCTTCAAATATAGCATCATGTGCCATTAAAGCATTTTCAAGATCCACTGAAGAAATCCATTCTCCTCCGCTTTTAATAACATCTTTCGTACGATCAACAATTTTCACGCAGCCTTCCTCATCAACTGTAACAACATCACCAGTATATAACCAACCGTCTCGGAATCCTTCGACAGTACGATCATCGTTATAATAGCTTTCAGCGATCCAAGGTGCTCGTAAGCATAACTCTCCCATCTCAGTACCATCCCACTTCACTTCACCGTTTGTACCGACTACTTTCATCTCTACACCAGGGACAAGATATCCTTGTTTTGAGCGGATTTCTAATTGCTCTTCATATGATAATTCTGTTTCATAACTTTTTAAACGTGCAAGTGTTACGAGCGGGCTTGTTTCAGTCATACCATATGCATGTACGAAAGGAACATTATATTTTTGCTCAAATGCTTTAATAACGCTTTTCGGTGCAGCAGCACCACCGCATAATATTCTCGTTATACTAGATAAATCGTAACTATTATTTTCTAACTCTTGTAATACACCGAGCCAAATTGTCGGCACACCTGCTGCTATCGTTACTTTTTCAGCTTGAATCATCTCTAATAAAATTTTCGGAGTAAACATTGGTCCTGGCAGAACTTGTTTAGTTCCAAACCAAGTAGCTGCAAAAGGAAGCCCCCAAGCATTCACGTGGAACATTGGTACAATTGCCATAGCCGCATCACTTTCCGATAAAGCAGCTGTATCGGCTAAACCGAGTGCCATACAATGCAAAACCGTACTACGATGCGTATAAACAACGCCTTTTGGATTCCCTGTGGTCGCTGACGTATAACACATACCAGCAGGTGTATTTTCATCAATATCTTTTACAAATTGGAAATTGGGATCGCCTTCTTCTAATAGCTTTTCATAATGATATACAGGCTCCAGTGTAGTTTTGGGAAGTTCGTCTTTATCAGTCATAATAATGTAGGCTTGTACAGTTGATAATTGCGATTGAATATTTTCAACAAGTGGTACGAGATCTTCATCAATGAGTAAAATGCGATCTTCTGCGTGCTGAATAATGTATGAAATATGTTGAGGAGATAAACGAATATTAATTGTGTGTAAAACGGAAGCAATACCTGGAATAGCAAAATATGCTTCTACATGTCGATGATGATTCCACGCTAACGTTCCTATGCGTTCGCCTTCTTTAATCCCAAGCTTTGTTAACGCACTGGAAAGTCTTCTTGTCCTTTCCCCTAGCTGCTTATACGTTAAGGTCGTAACTGTATCATGCGTCCGTGAAATGATTTCTTTCTTCGGGAATAGTTTTTCTGCCCTTTCCATCATAGAACTAATTGTTAGAGGTACATTCATCATCATATTGTTTACATCCTCCCTTTAAAGCGTTTTCATTTCTGTATATTATAACAGACTTCTACAAAAAATTACGATATTTTTCTGTATTTTCTGAATTATTTCTTTGGAAATAATTCTAATAAATAAAAACCATGTTTTGAATACATACGATACAAAACATGGTTCTCTCCTATTTAAAAACTATCTACCTTTTTTCTTACTTTCTTTTTTAATTTAAAAATGACACGATTACTATATTCTTTATTTTCTACTAAAATTCGATACATCTCCCACACTCCTACAACACGAACAAAAAGATAGACTCCAATAGCAATAAGTACAACACAGTACGGATAATACTGCACTAATTCGCCTGAAGTGATATGCTTTTTCTCAAATAAAAACGGTATCGCTCCTGCTGCAATAAAACAAAATCCAACAATCATCACTGCAGCATACCTCTTCTTAATTACTTCATATCTTTTTGTCAATTCTTTTAAAAAGTTTTGATCAAATAGTAATTCTTCTTTTTTTAATACATTGTATCGACTCTCTTCTATCGTTGCAGGTACCATCATTGCTCCAATTCCAAGGACAGCAATAATAATGACAAGAAATGTCGACATTGTTACATCTTCTTTGAATAATAAATACGGTATTGTAGATAAAATAAGCAAACTAAACCCTAACGCGATATATTTTGAAATCTTTTGTCCGTACACTATATACCCTTCTGCCATTTCCGTACTTACATAATAACCATGTTCAGTTTCATTAATTTGTTCAGCAGTTTCTTTTAATAAGTAATCAAGAGATACTTCAAATACATTTCCAATCATTATTAACTTTTCAGTTTCAGGAAATCCTTGACCGCTTTCCCATTTACTAACTGCTTGCCTTGTTGTGTTTAATTTCTCAGCTAATGCTTCTTGAGAAAGGCCCTTTTCCTTTCTTAATTTAAAAAGCTTTTCACCAAATCCCATATGTGTGTCCCCCTTTGTTTTCTTAACTAAATTGTATGCAAACATTGCCCCTATCTCTATCTTCCTGTGGTTGCACTTTGTCAACTTACGGTTGCGATTGTGTTATATAGCGGTTTTCTATACGATTTAGCTAGTTTTCTTCTATGATTGTGGTATTAAGAAAAACAATATCCCTCAATAACCAATTATAACAATTAAAGGTAATTATTGTTATATGCAAAACAAAAACCCCCTTATTCAATTAAAGGAGTTTTCAATATAAAATATTTCATTGATTCATATATCTTTTCCTAGATATACAATACCTCTTCGTATCACGATACTTACCTTTAATGAACAGATCCTTTTGAATTGTACAATCGTATTCCATATTCAAACGTTTCATTAATTTTTCAGATGCTTCATTTTCTGAATTACATCCTGCTTCAATACTATTAAGACGTAACTCATTAAAACCATAGCTAAAAAAAGCTGAAGCCGCCTCGGTAGCTAATCCTCTACCCCAATATTTTCGTGATAAGGCGTATGCAATTTCCGCTTTATGTTCAGTTACATCATATTTTATAAATCCACAAGTCCCTATGAGTTTTTGTTCCTCTCTTAATACAATTCCAAGGGGAGCTACTTTTTCTTTCTCATATTGACTCACAATTTCTTCTATATATTTTTGTGTGTCATGTAACGATTGATGAGCATCCCATACTGTATACGTTGACATTCCTTTATCTGAGGCATACTCATATATATGTAAAATATCACTCATATTAATTCCCCTTAATATAAGACGTTTCGTATACAACGCTGGATATGACCACTTCTCAACAATCATAGCGGCTTCTGCTTAAACCTTTCATAATTCCGTACCTTTAATGAAAGGATATTCCCGCAATCTGTACAAATATAAGCATCCACTGGTGAAGATGTGAACATCGTTTCCTTTTTCCGTATTTGTGCATAACCGATAAACTCACCTTCTCCTATGTTTTGAGAACCGCAATGAGAGCATGTCTGCACGTCTTTCTGTTTCATGAGAGCACCACCTTTAATCTGTTTTCACTCCCTTCGACAGTTCGCTTCCATTTCCCTTCCAAAAAACCTCTTATTCTCTTACATTTCAACAGGAATTTCAGAAGAAAAATCGTATATGTACTATGAAATATATTTATTGACGGAGGAATCGTATGAGTACAATTATGACAGTCAATACAGCACAAGAAATTGAGAACGCAGAAATAAATATGCTTTCTTCTAGATTAGAGGCACTACAAGAAATAAACGGAAATCCAATGCAAGTACAAATGAAAAAGTTCGGGAGTGCCACTGCCTTTTCATCAAAATTAATTGCTGGTCCTGCTTTTAATACAGTAAAGGGCATTACATTTATAAATACAGATGAGATAGATGAAATCATCGCTTATTATCAATCACTACAAATCCCTTGCCGTTTTGAAATTACACCTGCTCAAGGTACAACTGAACTATTTCAATACTTATCTCAAAAAGGCTTTTACCAGTCTAGTTTCCATACCGCTTTATATAGCATACCGGGACAAGATTTTCCGCTTCCCCCTTCTAACATTTCAGTACGCAAACTGAAAGAAAATGAGTTTCATACTTTTGCAGATATTTATGTACGTGGATTTAATATGCCGTCCTTTACAAAATGTGGTGTGCACCAAAATAACGAAATTCTCTACAATAAATCCGGCTGGCATTTTTTCATAGCCGAAGTTCAAAACACTCCTGCTAGTATAGGGGTACTTTATATAAATAAAGGTGTTGCTTCATTAGCTGCTTCTGCTACTTTGCCAGAATTTCAACGTAAAGGGTGTCATACCGTATTAATTCAAAAACGAATTGAGACCGCTCTTGAATCCAATTGTAATTTAATAGTTGGACAAGCAAGATTCGGTAGCGGCAGTCAAAATAATATGGAACGTGCCCATATGAAAATTGCTTATACAAAATCAATATGGACTGCGAAAGACATATAATTAACTTTCTTTTTCTTTCCATTACGAATGTATACATTTTATGACAATTACCTTTCTATCCTGTTACTCATTTGAATATTCAAACTAAATTTGTTACGCTATTACTAGATACATCATTCAACTTGCAATATGAAAAGAGAATTCTACTCAAACTACAAGGAGGAGAAATGTATGACTAAACATGATCATGGTTTAAAAGAAAAAGTAGAAGGTGCCATTGATAAGGTAAAGGGTGAAGTAAAGGAAGTTGTTGGGAAAGTAACTGACAATAAAAAATTACAAGCCGAGGGAAAATGGGATAAGGTGAAAGGCACTGCTAAAGATACGGTTGGTAATATAAAAGAAAAAGCACATGAATATAAGGAACATAAATAATAAAAAACACGTTAGATGCATTTTCATCTAGCGTGTTTTTTATTTCAGTTTATATACATAATTAACCAAATATTACACGGTATATTTTTATTTCTCTATACTCTTTGTAAGTGGTTCTTTAAATGCATTTCTATTCCATACAGCAAAAACAATAAGAGAAATAATAAAGAATACAACAAGACATATACCCAAATAATCAAAATTAACTACCTGAATGAGATTCCAAAACGGTCCCTGTAAATTATAGCTTTCAATAAGTAAAGATAATAGTTGATAACCCCCTATTAAAAAAGCCGTTATAACAGATATTGAGGTAATTAATACGTTATATGAATTTCTAATTCGACTATTTTCCATTGCCCACTTATAATTCGTATTCATGAATGTACTATCTAATGTATCCATCAACGACATTCCTGCAGCAAACAAAATGGGAAAAGCAAATATACTTACAAGCGGGATAGATTGACTTGTTGCAGTTACTGTAGAAAGAGCAATTAATCCGATTTCACTTGCTGTATCAAAACCAAGCCCAAATAAAAAACCGATCATATACAATTGCTTTTGACTATCAATAAACCTAAATAAGCGCTGCGTGAAACGATATATAAATCCTAAGTTTTCTGGTTGCTTATCCTCTTGGCTTCGTAACACTTTAATAAGGTACAACAGATTGGTAAGCCCAATAATAATAAGAAATGTACTAGAAACAATTGTGCCGATAATACCGCCTATAGTAGAAAAACTCTCCATTCCATGTTTTGCTGTTTTTCCAATTAAAGCAATTAATACGATCATCACAAATACTACAGTAGAGTGTCCTAATGAGAAGTAAAACCCCACCCCCTGTGAGTTTTTACCTTTTTCAATTAATTTCCGAACAGTATTATCAATTGCGACAATATGATCACTATCAAACGCATGACGCAATCCTAAAGAATATGCAATAATAGCCATTCCAATTATGCTATTGCCTTTATACAGTGCAGGTAATAATAAGAGAATTCCAAGCACATGAAGAAATATAATAATAACAAAAAAATTAGTTGCTTTTTTCAGTTCACTTTTCCACATAGTTACTAACCCTTTCTACTTTAGATTGAATGCTCTTGAAAAAGAAAAGTGCCATAATAAAAACTACAATCGTTATAATAGTCACTAAAATAATTACAAAATCATTTAACATGCCTGTATTATTTGTAAGTGTTAACAGGGCTGGTATCGTTGCAGTAATCCAAGATTCAATGAAGCAAACAATCCCTACATAAATATGAATCTTCTTTTTCAACCCATCTTGCAAGAAAAATAAAAACCAAAGGAACGCCCAAAAGAACCAAATTATTGTACTTTGTAGACTTCCACTCTCATGTAATTGATTCGCTATTCCCATAACCGTTGCAATAATAGCAACCCAAAGAGAATAGTAGCCTACACCTGAAGAATCAAGTTCTAATATATTCGTAAGGCCAACATATAAATAAGTAAAACCAAATAAAAAAATAGTTCCATTAGATAGGATAGTCCACTCATTAGATTGACTTCCTGTAAATAATAAATATAGTGGTGTCAAAGTTTGTAATGCCCCTACAAATAAATTGAAGTACCCTACACTTTTGCTATCAATGAGTTTAAAAGCTGCTAGTGCATTCATAAATAGAACTGCACCGACAAATAATAATCCCACATTAGTCATAGTATCCCCTTCTCCTACTTAATATTTTCGATAGGATGTTAATTTTTCATGCAGACAATTCTCTCTAACAAAACGATGACACTGAAAAAATATAGACTCCATATCCTCTGTATTATGACTAAGTATGCGTATGACAAAGCCTTTACATGGCATAGAAGATATTCCAATCTTCATATTGTTAGTGTTAGAAAGCGAAGTTTTTAATGCTACAATTAAATCATTTGTAATGTTCTCATTAATAACCATGAAAGTACCATAATGGGAATATTGATTTAATATTCCCATTTGATCTAACGACTCTTTGAAAGGGTTTAACAATAAATGATCGTAAACTACAAGTTTGTTTTCCATATATACTTTTGTTAGCGAATCAAAATACTGGTATGTGAACTTCTCCATATTTGGAGACCAACCAGGCGTAACTGAATCGCATAAAATCAATGTAGAATTATTTTGCATATATATATTTGTTTTTTGCTTATATGCTGCATCCTTGTACATAATCAACGGATCTGGTAAATACTCCATAACAGCATTTTCACCAATATAAACATTCAATTCTTGCAAAGCATAGCTATTTGGAGTCTTGTAAACTTTCGTTGCTGATTGGCTTGTTATATATGTTTTCGCATCTTCATGAACATTTATATTTATAGAATAGAAGTCTCCTTTTAAATAACCTCCACCAGAATTCATGATATAGTAATATGCTCTACCATAATCGTCCAAATATATTGGCTGCGTTACTTTTAAGGCATCTTTATGATAAACCTTAATAGGTACCGTTTTATGTCTCTTTTCCATCACATCAATGTTTAAGACACCTGTAGGGGCTTTCATTTCTTCAATCCTTCTAACATGATGTTTTGTCGCATCCAATTTATTAATCCCTGTAAGCCTTCCTCATCCTTCAAATTTGTAAAAAAATATGGTTTATTATGTCGGTAATTTTTCGTATCCTGCTCCATAACTCCAAGATCAGCCCCTACATAAGGTGCCAAATCCGTTTTATTAATCACAAATACATCAGATTTGATCATTCCTTGTCCACCTTTACGAGGAATCTTTTCTCCTTGTGCTACATCAATAATATAAATTGAAAAATCCACTAGCTCTGGACTAAATGTGGCAGCTAAATTATCACCCCCACTTTCAATAAAAATAATATCTAAATTACTATGTCTAATCATGAGCTCTTCAATTGCTTCAAAATTCATAGAAGCATCCTCTCGAATTGCTGTATGTGGACACCCTCCTGTCTCTACACCAATAATTCTATCTTCTGGTAAAACACCCGTTTTCAATAAAATCTTTGCATCTTCTTTCGTATAAATATCGTTTGTAATTGCTGCAATTTCATAATCTGTATTTAAATATTTTGTTAACTTTTCAACTAACATTGTTTTCCCAGCACCTACCGGGCCACCAATACCAATTTTAATAGGCTTTATCATTTTATTTTTCCTCCCTATGACATGAAGACTCTTATATTTACATCTTCATGTTGCATTTGATTTATTTCGAATTCAGGATCATTCAATCCAAAATCCTCTAATGAAAGCATTTGAATTCTATCAATAGATTCACAGATCAATTCATGGCATTCTTGTAATAGTTTTTGACCATCCGTCTGTCCAAGAGGAATGGCTCTCACACCATTTTGAATAATACTTCCAACACATGAATATAAGAAAACTAAGAGCGTTTCTTCTACTGTCATTTTCAATTCCGCCCCTAATATTCCGTATACGATACTCGGATGACCTTGTAATTTATTACCCATAACATCTTCTTTGTATATATTTAAATTTGCAAATGAGAACAGTTCACACAATAGTTTAGAAGTACTTTTACTAATCATTCTATTTGCTCTTCTACATTCAAAAGGCAATGTTTGTGCTGTTATTAAATCATCTAAAAATGTAATTTGTTTTCCATCATTATTCTTAGTGGCTTCGTAAGTATATTTGCAAATTAAGCCGTCCGTGTGTGTTAATTGCACTTTTACATATCGATTAATCCATTTGAAAAATTCTCCTTTATTTGTAACTTGTCCCTCTTGAATAAATGTTTCTAATCCAAAAGAGTGACTAAAACTTCCTGTTGGGAAGTTCGAATCACTAATTTGGAGTAGGTTAAGTAGGTTAAATATGTTTGTGTGAAGCATGCTTGAACGGTTTGGGTAATACTCTATTTTCTTTTTGATAAGGAACACCTTCCTTTTTGAGTAAATCTTCTACTAAGTAGTCGTTCGCCAAAATCATACACCCTTCATCGAATTGTGCTGGCAAATGTCTATTTCCTAAGTTATGAGCAATAATTCCCATTTCTTTTATTGACGTTGGAGTAATTACAATTACCTCTTCTGGTAACACTTCAATATATACAATACGATGTTCATCTTCATATAAAATATCACCGTTCTTTAATGTTTCTCCATTATCTAAAGACACCCCAATTTCAAAACCAGATTCTGAATATAATTTCTGAACCCTCTTTAGTAAAAGCTCACTAGAAATCAATATTTTATCAAGATGCTTTTTTGTATTTGCAAAATCATTCATATTGCATACGTTGTTATTAATTTTTTCAATAATCATTTTATCTCCTCCGTTATATCAAAATAAAAAATATCTTTGAGCCATAGGTAATACATCTACTGCTTCACACGTAATAACTTGTCCATCAACTTTAACTTCATATGTCTGCGGATCTACTTCAATTTCTGGTGTTGCATTATTCAGCTTCATATCTTGCTTAGAAATCTCTCTCGTATTTCTAACAGGTAATACAACTTTATTTAAACCTAATTTTTCTTTAATATTATTCTCATAAGCTACTTTAGATACAAATGTAATCGAACTTGACTGTACCGCTTTTCCATATGCACCAAACATCTTTTTTTCATAATATGGTTGTGGTGTGGGGATCGAAGCATTCTCGTCTCCCATTAATGCCATCACTACCATCCCGTTTTTCAAAACCATATCTGGCTTAACACCGAAAAATTGTGGATCCCATATTACAAGGTCTGCATATTTCCCAGCTTCAATAGAGCCGACATATTCTGAAATCCCATGTGTAATAGCTGGATTAATTGTATACTTAGCTATATAGCGTTGAATTCTATTATTATCGTTATACTCTTTATCTCCCTCTAAACTACCAATCTGCTTTTTCATTTTATCGGCGGTTTGCCAATTGCGAATAATAACCTCTCCAACCCTTCCCATCGCCTGCGAGTCAGAGCTAATCATGCTGAAAACCCCTAAATCTTGCAAAATATCCTCTGCCGCAATTGTTTCTTTTCGAATCCTTGAATCCGCAAACATTACATCTTCTGGAATATTTGCTTTTAAATGATGACATACCATGAGCATATCTAAATGTTCATCCAACGTATTCACTGTATATGGCAAGGTCGGGTTCGTTGAAGAAGGTAAAATATTATTCAGTGCAGCAATCTTTATAATATCTGGTGCATGCCCACCACCAGCCCCTTCAGTGTGGTACGTATGAATAACACGATTATCAATAGCCTTTATCGTTTCTTCCACAAAACCACATTCATTTAACGTATCAGTATGAATAGCAACTTGAATATCATATTTATCAGCAATCTGTAACGAGTGATTAATTGCTGAAGAAGTCGCTCCCCAATCTTCATGAATTTTTAATCCAATAGCTCCTGCAAATATTTGTTCTTCCAGGGCAGGTAAACTTGAACTATTTCCTTTCCCTAAAAACCCAATATTTATAGGAAAAGCTTCTGCTGCCTCTAGCATTTTTCTTAAATTCCAAGATCCAGGCGTTATTGTAGTTGCCTTAGTACCCTCTGCCGGTCCTGTTCCTCCCCCAATTAAAGTTGTTATACCTGAAGCTAATGCTGTATCAATTTGTTGTGGGGATATGAAATGCACGTGTGTATCAATACCTCCAGCTGTAACGATTTTTCGTTCACCAGAAATTACTTCCGTTGATGTTCCAATGATGATATCAATATTATCCATAACTGAAGGATTACCACTCTTACCAATTGCTGAAATCTTTCCATCTTTTATACCAATATCCGCTTTATATACTCCTGTATAATCAATAATAATTGCATTCGTAATAACAACATCAACAACACCCTGTTCCCTTGTAAGTTGCGAATTTTGTCCCATACCATCCCTAATTGATTTTCCTCCACCAAAGACAGCTTCATCACCATATACCGTGTAATTTCGATCAATATGTGCGAATAATTGTGTATCCGCTAAACGAATAGAATCTCCTGTAGTTGGACCATATAAATCAGCATATTGTTTACGTGACATCTTAAAACTCATGCTATCTCCCTCTTTTTTTGTAAGATTGAATATCGCCATCCACTTTATTTTTAAATCCATATACTTCTTGCTTCCCTGAGTACGGAACTAATTCAATCGTTTTTTCATCCCCAGGCTCGAATCTTACCGCTGTACCCGCTGGAATATTTAAATGTTGTCCAATTGCTACACTACGATTGAATTTTAACGCCTCATTCACTTCATAAAAGTGGTAATGAGACCCAATTTGAATCGGTCTATCTCCCTGATTTAACACCTTAACTTTCGTTGCTTTTTTATTTCCATTACATACTATGTCTTCTTTCGCAAGGATATATTGCCCTGGAATCATAACATTCACTTCCTTTAATGAATTGGTTGATGAATAGTTACTAATTTTGTTCCATCAGGAAAAGTTGCCTCAACTTGAATATCTGATATCATGTCTGCAATCCCATCCATAACATCTTCAGCACTTAAAATATTTTTTCCAAGCTCCATTAATTCCGCTACATTTTTACCATCTCTTGCTCCTTCCAAAATTTCATACGTAATAATAGCGATACTTTCTGGATAGTTTAACTTAAGCCCTCTCTCCTTTCGTCGATAAGCTAAATCAGCCGCAACAACTACCAGCAGTTTATCAATTTCTCTTGGAGTTAATCTCATTACAATCTTCCTTTCTAAAATATTTTAAAACTAAGAATATTCTAAAAATAAAAGATGTACTTCCAATGTCCTTTCCGTGTTTTCTCCATGTTTTTTTCTGCTAATCAAATAAAAAAAGACTAGAATTTCTAGTCTTTTTTTATTTCCCTTCATTCTTCTCTAACACATATAAATCTTCTTCAATATTCGTTAATTTCTCACTTACAAGTTTTCTTGCATCTCCAATTGCTTGATTGTATGCAAATGGTCCTACTAACTTTATCATTTCTTCTATTAAACGTTCTGCTTGGAAACGTCCAATTTCATCTAAATCTTCTTCAACGAAAAATTGCTGAATTTGTGCTACAAGCTTTTCTTTTTTATCATTCGTTATTTTTATGTTCATCATCATTCGTTACTCCTCTATATTTAAGATAATACTTTTCTTAACTCTACCATAGAAAATCGATTTCCTGGACAAGTTTTTGTAACCCCTTCTAACTCCCTATGGCCGAGTATATTTCCTTTCTCTATGGCAAACTGCTTCATAAACATTTTACATAAAGAATATAATGAATTCATTTGTGCAGTAGTTGGATCATATTTATCAAAATTCCCCGTCATACATATTCCAATTGTATCACTATTATTATCTTTCGCATGTGCTCCAATATGTAAACCTCGCCCTTCGACTACAGTTCCATCTTCTTCAATAAAATAATTGTAACCAATCCCGCTCCATCCTCTTACCTTTTGATGAAATTCGTGAGTTTTATACACATCCCATCCATCTTCTGACGTATGGTGGATGATCAGTTTATTTACTTTTTCTAAAGGAACTAACTCATTTTGAAATGTTAAATTTACACATTTAATTTCCATTTGAACTTCCTCCCCTTAAAAATCAATTATAATAATTGTTTTATCATCTGGTCTTATTCTATTTTCTCCTTCTAGCCTTTCAATGATTGCTACATATTCTTTTATACTATTCTTTCTTATATATATCACAATTTGTTCTAACGACCACTCCGGATGGAACAATCCGTCCGAACAAATAAAGATCCCACTTACATCAGCTACATGTAATTCCCCATGTTGTAAATAAGTCATTGCTTCTTTCATCCCATTTGCAACTGCGTAACCGTTTGGCACATTCGCAAGATAGCGGTTGTATTTCAACTGCTCCCGAACATCTTGAAAAACATGTTCTTCCGGGACTGGTAATCCTTTTTTACAATCCTCTTCTCTCTTCTGTTTTGCGCGTTTACTAATTCCCTTAACTGTATCTTTCGTTAATACTCTTATCGCTCCATCCTGAAGTATTGCAACGATCATACAATCACCTAATTGTGCATATTCAAGTTTTTCGCCTTCTATTTGAACTGCTGCAATACATGTACACCACAGATGGTCTTTTTTTCTCGTATCAACCTTGTACTCTAGCATCTTGTTTTGCAATAATTCATTCGCCTTTGCAACTTCATCTTGTAAACTATTGACCTCTCGTAGCGAAGTAAAATGACTTGCAAATAAATGTGAAGCGATGTATGCTCCATTATGTCCTTCTTCATCACAAAATGGAACTAACGGTGTTGCTCCATCGCATACACCGTAAATCATTTTATCTTCATTACAAAAAAATGAATCCTCACACTCTTGTTTTAAAGGACTCTTCTGTTGATACGTCGTTATCTTCATATCTGTATCCCCTCCTAATTTATCAAACACTCGAACTATTTAGATTAATCTAATTTTCCAAAATAAACTGTTTTCCCCAAAAACTTTCAATTTCATATATAATCTTGAAATAATATGATTATTTAGTGAAGGACGGGAAAGAAATGGTCAGATTTCTTGGTGTTATTTTTGGTTCTATTATTATCGCAATTGCCTTTAATCTTTTCCTTATCCCCCATAAAATTTTAAGTAGTGGAATTGGCGGAATTGCTATTATTTTAGGGATTGTAACCCCTGTAAACACAGGTATTATTAACTTTGTATTGAACTTACCTATCCTTATTTTAGGATACATAGGTCTTGGAAAAAAAGTAATTTTTAACACGGTTGTTTCTGTAATTGTATTATCTGTTGCATTATACTATGTTCCAGTAAAAGTCGTAGCAACAGACCCACTTTTATCATCTGTATTTGGCGGTGTCATCGCCGGCGCTGGTATTGGTCTTGTCTTTAACTGCCATGGTTCAACTGGTGGCTTTGATATTATCGGTATGTTGTTATCTCGCAAGCGAGATATTAAACTTGGTGGATTCCTTATTGCATTAAATACAGTTGTTGTTGTCATTGCAGGATTTTTCTTCACTTGGGATGTTGCCCTTACAAGCTTACTTTCAATTTATGTAACTGGTAAAGTAATTGATGCCGTTCATACAAAACATCGTAAAGTTACACTTATGATTGTAACAAATCAAGCGGAAGAAATGAAAAAAAAGCTTCTTTCAACTGTAGTACGTGGAATTACGTTACTTGATGGTGAAGGTGCTTATTCAAACGAGAAAAAACGTGTACTTATGACAGTCGTTTCACGTGAAGAATTAGCAAGTATGAAACTAACGATTTCGGAAATTGATCCTCATGCATTCGTTAATATTACGGAGACTGTTGAAGTATTAGGATTGTTTAGAAAAGTGTAAAAAACTAGGTGGATCTCCACCTAGTTTTTATTTTCCATAAATTCAATTCGATTTCCAAACGGATCTGACACGTAAAATCTGATTACATCTGGTCGCGCATGATCATCTATTACTTCAATACCTCGCTTTATTAACCCTTGTTTAAATTCATTAATTTTCAAAACATAAAAAGCTGGATGCGCTTTTTTAGCTGGATTAAAATTTTGCTCAACTCCGATATGAATCTCTTGATTTCCACACTTAAACCAACACCCACCACGCTTCTTTAATTCCTCTGGCTTTGGGATTTCCTCCATACCAATTTTATTACCATAAAATTCTCGTGCTTCTTCTTCACATCCTACTGGCGCCGCTACTTGTACATGATCAATTCCTTGAATATAATTTTTCATATTCCTTCCCCCTCTTCTATTCTAATGTTATAACGAAAATACATTCATGTAACTTAGAAAATATTAATAAAGCAATATAAGATTCTCTTATTACTACCTTTTTTTACCTTCCACTAAAAATAAAAAAGAAAATTTATTATATAATTTCCATTTTTTATAGAAATACACATTGCACCTATATTATAGTTAGTACTAGATTCATCTTTTTTAGATGCTAGTTGTACGGAGGAAATATTATGAGTCGTAAAAAACATTCATCTACGCAAAAAAAGCGTCACCCAAACGTCTCGGAGCGCTTGCGAAACCATATACAAAATCGTTCTTTAGCAGAAATGTATGCATCTCTTTTTGAACATAACCCTGATAGTATTATTTCATTGAATTTAGAAGGAGTTATTTTACATATTAACCCCTCTGCGGAAAGAATATTAGGTTATACTTCTAACGAATTAGAGCGGAAAACAATCACTTCTATTTTAGAAGCACATATTTCTGATCAAGTGCTACAATACATAAAAAATGCTGCAGCTGACAATCAAAAAGAGTATATCGTCTCTATTTATCATAAAGACGGATATTTACTAGATGTCGTAACAAAATTAGTTCCTATTTTTGTTAAAAACCGTTTAACAGGTGTATACGCCATTATGAAACCCCTTGAAAAATCAGAAAGAATTGAGAAAGTATTACAAGAGAGTGAGAAACGATTACGCACATTAATGAATTCAATGCCTGCATTTGTTATTTTTAAGGACCATGAAGGACGCTGGCTTGAAGCGAATGACTATGCGCTTTCTTGTTTCAATTTCCATAACGTTCCTTATCATGGAAAAAGAGATAATGAACTCATTCAATATAACGAAGCATACCGCGAATCTTTTTTGCATTGTGAAGAAGTCGATGAACTAACATGGCAAAAAGGACAAATTCTTCACGGAGAGGAATTTATTATACATAGAAATGATTTCGACCTAGTTTTAAGCATTTCAAAAGTCCCACTCTTCCATCCTGATGGCTCACGCAAAGGTCTTATAGTGATGGGAAGAGACGTTACCGAACTAAAAGAAACTGAAAAGTTATTACGGAAATCCGAAAAACTTGCAGTAGTAGGACAACTGACAGCTGGAATCGCTCATGAAATTAGAAACCCGCTCACTTCATTAAAAGGATTTTTAACGTTATTACATCCAGAAATAAATGAGGAAAATAAATGGTATGTGGACGTTATGTTGAGTGAAATTTCACAAATGGAATCTATAACAAGCCAATTTATGGCGATGTCTAAACCACAAGTGTTATTTATTCATACATGCAACGTACAAACATTAATTGAAGAAGTTGTAACTTTTATTTTACCAACAGCAATTATGCATAGCGTTCATATCATCATGGATCATTTCGATTATATTTCTGACATTCAATGTGACAGTAATCAATTAAAACAAGTTTTGATTAACATATTAAAAAATGCAATCGAGGCGATGCCTGATGGTGGTAACATTTTCATTCAAACAACTTCGTTAGAAAGTGATTTTGTTTCAATACGCATTATGGATGAAGGTTGTGGGATTCCTGAAGAGCGCATGGCTCGTCTTGGCGAACCTTTTTATAGCTTGAAAGAAAAAGGAACTGGCCTTGGCTTAATGATGTGCTATAAAATCATTCAAGAGCATCACGGGAAATTATTCATTTCCAGTGAATTAAACATAGGAACAACTGTCGATATCCAATTACCGATTGCTACAGCTCATCCTGTAACAAACTCTTAACTATACATCTACAAGATATTATAAGTAGTTCAGTTATTGTGGAAAACATCTACACTAAAAAGCTCAAAGTCCCTATATGACTCTGAGCTTTATTTTTGTATACGATTTATTTTATTAGATCCACTCTTTTCCATGTTTACGAATAAACTGAATATCATTTTCATAATGTTCAAGATGCCCTTCATCTATCATCTTTTGGAAGTTCATATCGCCTTCTAGTACTTTTCTTTCCACATATTTACATAACCCTTCTAATCGTAGCAATACCATCTCCAGATAATCTTCTTCCATACCCCCACCGTAAGATTCAAAAAACAATTTAACCCTTTGCTTTATGCGGTCTGCATGCTGTAATGAATTATAATAAACCGCCTCACTTGTTTCCTTATAATAAACTCTACTTAATGGGACACAAGTGTAAAGAGTATAGGCTATGTCCCAAAGTCTTGGCCCAGGACCAGCAACATCAAAATCGATAATACCTACTGGTTTTTCGTTATTAAAAATAATGTTGTATATTGCAAAATCATTATGGCATACAACCTCTATTTTATTTGGAGTATTATCCATCGGTTTCCAATCATCTGATAACGGGAAGTCACTCACAGCATCATGATAAAGACGGAGCATCTTCGCTATTTCTTTTAAAACATCATTAGACCACATATACTTTTTTAAAGGATAATTACCAGCTTCTCCTTCAATAAATGATAATATCTCTCTATCTTTATCATCAATACCTAAAAACTTTGGTGCATAACTAAAACCTTTGTTTTCCAAATGATTTAATAGCTTATGAATTTTGGTACTGCCTTGCTTTAATTCTCGTCGAACAGTATCTTCCGAACGATATACGTTTGAGACATTCCCTCCCGTTAACATTTCTTCATTTTCGTAGTTTGACATCTAATAGTTCCCCTCCATTATTCTACATTTTCTTTATATTTTAACATAACTTTCCTATTCTCTTTTAACCCCTTAAATTGCAACAAAAAAATCGAGTATAAAGTCTTTATGATTTTACACTCGATTTAGTCTACTATTTATGCATGTGAAAATATTTTTTCATACCATTCTGTTGCCTTCTCTACTTCATTCATCGTTAATTGATGTCCTCTATTTTCCCAATGCATTGTTACATTAGCATCTACATTTTCTAATAGCATCTTCAATTCCTCTGACTCAGAAGGTGAACAAATTGGATCATTTGTTCCAGCAGCGATAAATACGAATTTCTCTGCTAAATTAGGTAATTCTATTCCTCTTCTAGGCACCATTGGGTGATGAAGGACTGCACCTTTTAATGCATTTTCGTAATGGAATAATAAGCTCGCCGCAATATTTGCTCCATTTGAATACCCAACAGCTACGATATTATCTCTATCAAATTCATATGTTTTTGCTGCTTCATTTAAAAATTCATTTAATTCCTTCGTACGGAAAACAAGATCCTCTTCATCAAAAATACCTTCTGCTAATCGGCGGAAGAAACGAGGCATCCCATTTTCTAATACATTTCCACGAACACTTAATACAGAAGCTTCCCGATCAATTCTTTCTGCAAGCGGTAATAAATCTAATTCATTTCCTCCTGTACCATGAAGCAATAACAACACTGGTTTTGACGTATCTTTTCCTTTTTGAAAAACATGTTTCATCATATTCCTTTTCCCCTTTCAATCACTTTAATCTAGATTTCTCACTTCAAATGGTAAGAGTGTCTGTTCAATTTGTTTTCTATGTTGTTCATATCGATCCGGTAATTTTAACTCCTCACCCATCGTCTCTAAAGATTCGTCATGGGCAAAACCAGGAGGGTCTGTTGCAATTTCAAATAAGATTTCGCCGTGTTCTCTAAAATAAATTGCGTTAAAATAGTTTCGATCTTGTACAGGGGTTACACCATATCCAAAGCGAGACACATGCTCTTTCCAGTCTAATTGATCAGCATCATCATTCGCTCTCCAAGCAATATGATGAACTGTACCAACACCCATTTGCCCACGTCCAATTGTTGATAATCTCAAATCGATAATATTTCCAATATCAGCAGAAGAACGGAACCGCATAAACTCTCCCTCTTCTCCTACTTTCTCAAGACCCATAACATGCTCTAGCAATTCAGCAGTTTTTTGAGGTTGTGCAGATAAAAGAACAGCACCGCCAAATCCTTTAATTGCTACTTCTGGCGTAACTTCCCCAAAAGTCCAATTATTTAATTCGCCCTCTTCTCTTTCAACTAATTCTATATGCAAACCATGTGGATCATCAAATTCTATATACTGTTCTCCAAACCGAGTCATTTTTGTATACGGTACGTCGAATTTTTCTAATCTATTTTCCCAAAACTCCATTGTGCCTTTTGATACGACATAAGACGTAATGCCTACTTGACCGTCCCCAATAATACCTTGACGAGCACCTGCCCATGGGAAAAACGTAATAATTGTTCCAGGCTTTCCTCCTGTATTACCAAAATAAAGATGATACGTACCTGGATCATCAAAATTCACTGTTTGTTTTACTAAACGCAATCCTAATACACCTGCATAAAAATCTACATTTTCTTGTGGGTGACCTACGATTGCTGTAATGTGATGAATTCCCATCGTTTTCTTTTCCACTTTCTCCACCCCCTTTTTTATTTCATTACAAAAAACGTTTATTCGCTAAAATTCATTATTCATTTTGTCCATATGATAAAGTTCAATCCGCAATACTATCTTTTTCAAAATTGAGGTATTTCTCTAAAAAACTAACACATTTCATTTAGTTCAAAAAATATCTCGAATTCGAGATATTTTACAAAAAAACTACAGTTCTTATGATTATATTTTAAATATTGATTTTATGATTTTGACTATCCTTCAAAAAATATCTTGAATTCGAGATTTATTATAGTCTAATTAGTTTTTATTGTCAATGCGGATATCATTTCATTTTTTCATCAAAAACAATATTCTGATAACTCATCTCCATCAAACAATTTGTTTGAAAAAGAGCAACCGAAAAGCGGGAACATTCATGTAATAAATTTCTACTTTTCCCATAACCAAAAAAGCCATACAAATGTATGACTTTTTTGATTTTTTTTGTTCAGCTACATATTTACTTCCCAATTACGGAAGGAAACAATTCCGAAAGTGGAACTACTCTCCCCATCTCATCTTTAAACACAATATGCTCTCTCGTTAAATGGCGTGGGCTCTTTACCCCTGCTGCTGCCGCTAATGAAAACAAACTATATCTCATACTAATAACATAGTTCATTACTCGCCATTTTTTCTCATACGGATCTAATGCTTTTTGGTAGTGTGGATTCGTAGTTGCAACCCCCGATGGGCATTGCCCTGAATTACATTGAAGTGCCATAATACAACCACTTGCCATCATGAATCCACGTGCTGAATTTACGGCATCTGCACCGATAGCTAAAGCAATCGCTACTTTATCTGGCGTGATTAATTTCCCGGAGGCAAACACCTTTAATTTATCCCTGACACCGTAATGATTTGCTGTATCAATAAATGTAAGTAGTGCCGGTATAAGCGGAAGCCCCATACTATCTGCCATCGATTTATATGTTGCCCCTGATCCACCTTCTGAACCGTCGATTGTAATAAAATCTGGATAGATGTTTAATTCTTTCATTGCTTTTAATAAATCTTCCAAAGGCTTCTGTTGACCAATTACAATTTTCATACCCACTGGTTTACCACCGTTTTCTTGTAAATCTTGAATAAAATATAAAGCCTCTGCGGCACTACTAATAAATGAAAAACGATTTGGCGAATTAATCGTTTCTCCTTCTCGTACTTTCCGAACGGAAGCGATTTTCTCATTTACCTTCTGTCCTTCTAAATGACCACCACGTATTTTTGCTCCTTGCCCAAATTTCAATTCAAACGCTTTAATATTACTTTCTTTCGCCTTCTCCATAAATTCCTTCATCGAAAAATTCCCGTCCTCGTCACGGTATCCAAATAATCCCGGACCAATTTGGGCAATGATATTTGCACCCGTATGTAAATGTTCTGGAATGACACCCCCTTCCCCAGTATTAATCCACGAACCACCTGCCATTTTTGCACCAAACCCAGCTGATAAAATATAATTTTCTCCAATCGCACCGTAAGATGTCGCTGACGCTCCAAACATCCCATACAGTTTCCATGGATATTTACGATTTTCGCCGACTACAATTGCATCATCTTCTTCATACAACCAAAGGTTTGTTGTATCCGCTGTCAATTTTTCTCTTCTTGAAAATAACCCTTCTTTATGAATCATATATTTTTTCCCCTCACGTTCTTGCGTGAGATTCACACTTAATTCATCTGTTAATGTGGGGAATAATGTATTAGCAATATAATAGCCAGATTCCTCAAAATCTCGTTTTGATCCAAAACCAAGTATTTCAGAACGGTATTTTGCTAGAAACATAACACTTTGAAAATCGTAGCGCGAAAAGGGCTTTCCGTCAGTATCATGATCAAACCAATATTGCCGAAATTCCGGGCCTATTTTTTCGAGCAAATAGCGCATTCTACCTAAGTATGGATGCAGTTTTAATATAGAATGATGCGTCCGTTTTTTAATAAAAAATGTAATGATAAAAAAGACAATTAAAAGTAGCATCAAAAAGAGCAATATACTAATAATAATGAGTAGCGCTTCACTCATTCCGCTTCCCCCTATATATGAAATTCCATAATAAAAAGAGAACACTCCATGTGTTCTCTTTTTATCCTTATTCACACTAACGTAGCAAGATGCTCTTTCGCGTCATATTCAACCAAACTTTCAGCATTTTTAATTCGCTGAACAAAATCTGGATTAGCGATTAATGGTCTTCCGAACGCCGCTACATCAATTGTTCCTTCTTGCAGTGCTTCTTCTGCCTCTTTCGGATTCAAATTACCTACTCCTACGATAGTACCATCCCAATACTTTCTTACTAATTGATGAAAATTCTTGCCGTCAGCAATAACTTGCGTATAATTCATCGTTGAAGGGTGAATCATCGTTAATCCAACTTCTTTAAACATATTTACAAACGTTTCAATTGCAAGTTCAGGATGTTCCCACATATAAGTAGGATTATCACCTTTAAAGGCAGAGAAGCGAAGAAGCGTTTTATCAGCTCCAACTGCTTCAATTACAGCCTGAACAACTTCTTTCATAAACGTTAACCTTTGTTTTAAGTCACCGCCGTATTTATCAGTACGCTTATTCGCAAATTCATAAGTAAATTGGTCAATTAAATATCCGTGTGCACCGTGAATTTCTACACCATCAAATCCAGCTTCTATCGCATTCTTTGCGGCTTGTGCATATTGACCGATAACTTCTTTTATTTCTTCTATTGTCATTGCTTCTGGTGTATCAAACGGTTTACGAAAACGCGGAACATTCCCCTCCGCAGCAATAGCAGAAGGTGCTTGCGGCATTTGACCACCAATTATTTCGTGATGACTCATACGTCCAACATGCCATATTTGAGCAATAATCGTTCCACCTTCTTTATGTACTGCCTCTGTAACAGGTTTCCAAGAATCGACTTGCGCTTGTGTATAAATACCTGGTACTCCTGGATTCCCTTTTGCTCTCTGACTAATGACAATTCCTTCTGTAATAATTAGTCCAATCCCATCAGCAGCACGTTTTCGGTAATATTCGACTACGTCAGCACCAACGACTCCAGTCTCATTATTTGCAAAACATCTCGTCATCGGTGCCATCGCTATGCGATTACGAAGAGACCAAGATCCAATTTGAATCGGATGAAATAACTTCGTTTCTTCAATATTTTCAAAAGACCCCCAAGCGTTTATATTTGTTCCTTCATAAATACTTGCCGCTTTATTATTTGAACTTGTCATTTTTCTTCCCCCTAAAAAAATCTAACTATAATCGCATCATACTTACTTTTAGATAGTAACGTCAATTTATACGTCTTTACCATTAAAGATTCGAATATTAAACAAACAGAATGATAAAAACAAAAATTAAAAAGGTTTCCTAAGTAGGAAACCTTTTTTAGTTGACCATATAAGGCTAACAATTCGTTTATCTCTTTTAAATAAAGAAAATAAACAATTATTATCTCCTCACATATGGAAAATCTCTTAACAATAGAAGTGGGAGTGGTTCAGTATTCTTCTAAAAATAATAACTTATATACCTAAAACAATGAAAGCCCTACCTCTCTTTCATCCTTACGGCTCCTCGTCCGTGCCAGTGTGAATCAGGATTGCAAAAATCAAGTAACTATTTTATTGAGTTATTTAATTAAACTTCGAACATTCGTAAAAGAAATTAAAAAATAAAAATGGATTAAATTGTAGTAATAACAAAAGAGGTTAATGCTCTAAAAGTGGTTTGAAAGAGTTGAATGTCTTTGAAATGATTGATTTTCTATAATTATATTCCCAAAAAATTCAAGATCTTTTTTGGGATGTAATACATTATCTACAATGAATCTTAACAAAAGCTTTTTATTTGATTTTCTGTGATACCTTCAATTAATCCCAGCTCACTAATCAAAAATTCATGTGCGTTATCTAACATTTTCTTTTCGCTTGCATTAAGTGCTTTTTCTTTCTGCATACGTAATAAATCACGTACAACTTCAGCACCTTCTTGTATTTTACCCGTTTTTATTTTATCAGTGTTTAATTTATACCTTTGTTTCCACGTAAGTAATCTATCTGATTCCCCATGCTGAAAAATATCTATTATGTTTGTTAATGCCTTTATATCTGTAACTGGTCGTATATTTGAACTCAATATTTTCCCCATAGGAATCATTACTTCCATATTACTAGCCGACATTTTTATAACATAATACTGTCTTTTTTCTCCTGAGATTTCCTTTTCTTCTATGGCTTTAATTATACCTGCTCCGTGCATTGGATAAACGATGTTATCGCCAATTTGAAACAAATAATCCACCTCCATATATGGTAACCTTCTCAATCTTAACACACATTTATTTTTTTAGCAAAATTTTTATAATATCACAAAATTATTTTCTATGTCAATTTATTTACACATAAAAATTCAAGCTGTACAGAAACACTAAAAAACCCGCGATTTTGTTACATTTCTACACCCATTTCCTCCAATTTTATATACCTTGTAAAACAAAAAAATACATCACTACATATAAGTAGCGATGTATTTTTATATACTGACAAAGACGGTTGCTTCAAAACTTCACACACGATCCTTCGCTTATATACTAACCTGTTTACTAATCGTTTCTCGCGCTAAAAGAAAACTCATAATCACTTGCGCAGCTACTCTACTCGTCATATCCCTAAAATCAAGAGTTGGATCAATTTCTACTATATCCATCCCTTGAACGAGTGGCTCTTTACCCAGGAATTCAATTGCATCAAGTAAAGTTGTACTATCCATCCCACCAGGGCCAATTGCTGGACAGCCTGGCGCAAACGCTTGGTCTAGTACGTCCATATCAAGGGAAATATAAATAGAAGTCACATCTTGTTTTCTTAATACTTCAATACTTTCTGAAATAAGATCTTTTATTTTTCGCTCTCTTACATCTTTCATTGTATACACTGTCACGCCATGCTCTTTTGCATATTCATGGTACGCTCGTGCATTTGAAAAATTACGAATCCCAATTTGAACGAGTTGTTTTCCTGTAATCACATCATTTTCTAGCAAACTACGGAACGGTGTACCATTTGATGGACCACCATCATCTAAATTACGTAAATCATGATGAGCATCAAATTGAATAATACCGACCTTCCCTTTACTATTTGCAAAACCAGTTATACTCGGAAAACTAATCGAGTGATCACCACCAAGAACGATTGGTATCATTTTCGGATTTACTTTCGTCAAGTGACCAACTGTTTTCGCAATTCGGTTATGACTCTCTTTTATATCTGTCACATGCATCGTAATATCACCGCAATCATGAAGAACACTTTCTTTCATATCGTGTTCTTCTGTAATTGCGTACGTGCTATATGCATCCAACATTGAACGAATTGTTTTTGGCGCAAAACATGCTCCTGAATGACTAATAGATGGTTTAGAAAGGGGCGCTCCAATTAAGGCAGCACCGAATATTTCCACTCCTTCCCCCCAATTTTTAATCATTTCGCTCCATTTCGTCACTTCACGATCGATAAACTTTGCATTTTTCTTTAAATAGTGGCCGTGCTCCACGATTGTTCACCTCTTGTATATGCGATATTCCCATTCTTCCATACTGTATTTACATGACTTACGCCGTAATGGTACGGTACGTAAGCGTAATTATAAGCATCCCATAAAACTAAATCCGCCTTACGACCAACTCTAATTTTCCCAGCTACATCGCCTCGATTAATGGCATAAGATGAGTTCACTGTTACCGCATTCCAGACTTCTTCTGGTGTCATTTTCAGTTTCAGCATCGCAATGCTCATAATAAGCTGAATATTTTCAGTTGGACAGCTACCTGGGTTAAAGTCTGTAGCTAAAGCAACTGCAACACCTTCATCAATCATTTTGCGGCCGCGTGCGAAGCTTTCTTTATTTAAATAGAAAGTTGTTCCTGGTAATAAAGTTGCTACTGTATTAGAATTCGCAAGCATTTCAATTCCTTTATCAGAAGCGCCAACTAAATGATCCGCTGATGCTGCACCAATTTCAGCTGCTGCTTCTGCACCACCTAGAGGGTCGATTTCATCCGCGTGAATTTTCACGTCAAAGCCAAGCTCTTTCGCTTTTAATAAAAATTCTTTTGATTCTTCTACAGAGAACACACCTGTTTCACAGAAAATATCAACGAACTCAGCTAATTGCTTCTCTTTCATTTCTGGTAATAGATCTAGCATCCATTGTAAAAATTCTTTCGATCTTCCTTTATACTCTTTCGGAACTGCATGAGCGCCTAAAAATGTTGAAACTAAATCAATTGAATGCTCTTTTTGTAATTGTGCAGTTGCCTCTAATTGTTTCCATTCCGTCTCATCATCTAATCCGTAACCACTCTTCGCTTCTACGGTTGTTACACCGAAAGATAGCATACGGTCTAAATGGAATTTTGCTTTTTGAACAAGTTCTTCTTTCGACGCTTGTTTCGTTGCATTTACAGTTGAAAGAATACCTCCGCCTTGTTCTAAAATTTCCAAGTACGGAACTCCTTGTAGTTTTAGCGCGATTTCATTTTCACGAGATCCACCAAATACAAGATGAGTATGCGGATCAACAAGACCAGGAGAAACCATTTTCCCACCGCAATCAATAACCTCTTTCGCTTGTAATCCTTTAGCTTCTTCCGCTGTTCCAACGAAAGTAATTACACCATTTTCAATTCCAACCGCACCGTTTTCAATAACAGGAAGCGTATTCATCGCTTCCCGTCTTAACAAGCCATCTTCTTGATCCATTGTTAGTAATTGACCGATATTTATTAGTAAAGTGTCCAGCATGTTTCTTCCTCCTTATTTCATCATTGGAATGTTAACGCCTTTTTCTTTCGCAGTTTGAACCGCTAAGTCATAGCCTGCATCAACGTGACGAACAACACCCATACCAGGGTCAGAAGTTAATACGCGTTCAATACGTTTTGCCGCTGCTTCTGTTCCATCTGCAACGATAACCATTCCAGCGTGAAGTGAATAACCCATACCAACGCCACCACCGTGATGAACAGACACCCAGCTTGCACCGTTTACACTGTTAATTAATGCATTTAAAATTGGCCAGTCTGCTACTGCATCACTACCGTCTTTCATAGATTCTGTTTCACGGTTTGGAGATGCTACTGATCCACAATCTAAATGGTCACGGCCGATAACGATCGGTGCTGATAATTCACCATTAGCCACCATTTCATTAATAATGCGGCCAAATTTCGCACGCTCGCCATAACCAAGCCAACAAATACGTGATGGAAGACCTTGGAACTCAACTTGCTGACGTGCCATACGAATCCAATTACATAAATGCTCATTATCCGCGAACTCGCGTAAAATAACTTCGTCTGTTTTATAAATATCTTCTGGATCACCAGAAAGTGCTACCCAGCGGAATGGTCCTTTTCCTTCACAGAATAATGGACGGATAAATGCTGGAACGAATCCCGGGAAATCGAAAGCATTTTTTAATCCTTCATCGAAAGCAACTTGGCGAATGTTATTTCCGTAATCAAATGTAATCGCGCCTTTTTCTTGCATTGCAAGCATTGCTTCTACATGTTTTTTCATACTTTCTTTTGATAATTGTACGTAACGTTCTGGATCTTCTTCACGAAGCTTCGCTGCTTCTTCTACTGTGTAACCTACTGGAATATAACCGTTTAATGGATCATGAGCAGATGTTTGATCCGTAACTAAATCTGGCGTAATATTACGCTTCACTAGCTCTGGTAAAATCTCTGCCGCATTTCCTAGCAATCCAATTGAAATCGGTTCTTTCTTCTCTTTATACTCGTTCGCAATAGTTAACGCTTCTTCTAAAGACTCTGTATACAGATCACAATATCTCTTTTCAATACGACGATCGATACTACGCTTATCTACATCAATAGCAATTACAACACCGCCGTTCATCGTTACAGCAAGCGGTTGTGCACCACCCATACCTCCTAAACCAGCAGTAATCGTTACAGTACCTTTTAATGAACCATCGAAATGTTGACGTGCCGCTTCACCAAATGTTTCATATGTTCCTTGTAAAATCCCTTGTGTTCCAATGTAAATCCAGCTACCCGCTGTCATTTGTCCGTACATCATAAGACCTTTTTTCTCTAGTTCACGGAAGTGATCCCAGTTCGCCCACTTCGGTACTAAGTTTGAGTTCGCTAAAAGAACGCGAGGCGCATCTTCATGTGATTTAAAAATTGCTACCGGTTTTCCTGATTGAACAAGTAACGTTTCATCGTTTTCTAACGTTTTTAATGAATCAACAATTGCATGGTAGCTTTCCCAATTACGAGCTGCACGGCCAATTCCGCCATATACAACTAATTCTTCTGGTTTTTCAGCTACTTCAGGATCTAAATTGTTCATTAACATTCGAAGTGCAGCTTCTTGAACCCATCCTTTCGTTTGTAACTCAGTACCTCTTGCCGCACGAATTGTTTGTTGTACTTTTTCCATTTCAATCTCTCCCTTTTCTCGTTTTATAGTGCTGCATTTACATCCAATCTTTCCTTTATTGAATAATTCGTTTTTAACCAATGCGCGATATTTTCAATATCCGTTGAGAATATACGGTCATTTGTAATAGAAGGCACTTGCTGACGACCTTGATGATAGAACGTTTTTGTAACTGTACTCATGTTTTCAATTCCGCGATATTCTGCTGCTTGCATCGCACAGATCATCTCAATTGCAAGAACGCGTCTTGCATTTTGAATAATTTGATGCGCATGACGTGAAGCGATTGTTCCCATACTTACGTGATCTTCTTGGTTAGCTGAAGACGGAATTGAATCTACACTCGCTGGATGAGCTAACGTTTTATTTTCTGAAACGAGTGAAGCCGCTGCATATTGCATAATCATGGCACCTGATTGAAGTCCTGGTTCTGGACTTAAAAATGGTGGTAAGTCATTTAATTGCGGATTTACTAGGCGTTCAATACGGCGCTCTGAAATATTTGCAAGCTCCGCCATCCCTACTTTTAAGAAGTCCATTGCAAATGCAATCGGTTGTCCGTGGAAATTACCACCAGAGATTACTTTTTCCCCGCCATCAAAAATAAGTGGATTATCTGTTGCTGCATTCATTTCAATTTCTAATTTTTCTTTCACATAATTTAAAACTTGCCAAGAAGCACCGTGAACTTGCGGGATACAACGAAGTGAATATGCATCTTGTACACGAAGTTCTCCTTGTTTTGTCACAAGTTTACTATCATGAAGAATATCACGAATTCTGCTTGCCACTTCGACTTGCTCTTTATAACCACGCGCTTTATGAACATTTTCATCGAATGCATCAATAATGCCGCGTAATCCTTCCATTGTCATCGATGCAATTAATTCTGATTGATAAGCACTTGCTTCAGCTTCTATATAAGAAAGAACCCCTTGCGCTGTCATTGCCTGCGTACCATTGATTAACGCAAGACCTTCTTTTGCTTCAAGTTCAATAGGTTCAAGTCCTTCTTCTGTAAGAGCAACCATCGCATGAACTCGTTTTCCTTTGTAGAACACTTCACCTTCACCTAATAAAACGAGAGCAAGATGAGATAAAGGTGCTAAATCACCGCTCGCTCCTAGTGATCCTTGTTGCGGAACGACTGGATGAATTTTACGATTTACAAACTCAAGAAGCATGTTTACAACAAGTGGTCTAACACCCGATACTCCTTTTAACATCGTATTAGCTCGTAAGATTAACATACCGCGTGATACTTCTTCAGGGAATGGATCGCCTATTCCGCACGCATGTGACTGAATTAAGTTGTGCTGAAGTGCTTTTACATCATCTTTTTGAATAAGTACATCACTAAACTTTCCAAATCCAGTTGTAATACCGTAAACGACTTTTCCGTCCTCTACAATTTTCTCGACAACTTCGCGGCACTCTGCCACTTTTTGCATACTAGTTGGGCAAGCTGTTACACCTTCACCTTCAAGTAACAACCTCTTCATTTCTTCAACTGTCAATGTGTGTCCTGTTAACGTAATCATTCTTTTTCCTCCTTATAAAGGCAAAAGGGGACCTTATCTTTTTAAGACAGACTTCTGTCCTAAAAAATAAGGCCCCCTTCTAACTAATAGACTATGGGCAAATCATATGTGATTAATTCCTAAACCAATCGCCTCATGCTCAGATCCTTTTACAGGTGCACCAATCGTTCCATAAAGTGCAACAGCAACCCATTCGCCTTCTTTTTTTCCGTCGTATGGTGTACCGCGCACAATCGCAAAACGAAGTCCTACTGTACGAAGAACGTCTGCTAACTGAATTTGACCTCTCGTCACTCCGTACAAAGCTTCCATAATTGCATGATAAAGTGCATGTGTTTCTCTGTAAACATCTGTTTCAATAACTCGGTTGCTCTTAGCCGCTGTTTCCATTGCTGCTACTACTTTTTGCGAATTCATAGAACCAACTTTCCCAGTACAATATTTCCAACCTTTCGGAATAGATAATACGGGACTTTCATTCTCATCCGCAAGTGCCAACAGCATGGCCATACGACCAATTCGATGTGTTCCTTGAAGAAGCATGTGACTCTCTCATTTCTTTTGAATTATTTGAATATTACTTAATTTAAGAATATATGAAAACGGTTAAATCGTCAATAGTTTAAAATATTATTCAAGCAATTTTTTATCCCTCTCATACTTGTACTTGTGTACACAATTTATTTACAGATTTTTTTCAGACGTGCTATAGTCTCACTAACAGATGCAAAGGGGCGAAATTTCAGTGGCGAAGCGAAAAGATATTCATTTTCGAATTGAAGAAAAATTTCTTACAAGGTTTGAAGACGTACTCCATTACGAAGGTTTAAATAAAACAGACGTATTAACACATGCGATTCAGCAATTTTGCATAAAGGTGGAATGTGAAAAAATGAATGATGTAAAACGCCAATACAACGTTAGTGACCATTTACAAACACGTATCGATACGCATAAACATTACGAAGAAAAACAAGTGAATGTAGATGAAGTCGTCATTGAACATTTACAACTCCAAGGGGAAGAAAAAATATTAGAGGTCGGGTGTGCTAACGGAAAATTTCTTTCCCTTTTGCAAACTAATGGTCATAAAGGACATCTAACTGGTTTTGATCAATCCGAAACTATGCTTTCTGAAGCTGCTATAACGAATAATATGATTGAATGGAAACTCGGTGACGCTAGTAAACTTCCTTTCGAAGCTAATTGTTATGACCTGCTAATCGCAAGGCATATGTTATACCACATGAAAGATGTCGAAAAAACTATTCAAGGATTCCATAAGATAATTCGTCCTGGCGGCGCCCTTTTAGCTACAACAAATTCTAAAGTTTCATTACCTCGTATAGATGAAATGTGTAACAAAATGTTAGTCACATTTGATTTACCAAAAACATCACCGTCAGTAGCTCCATTTTGTTTAGAAAATGGTAAAGATCTATTGCACTCTGTTTTTTCAACTGTTGAAGAAACAATTATTCATAATGCACTTGTTTTTCATCATGCCACTCCAATCGTTAACTATATTTCTAGCATGTTCCCGTCGTTGAATATACCTGATAATATGTCCCTTCACATCGAAATGAAGGACTGGCTAAAAAAAGAAATAGAAAATGAATTAACAATTCATAACAGTATATGGAGCGATCCGAAAACGTTAGTGATTTATCGATGTAAAAAAGAAAAGAGCTAGCATTCGCTAGCTTTTACACGTTTTCCGGTAAAAGATTCTCCATCATTATATTGCCCTTTCCGCTATAAAAATTTGTATTATGTTCATTCACTACTCCAAAATAGGAGGCAATCGCTAGTCCAAATGGCACAAATGCATGTCCTTGTGCTGTAATAATATTTGCGTGCTGTACAACTTCTGTATACACAAAATTTTCTACTGGAAAACAATCTAATTTTTGATAATCTATGGTCACTGTATAAGAGATTTCTTTAAATAAACCTGCTTTTGCTAATGCATACGGCCCAGCACAAATCGCTGCCACTAACTTTTCTCCCTCAGAAAATTGACGAATAACTGAAAAAAGCAGTTCTGCCTCTTTCATATGTATTGCATCTCCGCCTGGAATGATAATCCCCTCATATTCTTCTACACACACTTCACTTAATTCTATATGCGGCTGTACTTGTAAGCCTGTTTCACTTATAATCAATTCTTTTGTTAAACCCGCTGTAATGATTTCATATTTCTTTTTCAGCAATGCTGTTGCTACCGTTATTTCAAACTCTGCAAATGTCGGGTATACGAATAATAATATTTTTTTCATAGCCTTTTCTCCCTTAGCCACCCTATAAAATATGCCTCTAATTCGTCCACTGATAATATATTAGTGTCCACATAAGTTACGGAAAATTGTTTATACCATTCTTTTTCAACTTCTACTAATTTAAATTGTTCCTCAAATGTACTTCGATTTCTTGTCCTATCATTATTTCTCCTATCATACAAACTCTCTTTCGAAACATCTAAATAAAAAATTGCATCCGAACGGCATTCTCTTAATTTATACAATTCATCTTTTAATTCTGTTTCTATATCCCACTCTTTCCCTATCATCTTCGGATAAAAGAGTGTATAAAATTCAATATCTTCTGGTCCGCGGTCAAAAATCATGACTGATTTCACATTTTGAAACTCTTTTATTTTTGCTTCAATAAACATTTTTTGATTTGTAATAAACCCCTCTTTTGTGTAAATATCCAAATTTAATTCTTTCCGCTTTTCTACAATTGGATAAGGGTTTTCATATATAACTGAAAGCCCACATCGCTCTAAGCTTTTGGCCAATGTTGTTTTTCCACTTGCCATCGGTCCTTGGAGTGAAATTACGTATGTCATCTCTCTCATTCCCTTGTACTGTAATACATAAATAATAAACAGAATTTTGAAAACTATCAACAAGATATATATCATCTTGTTTCTTATTCTTATCTAACTTATAATAAAAAATAGAGATTATGACGGACGCAAAATAATGTAAGCTTGGAAATCCAAGCTTACATTATTTTTTGCTTTCCCTTTTCTTATAAAAAGAGTATACTAGATTAGAACGTATGTTCTTAATAATTACATACAGTAAGGAGATAGAACAATGGTATACGACACAAAAGCAATTTCTTGGAATGCATCTTTAAAACAACTTCAACGCCGCTATACAAACAAACAAGTTGACCGAAAAGAATTTGAAGATATTGAACTAATGGAATTCTTCCGCGATAACGACTACATTCCTTTACCTACACATATAAGCGGCCTATCAACAGCACGTTTTACTTCTTACTCTATTTTCACAACTGAAGATAAAGATCGTAAAGTTGGCACACTCATCATTGAATATGTAGAAAATGACAATGATATTTTATGTGTTGAACAACTATACTTCGTTTAAACTACAACGCTTGGTCAAATTGACCAAGCGTTCTTGCTTTCTATGAATCTCACTGTTTATAATATGAATAAAAGAAAACCGCAATCATTAAGGGGGGATACACTTGCTCGAAGGATGGTTCAGTTGGTTTATTGTATTATGGACTGTTATTTTATTAGGACTTATGTCTATCGGTGGATACTTTATGTTCAGAAAATTTTTAAAACGATTACCGAAAGAAGACGGTATGTCCATTTTAGATTGGGAAGAGCATTACATAAATAAAACGAGACATTTATGGGCTGACGAACAAAAACAATTGTTAGAAGAACTAGTAAGTCCCGTTCCTGAACTATTTCGTGATGTTGCCAAATCAAAAATTGCCGGTAAAATTGGGGAACTTGCAATAAAGGAAAACGCTCCAAAAATTACACAAGATTTAATCATACAAGGATATATCGTTGCCACACCGAAGCGCGACCATAAATTTTTAATTAAGAAACTTCAAGAAAAAAAGATTGATTATTCAAATTACAAATCTTTACTTGCAAAATAATCTTCATTTTTTATTTCCCTATTTTCGACAAGTTACGTTTTATACGTCGTGGTTGGGACAGAAGGTGCTAACCATACCAATAAAAAATACAGCGTCAAAGACGCTGTATTTTTTATTTTATACATGTACAATTTTCACGTCAACTTCATATCTTTTTCGTTATAAAAACCGTCTTCTTTTTCCATTTCCTTCTGTAATTTCGTAAAGGAACGGTACATTGCAATTCTCCATGAAACGATCATTGCAAACGCAAGTAAGAAGAACATGCCACTAAGTTGTCCTAAATCAAGAGATTGGCTTAAGTATGTTTTAAATACAATCCGCACGACAAGTAATCCAATTAGTATAAAAACAAATGCTTTTGAACGCTTCAAATAAATCTCTTGTCCTCTAATTTCAAATTTAGATGTTTTAATAAGAAAAATAGAGAAAAACAAACCGACGCCAATTGCTTCTAACATTTCTGCTGGAGTTAATCGAAATTCAGGAAAAACAAACATCAACGCTCCCGTGCTCATAAAAAATGGGGGAAGTATAATTTTTTTCAATGTTGCAGGTTTCTTAGCTGCTTTTAAACGAATAAACATCGCACCGACAGCCATACAAACAGCAACGATACTTGATAACAGAACTATGTTCATATTTTCTCATCCTTTTTTGTGGCTATATGCAAAATATAATTTTATTATATGCTTTTCCGTTAGTATTTCCAACATTTTCACAGAATAATACTAAAAACCGGTAAAACCACCAAATAAACTTGAGAAATATACGATAATTTTCGTCATCCAGTTAAAATATAGGAAGATACCCATGACAATCATAACGTATCCTCCAATCTTCATGAATTTCATACTATTTCTTTTAATCCAAGACATTTTCGTAATAAAGAATGAAAGTACGAAAAACGGGATAGCAAATCCAAGTATGTAAGCAATCATATAAATCATTGCCGATTCTGGATTTGTTGCAGCTAATCCAATTACAGACACTAATATAGGTCCAGTACAAGGTGTCCATCCAGCAGCAAAAGCCAATCCAATTAAAACTGAACCAAAATAACCACTCGGACGATTTTTAAACGTAAATTTACGGTCTTGCATTAAAAACTTCGGTTTAAACACACCGACAATAATAAGACCAAACACGATGATAAATATACCGCCTAACTGTCTAATTAAATCTTTATAATTTGTAAAGATGCCTCCAATAAAACTTGTACCAAATCCAATTGCAATAAAAATAATTGAAAAACCAAGTAAGAAAAACGCTGTATGTATCATACTTCTTTTGCGAAGCATTGCATTTTCTTCTTTCAATTCAGAAACCGACATACCTGTTATGTATGATAAAAATGCCGGATAAAGCGGTAAGCAACATGGGGATATAAATGATAAGAACCCAGCTCCGAACGCTAAAAAAATACTAATATCTTGCATTATTCCACTCCTCTCCTCTTCAATATTGTAGCAAAAACAATTGAAAATACTATGGACATTTCATGAATTCACTTTTCCAACATGACAATAAGAAAAACTACCCTTTCACACATTTTCTAATAAAACGTTTTCATTCCCTTCTATTATATAGAAAAATCTCAATTGAATTATGAAACTCTTTCTAATTGTTACTAACATAACAAAGGTTCCACAGTTTCTCAAATGATTAGCACATTACAATTGACTTCACACCTATTGGCCTTAAAATTTTTTTTCAAATGCTGTCTTTATACAACATAAAGCTGATTTTACAATACTTTAATTATTATTAATTTCAAGATTATGCATAAATATCATACTTTTATTATTATTCTATAAAATTTTGCACTTTTCTTTCATTTGACCCTTCATTTTTAATTTTGTATACTTCCCTCTAGTTATATATGTCCGTTACGGAACAATTTCATATAGATGGGAGGAATTTTTCATGCTTCGTTATTCTCTTTTAGTTTTATTAGGAGCGTGTAGTTATGGGGTTTTAGCTATTTTTGTTAAACTTGCATATGCAGAAGGGTTTTCACTTGGAGAGGTAATTGGTAGCCAGTATTTGTTCGGTTGGATTATTTTACTTGCTATTACACTTCTATTTTCTAGACATCGTGTTCCACTAAAACAAATGTTAATTTTATTCGTCGCAGGAACGTCTGCAAGTTTTACTGGAATTTTTTATTACGCTTCTTTAAAAACTGTACCAGCTTCTATTGCAATTATACTTTTATTCCAGTTCGTTTGGGTTGGGATTATCATTGAAGCAGTCGCAACAAAAACATTACCTTCAAGAGAAAAAGTTATTTCAGTAATCTTCTTACTTGCAGGTACATTTTTATCAAGTGGGTTATTAGAAACATCAGCTGGTGATTTCGATACGACTGGAATCATTTTAGGCTTATTATCTGCTGTTACATTTGCAACATACATTTTCGTAAGCGGGAAAGTTGCCGTTGAAGTACCTTCTTTACCACGTGGTGTCCTTTTAATGGCTGGCGCTTTAACTTTAGTCATGATCGTATTCCCGCCAACATTTATTTTTAACGGGGCGATCTCTCAAGGCCTTTGGAAATACGGCTTAGGATTAGGAATATTTAGTATCGTTATTCCATCTATTGCCTTTACAATTGGCATTCCAAAAATCGGTTCTGGATTAGCAACTATTCTTGGTGCAGCAGAACTGCCAGTTACAACAATTATGTCTGTATTCGTTTTAAAAGAAGCTGTACTATCTTCACAATGGATCGGTGTATCACTTATTTTAATCGGTATCGCAATTCCGCAAATTGCATACGCAATGCGTGGACGTTATAAAAAACAGCATACTCATAAAAAAGTTGCCGCATAAAACGAGAGAGGATTTTCATTTGAGAATCCTCTCTTTTATTATTGTATAATTAATACAAATACTTCACTTAAGAAAGAGGGCATAATAAGTGGCATCTATTCCTGATCAATTAACAGAAAAACTTATTTCCATTCGTCGGCATTTACATGAAAATCCAGAACTATCATACGAAGAATTTGAAACGACAAAAGCGATAAAAAATTGGTTAGACGAGGCCAATATCACTATTATTGATTCCAATTTAGAGACAGGAGTTATCGCTGAAATTTCTGGTAATAAAAAAGGACCGGTTGTAGCGCTTCGTGCTGATATCGATGCCCTTCCTATCCAAGAAGAAACAGACCTTCCATACACTTCAAAAATACAAGGTAAAATGCATGCTTGTGGGCATGATTTTCATACAGCTGCTGTATTGGGTGCGGCTTACTTATTAAAAGAAAAAGAAGCTTCTCTTAACGGAACTGTCCGCCTTATATTCCAGCCAGCTGAAGAAAGTAGTAATGGTGCTTGCAAAGTTATTGAGGCTGGGCATTTACGTGGCGTGCAAGCTATTTTCGGTATGCATAATAAACCTGATTTACCAGTAGGTACAATCGGTATTAAAGATGGGCCACTAATGGCCGGAGTCGATCGATTTGAAATTGAAATCCATGGTGTTGGTACACATGCAGCTGTGCCTGATGCCGGCGTCGATCCTATCGTTGCATCATCTCAAATCGTGATGGCACTTCAAACGATTGTAAGCCGAAATATTAGTTCTTCTCATAACGCTGTCGTAAGTGTAACAAACATTCATTCAGGGAATACGTGGAACGTTATTCCCGAAAAAGCAATATTAGAAGGAACTGTCCGTACATTCCAAGCTGAAACACGTGAAAAGATTCCGGCATTAATGAAACGTATCATTAATGGCGTTTCTGATGCACTAGGTGTAAAAACAGAATTTCGATTTTACCCAGGTCCTCCTGCTGTTCAAAACGATAAAGTACTCACTGATTTTTCTATTCATATTGCAGAGAAAATGAATCTAAACGTTATCTCTCCTACACCATCAATGGCAGGAGAAGACTTTTCTTTTTACCAACAAGAAATACCAGGTTCATTCGTCTTTATGGGAACAAGTGGTACACATGAATGGCATCATCCAGCTTTTACAGTAGATGAAAAAGCATTGCCTATTAGCGCAGAGTATTTCGCCTTATTAGCCGAAGAGGCTATTCACCAATTAGCACATACAAAAAGCCGTTAAGTTAATCCTTAACGGCTTTTGCTTATGCTGTTAAATCTCGTTTTATAAATACTGTATAGGAAATCCCTAAAAATACAGCTAAGTATAGAAGAAGCATACAAGAAGCAAATGGGAATGTTACTCCATCAATAAAGCTTCCACCCTTTAAAAGCCCATATAAATCTGTATTCGCTGGTAATAAATATTTCGCCCATTCATATCTTGCTGCCGGAATTAGCGCTATTCCCCCTGACAATGCAAGAAATAAAGAAATCCCGATTGCACCTCCGCTCGATCTCGTTAAAACGGAAATCATAAAGGCAAATGCAGCATACACAAGAGTTGGTAACCAAGATAAAATATAATATTTACTTGCTTCTACGAAAATATTTTGTTTTATTATATTTCCATTTTGAACGACAAATTCAGCCCAAGCTGGTTGTTGGAATTTATAAATAATCAACCCGCATAATACGGAAAAAATCATATTAAATATAAATAATAATGCCGCAAATATAACGATTGCCAAAAACTTAGATGTTAAAATTTTAAATCGGCTCGCTGGACGAATTGTTAAAAATTTATATGTTCCCCAGCTATATTCATTCGCAAAAATCGTACTCGCATATACGAGAATAAACGGAAGTAAAATTGGAAATACGATAAAACCTGTATCTCTCATAAATGAAAGCGGAGAACTACTTGCTGGTGCTGTATTCGTATCTAAATGCTTCATTTTAAGCTGGTATTCCTTTACAAGCTCGTCTCCTGACTTTTCTGTTAAAATATCCTCTTTTTTCATGCCGAGCTTTTTCTCAATTTCTACAGTGCGTTCTGTATAATCCGCTTTCCACCCTTTTGTTTCTGGCTCTAAATATTTTACCGTAACCCATCCTAATCCAATAATTAATACCGCAATAACTGCAAAAGGAATAATCGTTCGCTTTCGCTTAAATATTTTATACAGCTCGTTATAAACTAAATTAAACAATATCTTTTCCTCCTGTTAATTCTAAAAACTGCTCTTCTAGCGTTTTTCTTTCTTCATATACACGATAAACTTGAATGTTTTTCTCCATCAATGTACGAAGAATATTTGGAACTTCTTCATCTTTCACGTTTATAATTAATTCGTTTTCTTTTACTAAAACATCGTATTCTAAAACCTCTGCCGCTTTATTCGCATCATCTACACGTATATGTATTTCTTCTGTTTCTTTCTTTTTATCACTTTGAATATTTTGTGTTGCGACATATTCTCCATGCTGAATAATAATAACCCTGTCACACATTAATTCAACTTCTGAGAGTAAGTGACTAGAAACAAGAACAGCTTTTCCTTGTTCATGCGCAATTTTCTTTATGTACATCCGCATTTCATGTATACCACTAGGATCTAATCCGTTCGTCGGTTCGTCTAGTATTAATACATCTGGATTATGTATAAGTGCCTGAGCAATTCCTAAACGCTGTCTCATACCGAGTGAATATGCTTTTACTTTACGGTCAATTACTTGTCCCATTCCTAACAATTGCACTACTTCATCGATACGCTCTTCAGTCACATTCCCATTCATTCGTCCGAAATATGTTAAATTTTCATAGCCGCTTAAGAAAGGATAAAATTCTGGTGTCTCAATTACAGCACCAATTTTCGCAGCAGTTTTTTCAAATTGCTGTTTTACAGATTGACCATCAATCCATACTTCTCCTTCTGTCATACGAATCATTCCGACCATCATTCGCATTAATGTCGTTTTTCCAGCACCATTTGGTCCTAATAAGCCAACTACTTCACCTTTTTTCACTTCAAAACTAATATTTTCTACTAACGTCTTTGAACCAATTCGCTTTGTTAATCGATCAACTTTTACGATCGCTTGCTCATTTATCATTCCATACAACCTTTCTTCTTAACTCTTTTTTTCAGTTCTTCCCACTGTATCATGATTAATAACATGTGTAAAATGAAGAAAAAGCCATGATTTCTCATGCCTTTCTCCTCGTTTCATATGACTTTTCACCCTTTAACCTTTGTGTAAACCTACAACATTGCCACATTGATATTATAATGACGGTTATCATAACAACTGCTGTTATCACTACCGCATACATCGGAATCGGTGCATTGGTTATCCCTTGGATTCCTACTGCTTTCATAAAAATAATAATAAATAATTTCAAAAATAACATACCATGAATTAATCCGAAAACAAAAGCTCCTCCGTAAGTTAATAATTGCTCCTGACATAATAAACATAACATTTCTTTTCTTGTCATCTTCACTACTTCATACGATTTAAACTCCTCTCTTCTTACCTGTAAAAGAGAGCTTGTCATTTTATATGTAACGAAAATACACACAAAAACTATAAATAGAAACATAGCATAAAACCACTTTACAAACATAGGTGTATATTCCGCTTTACTTATTACAGCTTCATTGAATCGGAATGATATCATAAAAAAACAAAGCATTGTATTCATAGCAATCCACATAAATTGTTTTAACCTTTGGGCAGCAAATGTTTGTATATTTTTTCTCGCTAACCGAAATAAAGACATAATTTCCCCCTACCTTGCTTCATAACATACGCATTCTATACTACTAGTGTATAAAAATATGACATTTTAAACATCGCACTTCAATCGGAATCTTTACTAAGCCTTTAGTCCTAGAAACCAAGCATATTTACCTCTTTAGCATTGAATAAAAAACAAAAAACGGAAATGCACTTTAGTTACATTTCCGTTTTTTTGTTTAACGAGGTGAACCTTTATATAACTTAATTATCATGACTGCCTTGTAACTCCATCAACTATTCAGCCTTCGCATCTTCCACTTCAATCCTTTTTTTCTCTCTTGCAATTTTCAAAAACTCTAACAACTCTGGATTGTTATTCATTTTTTTATAAGCCACTGACATTTCTGCAACAAAATTAGAATCACATAACTCTTTATATACAACTTCTGTTTTATACAATTTATTTGCGGATACAGGTATTACTGTAATTCCAATACCTGCTGCTACAAGCCCCATGACAGTTTGATACTCCGTTGCTTCTTGTACAATGTGCGGACTAAAACCTACATCGCGGCAAAGCGATAAAATTGTATCGTATAACGCTGGCCATACTGGTCTCGTAATAAATACGAACGGTTCATCCCTTAAATCTTCGATATGTATTTCGTCCTTTTCAGCAAGTGGATGTGCCTTCGGTAAGCATAACGTACACGAAAGTTTTTGAATTGGTTCTAACTCAAGTAATTGCGTTGGAATTGGCGGACGTAAAAATCCAATATCAATTCGATTATCATGAAGTGCATGCACCTGATCCGGTGTTGACAATTCATGTAATGCAACAGACACTCTTGGAAATTTCTTCCTATACTCCCTGACGATTGACGGTAAAATATCATATATCGCCGCACCTACAAAACCAATTGAAAGTGATCCAACTTCTCCCCTTTGAGCACTTTGTGCAACTTCTACTGCTTTTTCAATTTGTTCAAACGCTTTTTTCACTTCTTTTAAAAACATTTCTCCAGCTTCTGTTAATTCAACCTTTCTCTTCGTTCTTGAAAATAACATAACTCCCATTTCTTTTTCTAATTGCTGAATTTGTTGACTAAGCGGTGGTTGTGTCATTTGTAGACGAGCAGCCGCTCGTCCAAAGTGCAATTCCTCTGCCACTACAACAAAATATTGCAAATGCCGTAATTCCATTTTGGACACCCTTTTCATTTCCGATTAATACATCTAATATATTAATAACATATAATTTATATATTAGACAAATATTTCGAATGAACGTATAGTAGAAATTGTGAATTATTTTTTACAATTTTTATGTAAAAAACAAAGAGGTGGTTACTGTATGAAATGGTGGAAGTTAAGCGGACAAATTTTATTATTATTTTGTTTCGCTTGGACAGGTGAATGGATTGCAAAACAGGCACACCTCCCAGTTCCAGGAAGTATAATCGGTATTTTTTTATTATTAATCTCATTAAAATTTAATATAGTGAAAAAAGAATGGGTACAAGACGGTGCAGACTTTTTATTAAAAGAACTTATTTTATTTTTCATCCCTTCTGCAGTCGCTGTCATTCGTTACAAAGATACATTATCACAATATGGAATCGATCTCATTTTAATTATCGTGATTAGTACACTTTGTGTCACTCTCGTAACAGGACTTTTAACAGAATTGCTATTAAAGCGGAAAGGATCAACACAATGATCGGCTTTCTTTGTTTACTATTAACACTATTCACATATTGGGTATCTAAAAAAATGTATCAACGCTGGAATTGGAGTTTGCTTTCTCCCCTTCTTGTATGCCCAATCATTTTAATCGCTTTATTACTTGGATTAGATACACCATACGAAATCTACGAATCTGGTAGTCATTGGCTAACAGAATTATTAAAACCTGCAACAGTTGCTTTCGCATGGCCAATCTATAAACATTTTGATCTATTAAAAAAACACGGCACTGCTATTTTAATTAATGTCATTGTCGGTTCTTTTCTATCTGTTATTACTTCCGCACTACTAGCTAATTTTTTTCAAATTGACTCTACAATAGAACAAAGTTTAGCACCGCACATTGTAACAACACCTATTGCAATGGCTATTTCAGAAATGATTGGCGGCATGTCACAATTAACAGCAGTTTTCGTTGTATTAACTGCCTTAACTGGAGCTTTATTTGGTCCTACACTCATACGCATATGCCGTATTAAAACAGCGCTCGCAAAAGGTATAATGCTAGGTACTAGCGCGAATGGGACTGGAACATCAAAAGCATTTGAAATCGGTCCTGTAGAAGGTACAATTGCAAGTTTATCAATGCTTTTAACAGCTGGAGCTAGTTTAGTTATCGTTCCACTTTTCTTATCTTGGATACACTAAAAAAGCAAGTATTTACACACTTGCTTTTTTATTTATATATCGGTATATTAGCTCGTAATCCTCCGGAAAAGCTAATGATAATTTTCCAACTTCATGTATCCCTTTCCAATCAATCTCATGTATTAACTCATCCGGATCTTGGATTTTCATATTACCGCCTATTTTTTTAACAAAGTAATAATGAACATACACCGGAATCCCGTATGTAATACCTTCTTTTTCGTATATTTTATTTACAACCTCCACATTGTAGCCTGTTTCCTCCCAAACTTCCCTGATACAACATTCTTCTAGTGTTTCTCCCTTTTCAAGTCCTCCACTTGGGACAGACCACCTTTTTTCTTCCCCTTCTTTTCCTTGCAATACCATTAAAATTTCATTTCTTTCATTCATACAAATAGCTGCCGTGCCTATCCATCTCTCCATATACATCCCTCCCCTACTAAAATTCGTCTTCTTTTTTATTTCCCCTTTGAAAAAAGAGGAAATAAGTAAAAAGATGCCGAAAGTTTACATCAACTTCATGAGCAGTCCCTTCTTAGAAATTCAAACCGGAAGGATGAAATTATGATTTCTAAATATGTTGTGGAATGTGTTTTTTGTGAAGAAAACCGAAAACCTCGGCAAGCCATTGTCACAGTGCCTGCTACTTCTCAGCTACTAGCCATTCAAAAAGTACGAGCTGAATGTAAACGTCGCTTCGGAAAAACTTTATTATTGCAAACAGAAATTAAAGAAGTCTTACTCATTGAACAAAAAGAAAGCTGACCATAAATTGGCCAGCTTTCTTATCCGATCATATTTTCACATGAAGATTAGGGGCATCCTCTTTAAGGATCGGGATTTACCCATTATGTGCGTTCCATAATGGTCATCGAACAATATATTTCTATACAATAAACTATTGAATAGAATAGGGCAAAACTTGTTCGCATTTTTAGAAAAGGGATAGGGATATAATTCAAGTAATACTTCGAATACTCGAACTTTACACTCATTATATTAAAGCAAATCCTTTTATATGGGAAATATGAATTACTTATATAATTCATTCGTAAAATATATTAATAGTTTTCTTTACTCTACTAACAACATACATCCAGCTAGTATTGGTGTCATAATCATCGAAAACCTTAGAAGCATGCGAGGTGCATAATTTGTAAACTTAGCTCCTATATATGCTCCTAACATTGTCCCGATTAAAACTTGTACTAATAATACATAATCTAAATACCCTTCCGAACTATATCCAAACCCACCTCCAATTGCGATTGGTAATATAACAAGCATTGTCGTTCCTATAGATTGCTGAATTGTTAATCCTAATAGAACTATTAATCCAAGTTGGATAAAGGGGGCTGAACCAATCCCAAATGAACCAGCCAACATTCCAGTAACCAGTCCGAGACATATACATTTAATCAAGTTATCTTTCGAAAGCTCGTTATGCCCTTTTAAAGACGACCGTTCCTTTTTTTGAAATATAATTAATCGAATAAACATAAAAATTGCAGATAAAAATAACATTCCCGCTGTAAACCAATGTAGAAGATTCGCTGGTATTAGCGAACCAAACTTCGAACCAATAAAGGAACCAATCGCTCCAAATCCCCCAACAATTCCGCCTATTACAAATACAACATTCCCTTCTCTATAATGACTTACTACCCCAGATAATGTCGTAAATGCCATAGCAGTTAGAGATGTTGCAAGAGCAACGTGAATAGGGATATGGAATACTAAAGTGAGTATTGCGATGATAAATCCAGCTCCTCCTGCTCCGACAAACCCTAATAAAACTCCCATTAATAGCATTGTTATAATAATTTCCACATATTCCCCCTCCAATATTCCAATTATCTATCACATGCGCACTTCTATACAAACAAAAAGCACCCTAAATGGATGCTCTTATTACTTTTCTTTATTAATACTATGTACTTACTCTTGATTAATCAAAATAACAGCGGGACCAGAAACAACTACTCCGGCCACTTCTATCTTTTCAAATTCCATCACTGTAATAGATATAACCCCTTCTCTTTCCATTAATTCCTTACTCAGGACTTCAGTCGGTATTGATTTCACCGTCCTACCTCCTTTTCATTTTATACGAAATTACAAAAAACTACCCAATGCATCTAAATATATGCATCACCTCCACTTTCATTCCTTATTCCAGCCAAAATTCACATCCCCTTTCTATAACATATTGAAAAATAAAAAAGCACTCGCCAAAGCGAATGCCTTTCCATTATTTACTCTCTATTACCTTTAACATTCTATTAATAAATGCTGCCGATTCCCCACGTGTTGCAGAACCTTTTGGCATAAACTCATTATTCTCATTCCCTTTTACGATACCTAACCCATAAACACGTTGAACCGCCTGTTTATCATACGCTAAATTTTGATCCGTAAATGGTAATGAAACTAAATTACCTTTTATATTTTTGTATTGCAATGCACGATCAATCATAATAACAGCTTCATCACGTTTAATCGTATCATTCGGAGCAAATATATCATTTCCTCGTCCACTTATAATCCCAGCACTAGCTGCACGATTAATACCATCTACTAACGATGGATGGGCTGTGCTTAAATCTTTGAAATTCGATTTCCCCTCTGGTAATTGCAATGATCTTGAAACTAAATTCGCAAATTCACCACGTGTTACAAGGCGTTCTGGCCAGTAAGAACCCTTTCCGTCTCCAACCATAATACCTCTTTTATCTAATTCACGAATATCTGCTTCATACCAACCACCAGTTATATCATCTTTATGATTCGCATCATAATAAGCTTTCGTTCCCTGTAAAAATGGCTCCCACGCATTATTTTTTATCATAATGGCCGGACAATTCTTTCCGCTCCAAAATTGATGTTTTTTCACATTTTCTAAAGGAATATTTAATTCCCCCATTAAATATGCTGCTAGTTTGCGAGCATTTTCCACAGCTTTATTATAATCACCATCTTGGTTGACAGCAATTTCAATTGCAATTGATTCTCTGTTACCAGTTCCTTCTGATCCATCTCCAGCATGCCAACCATTTTCATTTAATGGTAGATGTTGATAAATTTCTTTATCATCTACTGTAAAATGCCAAGATGCTGAACGATCAGTCGTTCCTGTTGCTTGACTGTATAAATATTGTGCATGGTTTCTAGCATTTGCTCCAACACTATAATTATCTGTCTCATGAATTGTAATATATTTTGGTTTCATCGCATAACCTGGACGAATATTTTCATTACCTGTTGGTACAATCATTTCCTTTAATGGTACACCGTAAATATCCGTTGTTTTCTCTTCTATTGGTGCAGTATACATAACCGCTGCACGTTTCGTACGAGTTGGAGTTGTGCTTTGAATAAGAGATGCTTTTGTACCCTCAAATTTTGCTGAAGGTGAATAAATCCATTTCACCTCATTATCTATTTGGACTTGGAACCACTCTCCAACTTGTCCAATTGCAATAATTGTTTGCGGTTGTAACACTTTCTCGTCTTTATATGAATTAAATGGTGCGGAATATGTAGCTGTCTCTTCATTAATTACTAATTTTTCGTTTGCCAAGTGATAAACTTCCTTAATCTCTACATTTCCTTCACTACTTTGTATCCACCCAGCTCCAGATTCTGTTTGTATATAGTAAGCGTTTCCTTTTTGTTTTTCGGCTTTCACTACTTGATTAGAAAGCTGAACACCTGTCGCTTTTTGTAACTCAGCAGAATCAAATAAAGATGCTGAACCTATTATATGTACAAAAAAATCTCCTTGTACTTCATTTGTTATTCCTTTTCTCTCTCCACGTCCATCTTCATCTTTCATATGGCTTTCAATACTTTTTAATGCTTGCTCGTCTGTTGAAATCGTTACGGTCTTTTCTACTGTGTCGGCATAGGAAAAACTTGGAATCGTTACCATACTAAATACAATTGATGCAGCTAAAACATTATAAAATTCTTTTTTCATACTAATTATTTAACACGTTTATATCTTAATTCGTGTTAACTTCCCTCCCTAATCTAAAATATTTAAGACTATCTAGCAAACTTCTAAACTAAATAACCCTTTACAATATAACAAACTCTATCTCATTCGTATAGATAGGAATGACTACTATTTGCCTACTTTTTCTATATTGGAATATAGAAAAGAAGCTATAAAAGATATAGCTTCTCCTCTCACTATTTCAATCTCGTTGTACCTTATACTCTATAACTCTACCATCTTTATCAAATTGCAAAATAAGACATTCACTATCTATAGGAATGAAACTACGTTCATTCCCAAGATAGTATAGTGTAGTAATTCCCGTTTCCAAACTGCTTGTTTTCGTAGGGCCCCTAACAATTTTATGATTTCCTCGTTTGATTTCCCTATCAATTTATGCTGCTGTAATAGGTCATCTACCATATGTACTCGTTTTTCTTCATAATTTAACCACCGATCCTGATTAAAGTTTGAAGTATATTTATTTACACTTAATTGTACAGTGCATACTATCAATGGAATGAGAGCAACCATCATTACAGTGAACAGTTGTTTCTTATCTTTATCACGTCTTGCTGATACATGTAATATAAACTTTTGAATAATAACTAATAAAATAAAAGGCATTACTACCACAAACATACTCATTACACTCAATGGCACATGAACCATATCGATAACAAAGATAAACACAAGATACATTAATATATACAAACAAAAATAAATGTACAATATTCCCCACAATATAGAGCTTTTACCTTTCTCCATCCAAATAACACCTTCTTTATCCCGCTATTTGCAAACAGTTATACTCCCACCTCAAAATTCGGCTGTACAGGGTAGGAGCCGGGATGCCCATAAAACCCTACTGATTAAAGTTTTACTTCGCGACATAATTCATCTGACCAATCATATCTCTAATCTTTCTTAGTTCTTGTGCTGTATATATTACTTTACTTGTTAAAACTTCATTTCTGAAAAACGTTACAATTTGCTCTCTATCTTTAAATCTCGGCAATTCTTCATTAGAAAGATCAATAACTTCTTTTCCATTCTCATTTTCAAAATATACAATCGGTTTTATTTTTTCCTTTACAATATCTATTTGCATTTCTTCCAAACAATTATATAAAGTTTGAGATAATATTTTCGCTTTATACGCTGGATTCCCTTCATTTCTTACTTGCAAAGTTAATGACGTTCCATCCGTAATAAATTCAAATGTCTCTTCTTTTTCAATTTCATGTTGATGCTTGCCAATTTCCTCAATCATAAATGAATATATACCTGCATTTTCTCTCGTTAAGCCATGGATTAATTTCCCTGTCCATTTTTTCGTCTCAAGTAGATAAATACCAGTTTTACATAAAATGAGGTGATGGATTCGATTTTCGTTTATGTCACGTTTATGTCTAGATTTATTGCGTATCATAAAAACGTTCGGCATAATATGAAATTCATCTTCTAGTATAATTCCTTGCTCAACAAAACCTCGTTTCATATAATGTAATGTTTCATGCGCATTCACTTCAGCACCGTTTTTGGTATACTCTCGTAAATCCGCAATTAAATTTTGAAACATATGTAGTTCATTACTATGCTTATCTTGCATTTCACTACGTTCTTTACTATGTTGAACAGCCAGTTGATTTTTCATCATACGCATATTTTCAAGTTCTCTAGCTGTACTAACTTGTAAATCATTATATTTTTTCTGTTCCATATTCTTTAAAGTACTTTGTTGTTCTTTATGATCTGTAATCGTAGCTGCAATTTCACTTTCATACGTTTCAATCGCTTGTTTCTTTTCAAATTCTACTTGCTGACTCTCTGATTCTAACTGTTTATTTTTATAAAACAGTACAAACACTGCAGCTAATAATATTAAAATTCCACCTATTAGCACATAATCCATACTTCTACTCCTTTATTTCATTTTCGATTATTTTTTATAAATATATCCATTATATTATACTATGCTTTCAATATACACTTTGTAAAAATTATATATTTTTAATAAAAGGCACCTCAGTCGAGATACCTTTTAAGTTCACTTTATTGTACACCATACTGAATATAACTTGAATCATTATATACCCACTGATTTGTCCCTAAGCAAAGCCATCCATTTTGCTTACTCCATACTCGATATGATTCACCATGATGTAACTGTCTTATAACATTCCCGTTTAATGATGGAGCGTCTCGCAGATTCACATTATCGCCAGTAATAGTTGCCACATAATGTTTGTACTGAATATAACTTGAATCATTATATACCCACTGATTTGTCCCTAAACAAAGCCATCCATCTTGTTCTCCCCAAACTTCATATGATTCGCCACGATTCAATTGGCGAATTACACTAGACTGTATAGATGGTCCACTTCGTAAATTCACATTATCTCCATTAATTACAGCAACTCCGTATACTGGAGTCGCATTATTAGGCGTGGGAACATTACCTCCACCACTTGCTCCATTTCCTTGTAAAGCTTCTAATGAAACAGCTGCTGATACATCACAATTTCCTACACCTGAAATTTGCCCAGAATCTGTGTACTGCCATGCTGTCCACTCTGTCCATCCACCAGCATCAGCAGGCGGTATACTAGAATATCTGGAAATCCATAGTGGAATGTCACTTAATCCGCTAATTCCAAATTCATTAATATACCAAACTCCTGTATATAACATTACATTTTTCCCAGTAGCTTGTTTCACATAATTTACGAAACTTCTTGCCCAATTCGATATAGTCGCACCCGTTAAACTACTATTGCTAGTATCCGTTGGCGATTCTAAATCTAAAACAGGAATTAAGTCCGTCTGATTACTCTGTAATATATTCACAAAATATTTCGCTTCTGAAATGGCATCATTTTGTTCTGGGTGCGCAAAATGATATGCACCAATTAATACATTCGCATTTCTCGCAGCTTGTACATTTTGAACGAAAGTAGGGTCAATATAGTTCACACCTTCCGTCGCTTTTGCATACGCCGCTGGAATACCAGATGACTTCACAGCATTCCAATCAATGTTTCCTTCCCAATGAGACACATCGATAAACGTAACATTTGAACTGGATCTATTTTGCATATAAAAGCTCCTATCAAATTTTTTTATTCCGTATACAATATGTACAACTTCGGTTAGAGGACACGACTTTTATGCTATAGTAATAAAATTCTAATACATTTATTTTGTCGAGTTGTTTAAGAAAAAAGTGAAATTGAAACCACCCTTCACCAAAAACTCCATTAATACACTTTTAACACCGCAAAAAAGGCCTTGTAATTACAAAGCCTTTTGCAAACTACCTTTATTTTGCAGTAAGTACATATTGTAATAAAGTCCTTGTTTACTAAGTAACTCTTGATGTGTTCCGCTTTCTACAATTTCCCCTTCATGCATAACAAATATTTGATCCGCATCTTGGATTGTAGACAATCTGTGCGCAATCGCTATCGTTGTTCTGCCTTTTCGCATTTGCTGCAATGCCGTTTGGATAGCCTCCTCTGTTTCTGTATCAATATTTGCCGTCGCTTCATCTAACACTAATACTTTCGGATTAGTTGCTATCGTTCTAGCAAAAGCAATTAATTGCCTTTGACCACTAGAAAATGCAGCTCCTCTTTCGACTACTTCTGTATCATACTGCTCTGGTAATTTTTCAATAAACGTATTCGCTTGCACAAATCGCGCTGCTTCCTCTATCTCTTCATCCGTAATCTCTTCATTATACATACGAATGTTTTGCTTTACATTTCCAGCAAATAAAAATGCATCTTGCAGCACAAGACCAATTTTCTTTCGAATTTCTTGTTCTTCAAACTTCTCTAAATCTACTCCGTCTATTACAATATTTCCTGATTTAATATTGTAAAATCTCATTAATAAATTCATAATCGTACTCTTTCCGCTACCAGTATGCCCTACGAAAGCAACCGTTTGCCCTGGCTTTACGTGAAAAGATACATTTTTTAAAACGTCACGCTTTCCATCATATGAAAAAGTAACATCTTTAAACTGAATTTCCCCATTAGCTATTCCTGGCTGTTCACTCCCCATTTGAACAGGAGCTAAATCTTTATCATCCATTAAATGAAATACACGCGATGATGAAACAAGCGCTTGTTGGAAGAAAGATAGTTTCATCATCATCTCATTTACCGGCTGAAAGAAACGATGAATATAGTTAACGAAAGCATATAAAACCCCTACTTCAACAGGACTCTTTAAAGCATCGATTCCGAATAAACCAAGTACTAACGCAATTGCTACAATATGAACAAGATCTGTTGCTGGACGTAAAAGTAATGCATCTAATTTCAATGTACGACGTCCAGCACTAAAATGTTTATTGTTCACTTCTTCAAATTCTTTTCTCATCCGCTTTTCTTGCCGGAACACCTGAACAATATTCATACCTTGAATGGACTCATTTAACTTTGCATTTAATATACTCAGCTGATTACGCACCTCTAAATAAAAAGCTGCACTTTTCCGTTGATACAACACCATAATTGCAAACATTACCGGAATTAATATGAGCGAAAATAGCGCTAATTTTACATCTAATAAAAACATCGCTACTAAAATCCCTACTAAAAAGACTACATTTTTCACGAATGTTGATAGTACACTAACATAAAAATCCTTAATCGCTTCTGTATCATTCGTTATGCGAGATACGAGCGTACCAATCGGCGTACGATCAAAGAAGCTTAATGACAATTTTTGAACATGTTCATACACTTCAACTCGCATATCTTGGACAATCTTAAAAGCGATATTTTGAAAGTACAATAAGTCTAAATAAGTAAATAATACTTTTAATAAATGAGCAATAATATACACTACAAATAGGGTTACAAGTGCTGATTGTTCAAAGTTACGTGGTACTAAGTGTTCATCAAGAAATTGTTTAATTAAAAAAGGACCCATCATTTCAGTTACAGTTGCACCAACTAGAAATAAAAATGCTAACGCTAATAACCTTTTATATGGTCTCATATAAGAAAGCAATCGCCTTAAATCACTCCGCTTTTTCTCAGCCATCATACGCCTCCTTTCTCCACCAACGCCTCTAACTGCTGGCTTTCATACATTTCCTTATACCAACCATTTTCGTTCATTAGTTGTTCATGTGTTCCTCGCTGCATAACCTTACCTTCATCAATAACAAGAATAAGATTTGCATGCTGAATCGCACTTAAACGGTGCGCAGTAATAATCGTCGTTTTTTCTGCTCTTTCTCGTTTCAATGCAGTTAAAATAGTTTCTTCTGTTTTTGCATCTACAGCTGATAAACAATCATCTAAAATTAAAATTTCAGCATTCGTTAATAACGCACGTGCAATTGAAATCCGCTGTTTTTGGCCTCCTGATAGCGAAACCCCTCTTTCTCCTACTACCGTTTCATATCCTTCCGAAAATTGAATAATATCATTATGAATACAAGCAATCTCAGCAGCCCTGCTAATTTCTTTATATGTAGCATCGGCCTTTCCAAAAGCAATGTTCTCCCCAATACTCGCTGAAAATAAAAAATGATCTTGCGGTACGTATGAAATTGCAGAGCGTACACCGTGAAGTGTTAAATCTCGAATATCCCGCTCACCAACTTTTAATTCACCATTAAAGTGGTCATACTCACGAATTAAACATTTTAATAACGTCGTCTTCCCTGCACCGGTACGCCCTACAACTCCTAACGTTTCACCTTTTCTTAAGTTAAAGTAAATATCTTTTAAGTTTAATAGTTCATTCTTTTTATAAGAAAACGAATCAACAGCAAACGAAACATCACCACTTGCTATAGTATGTATAGCATTTTCCTTATTCACTACATCTGAAGTTTGTGAAAGTATTTTCTCCACACGATCATACGAAGCACGTCCACGCTCCATAATATTAAATAGCCATCCAAAAGCTAACATTGGCCATACAAGTGTCCCTAAGTACGTTGTAAATGTTACTAATTCCCCTACAGTTAATTCGCCCCGTACAACTAATAATGATCCGTAACAAATTGCGATTAAAAATGAAAATCCGACAATTAGAGCAATCGTTGGATCGAATAACGAGTCAATACGTGCGACTAGCATATTTTTATGTACGACATCTTCCGATTTCTTCCGAAACGATTGTAAATCCTCTTTCTCTTGTCCAAGTGAGCGAATTACCTTCATCCCACTCATACTTTCTTGTACTTTATCATTGATTTCAGAAAACGATTGCTGTGCTTTATGAAATCTTCTATGTAGTAAAGTTCCATAATAATTTGTAGAAATAGCTACAATTGGCATCGGAATTAAACTTAATAACGTTAACTTCCAACTAATTGTAAATCCCATCGCTACGAGTACACATCCTCCAACAGCTAATGAATCAACGAGTGTTAAAACACCTGACCCCGCAGTTTGCTGAATGGCCTGAATATCATTTGTCGCATGTGCCATCAAATCGCCTGTGCGACGTGATTGATAAAAGGATGGGCTCATCTTAGTAAAATGTTCATATAGATTCTTTCGCAGTTGACGAGCTAGTTTTAAAGAAGATCCAAAAATCATAATACGCCATAAGTAACGTAATATATACATCGTAATTCCTACAACTGCTAATAGAATAACCCAGTTCAACAATTTTTCAGACGTTAATGTTCCATTGTTAATTTCATCTACTACAATGCCCAGTACTCTTGGCGCTACAAGTTCAAGAAGCGCGACACCAAATAACATAATAATTCCGATTATGTACGCTCGTTTTTCTTGCTTAAAAAACCAAGCTAAATTAAAAAACACTTTCATATTTATCCTCCTCCCTTAAAATGAGCGATGTTTTCAGTTTACCAAAAACACAGAATTTTTAAAAGTTTTAAACACTTATTATATCCAAAAGAAAAGGACACTCGGTAAGAGTGCCCTTTAGCGCTTATTTCGTTTGTTGCTTGTTCATCGCGCTCATCATTTGATTGATTTTCTTTTGGGAAGGTTTTTGCCCCATTTGCATCATCATCATTTTTAACATTTGTTCGTTAATTGGTGGATTTTTTTGTAAGTAATTCATCATATATTTGCGGGCAATGAAAAATCCTAACGCCACGCCTGCTACTAGTGCTACTACGCCCACTAGAATACCTAACCACATTGGCATATCTTTTCCTCCTTCATGTTGTCTACCTTACAGTGTACTAAAACCTTTTCAATAAGACAAGATACTATTCGACATTTTTTACACATATGTTCGTACTTGTTTGAGAGGATTTAACCAACCGTACTTTTTATTTTCATAATCCATCGCTAAAAATGTTAACTCACACTTTCTAAGCACCTCAAAGAAGGTTGTTTCCATGGATACATTTCCAGAAGTATTTATTCGAATATATTGTGGTTTCACCATTATTTCTCCGTATTCGGCTCCTGTATAAAGCGTATGAGTATGATTTGTTCTTTCATATTTACCAAGAACACGCAAAGCTTGTTCTAATTTATGATGAATTTTCATTACTTGTAACGGCATCGTAATATACGTCATTTGTTTATATAATACTTTCTTCTCCGAAAGGAACCCAGATTCTGAAAATCGAGCAAATAAATCAAAAAACAAATATTCACGACCAAAGTAAGCTTTCGCAATATCCTCTTGAATTAAATACAATTCATACGTTTTCATTTTTCCCCTCCCGATCTGGACAACCTTTTCCCTACATTATATAAGAGAAGATTTGCAATGATTGTCTGACTACGGAGAGAGAAAAAACTTTTCCTGTCGAAAAAACTCAATTACATAGAAAAATCTCCCCATGCTGGAGAGATTTTTCTAAAATCATTAAAGTATTTCTTTTACTTTACGAACAACGTTCTCTACAGTAAATCCATACTCTTCCATAATCTTCTCACCAGGAGCAGAAGCACCGAATGTGTCAATACCTAGTACATCTCCATCAAGACCTACATAACGGTGCCATCCCATTGTAGCACCCATTTCAATTGCGAAACGTTTCGTTACTGCTTTTGGTAGTACAGATTCTTTGTACTCAGCAGTTTGAGCTTCAAAGCGATCCATAGATGGCATGCTAACAACAGCTGCATCAACGCCGTCTGCTGCTAGAGCTTTTTGCGCTTCGATCGCTAAGCTTACTTCAGATCCAGTTGCAATTAAGATTACATCAGCAGTTTCTTTCTTGCTTGCAGAAACTACATATGCACCTTTTGCTACTTTTTCATAAGTATCTTCTTTTGCACCTTCTAATGTTGGAAGATCTTGACGAGTTAACACTAATGCAGTTGGTGTTTTTGTAGATTCTAGAGCTAGTCTCCAAGCTGCAACTGATTCGTTACCGTCCGCTGGACGAATAACAGATACATTTGGCATTGCACGAAGCGCTGCTAATTGTTCAACTGGCTCATGTGTTGGACCATCTTCACCAACAGCAATACTGTCATGTGTAAATACATACGTTACAGGCAATTGCATTAATGCTGCAAGACGAATTGCTGGACGTAAGTAGTCAGAGAATACGAAGAACGTACCACCGTAAGTTTTTAAACCGCCATGAAGTGCGATACCGTTCATTGCTGCACCCATTGCGAACTCACGTACACCGTACCAAATGTTTTTTCCGCTGTAATCAGCTCTTGTAAAGTCTTTTTCGTTATTCATGTATGTTTTGTTAGAACCAGCAAGGTCAGCAGATCCACCGAAGAATGATGGTACAGACTCTGCAATTGCATTAATTACAGCACCTGAAGAATTACGTGTTGCTGCTTTTGATCCTAATTCATAAGTTGGTAAGCTTTGTTCCCAACCTTCTGGAAGAAGACCGTTCATTGCTGCTTGCAGTTCGTTTGCTAATTCTGGGTATGCTTGTGCATATTCACCAAGCATCGTGTTCCACGCAGCTTGCGTCGTTTCACCAACATCTTGTACTGTTTTACGGAAGTTGTCATATACTTCTTCTGCTACATGAAAGTCTTGTTCAGCAGTCCAAGCGTATGCTTCTTTCGTTAATTTTGTTTCGTCTACACCAAGTGGAGAACCATGTGAAGCTGATTTTCCTGATTTGTTTGGAGAACCGAAACCAATTGTCGTTCTTACTTCAATTAGCGTTGGGCGTTTTTCGTCAGCTTTCGCTTCTTCAATTGCTTTTGCGATTGCTTCAATATCATTTCCATCCTCAACACGGATTACTTGCCATCCGTATGCTTTGTAACGATCTTCTACACTTTCAGAGAATGAGCGATTTAAATCGCCATCTAATGAAATATCGTTTGAATCGTAAAGTACAACAAGACGACCTAATTGTAAATGAGCAGCTAATGAAGATGCTTCAGCAGAAACGCCTTCCATTAAATCTCCATCACCACAAATAGCGTATGTATGATGATCTACTACATTATACGCATCACGGTTGTATTTAGCCGCTAAATGTCTTTCAGCCATTGCCATACCTACAGCAGTTGCAATACCTTGTCCAAGTGGACCAGTTGTTGCGTCTACACCTGCTGTGTGACCGTACTCAGGATGTCCTGGAGTTTTGCTTCCCCATTGACGGAAGTTCTTTAAATCATCCATTGTTAAGTCATAACCAGATAGATGAAGTAGGCTGTATAGTAACATTGAACCATGACCTGCAGATAATACGAAACGATCGCGGTTAAACCACGTTGGGTTATTTGGATTGTGTTTCATAAATTGAGTCCATAATGTATAAGCCATTGGTGCTGCACCCATTGGCATTCCTGGGTGACCAGAGTTTGCTTTTTCAATCGCATCAATGGATAATGTGCGAATCGTGTTGATAGAAAGTTGTTCGATTGAATGTGACATGCTATTCTTCCCTTCGCGTATGTTAGTAAACGTTTTATACATTTATATGATAGCTTCCCACGCAAGATTATACAACATGTATCGACAAATATGTTGATGTTTTTTTGATTTTTCATAAAAAATACAGTGATTCAGGGAATGTATGGGCATTCAATATGACATACTTTTTAATTGTTTTTATTTTAAAAATAAAGATAATTATCTGTATATTTATACAAATATACTAATTTCTGATATATCTCCTTTTTGATAACCTTTAAAAATACAAAAAAGCATCTGAATTAGATGCTTTTAAAACAAATTAAATAATCCGCTTACGAATAGAACTTGAAATAAAATCAATTATAATTACCATTAAAATGATACCTAATAAAATAATTCCCACACGAGACCAATTACGTGAACTAAGTGCAAAAATTAATGGCGTACCAATACCACCTGCTCCAATAACACCTAAAATCGCAGCGGATCGTACATTAATTTCAAACCTGTATAACGTATACGATAGAAAATCCGGTAACACTTGTGGTAATACCGCATACCAAAGTATTTGAAACCGATTTGCACCCGTTGCTATTAACGCTTCCGTCGGTCCCTTATCTATATTTTCAATTCCTTCCGAATATAATTTCCCTAACATTCCGATAGAGTGTAACCCTAAAGCTAGAACTCCGGCAAAAGAGCCTGGACCAACAGCTTTTATAAATAAAAGAGCCATAACTAATTCAGGAAATGTACGAACAAAACTAAGTACAAATTTCCCAGTTCCTGAAGTTAATTTTCCACTACTCATATTCGTTGCCGCCCAGAAAGCAAATGGAACAGATAAAAAAGCAGAAATAAATGTACCTAATATCGCAATTGCCAATGTATCAATTAAACCGTGTAATAAATCTTCACCATCTGGCAAAGATACATACGACCAATCTGGGTTCAATACGCCTGTCATAATGGCTTTTGTAATTTCTCCCGCCGTATTCTTTATTCCCTCTAACGGGACTCCTGAAAAGGCCCATACATATATAACTGTAAGTGCTATAAAAATAATCCAGCGATATATACTCGGTTTCTTCGGTTTTGGTACGATTATTGTCGTTTTACTCATTATAATTTCCCCCGCAACACTGTACTTACATAATCAATTAGCAATACAACAACAAGGGTATAAATAATAATAGAAGCAGTTTGTTGATATTGTAAAAATCCAAGTGTACGATCATAATATAATCCAATCCCACCTGCTCCTACTAAACCTAGAACAGCTGCTGCACGTACATTCACCTCAAATGTATAAAGTACATAGGAGACGAAGTGCGCTTTCACTTGCGGAATGACCCCATAAACTATCCATTGCACCTTATTCGCTCCTACAGCTGTCATCGCTTCTAATGGACCTGGATCAATTGATTCAATTGACTCATACAATAATTTTGCTACGAGTCCAACGGAGAAACAAGTAAGAGCCAAAATACCTGGAAGTGGTCCTATTCCAAAAATCGCTACAAAAATAGCCGCTAATAATAAATCTGGTATTGTTCGTATAAAATTTAAAATCAATCGAGCTGGACTGTACAAAAATACACTAGTAAATACATTACTTGCCGCAAATAGTGCAAGTGGAATGGCTAAAATCGCCCCTAAAGTCGTTCCAATAATCGCCATACGTATTGTATCTAACATTGCTGTTGTAATAATTTGAAAATAACTCCAATCTGGTGGCACCATTTCCTTCAATAAATCCATCATATTTGGAAAACCAACTACTAGTTTTGAAAATGATGCGTCGACCTGTACACTACTACCCCACAACAGTAAAATAACTAAAATAACAGTTAACATATGTTTCAGTTTACTCGGCGGCTTCGGTATCGATTTCGAATATATCGTCACTTCATTCATTTAGCTGCCACCTCTAATAATGCGCTTTTCTGAGCTACGTCCCCATAAATTTCAGCGAATTTTTCATCCGTTGCCTCTTCTACTAACCCATCAAAAACAATTTCACCAGCATGTAATCCAATAATACGAGTAGCATATTGCCTCGCTAAATCAATAGAATGTAAGTTTACAATTGTCGTAATTCCAAAATCTTCATTAATTTTCTTCAAATCATCCATTACTTGCTTTGTTGTCAGAGGATCTAACGAAGCAACAGGCTCATCTGCCAATATGATTTTCGCTTCTTGTGCCAATGCTCTAGCAATTGATACACGTTGCTGTTGTCCCCCTGATAATTCATCAGCTCGTGCATATGCTTTTTCTGAGATATTCACTCTATTCAGCGCCTGGAATGCAAGCTCCACATCCTCTTTCGGAAACAGACCTAACGTTGTACGCAATGTAGAATGATATCCAACCCGCCCAGCTAATACATTCTTCAGTACCGTTGATCGCTTCACAAGGTTAAAGCTTTGAAAAATCATACCAATATCTCGGCGCATGCGTCGTAATCCTTTTCCTTTTGCAGCAGTAATAGACTCCCCTTCAATAATGATTTCTCCTTCTGTGATCTCATGAAGGCGATTTACCGATCTGAGAAGTGTAGATTTTCCAGCCCCGGATAGCCCGACCATTACAACAAACTCACCTTTTTGAATTTCCAAGTTTATATTATTCAATCCTTTTGTACCATTCGGATACACTTTAGAAACATTTCGAAACTCTATCACACATCTTACCTACCTTCTATGTATTATCAATAACTGAAAAACGGCAAACTAACTGAAATCACACACTTTCCAGTTAGTCGCCATTTCCATATGTATTATTGCGTTTTCACTTTCTTTCCATATTCACGAACGATATCAAATTTACTATCATCAGATTTAACGTATCCTTCATGTGAGTATACTTCTTTAATGATTTTGTGCCCTTCCTCATTCTTTCCTATTTCAATGAAAGCATCCTGTAATTTCTTGCTCCACTCTGCATCTAAATCAGAACGTACAGAAATCGTATCGTTTGGAATTTTCTCCGTAAATTTTACTATTTTCGTTTGATCGAATATATTCGGATAATCTTTTTTTACAATATTGCGAGCATCTTGGAATACAACAGCTGCATCTACATCACCATTTAAAAGAGCAATAAGTGACTGATCATGACCTTTTAATGTAACAGGTTTCACATCCTTTAGCGGATCGATTCCCTCTTTTAACAATACAGCCGCAGGCCATACATAACCCGCTGATGATGTTACATCTTGATAGCCAATTTTTTTACCTTTTAAATCTTTTACACTATTAATATTAGAATCTTTCTTAACAACAAACTCTGATTTATAAACATCTACTAAATCCTTTGTGGGAGCTCCAGTTTCATCATCTACCCCAAAACGTTGCGCCTGTAAAATTACGTTTGCAGCCTTTTTCTCATGCGCTAACACATACGCTGTTGGAGGTAAAAAGCCTACATCTACTTGCTTAGATGCCATCGCTTCTACAATTGTATTGTAATTCGTTGAAATACTAACTTTTACCGGAATGTTTAATTTATCACTTAATAGCTTTTCCAATGGTTTTGCCTTCGCCTCTAACGTATCTGCATTTTGAGAAGGAACAAATTGAACATTTAGCGTCTTCGGTACATAACCTTTTTTCGTATCTTCATTTTTACTTGCACTTGATTCCTTCGTTCCACATCCGCTTAATAATCCCGCTGCTAGTACAACTGTTGTGCTCATTGCAAAAACTTTTTTCAACATGTTAATGCCTCCATTTTTCGTTGTTATAAAATAACCTTCCATAAACATGAAGAAATATATCACATATTTTTACAAATAATTGCTTATTTACAGAATCTTTACACATTCTATACATTCACATTAAAATTCTTTTCATATATTTGATATGATTAATTGAAAGATAACTATAGAAAAGGTGAATGGTGTTGAATCAAAATCAAATTGTAACTTTAAATATTTTATTAACAAGCGATGTACATGGTACTGTGTATCCAATTCACTACCAAGATAACTCCAAAGCAGAAATTGGTTTAGCTAAAATTTCTACTCTCATAAAAAAAGAACGTTCTCAAAATGCAAACGTTCTTCTGATTGATAACGGGGACTTCATTCAAGGAACACCATTTACTTATCATTACGCTACATACGAAAAAGATATGGAAAACCCAATGTCCTTATTAGCCAACTACTTAGAGTATGACATTGCAATTATCGGAAATCATGAATTTAATTATGGAATGGATATATTAAATAATGCTGTGGCTACTGCAAATTCCCCTTATCTATCAGCAAACATTTTAGATAAAAACAGAAAAGAACCTTATTTCGGGAAACCATATATAATAAAACATATTGAATCAAATATAAAAATTGCTATTTTAGGGGTGACAACGCATTACATCCCCCATTGGGAACAAGCACATCATATTAAAGATTTACAATTTGAAGATGCATTTGAAACAACAAAAAAATGGGTTTCTTACATCCGTAAACATGAAAAACCAGATTTACTAGTCGTAGCCTATCACGGGGGATTTGAACGTGATTTACAAACCGGAGTACCGACTGAAGTTTTAACAGGTGAAAACCAAGGATATGCAATGTGCCATGAAATTGAAGGCATAGATATTTTACTAACAGGCCACCAACACCGAGAAATCGCTCACACCGTGATTAATGGTGTAACAATTTTACAGACTGGATGCAATGGACACTCAGTTGGAAAAGTAACAGTAACATTCGAAAAAGCAGAACAAAAATGGGTGAAAAAAGAGAGTTATTCAGAGTTATTGTCCGTACAAGGAATTGCGGCAGACCAAGATGTTCTTTCCTTGGTTGCCAATTATGAAGAGAAAACACAAAATTGGCTTGATAAACCTATTGGAATAATTTATGGGGATATGCAAATTTCCGATGCTATGCAAACACGTTTGCAAGACCATCCTTTTATTGAATTCATAAATAAAATACAGATGGATATAGCTAATGTTTCAATTTCTTGTACAAGTTTGTTTCATAATACATCTCCTGGTTTCCCGAAACATGTAACAATGCGTGACATCGTTTCTAATTATATTTATCCAAATACATTAAAAGTAATTAGAATAACCGGAGCGGATATAAAAGATGCTCTCGAACTCTCTGCTTCTTATTTCACATTAAAAGCAGATGGAACCATCATCGTAAACCCTGCCTATATAGAGCCAAAACCACAACACTTTAATTACGATATGTGGGAAGGGATTTCGTATGTATTAAACATTTCAAAACCAATTGGAGAGAGAGTAGAGTCTTTGCAGTATAAAGGCGCTCCTCTTAATATGAATGAAGAATATGACGTTGTTATGAATAATTATCGTGCAAGCGGTGGCGGGAACTTCTTTATGTTTCAAAATAAACCAGTAGTAAAAGACATACCAACAGATATGTCCGAACTTATCGCTAACTATATATTGAAGCATAAAAGGATAGAAGCAACGAAAAATGAAAACTGGAAAGTTATTAAATAATAATTCTAACAAATAAAAAAAGATGGGCTATGCCCATCTTTTAATTTAATTTTGCATTATCCTGCTTCTTTAAAGCTTTTAATTTCGCCGGTGTAACGTCCGTGCCTTCTTCGTTAACGACTTTAATTCCTTTTAATTCGTTTAACATATTTTGACGAAATCCTTTTAAATATTGTTCACGAAGCGATTTGCGCTCACGTTGTTCTTCTTCAGTTAAGCCTTCAGCTTTTGCTTTTTTCGCTAAGAAGTTAATGCGTTCAATGAGTTCTTGACTTGGCATCTCGAATCCCCCTTCTACTCAAAACTGATTATTATCATACAATAGTTATTCCTCTTTATCAAGCAATTGCTTTGTATATTCTACATACCTTCGATGTACAGTTGCTTTTGAAACATCATGACCAAAACCACGAAGTGTTGCTGCAATTTCTTCAAAAGTTAATTCATTCCGGCGCAAACGTACAATTTCCTCAATTGGCACTTCTTTTTTCTCACGTCCTACGCTTAAATGACGATTTTTCAAATTATTTTCTGGACGAAATCCTTTCTCCACTGCTCTTTGCATGCCACGTTTAATTTTTAAATTGTGGATCTTTCTTTGATACTCTTCAACGATCCCAATTATATTTAGCACCATCGAATCAGAATCTGAAAGCTGTAATTCACCACTATGCGTGTGCGTATAAACTTTTATCCCCTCTTTATGTAAACAATGCATTAATGCAATCTTTGCATTTCCTCTACCAAGACGCGTTTCATCTTGTATAAGTAGTACATCAACTTGTTCATCTCGAATTGTATCTAGCACTTCTAATATGCCATCACGTTCAATTGTATAACCGCTAGCCTGCTCCTCAATTACCTTTGTAACATCCATTTGATAGCGCTCAGCTAAATGCAATAATTCATCTTTTTGACGCAATAATGATGTTTCCTGTTCTTCTTTTGTTGTGCTCACACGTGCATAAATAATTGCATTCATTTTGAACCCTTCTTTCTCACTATATTTTCCTTATAGTGTATCATAAATTTGCCTTTCGTTCGAACTTATGTTTGTAGAATGTTTTTTCGCATGTTATACTTAATAATAAGAAAAATGAAAGAAAACGAGGTGTTAGAAAACATGGAAAAGTTAACGAAACGCCAGCAAGACATTCTCGACTTTATTAAGCTAAAAGTACAAGAAAAAGGATATCCACCTTCCGTACGTGAAATCGGTCAAGCAGTCGGCCTTGCTTCTAGTTCTACAGTGCACGGACATTTATCACGACTAGAAGAAAAGGGATATATTCGACGCGATCCAACAAAACCACGCGCAATTGAAATTTTAGGTGACAACCGAACGGAAACACAATCTGTTATTCAAGTTCCAATCATCGGAAAAGTTACTGCCGGTTTACCGATTACAGCAGTCGAAAGTGTAGAAGATCACTTCCCACTTCCAGCTAGTATCGTTGCTGGAGCAGATCAAGTGTTTATGTTACGCATTTCTGGAGATAGCATGATTGAAGCCGGTATCTTTGATGGTGATTTAGTTGTTGTTCGCCAACAACAGTCTGCATACAACGGTGAAATTGTAGTTGCTTTAACAGAAGATAACGAAGCAACTGTTAAACGTTTCTATAAAGAAAAAGATCATTTCCGTCTACAACCGGAAAACTCTTCACTAGAACCTATTATTTTAAAACAAGTGTCAGTTATTGGAAAAGTAATTGGCGTATATCGTGATTTACATTAAAAATAATAAAAAGAAGATAATTCCCTTATTTATATAGGTAATTATCTTCTTTTTATATTTTGATAGATTTCCGTTCATTCAAAAGAATGCGTTTCATTAATTATTAACGCGTTTCAATAGTAACATCTCCAGCAGCGGTTTTACCGCTAATCTTTTTACTACCATTACCAATCGTTATATTTTTATTGTCTTCATTAAAAATTGTCACGTCTCCAGCAGCAGTTTGCCCAGTTATAACTGCATCTTGTGGTTTTTCCAATAAAGTAATATCTACATCTCCAGCAGTTGAACTTACCTCTAAATCATATTTAGAATCATGATCAATAATATCTATATCCCCACTAGCCGTTTTTGCTGTTACTTTCCCTATTACTTTTTTAAAATTCACCTCACCAGCTTTTGTAGACCCCTCCACACTCTTTGCTGTTACATGTTTCAAATCCACTTCTCCGGCGAGTGTTTCAACACTTACGCGGTCACTTTTCACATTACTTATTTCTATTTGTCCAGCGGATGAATTTACTTTTATCTCTTGATAAGAACGTTCAGGTACTAATATAGTCAATGTAGGCGTTTGAAATCCGAAATTGTAAAATGAAAAATCAAATGAAACACCTTTTTCTATTTCCCCTATGATTTTTAATGTATCACCATCTTCAGCAATACGAATCTCCTGTTTACTTACGTCTCCTTTTTGCTTTACATAAAAAGAGGAATCAGGAGATTTTTGGACAACAATATCTCCAGCATCTAACTTAACTTCTACATTTTTTAGCGTTTCGTTTTTAATTACGTCCTCTTTATCTCCTTTTTCTGCAGTTTGCACTGCTTTTTCATATGTTTGTGAAATCCCTATTACTCCAATAATGATACAAGCGATAGCTACTAATAATATCTTTTTCATCATCTACTCCCCTTTTATCATTTTGAAGTTCCAGACTACATAGCGTACACATAATCTTTTAAACCACTTCGTACTATAATAAGCTACAATACATAACAACAAACCTACTCCGACAAACGTTATACTAACGAAAAGATCCAACCATATAAAAGTGCCCATAAATACTTTTACAATAACGAAAAATGGTGTCACTACACTAGCAATCCCACCGACCCAAAAAGAAAATATAAAACCGATAATTGCAACTAACGGGCCTAACACAATAATAAAATTAAACAAACTAAGTCCAACCGCTGCCATGACAGCTCTTGTCACATTTGAAGTCGACGGATCCTTTTTCATTTCATCAAATCGATACATCGCAAGTAAGTCTTTCGCAATTACTTTCGGAGAGCCAAGTCCCTTTATTATTTCTGATTCAGTTTTCCCCTCTTCCATCCCAAACTGAAAGTGCTCTTCATAATCAAATAAAATATCTTGTCGCTCTTCTTCTGGTAACTTTCTAAGATGACTTGATAATTCTTTAAGAAACCCTTCTTTACTCATCCCATTCCACCCCTTCAATAATTTCTTGAACACCTTTAGCAAAATCGCGCCACTCTGTTACTAATAAAGTAAGTTGCATCTCTCCTTGCTCCGTTAGTTGATAATATTTACGAGGTGGTCCTTCCGTAGATTCCTTTAAATACGTTTGAAAATACCCTTCTTTCGTTAAACGACGTAATAAAGGATACACTGATCCTTCCGATATTAAAAATTTATTTGAGATTTGCTGAACAAGTTCATAACCGTAACAATCTTTACGTTTCACAAGTGCCAAAACACACAGTTCTAACACACCTTTTTTAAACTGAACGTTCAAGGTCAATCCCCCTTTCTCATTCCAGTACTGTTCAATACACGGTACCTGTCATATCCATAATATACCACTTAGTATTATCCATTGCAAGGTACTCATTTATATTTACTCCCTAAATGTAGAAAACGTACAAATAAAAGCCCGAATAAGATCTTGTTATAACTGACCATTACTCGGGCTTTTATTCGATTCGAACTGTATGAATACAAAAATTCATTCACCCTTTCCCTTCTAAGAACCAACTTCCATTTGTGACCCTAACAAACTTCGAAATACACCTTTTCTCTCTTTAGCCAATTGATTAAATTCACCTTTTTGGACAATTTCACCTTTTCCTAAGACAATGACTTGATCTGCATTGCGTATAGTAGATAAACGATGCGCAATCACAATAATTGTCATTGTTCCTTTCAACCTTTCTATTGCTGATTGGATTTTCACTTCATTTTCAGTATCTAATGCACTCGTAGCTTCATCTAATACTAAAATCGATGGCCTTCTTAAAATAGCCCGAGCTAGTACAAGTCGCTGACGTTCACCACCTGAAAGCCTCACCCCACGATCTCCAATCAGTGTTTCAAGCCCATTTGGTAGCGTTTGTACAAATTCAGCGGCGGCTGCAAAACTTAATGCATCCCAAATTTCTTCCTCATTTGCATTCGGTTCAATCATCAATAAATTATCTCTTATGCTCGCATTAAATAAGAAAGGATCTTGTGGTACATAACTAATAGCCCGCCTTAATGACAATAAATTATCAGTTGTAAGGGGAGTACCATCTATTAACACTTGACCTTTTTCTGGCTGGATTAATCCCATTAATACATCAATTAATGTACTTTTTCCTGCACCAGAATGCCCCACAATGGCCGTCATACTATTTATTGGAATTTTTACATTAATATTTTGAAGTGCGTATAAAGATTCTTGCTTATTATAACGAAAGTGAACATCCTTACACTCAATACCTTGTTCAATACAAATCGGCTTTATTTGTTTGTGCTGATGTATATCCTGTATTTCAATCGCTTCCTTACATTCCTCTTGCAACTCCCATAATGACTTAAAAGCAGGAATACTTGCAGCTAGTTGTTCTAAATTTGATTGAATCGTCATAAATCTTGGCCACAATCTGGAAAAAATGAGAATGATTAATAATAATTGGGTTGGTTGCGATTGAAATAGTTTAACAGATATAAAAACGAGCAATGCTATTAAAACAGATGATGCAGCTCTATAAAAAAGTTGTGATTTATTTTTCAATCTCATAAACCCCAATTGCTCGCTCTCTATTTTTTGACACCAATAATATAACCATTCATACCTAGACTCTTCTAGCGTATTACTCTTAATATCTTTAATCCCGTTAAAATGATCTGTAATACCAGCAAGATAACTTTTGGATATCTCTGTCTTTTTATTTCCTAAATCTCTAAACTTTTTTATAAAACCTCTCAACAAAAATGCAAGTATTAGACCCGCAAATAGTACAAAAATCGTTATTGTTGCAGAGAGCCATAATGCAATACCAATTTGGATGAAAGTAAATACTAAGGCGGTTAACATTTGAAAACACAAATTTGTCCCTTGTATGATTCTTCCTAACTCTTCAGTTAAAGAGTTAATCAAGTCAGACTTTCTCTTTTTCACAAAGAATTCCCAATTCACTTTTAGTAGAGAACTATATGTTTCTAATCTTATATAATTTGTAAAGCGAATAATAATCTTCATATTTTGAAGACTCAAATGTTGTTGTAGAAACGCTTGAAAAACTACTAGAAAAATATAGATACCTAAGATGAGTAGTAAACTTATTGTTCCAGGGATATTATGAAAAAAACTAAACATCTCCATAAAGGAACTCGAATCACTTTTCATGTTTACAACTCCACTTACACTTATCATTGGAATCAATAAAAGTATCCCCATTCCTTCCAAAAGACTCACTACTGTCATCCCTAATAAATTTATATATAATTTTTTCCCAGCAAAAGAATGTAATTTTTTCATAAAATATAAGAGGTAGTTCAATTTTTATCCTCCTATGAGAATACATATTTTTTCGTTTTTCTCCAAGCACATAAAATAGGTCGTAAAGGAAAGTATAGAAAATGAAGTGACTTTGGTAACGGTAACGTCTTTGCATCAATTGGATAGGGATAAAAATGACTTATCATAAATACAACCCTTTGCCTATTTGACATTAGCAAAAATAGATGTCGACTGTGATATTCTGCTACATCATCCGGAACAGGAGGTGTATGCAAGTTTATCTTTTGCTTCAAATAAAACAATGCTCCTTTCGCTAGCCGCTTCGTACGACTCCGATTCATCAACCCTATCATTTCCTCGATAGTTATGGCATTTAAAAGTTCGCTAACTAAAATTAACGCTTGTCCTCCCACATTCTCATTTTGATATTTTTTAAATAACTTTTTAATAACTGGCCGATTGAGATCTTGCTTTAACATCTGATGAATATCAACTAACCAACGTAATCGAGACCAACCATGACGCGCTCCATGAGAAACAAGAAACCAAAATAAATCCTCTCTTCCTAACATATAAACAGGATAACTTCCCAGCAAGCTCTTCCTTTTCCTCTCCCAAAGCGCTTCAAAATTTGGTTCTTTCCCAGGGCCAGGGTGTAATCTCCAATGAATTTCTACTTTAATATGCTTCTGATGATGAAAAAATGTTACATGATGATGTCTCCATTTCCAATCATTTAATATTGTTTGAATGTACTCATCTTTCACATAACCTTCTTCCACAAGGAGTTTCTCCACTTTTTCTAACTGTTGAATCGGAATAAGAATGTCCAGATCACAAGATGTACGTAAAGAAATATCACCATATAGATCATGCGCAAGTATTGGCCCTTTTAAAAAAAGTGTACGAATCTCATTTCCAAAAAACATTTTACTCAACCGTTCCATTTCAGCACTCAAATACAGCATTTGAAAAGTATTCTTTTTAAACTGTTGGTACAACAATTCCACTACACAATCAGGTATCCGTTCTTCTCCTATGCCTTTTAATTTCGAATATATGCTTGGGTAAACACGGTGATGCATTGCAAGTGCAACAAACTCATGCCAATCAATATCCAGCAGCCATTCACTTCGATTTTGAAATCCATCATCACCATCTTCCATTTTCAAAATCTCCAAAAGCAATTTTAACTCCTTAGAAAAATCATCTGTGTCTAGACAGAAACTCTTATGCATCGTAGTCTCCTTTTTTTGGATTCTTCTCATCTATTTTCTTTGCAAATGTACTAACAACAGTAAATTGATCCATACTTTCCATTCCAGTAATATAAAAAGGACCACTACGTAACCACGCATGAGCGACCAGCTTTCCATCCTTATCCTTTGCAGTTCCAAAATATAAAGTACTTTCTATTCGTCGCCTCTCTAACATTTTCATTGCGGCTATCGATTTCTCAAAACACATACTGTCCCATAAAGTATGCTGGCTCACAATTTGTATAGCCTCAGAAACTCTCCCGATTATTGGTTTATTAAATTCTATATAACTTAAAGGTGTTTCTTCCATATGAATACCTAAGGCCGATGAAACTTTAGAGAATGGCATTACCTTTAAAATCCGTGCCCATCCTAAATACATACATGCCTCTGCAAATAAAAACATTACCTGCCTATCTAATGAAATAAAAGCCCCTACTTTTCTCAACATTTCCATATCCTCCTACTTCTTTTCGAAAATAAAAGAATACACTAAACTTATTTACTGACCTCAATTAACCCTTCCTCTAATAAAATCTCCAAATAAGATACCACTTCTTTCTCACATTTCGATTGTTCTACCTCATATTCTAATGTTAATTCCTTAACCAATTGAGTAACTGCTAGTGGTTTCTCAATTAATCCCCATATAACCCCTCCTAAATCACCTAAATTGTAATATTTACCATTCCGTATACTTAACATTACTTTCTCCCCGTTCATATCGCTTACTATATTCCCTTGAACTTGTGTAATGAATTGATTTAATGAGATACCTTGTTTTTCCATAATCACTCATTCTCCTTTGTTTATAGTATTTATTATGATATCAACTAGTTTCGGTGCACTGAATCTAGAAATCGGTCTACACAACTGATACATATTAACTTTACTTAAAATATCTGCTGATTTGTTAAAGTGCCATTCCGTTAGCCCTAAATCATGAATAAGAAAGTTGCGAAAAGTATGTCGGAATAAAGCATAAAAACGCTCCAGATTTTCAATTTTTTGGACCTCTATTTCCTCACTTTCCGTTTTCACCAATTCAAATATACCTGCCAAAGGCAATATTTCACTAAAGTATTGAGAGGTAACTGGAACACTATACTTCTTCTCTCGACCACATATGGATTGATACTTTCCTATTTCCATTCCAAAGTTGGTCAAACTATCCTGCCATAACTTCTGTTGAGGATAAGAAGGGATAACTATCGGCGCATATGTGTCTTGCGAAAAAGATACTGCAATCACATCATCACTTAAAAACTGATATCCTTTTTTTATAAACCCTGACGCTAATGTAGACTTTCCTGCACCTGAATCTCCTATGAATGCATATGCTTTTCCGTTAATCACCACTGCACTACCATGCAATGGAAAAACCTTCCTTTGCATTAGTATTGCACCCATACAAGTTCCAAGAATCCAAAGTCGAATCATATCTTCTTCATACTTTTCCAAAGGTGAAACAGTTATCGTCTTTCCACCTTGTATCGAAAAAATTACTACATTAGGAACCTGAAACATAACTCTGTTTTCATCGACTATAAAAGTCCTTTCTTTATCTGATAAGTCAAACCAAATTTTTGATAGATCTTCTATTTTTATTTCTACATCTATTTTGTCTAGTTTATTATTCGCATAAGGTAATTCTGGTAGAGGAATATCACTAACAACCGACAAACCAAAGGCTTGATACACCGTTTCCTTCTGAATTATTAGCATCCTTTTCACCTCCTATTTAGTTTTATGTTAAAAACCCTTATATTTTTTCATATAAGGGTTTTTTAACAACAACCGGTCATATAAAATCTAAGTAGATTCGAATAACTAAATACACTCAATAAAAAACTCTTTTCACCTAACTCCAAGTTAAATCATCTCGATCTGTTCCTGCCTCATAAGTATGATCAAGATGTCTTCCATTTTTCGGATCAAGCATTGTCATATTCACATCAAGCACTTCTAATACAGGTGTTTTCCATTCTTTTTTCATATTATCACCTCCTTTCAAACAAATTTTTTCATAAATCTATATAATATTAAACAACGCATTAATATCTTATAATTCGGATCAGTTGCATACTCCGGTCGAACATCTCTGCTAATTTCAGATAACGCTCGCTTAATTATCTTGCCATCTATAAATTCTAAAATCCTTTCGTCTTCACTAAGCTGCTGTAACTCCTCTATTACCATATCCCAATACGGAATCATTCGATGAAGCCAATCGGCTCCTTGAACACCACGAACTCTTTGATTTAATCTAACTTTATCTGGCAAATACTTTTCAGTAGATTTTCTAATAAGCGCTCGATCCAGCCCATTTTGAACAAATTGTTTCTCTGGAACAGATAAACAAAAACGAATTACACGTATGTCATTAGTAGGATCACGTGTCCATAACGAATAATATAAAGATAATTTACTTCCTAATGTACTAGTTGCGTTCCAATGAAAACCATCTTCAAAATGTCTAATTCTCCGTTCGTAAATATTTGTGGTAGCAAACCATCCCTTTTGATCTAATCCGTAATTTTTGAGTTTATTAAAAACATCTGTCCTCTTTGCAAATTCTTGATTAATGAATGATGGAATTTCATACGGTTCACCCATCGGAAATATTTGATCAATAAATGGAAATGCTACTCTTGCAACAACGGGTATTCTTCTTAATCTAGCCCCACCTGCATTTTTACTGTACTGATGTAATTCATAAATAAGACGAAACCATTTCATTCTTTTCAGTAAAATTGCATAATAATCTAAGGCAGCTCCCCAAGATATACTTAAATTACCTCTTGCCCCACTTAAAAGCACCCCAACTTTTTCTTCTTGTCCTTTCTCATACATCCCCTTCAACCAAAAAGAATTTTCGAAAAATTTATACGGCATCTCCATCATTTCTAATAGACTATCAATTTCAGAGAAAGAATTTTTCTCTTTAAAATCTAAATAATGCGCTTTAATTCCGCCTACGTATTGGACGGTTGATTGAATAAATGTCCTTTCATCTGGCATTAAAGACTTAGGAGTATAATCTTCAAAATCATCCGAAGGAATATAGCTGAATGTATGCAATTGTTTATTTTCTGTACTTAACGCCTTTACAGCGAAACTAACAACTGCACCAGAATCTAGCCCACCACTTAAATGAGCCCCAATTTGACGATAAGTACGTGTACAAGATGTTACAGCCTGTTGAAAAACTTCTTGAAACGCTTCTACATACTCTTCATCTGTCTTGAGCTTTAACTTCTGGCCCAAGTCCAAAGTACAATATTTTGTTAACTTTATCTTACCTCTGTCAATTGTAATGCTGTGAGCTGGAGGTATTTGTTCTATTTTTTTATAGGGTGTTATTGAGGTATCTACCGTATCAACTACTGTTGAAATTGCTAAATACTCAGCAATCCATTGTTCGTTTAATTCTCTTCGTATATAAGGTAATGTTAACAAAGGACTTATCGTCGTACAAAAAACAACCCGTTGCTTATCATAGTAATAATACAGAGTTCGACTTCCTGAAAAATCTCTAGCTCCAAATAATTTTTGATTACGTTCATCCCAAATCATAAAAGCAAAATTACCGACTAAATATTTTGGAGCATCTTCTCCCCACTTTTGATAAGCTAGTAAAATTAATTTACTATCAGGTATTACCTTTCTCTCGTTATAATTTACTTGCAACCTATCAAATAGTTCATTTCGATTATCAATAATTGCATCTGCTGTAATCACTAATTTTGCTGTTTCATTATAGTAAGGTAACTGTTCACCAATAGCTTCTGGTGTAATCCATTGTGCATGACACCCAAAAAATGTGTTCTCTTTATGGAAAATTCCAATGTCATTAGCAGGATATTTATATAAACAATCCATTATCCTTCTTCCATGCTCAATTAATACGGGTTCATTAGTAAGATGAACAATACCAGTTATTGCGCTCATGTTTTCCTCCTAATATATAAGGAATTTCTATAAATACTGCTTTTATATTTATTTCGTTAAACATACCCTTATATCATTCTTTTTAAAGAACAAAAACATTTATTCTCACACTTCCTCCATTATATGGTCCTATAAATCAGTAGATTACGGGTATGTCAAAACTACTATCATGCACTTATTTTCATTATAAAGAACAAATTACAATGCCTAATTTCATTCTTATTTGTTGTTTTATTTGCTTTTCTTTAACACTACATTTAAAACACACTGAATCACCCGTTGTTGATCTTCGATTAACATATTAGATCCTGAAGGTAAACAAATTCCACTTTGAAACAGACACTGCGACACATCTTCATTTTTGCTATGCGGATAATACTTCTTCCTTTTAAAGAGCGATTGTATATGCAATGGCTTCCACATAGGACGCGCTTCAATATTTGCTTCCTCTAAATCCCTCAATAAGTTCCCAACAGAGATCCCGGATTCCTTTTCATCAATTGTTAATGTGGTAAGCCATCGATTCGAGCGAGTATTTTCTAATTCAGGCATAAAATAAAATCCTGGTATGAGAGATAACTCTTCGTAATAACGTTTATATACAGATCTTCTAGCTCTCACCCTGTCTTCTAACACTTCTAATTGTCCTCTTCCAATACCAGCCAATATATTACTCATTCGATAATTATACCCTACCTTACTATGCTCATAATGTGGTGCTGGATCCTTTGCTTGTGTTGCTAAAAATCTCGCTCTTTCTAACGCTTCCACATCATCAGAAATTAACATTCCACCGCCCGAAGTTGTAATAATTTTATTTCCATTAAATGAATAAATACCAAATCTTCCGAATGTACCACTTGCTTTTCCTTTATATGTAGAACCTAGGGATTCTGCTGCATCCTCAATTATGGGAACACCATAATGATTACAAAGCGAAAGAATTTCATCTAATTTTGCACTCTGACCATATAAATGAACAAGAATGACAGCCTTAGGTAATTTCCCTGCTTTATCAGCATCATGCAACGCAAGTGCTAGAGCTTGTGGTGACATATTCCATGTTTCCGGTTCCGAGTCAATAAATACCGGTTCTGCTCCCAAATAAACAATCGGATTCGCACTTGCTACAAAAGTGAAACTTGAACAAAACACTGTATCACCCTCTTGAACGTTTAATAATCGTAAAGCTAAATGAATGGCCGCAGTACCTGAACTAACCGCAGCCCCACCTTTAACTCCTACAAAAGAAGCAAGCTCTCTTTCAAATCCATCTACATTTGGGCCTAGAGGCGCAATCCAATTTGAGTCAAAAGCATCTTTTATATATTTTTGTTCATTTCCACTCATGTGTGGAGAGGAAAGATAGATTTTCTCCTTATTTTTTATCATCACTCTTCATCTCCTCTTAATTTACTACATTAATAACTTTTGCTGGAATACCAGCAGCAGTACAATTAGATGGAAAATCATTTATGACTACAGAACCAGCTCCAACAATAGACCACTTACCAATTTGAACACCTGGAATTATAGTAGCTGATGCTCCTATATGTGCCCCCTCTGCTATAGTGACAGAACCTGTAAGTGTAGCATGTGGTGAAATATGAACAAAATCATCAATTATATTATCATGTTCTATTATTGAGCCCGTATTTATTATAGTATGGTTACCGATGAACGTATCCGCATTAACAACCACATTTGGCATAATTACCGTTCCGTTTCCTATATTAGCATTTGAACTTATAATGGCTGTTTTATGAATTAAAGTAGCATATATGCTACTTTGTTGATTTAATATTTCTGAAATTTCTCTTCTTATTTTATTATTTCCTATAGCAATCACGAGCCTTACATCATTAAAATTATTGATAATTTCCCTTGCATCTGCAATTGCTCCAAAATAAAGATTGTCTACAATATTTATCCCTGTGTACAAATCATCTAAATAACCGACTATTTCATATCCTTCATTTGATAAGATTATATCCCTCACAACCTTGCTATGCCCACCACATCCTATTATTAAAATTTTCATTTTCCCTCCCCCTTTATTTCTATTTTCCCTCCAGTAAATCTCTCCATTGTCACATGCCCTACATAATTTATTCCCTCTGTTTTAAATACTTTTAATATTGTAAGTACAATTATTTTCAAGTCTAATAAAAAAGAGTGATTCTCCACATACCATACATCCAATTCAAATTTTTCTTCCCAGGTAATCAAATTCCTACCATTTATTTGTGCCCATCCCGTAATTCCTGGTTTTACATTATGCCTTTTAGCCTGTTTACTAGAATATAGGGGTAAGTATTCCATCAATAATGGCCTTGGACCTACTAAACTTAAATCACCCCATAGAACATTCATCAGTTGGGGTAACTCATCTAAACTATATTTTCTAAGAATTGCCCCAAAAGTAGTCAATCTATTTTGATCTGGAAGTAATTCCCCATCACTCCCCTTCTTATCTAGCATAGTTCGAAACTTATAAACATTAAACGGTTTTCCATGTAGTCCTGGACGCTGTTGCTTAAACAGTACAGGAGATCCTATTTTCAGCCTAACTAAGATTGCTATAACAAGAATAGGAAGCAAACATACAAATAATAACAATAAAGAAATACATACATCAAAAATTCTTTTCATGTACTATCCTCCTTACTCATTTACGTTTAATACCCCTAGGACCATTTAAAACTTTATATGCAATTAAACAAAACAAAAGGCAACTACAGTTAGTTGCCCCTTGTTTTGTTTAATTACGTCATCTTTCATTAATTCTATCTCATCAAATAGTTTAAACATAGCTAGCCTATGTGAATATTTCCATGCGATATCACTGCTTATTTACAAAGGACCCGTTACTCCATTAGTTTCTATAACTTTACATGTATGGATCAAAGACGCCATTAATATAATTATCCCTTTTTATATGTTCATCCCTTAACTTTATAACTACTGTGTCCACAATATTATCTTTAAAAATCAAAGTAATTGAGGATGAAATTTGATTTGCATTCACGCCTATCATACTTTTATTTGACCTAAATATATTATTTTCTATTAACATAAACTCACTCGTAAATGTTTCATTCCAAAAATTCATTATACTGTCTGTCGATTCCGAATTAAGGTATTCAAATGCATTATTATTAAATTCTATTCTTCCCCCAATGTCCCATAAAAAAAATGCTGAGCCCCATCTTCCACCTCTAAAATTACTATTTTTCACTTTTAGCATCGCTATCCTTTGAGAAGACTCAACAGTAAACAGATTATAAGCATCCCAACTAAATGAACATCCATTAAATTCATATTCTGCTTGAGGAGTTTTTGTAACAAATGATATTGTACCGCTGTTCTCAAATTTACATCCCGTATATACTCCTGGTGGTAAATTCGTAATGATTCCTTGCGGGTGTTTCGTATCTATAAAAGCAATATTATTTAATCTCCATCCATTTTTCATACCAGGTGATACGCCTGTCAAACTTGTACCCTCTACAGCCCCTCCTTTAATAACACAATTTGATATAGTTTGCGGTTCTGCTGAAAAACCAATTATTGAACCCAACTGTGAAAAAGAATGAAATAAATCTCGATCACTAAAAAATTCACATTGGTTCACTTGAATACAATATGCTTTATCTCTTCCCATTAACAATGCGCTATTATGGAAAATACAGTTACCAATAAGCGCTTCCTTATCTCCTTGATCTATCGTGACTCGAGTAGCATACATTTGATTATTCGTAAAAGTTACTTCTCCGCTTAAAACACAACTTACTTCCCTTAAGTGATTATTGTTTATAATCACTTTCTCTACATTTTCACCTACTACTAATGAATTATTAGCTAATTTATTTTGAATGATATTAATATATCTACCACCGACTACAACAACGTTATATCCCTGATTATCATATATGTTATTACGCTCAATGTTTATATATTGATTTAATCGATATCCATCTTCAATATCTATTGCTCCCTGAGGTGCTGTACCTTTCATTTTGTAAATTTCACAATCTCTAATATAAATTTGTTTCGCTCCAGATACACTTACCCCAAGCCTTCTACAATCATGTATTTTACATTTTTCGATAAATACATTTCGGGAAAATTCTGGAATTCTAACAGTTATTTTACAACCGTTTTCTGTAGGTATTGTACCTTGATGAAGAACTATTTTCGCATAATCTGCTTCTTTTGGAACACTCACTTCTTCAAAAAACTTTACTCTATTCGCAGCCGTTACAAAAGTATTATCAGCTTTATAAAATAACACATCATATAATTCTGTATATATTTCTGAACCAATTCCACCATAGCCATCTCCATACAAACCGAAATATCCCCATTTTATAATGCTACTATGATGTAAATCTATTTTTAAATTGGATCTAATTTTATTATCATCTACTATTAGGGAACCATTGACATCACTAATCCCCCCCACTTCAAATGTACTGGCAAAATCATATTCTCCAATTTGTCCCCATGTACTTTCCATTGCTATCCCATCGCCAGTACAATTTAAAATTTCCATATTATCTATTGAAATATAATTCATATTACTCCCCTCAGCAGGAGTAGTATTTCCTACTTCAATCCCATATCCCCATTCATGAGTATGAGGAATCGTTGTATAATCGTGTGTATCTTTATCTCCTTCAACCCTTCCATTGGTAACCCGAGAAAATTTTTGATTTCTTTGATATCGTACGATTGCATATTTAACTAATCCATTACTTCTTATTTTTAAAGTTGATCCACCTAAATTTAAAGTCATAAAACTTTGTGGCTCAATTGGTGTATTTTCATCAATTAAATATGTCCCCATGGGTAAAACAACTTCTATAAATCCTTGTTGAAATGCCCATAATAATGCATTATTAATCCCTTTAGAAGTATTATCCGCGTCCGTTCCATCATTTTTAACATTCCATCTCTCTAACTCAAGAAAATACGTGCCCGAAACCACATTAGCAGATTCTGTTTCTCCAATCAGTGATTTTCTAGAATTAGAACTTCCAAATGTATTGCTTTTAAGTTTACTTACTAACCTCTCAAATTTATTCTCCGTTGATACTTTTATATTCCCTTTTTTCGTCCCAATAAATAACTCACAAGTATCTATACAAAAACAAAATTCTCCCTCGCTTAACACAGGAAGATTCCCTTTTAACACACATGTCACTTGAAATTTTGCCATGATTTATATAACCTCCAACTAAGATAGAAGTTGAATTTTCACAGAAAATTCAAACTTATACCAGTGCATAGGGACAAATATTTTATATTCTGCTTACATACGTATCCCTTTAATAGAATACTATGCATTATATAAATGCTATGTTAGGGCTAATGATTCACGTTTTCTAATTAATATCAAGTTTCATTTCATACTAAGAGGCTTCAACAACAATATACTTACTTAATAATTCAAACCAATATAATATCCATAATTTTTATACCTAAATAACGTTTCGTTTCTTTTTAATTTGTAAAAACATCACACTAAAGATATTTCTTATATAATGAAATTCTGTGCTTTTATAAAAAATTAAAATGTATATTACATTTGGTACTAATAAGCAAATCATACCTTTTCCGACTAACGAAATAAAGGTACTACCTTCTATGAAATAATTACATATACTTGTAGTAATGAAACCTGTCACGACAGTTAAAAATATATAAAATACATATGCTGTGAAATACTTCCAAACTGATTTCTTAAAAAGATTTTTATATACAATATAAGGCTGAATCCAAAGTACCGTAGTAATTGTACTAATCGCCGTTCCTATGAATATACCTACCAATCCTAACATTTTAGCTAATAGAATGGATAAACTTAAATTGATTATCGCTTCAACTAATGGAATATACTTATCTTGTACAAATAATCCCGCTTTATTTTTAAAAATAGCTATCGCGGTTCGCATCCCTGTTAAATAAAAGTTTATGAGTATCACTACAAAAACCATGTTATTTAATAAATACTTCTTATCAAGCCACCACCCTATAAATGGCTCTAACAGATTAAATAAAAATATGGTACAAAAAGAAAAAATCCAAAAATTCACTAAATAAGTCACTTTAAATATTGCATAATTTTTGTCACTATTCTCAGTTGCGATTAGATTTCCTACACTTGCTTCAATACCATTTAATATAGGATTTACTACAGCTGCTAATTGATTTATTATCATTGTATAATTCGAATATATCCCGACCGTAGCAAGACCTACAAAAGATGAAATCAGTATATTATCCGTTCCAAATACAATATATCCTCCAATATTATGCAAAAACATCGCCTTTACATTTATAATTAATTTTTCTTTCGTATCATTATCTATAGAATACTTCTTTTTTGTCTTTATATAAGAATAGTTCTTATTCACAATCCTACCGTTTACGACATTTTGAATTACATATATACTCAACTCTATAATTAAATACAATATATAATTTTTTGTGTACATTAGTATAAATATTTTAAATATTGTAGTTACCACTTGGAATAAGAGATCCACCCTAGCCAATATGTATCCTCTTTGATCAGCTTGTATTAAAGACCTCTTGTGAGCATTTAAATAAGTAACGACATTTTTCACCACGAATATCGAATAGATTATCGCAACATTCGATATAGACTCCCCATCTTTCATTAAATAACTTAAAAAGGGATATATCATAGCACTTATTACTAAAATAATGATTGCTAAAATCTGATAAATTTTTTTATATAATTGAACAAGGGCTATAATTTTATACTGATTATTTTCTGCCAATGGTTTATACAAATTGTATACTATACTCGCTCCTATGCCAGCTTCAATTAACGCTAACATGGATAATACATTAATTAACAAACCATCTATCCCTAAATACTCTATTCCTAAACTATCCAAAAAAACTTTCCTAGATATAAAGCCTAGAATAACAATAACTATTTGAGAAAATATACTTATTGCTATGTTTTTAATTGAATACATTGTTCGCATGATTAATCCCCTTCATTAACTAGATCATCTCTAAGTAGAAAGAATCCTCATAACAATAAAGTTATATTATCCTGGCAATAATTTCACTCTCATAATTCAAGTCACTAATTGCATTCACATTAGTTCCAGCATCTACTTCACCAACATACTTATTTTTTATAGGTTGTTTTTCTGTCGCTTTCTTCAAAAACCATTCATACTCTATATCAATATGACCAATATCTAACGTTTGATATCCAGCAGAAGATAAATCATACGCTAATACCGTAGCTGTTGGGCCTAGTGCAATTAATATTAATTTCGATTTTTGTTGACTCTTTGCTAGCTCTAAAATTTCCCTATACTTCGCAAAAGCATTTTTCGATGGGCATATTATTCTATCAATTGTTTTAACATTTTTAAAAAGATCGTTTCCTACCCCTAGTCTACTTTGAGCCCCTTCAATAATGATTATTTCTCTACCATTCCAAATATCTTTCATTTTATCAAAACGAATTCCAACCATACTTTTATCTTGATGATCTATATATAACCTTGTAACTAATGCATCGTAATATTCTTTATTCATACGTATACTCTTATAAATTCTGCTACGATTTAACTCTAAATATTTTTCCCAATACCCTCTTGATTTGTCCGTACACCAATTTAAATTTTCAAAAACATTTGGAATACAAACTAAATGGCCCATCTTATTACTCTTAATAACTTCATCCAGTCTATCCTTTAATTCTTTTGAATACGGCTGAAAAATTAAATTTTCTCCATTTATAAGAGCAAATTCACCATCACCAAATCTACTTACTGAACAATTATTACTTATAATATAGTCAAGTGTTTCATCAACACTTTTCACTATTGGAGGCTTCCTTTTCATAGTAATCACCCTATTATATTGAATAGTCACTTTATTCTTCGTTCCAATATATAAATAATATAATTTCAACAAAGACGTCTTCATACCTATCCCCTTTTTGCAAAATTATTAATTAAAATTTTATATAATAATGGATGTAGCTTGGTCGCCAATAATAAAAACTTTACACTTTTCCCATACTCTTTTAAACGCATTGTTTTATAAAAATAACGATTCAATATACCAATAACCTTATAATATTTACTCTTATGCTCATTAAGTCTTCCACTCAATGATATTAAATTTAATACTACCATCGAACAATTTCCTAGTTTTAATATAACTAAGTTATATAACTCCTTATAATATCGCTCCATAAATTTACACATTTCATCATAAATTAAGACTGAGTCAATTTTAATCTCTTTTACAGCCTGATCCATCATACTATTATCACGCTTTATATAATGATATTTAGGTTCTCCTATAAAACATACTTTGTTACACTTATGAATAACTTTATACGTAAATGCTGTATCTTCATATGACATACCTACTGGAAATTTAATACCCTCTAATAACTGTCTTTTGAAAAGTTTAGTCCAAACAACTTCATCATACAAATTCCCTTCTAGCATCGCTTTCATCGCACTATATCTATCATGAATAACAAACGGATGATTGCTTGAAATTACCGTTTTATCCTTGTAATGAATTTCACTACTACAAATAGCTATATCACAATCCTGTTCTAAACACATACCATATAACAATTCATACATATCCACTTCTATCCAATCATCACTATCAACAAATCCTATATAATCCCCCTGTGCTATTTCTAATCCAGCATTTCTTGCAGAAGATAACCCACCATTCTCCTTATGGATTACTTTAATTCGACTATCTTGAGTCGCATACCCTTCACAAATCTCACCACAACTATCAGGAGATCCATCATCAACAAGTATCAACTCAAACTCTTTGAACGTTTGCTTTAATATAGAATCAATACATTTATGAATATATTGCTCAACTTTATAAACGGGAACAATAATACTAATTTTAGGATTCATAATTGCATCCTTTCATTTACAATTAACTTAGAAAACGATTTACCTTTTCTAAGTTGTTAAATTCCTCTTTTAACAAATTAGTCGTTACCTCTTCACGCACTCTTGGTTGATCCAAAAGATATTTAATCTTGTAATATAGGCTTTCCTCATTACATTCAGCAACAAAACCATTATATCCATCTTTTATTTGCTCATATGCCCCTGTAAAATTAGTCGTTACGATAGGTTTTTTTAAACATTTCGCCTCAGCTAACGTGAGGCAATACCCTTCATGCCTAGAAGTTTGAACATATATATCTGATTGATTTACATATGGATACGGATTTATTGCTGATCCTAATAATAGAAAATCCTGTTTCAAATTATACTTACATATTAATGTCTCATAATACTCTCTATTCTCTCCTTCTCCGATACAGTACCATCGTACTTCGTATCCCTCCTTACGTAGCATTGATAAAACTTTAATTGCAAGGTCTTGACCTTTTTCTTTTGAAAGTCTACCTACTGTTACTATCTTCATACCTTTATATTCATTATCAAATTCTACTTTTTCTTTCGCCATTTCATTTATTAAATCTGGAAGTACAATATTTAAAAAGACACTTGTCTTACTTTTTACTTTAGGAAACTTCTCTATTAAATGTTTTTGTGCTTCTTTAGAAACTACATATATATTATCCAGCTGATTATATAATTTTTCATATAATTTTGTATTAACTTGATGTTGAAAAACATCAAAATGGATCCAAGAAATTTTCTTTTCTGAAGTCACTCTATTAACTATATAATAATCAATTATGTCAGTAGGACCTTGATATGCTATTGCAATATCATAATTATTCTTATTATGTGGAATATCTTTAAAAATCTCTTTATAGAAAATATATCTATCCTTTAAATTTTTTGATACCACATAAGTGAGTAAAAAATTTAAACCCTTTATATACTTTGCATTTTCAAAATACTCTTTAATCGTTTTCTTTGGTGGTTGCATAATTTTAGGCTTTATATTTTCAAACCAAGTAACTTCTTCTATCTTTACCCAACTTGGTAATTGTTTTAAAAATCCCCCTCGCTTCTCCAGCATCAATACTGTGACATCATACTTTTCTTTTGGTATTACAGATAACAAAGAAAGAAATGATTTTTCTACACCACCTATATTCATACTACTTACCATAAATAGCACTCTCTTCATAACTATCTCCTTCTACCACCTAAAAGTTTTATATCAAAATAAAAAAACACCCTCGAAGATGTTTTCACAAAAAACATAATTTATAATAGCGAACCGCCCATATTTCTGTAATGCGATAATAATACCTTCTAAAATAAGTTACCTATTAGAATTGGCTATTCTATATAACTTTTTTAACTCTTCTCTCGTATCTACCACTTCTTTTTCTATATTTTTTCTCAACCGTTCATCCAGCAATTTATCACTTAATATCTGTACAATAGAATCATACATTTGCTGCTCATCAAATTGAACTATTAATCCATTGTGGTTATGGATTATCTGTTCACTTGCTCCTGTAAAATCTGTACTAATAATTGGGTTATTAAAACATCTAGCTTCTGCAAGTGTTATGCAGTATCCCTCATATCGAGACGGTTGAACATATAAATCACATTGTTTCATAAATGGATAGGGATTCGAAACTGCTCCTAAAAATATATAATCACCCTGGACATCGTAATTTTCCACAAGCTTTTCATACATTCCTCTTTCCTTTCCATCTCCTATACAATACCATCTAACATTGAAGCCAGCTTCTTTAAGCTTAGCTAACACAGATATTGTCAAATCCTGCCCCTTTTCTATACTCAATCTACCAACAGTAAGGATTCTTACGCCCTCAAAATCATCCGTAAACCCAATTCCTTCATTTGCCATTTTACATATCATTTCAGGTGAAATAATATGTAAAAAAGTTTCTGTTTTATTTATCAATTCTGGAACAGTTTGAGTAAGTTTCATCTTTCCTAAATCTGAAACTACAAAAACATGTTGAAATTTTTTATATACTTTGTTAACAAAATGCTTATTAAAATATATCTTTTCAATATCGAAATGGATCCATTGAATCTTTCGTCTAGCCTCTACTTTATTTGCCACAAAGTAACTAATAAAATCCATTGGTCCAGCATAAGCGATAGCAATATCATAATTTTTATAAGTACCTTCATAATTCTGTAAATAATATTTAAAAATAACACTCCGTTCTTTCATAATCTTAGAGATTATGTACAACACTGCCAGTTGCAGCGCTTTTACAATTTTTCTTTGTTTTATAAAATCTGCTATAACTAATCGTGTTGGTTTATTCAATATATATTGCATTTCCTTGTAACCCTTTACGTACTCAATATGAACCTCCTTTGGAATAAAATTCAAAAAATCTCCTTTTTTCTCTAACATTAAAATTGTCACTTCATATTTTTCTTTTGGGATTTCTGCTACCATATTTAATAAGGCCTTCTCCGTACCACCTATATTCATATTTATAATCATAAAAAGTATTTTCTTTTTCATAGTTCCCCCATTCTTTCTATTTATAAAATCCTTTAATTGAAAGAAGCATATATCTTCTCAATTTCCTCTTCCGTTCCAACCTTTTCTTTCCTTAAATTTTCAAATAACCGTTTTTTTAGCAAATCGTTTTCTATAATTTCTTTCACTCCTTCATATATTGCTTCCGAATCCATCTTCACTATTAAACCATTCTCTCTATGTTTGATTTGATTATGAACTGTAACAAAATCGGTTACTACTATAGGTTTTTGAAATATTCTAGCCTCTGCTATTGCCAAGCCGAATCCTTCATACCTAGAGGGTTGTACATATATATCACTGTGTTTTATAAAGGGATAGGGATTCTTGTATGTACCTAATAATATGAAAGTATCGTGTAAATTATATTTACTTATCCTATCCTCGAGTTCACTTTGAAGATTTCCTTCGCCGATTACATACCACTTAAATCTATAGCCTTTTTGCTTTAATTTATAACAAGCTTCTATGGCCAATTCATATCCTTTTTCATAGACTAACCTACCAATCGTTAATATTCGTAATCCCTCAAACTGATCACTAAATCCTTTACTCTCATTTGCCATCGATTTAATTAACGTCGGCGATATAATATCATAGACAACCTGAATTTTCGACTCTATTTTGGGAATTTCTTGAATCAATACTTCCTTACAACAATCGGAAACAGCTACTATTTCATTAAATTCCTCATAATAGTTCAAGTCAAAATCTTTATTATATGCAGCTAACCTATAATCTGTATTCACCCAGGCAATTTTTTTACTTGCGTAAACCTTATTCGCCACAAAATATGTCGGCATTCCTTGACTATAAGCTATGGCAACATCATATGTCCCCTTTAAACTATCCATCCCTTTAGACACCCATCTCCAAACTACTTGAGCTGCATGTAATTTTTTATTTATGTATGGATTTCTAAGAGATATAGAAGCCCCAACTCTAAGAAATAACTCTTTAAAGTATTTATGTTTGATTAAATAATTATATTTCTCAGCCTGTCTTTTAATAATCGTCGGTACTTCTAAAACCTTTACCTGTTTTGGAAGTAATGGTAAATACAATCCACTGGCAGAGAACATTAACAAATCAACTTCATATTTCGTATAATCAAATAAAGAAAGTAAAGAAACCAAACTTTTTTCAGCTCCTCCACTTTGTAGCGAATCTATAACGAATACAATTTTTTTCTTCATCACTATCACTACCCTAAAGTGTTTTTATTGCGCTCAAAATATTAAAAATCATTTACTTATTCTCCCTTTACGAAAATAATGCGTATAATTTATTGATTTCATTACAATTTCCATATTCACCTTTAAGAGTATTTTCTACCAGTGCTTCCCTTAATTCTGTATCTTCAATAAGTTTCTTTATTCCATTAACTATCCCGTTTATTCCCATCTCAGTTATTAATCCATCAATTCCATCCTGTACCTGACTTTTAGCAGTTGAAAAATTAGTAATAAGTACTGGCTTTCCGATAATTTGTGCTTCACGAACTGTTACAGCTTTCCCCTCATACCTTGATGGCTGCACATATATATCACATGCTTTTATATATGGATAGGGATTTGTCTTTTTACCCAATAAAAAAAAATGTTTTCCCAGGTTAAGTTCCACTAATAACTTTCTAAGTTCAGCTTCTAGCGCTCCATACCCAACTACATACCATTCCATATCATATCCCTCATCTAATAACTTTCTTAAGGCATGCATAGCAACGTCTATTCCTTTTGCATATGATAACCGCCCTACAGTAACAAGCTTTATTTTTCCTGGTTTCATCTGTAGTTCTTTCATAATATCTTCCCTGTGTGCTTGCTCACGTACGAACTCCGGAGATAATATATTTTCTATAATTTCAACATCCTTATTTACATTTGGTAAAATACTAAGAAATGAATCTCGACATCCTTCTGAAACTGCTACGATGTTATCCATTTTGCTCCACATTTTATACTCCATGCTTGCATTAAGGTTTATATTTGAATAATCTGTATGAATCCAACCAATCTTTCGTTTCGCTCGAACTTTATCTCCAACAAAATAATGGGGCCATAAAAAACTAATTGCTACATCATACTCCTCTTCCAGTTTCGGTATAAATGGTAAAGTTATTCTCCATCCATACTGAATAACGAAATATCCCACCTCTGCACTTTTCACATATCTCCCATGCACATCTCCCAAAATTTTCCCTAAAGTCCTTGCCATCCCAATTGTAATTTGCCCTTCTTGCAATATTTGTTTAATTGATTTTCTAAAAGTAGTATATTGTTTTACTTCCTTTAACAAATTAGGCAGTTTAGGTAATAAAAAAAGAAACTCTCCCTCATGTTTAAATAACATTAAATCTACATCATATTTGCTATAGTCGATTGTATTCAATAAACCAATTAAACTTCTTTCTACTCCTCCAATTGCCATATCAAATGATGTAATGAGAATTTTTTTCTTTTTCATGTCTTACTCCCTCATCCGATTTATTTTACTAGTTTTATTCTTATGAAAGTAATTACATTTAACTATGATTCCCTATACTCTAATCCATACAATAATAACCACTCTGGAATATTACTCTTTATATCAAAACCGAGCTTCGAGATCGTATCAGCTATTATTTCTGTATTTAATTTTTCTTTTTCCAAAACCCTTTGAATTTCTGCAGACCATATTTTAAGATTTTCATCTAAGCTAACAAATGATATTATCCCTAATCCCATATCAACATTTTTAGTTATTGTATTTGCCACTACACACGGAACACCTGCACACTGTGCTTCTAATGCAACAATTCCAAATCCCTCAAAAAGTGACGGAAAAAGAAAAACATCAAACATCCTTATAATTCTTGGAATGTCTTTTCTTACTCCTAAAAATCTAACTTTTTCATAGATACCTAGTCTTTTAGATTCTAGCTCAATAGAGTTCTTTAACGGTCCATCTCCTACTAAAACAAGCATAAAATTAGGATCATATTTTAATACCTCATTGAAAACTTTCAATATAAATATATGATTTTTAGATTCAGAAAAACGCCCAATATGACCAATAACTTTCTGTTCAACTGGTATATTGAATTCATTCCTTACTGCATTATCATCCTGTATATTTGCATTAACAAATTGGTTAATATCTATTGCGTTTTTCATTATCTTTACCTTTGAATTATCAATGTTTTTTTGAAATAAAAAACGTGCAGATTCTACACTGCACGCACAATAATTTGTTCCCGCATAAGTAATAATTGTTCGTAAAAAACTCAATAAAACTTTCCCTTTTACCCCCGATCCCATCGGCCAATTATTACTATGTGAATGACAAATCCTTATTTTTATACCCGCTATTTTAGCAGCAACAGCAACAAATCCCCCTTGGTAATCAGTATGTGCATGTGCTGCCACATATTGATTACTAGACATTACCTTAACAAGCTCTTTAATGTACGAAAGAGGGCCTGCCTGTCCTAAGCTAGATATTCGATATATTTTCCCACCCAATGCAATTATTTCCTTATCATAATCACATTCTTCACTTTTATGGGAAACAAAATCAAATTGTACCTTTTCTCTATCTACATTCCTATATACATTCATTAGCAACGCCTCTGCACCACCTCGGTCCATCGCACTAACGATATGCAGCACCCTTTTAGGTCGTTCTAGTTTACACATTGAAAATTACTCCCATCTAAGAATGATTTTCAAATATACATTTTACCCCCAAAAATTACTCTTATAAACTATCCCTAAAGTAATAACATGTTCATATACAAAATAAATAAAGTAACATAATATTACTGCATAATAAATTAACTTTTGGTCCTTTTCAATAAATACCTTTATAACCCACGATATCAATATCAATTGGTATAATCCAAAATATATGGAGAATCTAGCAAAAATCCAATTTTGAGTTGAAATAATCATAAAAACTAGACCTAATAATGCCATATTTACGATATAATCACTCTTCGGAAAAAGCTCTCTTAGTTTATGCCTCCCAATAAAAGCAAGGATGAGCGGGGTTGCTTCCACAGCAACTCGAAGAATATTAGCTCCCCCTTCTTGAAAATCCTTATAATGTCCATATTGAGTATCTCCTATAGTCGCAAAGAAAGCTTCTGCAAATTGATTAAATCCTATCACAATAAGCACCGCAAGAAAGAGTAGTATAAATGTTATTGTCGACCAAGCTTTCCTTCGGACTACAAAATAAATAGGAATTAATACAAGAGCACTTTGATGAAAAGTAGATGCAAACAGGACTATTAAAAAATATTTTTTCCAATTCCCATCTAAAATATATTTTGTGGCGGTAAAAATAATTGCTGCTGTTAAATACTGCCTCACTCCATTCATTGAAACTAAGTACATACCCGATGCTATATATACATATAAACTTAACTCAATCATTCTTGAATATTTATATAAAACTGCTACTATTAATATATTTGTTATTAACGCTGTTATAAAAATTAGAACTTGGGGATCATCCGTATATACTTTTAATATCATTTGTAAAATACTAAATCCAACATCCTTACTATTTTGAATATACCCCCAATTGAAATCAGTAACTTTAAAAGCATGCATATAAAAATACGTATCACCAATATTATTTCTAAAACCAGATACTAATACAAGAGAGGTAGTCGCCATTAAAATCAATAATCGATTCGGCTTTAACATCACAATTCCCGTAGTTACAGGCATAGCAAAATACCTTGCAAAAAATGCGAGTATGAATACGCTAAAAAGATTCATCCAAAGTATAGTCATTATTATTCCCTCTCATTTAACTACCAAATAGATTTCTATATATTTGCTTTGACTCTTGTTTTTACTGTTATATAACTATAAAGAATAACTCCAAATGGCAGTGCGCAAAGTGTAAGCACTTTGTATGGTGACTCTTTTATAAATCTTATATTTTTTGCTATAAAGCTACTTGATACATAATGTACAGCTTGCCTATATTTAAATAACCTATTTGTAAATGGTAGCTTCATAAGTTCCTTACGATAAAAAGCAAAACCTTTTGGATTCTGACGATACTGCTTTAACATATTCATCGAAGAACCATCAGGCATATATTCAACATAGCAAAGAGCTTCATTCATCAGTAACATCTCATATTTCTGATCCAACATATAATATTTATATGCCAAACCTACATACTTCTCATTTTTAAAAATCGGATATGGATACTTCTTTGTTAGTTCTGTACGATATACTAATTTCTTATCTCCAGTTACACCATGTTTATTGTAGAGATTAAAAAGTGTAGAACGGTTAAGATGTAATGGTAACTTTGAACCAATTACCTTCTCATCTTTATATAAATCAAGAGCAATTATCCCACTTACCTGTTCATTTCCATTTTCATTCCAAAAATTAATGATTTTCTCTACGGCATCACTGGGCATTGAATCATCTGAATCAATACATACATTGAGTTCTGTATCAATCATTTCATAAGCCGTATTATGAGCACCATGCATCCCTTGATTTGGTTGCCAATAATACCGTATGTCTATGTAATCTTCAGAAACCCAAGAATGCACTAACTCTTTTGTATTATCATCAGATCCATCATCTATAATAAGCCATATAAAATCTTTACATGTTTGCTGCTTCAAGCTTTCATAACACCCCTGAAGACAATACGCTCTATTATATGTAGGGGTAAAAACCGTTAGTTTTTTCAAATTTCTCACCTCGATACTGCTACATAAAATTTTTGAGTGAATCCAGTAATATTTTTTATATCGTATCCTTTTTCAGCTAACGTAAATTGTGCAATGCTCCTCGATATCTTTCTATCCGCTATACTTTGTAATTTCCCTGTCCACTCTCTTACATCTAACAAAGAGCACTGTTCAACTAAATTCAAACCCAGATCTACATCTTGCGTAATAGTGTCTGATATAATACATGGTAAACCCGCCCCTTGCGCTTCAATAAGGGTAACGGGTAACCCTTCATAAATAGACGGAAAAATAAACATATCAAATGCCTGCAACAAGCGATTGATATCATCTCGTATCCCCAAGAATTTGACTCGACCTTTTATATTCAGCTTTTCTACTTTCTTCTCAATCTCTGATCGAAGAGGACCATCTCCCACTAACAAAAGAATAGATTTCGGTCGAGTTTCTATTAATCGGACAAAAATATCTATTAGAAAAGTATGATTTTTAGGATACGCAAATCTTCCGACATGCCCAATTACAAAAGCATCCTCATGAAGTTTCAGTTCTTTTCTTACTTGTTCTCTAATTTCTGAAGAAAATGCAAACTTATCACATTCAATTCCATTCTTTAAAATTTCAGTTGTACTTAACCTATCAGCAAACAACCATTTTGCCGCTGTAATTGAACATGCTAAAAAATGTGTTGCACATGGCACAATAAATGCTCCTGCATACCATTTATATATCTTCGCCATAGTTCCGCCTTCACTACTTGTACTATGGCTATGTGAAATCCTAACCGGTATTCCCGCCTTCTTAGCAGAACGAAGTACAAATCCGCTCATTTTATCCATGTGTGAATGTACAATTCTATATTCTTGATGAGAGGTGAAAAAATTATCCAGTGCTTTTATATATCCTCTATGACCAACGTTTGTGATATATGGAATTCTATGAATTTCTCCGCCCAACTTTACTACCTCATCATCAAACACTCCTTCTTTACATGTTAAAAAATCAAATTGAACTTTGGAACGATCTATATTGCGATATAAATTCATAATTAGCGTTTCGGCGCCGCCTCTATTCATATTTACGACTACATGTAATACTCTTAATGGAGTGCCCAATTTAAATCCTCCATTTCACCCATAAATGTTGTATAAATTTCTTTTTTCTCTTTTAACACTTCATTTACTGAATATTGATTTTTAATACTAGTACATCCATACTGCCCCATCTGAGCTAATACTTTAGGATTTATAGAAATACCCTTTATCCTGTCAGCCATTGCTTTTATATCATCACGATCTACAATCCAACCATTTTTATTATTAATAATCAATTCCCTATGTCCCCGGTTATCAGTAGCTACAACCGGAAGTCCACAAGCCATGGCTTCCATAATATTAACTGGCAAACCTTCCCTGTAACTAGATGCAACTGCAAGATCACACATCTGTAGTAAGGAAGCTATATCATTTCTGTAACCGAGAAAATGAACCATGTTAGTCACTCCTAGTTGAGTCGCTATTTTTTTACACTCTTCTATTAACGGACCTTCTCCAGCAAGCAAAAGCTTCGCATGTGGCATTTCATTTTTCAATTGTGCTAATACACGGATTAAAAAGCTTTGATTTTTATTCTTATTAAATTCAGCAGCATAAAACATTAAAAAATCTTGTGATTTATAGCCATATTGTAGCTTTAATTCTCGTTTCTCAATTTCAGTTACAAGAGTAAACCGTTGTACATCTATTCCTACACCGTGAACTAGCTTAATATCTTTCACTGGAAAGCGATGTTTAACTGCTAAATCATAATCTTCTTGGTTAATTGTTATTAGACAATCCGTATGAGAAGCTAGAATTCTTTCAATCGGATAATAAAGCAACCAATTCATATACGGTGATCCTTTACAAAAGTGAAATCCATGTGCTGTATATACGACTTTCGTTCCTTGCCGCCTGGCTTTCTGAGCAGCTAAACGAGCAATTACTCCTCCCATAGGCGTATGACAATGAATGATATGATATTTATTTTGATCAATAATTGATTTTAGTTTTTTATATGCGTGGAGGTTTTGTATACTAAGAGGTGACCTTTGAATAGGAATACTATATTTTCGAGTTACGTACGGAAGATGTATATTCCCATTCGCTGCAACATGTACTTCCCATCCTTGTTCTGAAAACCATTTCAAATACGGTAAATGAAAAGCCTTAAAATGATAATCTACAGTTGCACAAAACAGAACTTTTTTAGACACCATCCCACGCACCCGTCTTATATAAATTTTTTCTATTAACCCGATACAGGTATTAACAGTTTTAAAGTTTTACGCTGATTTACTAACTTTAACAATCGTTTTCTTAATTCTACTTCGTTTAAATCTGTATAACTTGAAATAAACTCTTCAATTTCTTCTATACGAACATTCATTTCTTGTCCTACGTAAATCCTCGGATGAATTTGCTTTTCATTCATTTCATCTTCTTTTAGTAATTCTTCAAAAAGTTTCTCCCCTGGGCGTATACCAGTAAATTCTATTCCTATTTCATCCACAGAATTTCCTGATAATCGAATAAGATTTTTGGCAAGGTCGACTATTTTCACTGGTTCTCCCATGTCCAATACAAAAATCTCTCCACCTTTAGCTAAAGCACCAGCTTGCACTACGAGTCTTGATGCTTCCGGGATTGTCATAAAATACCGAACCATATCAGGATGAGTAACTGTAACTGGTCCACCATTTTGAATTTGCTTCTTAAATAAAGGTATAACACTCCCTCTACTTCCTAAGACATTCCCAAAGCGTACAGTAACAAACTTTGTATGACTTATTTTATCTTTATGTTGAATTACCATCTCAGCTAATTTCTTTGTTGCTCCCATAACACTCGTCGGGTTCACAGCTTTATCAGAGGAAATCATAACAAACGTTCCTACTCCATGTGCTCTCGCTGCCTCTGATACATTCATAGTTCCAATCAAATTATTTTTAACAGCCTCTTCAGGATTATTCTCCATTAGTGGTACATGTTTATGTGCAGCTGCATGATATACAACATTTGGAAGATGTTTATTCATTATTAAATTCATCTTTTTTTCATCTTGTATATCTGCGATTTCAGGAATAAACGTGCCTTTCATATCTCCATATTTTCTGTTTAATTCCATTTCTATAGAATAAATACTGTTCTCCCCATGCCCTAGTAAAATCAACCTTTTCGGCCTGAATTTTGCAATTTGTCTACAAATTTCCGAACCAATTGAACCTCCTGCACCAGTAACTAAAATAACTTTGTTAGTTATATAATCTGAAATAACATCCACATCAAGCTCTACAAGATCGCGCCCTAATAAATCTTCTACTTGAACATCTCTGAATTCGTTCACCGATACTTTACCCGTTACTAAGTCTTCTAACATCGGAAGAATTTGAGTTTTCACTTCTGTTTTTAAACATCTTTTCAAAATAACATTTTGCTCTCTTTTGTTTAATGAAGGAATTGCCAAAATTATTATTTCAATATTCAGTTTTTTAACAACATACTCAATTTGATTCTTACCACCAATTACTGGAATACCCCAAATATCAAGGTTATGTTTTTTTACATTATCATCAATAAATGCGACTGGCATTAATTCGGCAGCACTATTCTTTAACAACTGCCTTGCAACCATTGTCCCAGCAGATCCCGCACCAACAATTAACGTTCTTTTTTTATCACCCTTTTTTACATAATAAATATCTCTGTACATTCTCCATATAAAACGTGAACCACCAATTAATAAAATATGAATCATCCAAGTTACAACTAACAGCCGAAAATACATTTTTTGCATGATTAGTTGCTGCACAACTGCTGTAGCAATTATAGAAAATGTAACAACTTTGCATATAATGAGTAATTCTCCTATACTTGCATATTCCCAAGCTTTATTATACAACTTATATATTAAAGCAAATAAATGATGACTGACTAATAGAGTGATAGAGCTAATAATTGATGATAAAGTGATAACACTAAAGCTAGCATTTACAAAGAAATAACTAAAGAAAATAGCACTTAACACAATCATTGAATCCATTAAAAGCAATAACGATATCCTCCGCCGATACGTCATGTAACTTCCTCCTTTAATCAATTCCATACTTAACTCTTTCAAATTTAAAGTTTCTAACTATATTCTCTTTATTAAAAGCACATAGTTAGAAACTTTAATAAAACATGGGCATCTAACCCGGCCTCACATTACACTCTTGATGACTCGCATCTAAGGTTGTTTTCACAACCCACAGCATAATCGAGTGCCTCCGTTGATAGCGGTAAGGAGACATCACCACATCGTAGCTCTTTAAAAAATTCTTTATAAAGAACACCTTAATATTAGGATATTAAATTTTTTTAAAAGTCCATTTATGTTATTTATACTTTTCCATTCAAAATCGCACCTAATATCCTACTTTTCGTAAAACTTAACGCCCTTTTCGTTTCAAGCGCATCTTCATTCACAGTACGATTATAACGTATCACCAATAATACACCTTCACACTTATCGGCCAATACACTTGTATCTGTTACTTCTAGTACAGGAGAAGAATCAAATAATATAATATCATATCGTTCCATTGCCTTTTGAACTAACATATCCATTGCACTCGAACTAAGTACTTCGGATGGATTGAATGGTACCGGTCCGCTAGTTAATACATCCAGACTTTCCATCTCTGTTTTTTTCACGGCGCCCTCTAAAGTTGTTTTTCCGTTCAATATATCAATTAATCCAATTGTATTTTCTACTCCAAACATTTCATGAATCGTTGGTGTTCGTAAATTTGCATCTATTACCAATACTTTTTCACCTTTTTGTGCTATTGAGACTGCTAAATTAACTGTAATCGTTGATTTTCCTTCACCATACCTCGGAGAAGTAATAACTATAGTTCTGCTTTTATGAATAGATGACGATAATTGAAGGTTTGTTCGAAGCGAACGATACTGCTCCGAAATTTTCGATCTTGGAGCGGTATGTACAATTATACTTTCTCCTTTAACTTTATTTGTTTTTCGTCTATTTTTGTAAGCCACTCCGTTCCCTCCCCCAATAATACCGTATTTTTTTTACTGAATTTGTCTTTCACATTTTTTCTATTCATTTTAGATATTCCGCCCAAAACAGGGACATCTAACAATTGTTCAATTCGCCGTTCCGATTTGATTCTCTCATCAAGTGAATCCAATAAAAAAATGAATCCAATACTGAGCACCATACCTATAGAGAATGCAATTAGTATCGTCTTAAGGTGATTTATATTTATAGGCATAGAATGTTTTTGAACTGGGTCTTCTGGTAATATACTCACATTATTAAAATTCAGTATATTCGCTACTTCTTTCTTATAAACAGCGGCTGTAGTATTTGCAATTTTATGAGCAAGCACAGGATCTATATCCACTACATTTATTCTCATAATCTGGGACCCTTGCACACTTTCTGTACTTATTTGTCCACTTAATGCACCTGCAGATCTGTTAATATTCAATTCAGCAGCCACTTTTTCTAATATTACAGGCTCATTTACCATCGCTTTCAATGTATTCATCGTTTCAGCATTAGCTTGAACAATAACTCTTGCTGAAGAGGCATATAATGGTGTTTTTACATATATAGTATACATCGCTCCTGCTACTGTTGTGAGAGTTGTAAATAATAGAATGATCCAAATCCTTTTCCGTATAATAGTAAATAGATTTTTCAAATTTATTTCCTTATCCATAACTTCCCTCCTCATTTAAAACCAATGAGCTTCAACTTGAAATTAGCATCGAAAACTTAAGAAAAAAACAATATTTTTATTCTTTTTAATATACAAACATTTCTAGTTAATGCCATTTTAGTTCTTTATACAGAACGAGTCAACACAAATTATTTTCAATAAATTACTTCCTGATGACACTAAAAAAAATGCGACAACATTCGTGTTTTTTTCACTGTAGATAAATGACGAAAAAGCCCTAATACCGTAGTATTAGGGCTTTTTTCTCTCTTAGTATAGAGACATATATTGATCGCGTTCCCATTGGTGAACTTGAGTTCTAAAGATATCCCACTCAATTTCTTTTGCTTCAATGAAGTGCTCAAGTAAATGATCACCTAATGCACCACATACGATTTCATTAGATTGTAAAGTAACTAACGCTTGCGCTAATGTTGCTGGTAAGTCAACGATACCTGCTTCTTCACGCTCTTCTTTTGTCATTACGTAGATGTTACGGTCTACTGCAGCTGGTGGAGTTAATTTATTTTTAATTCCATCAAGACCTGCTGCTAATAATGTAGCCATTACTAAATACGGGTTCGCAGCTGGGTCAACACTACGTACTTCTACGCGTGTACTAATACCACGAGATGCAGGGATACGCACTAATGGACTACGGTTTTGTGCAGACCATGCTACGTAACATGGAGCTTCATATCCAGGTACTAAACGCTTGTAAGAGTTTACAGTTGGGTTTGCTACCGCTGTAAATGCTGGCGCATGTTTTAAAATACCTGCGATGAAGTGACGAGCATCATCACTTAATTGTAAATCACCGTTTTGATCGAAGAATACGTTCTCACCATTTTTAAATAATGATAAGTTACAGTGCATACCTGAACCGTTCACACCGTATAATGGTTTCGGCATAAATGTTGCGTGTAAACCATGTTTACGAGCAATCGTTCTTACAACAAGCTTGAATGTTTGAATGTCATCACATGAGCGAATTGCATTTGCATATTTAAAGTCAATTTCATGTTGACCTGGCGCAACCTCATGGTGAGATGCTTCAATTTCAAAGCCCATTTCTTCAAGTTCAAGAACGATATCACGACGACAGTTTTCCCCTAGATCCATCGGCGCAAGGTCGAAGTATCCACCGTTATCGTTTAATTCTAATGTTGGATTTCCTTTTTCATCAACTTTAAATAGGAAGAATTCTGGCTCTGGTCCAAGATTGAAATCTGAGAATCCTAATGCTTCCATTTCTTTTAACACACGCTTTAAGTTGTTACGTGGGTCGCCATCAAATGGAGTACCATCAGCATTGTAAATATCACAGATTAAACGAGCTACTTTACCTTTTTCAGCTGTCCAAGGGAAAATTACCCAAGTATCTAAATCCGGATATAAATACATATCAGATTCTTCAATACGTACGAAACCTTCAATAGAAGATCCATCAAACATCATTTTGTTATCAAGAGCTTTTGTTAATTGGCTCACTGGAATTTCTACGTTTTTAATTACCCCTAAAAGGTCCGTAAATTGCAGACGGATATACTTTACATTCTCTTCTTTCGCCAAACGGAAAATATCTTCTTTTGTGTACCTAGCCATTATAAATTCCTCCTTAGTCCCTCTAAACACCTTCAGAATCAGTTATCTTTAGTGAAAAAACCTTGAAATGTCACCTTGTCGCAATGAGGTCCGATTAAATCTACCTGTATGTTGTAGTTCATCTCGAAGAATTTTGCGAAGCTCGGATTTTGAAATTTCTTTCGTTTCTTCTTTTACTTTCACTGCTTCTGTTTGATTTTCTTTCATTTGCAATACTTGTTTAATTCCGGCCATATTTAAGCCTTGATCTAACAAATCTTTAATTTCCAACAATTTATCTACATCGTTAAATGAAAATAATCTACGATTCCCTTTTGTACGGGTTGGAAAAATAAGATTATGCTCTTCATAGTAGCGAATTTGACGTGCAGATAATTGTGTTAAATCCATTACAATACCAATTGGAAACAGCGGAGCAGAACGTCTATCTTCTTTCATTGTTTCAGTTCCTCCTTCGCCTTAACTGTTTCTCATTTTATACCATGTTATGTTTAGTGTCAATAGATGTTAGTTTTTCTCACATGATTTTTTTGTAATTTTTTTCATTTTTTTTCTAATGGCACAAATCATTACTTTCACACGAAAAAAGCTGCCGAAATCGACAGCTTTCCTTTAAGAAATTGTTAATAGTTTTTTTTCAATTAACGCATCAATCGCAGAACAAATCGCAATCTTTACATGCGAATAAGTTAACCCACCTTGCACGTAAGCAACATAAGGCGGACGAATCGGACCATCAGCCGACAGCTCAATACTTGCACCTTGAATAAACGTCCCCGCAGCCATAATTACATCATCTTCATAACCCGGCATATAGTTTGCATATGGAGTGAAATGAGAATTAATTGGAGATGCATATTGAATCGCTTGACAGAACGCAATCATACGATCTTTATCATCAAATTGAACAGACTGAATTAAATCCGTTCTTGGTGCATTCCAAGCTGGTGATGTATTCATCCCTAACTTTTCTAAAAATGCAGCTGTAAAAATCGCACCTTTTAGCGCTTGTCCCGCTACATGCGGCGCTAAGAAGAAGCCTTGATACATTTCTTGCAAACTGTATAAAGATGCCCCTGCTTCCGCACCAATCCCTGGAGATGTTAGACGATATGCACACGCTTCAACATACTGCTCTTTACCAACAATGTAACCACCAGTTTTAACAATTCCACCGCCAGGATTCTTAATAAGAGAGCCTGCCATTAAGTCCGCACCAACATGACATGGCTCTTCTTCTTCAATAAATTCGCCATAGCAGTTATCTACAAATACAACAACATCAGGTTTAATCTCTTTCACAAACGCAATCATCTCTTTAATTTGTGAAACAGTAAACGACGGACGAGTAGCATATCCTTTTGAACGCTGAATACCAATCATCTTCGTATTACTATGGATCGCAGCTGCAACATATTCAAAGTCCACAAATCCCTCTTCAGTTAACGGAACTGCGTTATAACCAATATTATATTCTTTAAATGAGCCTACACCTTTTCCGCGTACACCAACGATTTCTTCTAACGTATCATATGGTTTTCCTGTTATGTATAGTAGTTCATCTCCTGGACGTAAAATACCGAATAGAGCTGTCGAAATTGCGTGAGTACCTGAAATAATTTGCGGACGAACAAGACCCGCTTCTGCCCCAAATACATCAGCATACACTTTTTCTAACGTGTCACGACCAATATCATCATACCCATAACCTGTCGTCGGAATAAAATGCGAATCGCTAATTTTATGTTTACGAAAACTTTCTAATACACGAAATTGGTTACTCTCAATCACTTCATCCACATGTTTATGTACTTCTGTAATTTGACTTTCTACTTCTTTTACGATTGGAGCAATTTTTTCTCCATTTTTCAAACGATCAAACATTATTTTCTCCTTCTTCCACTAAAAATCTCTTTAATTGCCCCTTAAGCGATGAATGAGCAAATATATACCCTGTACAATCATATACAAATTTATCTTCTAGAAAATCCATTTTAGTTAATAACGTTTCCGTCTTTAAAAGTGTTAACAACCTACCTTCACTCGGAGGAATTTCCACTTTATAATCATCCATTTCTTCCTTCATCTTCGTTTCTATCGCTTCTTTTATACGCAGTAAATCACTTTCTTCAAAAGCACTAGTCATTAAGAAATCACTTTTCGGAAATGGAATGAAGTTTTGATGCAATTTATCTTTTTTATTATATAACGTAATAATAGGAATATGATTAATTTCAAGGTCCGACAATAATTGTTTTACTGTCTGCTCATGCCCTACATAATTAGGATCTGCTGAATCAACAACATGTAAAATAACATCCGCTTCCCCAGCTTCTTCTAACGTAGATCGAAAAGCAGCAATTAGTGACGTAGGTAAATCTTGTATAAAACCAACCGTATCAGTCAAAAGCACTGTATAACCAGAAGGTAACGGCATCTTTCTTGTCGTCGGATCTAGCGTTGCAAACAATAAGTTTTCTTCAAACGTATCAGCTTCCGTTAATCTATTAAACAACGTAGATTTCCCTGCATTTGTATACCCAATTAACGCAACTTGAAACACTTTATTATCTTTTCTTCTCTCACGATATCTTTTTCGATGCTCCACAACAACCGCAAGTTGTCTCTTTATTTCATCAATACGAGATCGAATATGACGACGATCTGTCTCAAGCTTCGTCTCTCCTGGTCCCCTTGTACCAATTCCACCACCAAGACGTGATAAAGCAAGACCTTGTCCCATAAGGCGCGGCATTGTATATTGCAATTGAGCTAATTCTACTTGAAGCTTACCCTCTCTCGATTTCGCACGTTGCGCAAAAATATCTAGTATTAACTGCGTTCGGTCAATCACTCTCGCATCTAATACTGAAGATAAATTCCGAATTTGACTTGGTGTTAACTCATTATTAAAAATAATAACAGCTGGTTCTAATTCTTCCGTCAACGCTGCAAGCTCTTCTAGTTTACCTTTTCCTATATAAGTCGCCGGATGAAACTTCGGGCGCTTTTGCGTCGTTGATACTAACACTTCCGCTCGCGCAGTTTTCGCTAGCGATGCAAGCTCTTTCATGGAATGCATAAATTTTTCATCATCATCTTGTGGCAATTGACAGCCAACTAATATGATTTTTTCTTTTTCTTCCATCAAATATGTTCACTCATCCTTTTCGAAATTTAAACCTTCTAATATAATAGCAGAGGAAGCACATTTCATCTAGTTAGCGGGGGAGAAAATTCATGGCATGGGAGATTTTTAGCATCATAGGCACAATCGCTTTCGCACTAAGCGGAGCCATTGTTGCAATGGAAGAGGATTATGATATTTTCGGGGTATATATTTTAGGAATGGCAACCGCATTTGGGGGAGGTGCCCTTCGTAATTTATTAATCGGTTATCCAATCGTCGCGTTTTGGCAACAAGACATGTTATTCCAAATCGCACTATTATCAATGACGATCATTTTTCTTTTTCCTAATAAATTAATTAAGCATTGGAAAAAGTGGGAAAACATCACAGATGCCATCGGCTTATCAGCGTTCGCCGTACAAGGAGCTCTATACGCCCAAAAATTAAATTTACCAATTAGTGCTACAATTGTAGCTGCTGTTTTAACTGGCATTGGCGGCGGTATTATTCGTGATCTTTTAGCACGTAGAAAACCTCTCGTCCTTCGAGCTGATGTATATGCGTTTTGGACGATTTTAGCCGGTTTTTTGATTGGCGCTAAAGTCATCGTTAGCGATTGGGCTCTATACACCTTATTCATTTTAATTGTTTGCTTCCGCATGGTTTCTATTCATTACAAATGGCATTTACCGCATAGACGCATCGATACAAAGGAGCGCTCAATGCATAAATAGCAATCTAACCTCTTTACATATCGTAAAGAGGTTTTTCTTTTCTAACGAGTTTTTCTTTACATAATGTTTATACTAATTTTTAAAGCGAGGTGAATGCAAATGACAAACCATGTTAATAAAGGAGCTCAAAAAAGCTCAGTAAACCAATTTGGACATGATCCAAATTCAGCGCACGAAAAGAGCGCTAAAATGGAACGTCTTCATAAAACTCACCAAGAAAAAGCAAAAAAAGAGTAAACGAACTTATGCATAAAAACAGACGCACAGTTTACGTACTGTGCGTCTCCTCTTCAAGCATTAAATCCATACTTGATATCCCAATTAAATCATATTTATCATACGTATCCTCTTGTAACAATCGCATAGCTTGTGTACGAATCGATTTTTCAACAATATTCCGTACGTATCGCCCATTACTAAACGATGTAATTTGCGACGAATACTTTACCGCATGTAAATGATCTCGAAATTTCCACTCCGCTTCTTTAGATAACTGATATTCGCGCTCCTCATACATTCTCTTTCCAATTTCCAACAGCTGATTTACCGAGTAATCCGCAAATTCAATAATAAACGGAAAACGAGATTGTAACCCTGGATTTAATGAAAGAAAATGATTCATCTCTCTTGAATATCCAGCTAAAATTAATACAAAACCGTGTTGCTTATCTTCCATATGCTTCACAAGTGTATCAATAGCTTCCTTCCCAAAATCCTTCTCTCCCCCCCGCGCTAAAGAATACGCCTCATCAATAAACAAAATACCTCCCATGGCCTTTTTTATTAAATCTCTCGTCTTTTGCGCTGTATGACCGATATACTCCCCCACAAGATCAGCACGTTCTGCTTCAACTAAATGCCCCTTCGATAAAATATTCATCTCAAACAACAATTTCCCTATCATTCTAGCAACGGTTGTCTTCCCAGTACCGGGATTCCCCCTAAATAACATGTGAAGCACTTGCTTCTCAGATTTCAACCCCATCTCTTGTCTTTTTTTATTTACATAAATCCAAGCATAAATTTCTTTTATTATCTTTTTTATTTCATCCATCCCAACAAGCTTTCCCATCTCTTCTTCAATTCTCTGCAACATCTCATGTTTAGTAGTGGTTTCACTTGAAATTACCGTTTTATTTTCTGATGCCGGTAACGAAATTTTCTTTCGATGGTTTAATACAATATTAATTTGATTGTTATTTTTCTTACGCATCGATTGTTCCATACAATCACCTCATTTTATCCACTCACCAAATATTATTATTCCAGTCCCTCTTGCAAATGCCTATTTTCAGAAAAGTTTGCTATAATATAAGAAATAATCAAGGTGGTGGGACTATGGAAACAACGGAATTCCATGATACAATACAAGCCTTTTCTATTTTTTTATTGAATAAAGGCCGAAAGTCTTCAACCATTAAACGTTATGTTTATGACATTGAAGATTTTGGACATTGGTTAGAAAAAAACAAAAAGCTCCCTTCCAGTAATATATGGGCAACACTTTGTACAAAAGACTATGAAGATTACTTTTCAGACTTAAAAAAGAATCGACACTACTCTGAGAAAACAATGCATCGTGTATTTATTGTATTAAATAGAATGCATCATTTTCTTAACATTCCAAATCCATTGAATGATATGGAAATTACTATTCAACCAAACCGTGCATTGCGTAATGAAGATTTCATTTCATCCGATGAAGAAAAAAGATTAAAGCATATAGTCACTTCATTAGAAGGACTTTCAGAAAAACAACGTCCCGTTCGTCCATTATTAATGGATCGTAATATCGCCATTTTAAGTATATTAATCGACTACGGACTATCCTTACAAGAGCTTACAGCATTAACTATGCATCACGTTCATTTTGAAACTAATACACTTTCTATTCCAGCAACCGCAGGAGTAGAAAGAACAATCACATTAGCAATCGAAGACAAAAAACAACTGTACACATATTATAAAAGTATTCCAGAACCAGTTCGTCCTAAATACCATAGTAATGACCCGTTGTTTGTTGCATTCGATTTTAACCGCGGAACATACAGATGGGTATACGAAAACGATGCACCAAAAGCACTAACAGAAATCGCTATCCAAAAAATGATCCGACTTGAAGTAGCAAGAGCCAATTTACGTAAAGGCATTTCTGGACAACATTTCCGGAACACGTTTATTTTACGCCTAATAAAAAAACAAACCCCAGAGCCAGAAATCATAAAATTAGTTGGCTTCAAATCAAAAATTTCACTAAAGCGATATTATCAATATGCTGAAAATAAAAAAAACGCCCTATAATAAGGCGTTTTTTTTATTTTTTCTCGAAAGAATCCATTTCACTATGACCATTTAACTACTCTCTGCATCTACTATGATGAGTTTCGTTCACATTCTTATTAGAAAGGAGAGATTTAATGTCTCGCTTTAACGACAATCAAAATAAATACTCCAATCCATGCTTTCCAACTAGCGCTGGACGAATTCCAACTACCCCAACGATTCCAATTACTAAAGCGCAAATTAGAACATTCCGTGCAATCATTAACGATTTAATAAAAATAATCCCTAAACTTTTCGCCAATCCATCTCCCAAAAACATTGAGAATCTAATAGATACATTGCACCTACTAAGCAAATTCATCTGTTCACTAGACACTACTTCCGCTCTGAAAGCACAAGGATTAGCCATCATTAAAAACTTAATAACTATATTAAAAAATCCAACCTTCGTAGCAAGTGCTGTATTTGTTGAACTTCAAATTTTAATTAATTATTTACTTTACATTACAAAGTTATTCCGAATTGATCCTTGTACACTCCAAGAACTCCTTAAATTAATTGCAGAGTTACAAACTACTCTAGTTAATTCAGCTTCGTTCGGCAGAGGACCTACTGGACCTACCGGACCTAGAGGTAACACAGGTGCTACTGGTGCGACCGGACCTAGAGGTAACACGGGCGCTACTGGTGCGACCGGACCTAGAGGTAACACGGGCGCTACTGGTGCGACCGGACCTAGAGGTAACACAGGTGCTACTGGTGCTACCGGACCTAGAGGTAACACGGGCGTGACTGGTGCTACCGGACCTAGGGGTAACACGGGCGTGACTGGTGCTACTGGACCTCAAGGTATTCAAGGTAACACAGGTGCTACCGGTGCTACTGGTTCCACTGGACCTCAAGGCGTTCAAGGTAACACAGGTGCCACTGGTTCCACTGGACCTCAAGGTGCTACCGGTGCTACTGGTTCCACTGGACCTCAAGGTATTCAAGGTAACACGGGTGCTACCGGACCTCAAGGTGCGCAAGGTAATACGGGTGCTACTGGTTCCACTGGACCTCAAGGCGCTCAAGGTAACACAGGTGCGACTGGTTCCACTGGACCTCAAGGTGCGCAAGGTAATACAGGTGCCACTGGACCTCAAGGTATTCAAGGTAACACGGGTGCTACTGGACCTCAAGGCGCTCAAGGTAACACAGGTGCTACTGGTTCCACTGGACCTCAAGGTATTCAAGGTAATACAGGTGCCACTGGCCCTCAAGGTATTCAAGGTAACACGGGTGCTACCGGACCTCAAGGTGCGCAAGGTAACACGGGTGCTACTGGACCTCAAGGTGCTACCGGTGCTACTGGTTCCACTGGACCTCAAGGCGTTCAAGGTAACACAGGTGCTACCGGTGCTACTGGTTCCACTGGACCTCAAGGTATTCAAGGTAACACAGGTGCGACTGGTTCCACTGGACCTCAAGGTGCGCAAGGTAACACGGGTTCCACTGGACCTCAAGGTATTCAAGGTAACACGGGTGCTACCGGACCTCAAGGTGCTCAAGGTAATACGGGTGCTACTGGTTCCACTGGACCTCAAGGCGCTCAAGGTAACACAGGTGCTACTGGTTCCACTGGACCTCAAGGCGTTCAAGGTAACACAGGTGCTACTGGTTCCACTGGACCTCAAGGTGCGCAAGGTAACACGGGTTCCACTGGCCCTCAAGGTATTCAAGGTAACACGGGTGCTACCGGACCTCAAGGTGCTCAAGGTAATACGGGTGCTACTGGTTCCACTGGACCTCAAGGTATTCAAGGTAATACAGGTGCCACTGGACCTCAAGGTATTCAAGGTAACACAGGTGCGACTGGTTCCACTGGACCTCAAGGTGCGCAAGGTAACACGGGTTCCACTGGACCTCAAGGTATTCAAGGTAACACGGGTGCTACCGGACCTCAAGGTGCTCAAGGTAATACGGGTGCTACTGGTTCCACTGGACCTCAAGGCGCTCAAGGTAACACGGGTGCTACCGGACCTCAAGGTGCGCAAGGTAACACGGGTGCTACCGGACCTCAAGGTGCGCAAGGTAACACGGGTGCTACTGGACCTCAAGGCGCTCAAGGTAACACAGGTGCTACTGGTTCCACTGGACCTCAAGGTGCGCAAGGTAACACGGGTTCCACTGGACCTCAAGGTATTCAAGGTAACACGGGTGCTACCGGACCTCAAGGTGCTCAAGGTAATACGGGTGCTACTGGTTCCACTGGACCTCAAGGCGCTCAAGGTAACACGGGTGCTACTGGACCTCAAGGTATTCAAGGTAATACAGGTGCCACTGGACCTCAAGGTATTCAAGGTAACACAGGTGCTACTGGTTCCACTGGACCTCAAGG